>DATJHK010000040.1:0-27531 GCA_035493875.1 Candidatus Limnocylindria bacterium
TTCGAACTCGCCGCGAAACTTGGCGCCGGCAATGAGCGAACCCATGTCGAGCGCCATCAATTTCTTGTTGCGCAAGGACTCGGGCACGTCGCCATTGACGATGCGCAAGGCGAGGCCTTCGGCGATAGCCGTCTTGCCGACGCCGGGCTCGCCGATCAGCACGGGATTGTTCTTGCTGCGGCGCGCGAGGATCGAGACGACGCGCTCGACCTCCTCGTCGCGGCCGATCACCGGATCGAGCTCGCCCTTGCGCGCCGCGTCCGTCAGATCGCGCGAGTACTGCCCGAGCGTCGAGGGACCGCGAAAGACGCGGCCGAGGTCGCGGCCGAGGTCGGTTCCTGGATTCTCGCGCCGGCTGAGGTTCTCGAGCGCGACGGCGGCGCCGCCGACGAGGGCGGCCGCCGCCGCGGCGGCGCCCAGGATCGCGAACGGCGCCCGGCGGCGTCGCCGCGCGCAGTCCTCGCACAACTCGGCGTCGGTCCAGCGGCCGGCGCGTAGGGCGTAGTCGCGGACCGTTGCCGGTTTCGCGCGGCAGACCTCGCACGTGGTGGTCATCTCTTCGTTCCTACCCCCGGCATGCGGGGGCGGTTTCGGATCAGGGTGCGATCTGGTAGGTGATCGTCACGCTGGCCTGGACGCTCAGGTCGCTGGGCTGAACCTCGGTGGGGACGGGAGGAGCGGCCGGTGCGACCCGGCTGAACGCCACGTTGAGCGGTCGCGGGCCGGGGACGACGGGACCGATCGGCGAGATCCGCTGAATCCGGCCCAGCCGCACGTGCGCGGCGTCGGCGAGCGCGTGCGCTTGGTCCTGCGCGTCGGCGACTGCGGCGCCGAGCGCAGCGCGATACGCGCCGCTCCGGTCGTGCAGGCCGAACGTCACCGTGTTGACGTTGGTGACGCCGGCCGCGACGGCTGCGTCGATCACCGCGCCGACCTGATCGGTGCGCGTCGTCGTCACGCTGACGGAACGCGTGACGACGTAGCCGTAACGCTGCGCGAACTGCGGATTCGGCTGCGCCGGACGCGGGTTGTACGCGACGTCGAATCCGGTCGTCTTGAGCGCCGAGGGACCCAAGCCCAGTCCGCCCAGGCGTGTGACGAGCGTATTGTAGGCCGTGTTGTTCGCGGAGGTCGCGCGACCCGCGTTCGCGTCGTCGGTGATGATCGCGAACGCGACGACGGCCTCGTCCGGCATGCGGTCGACGCTGGCGCGTCCGGTGACGGTGAGTGTCGGCCCGAACGCCGCTTGCGCCGTCGTTTGCGCGGTCGTTTGCGCCGCGGCGGGGGCGAGTGCGGCGAGCACTGCGAGCGCGGTCGCCGCCAACGTGAACGTTCTCATAGCTGAGCAACGTACCGGCCGACCGTCCAGTGCCCCGTTTCGCAGAAATCACCCAGGGGAACACGCTGAGCGAGGGCGGTACGGGGTTGCCGTTACCGGCGAGACAGGAAAGGGCAGAACCGACACATGGATATCATCAGCTGGCTGATCGTGGGTCTGATCGCGGGGTTCCTCGCGAAGTACGTCGTGCCGGGCGAAGGGCCGGGCGGCATCCTTGGTGACATCATCATCGGCGTCATCGGTGCCTTCATCGGCGGGTTCGTCTTCAACGCGTTCGGTCACACGGGAACGACCGGGCTGAACATCTGGAGCATCATCGTCGCCTTCGTGGGCGCGGTCATCCTCCTGTTCATCCTGCGTGCGATCTCGGGACGCCGCGCGACCTACTGAGCACCGCGTTCCGGGATCACCGCCGCCGCCCGTCTTCTGGAAGACGGGCGTATGCGGCTTTTGTCGGTAGGAGCCGCGCCCGCCCTCGCGCAACCCCTCCCCCGCTATGGCTTACGTCATCACCGAACCCTGCATCGGCACCAAGGACAAATCGTGTGTCGACGTGTGTCCGGTCGACTGCATCCATGGGGGCGATGACGACAAACAGCTCTTCATCGATCCCGAAGTGTGCATCGACTGCGGCGCCTGCGTCTCGGCGTGCCCGGTCGAGGCGATCTACGCCGACTCCGACGTCCCCGAGAAGTGGAAGAACTTCATCGAGATCAACGCCGAGTTCTATAAGAAGTAGTTCCGACGCGCGTCCCGAGCCGGGGTCGGGAGCTGACGGTTGGAGCGGCTGAGCGGGGCTCGTGAGCTGATGGACGAGCCGGTCGACGACGTCGACGAGCTCGCCGCAAACCTGCGCGACATCGCCTTCGCGAACGCCGCCTTGGGTGGGGCGGCGCCGGTCGCGCGCGCGCTTCGCCGTCTGCCGGTACGGCGGGTCCTCGACGTCGGGAGCGGCCTTGCCGACATCCCGCTGCGCCTCGTCCGCGAGGCGCGGCGCCGGGGGGCCGCGCTCGAGGTCACCTGCCTGGACCGCAGCGAGGCGATGCTCGCACTGGCGCGCGCGGCGGCCGGCGACGAGCCCGCGCTGCGTTTCGTCCACGCCGACGGCGAGCGCCTCCCGTTCGAGGACGGTTCTTTCGACGTCGTCACCTGCACCCTGACCCTGCACCACTTCGACCCGCCCGCGGCCGGCGCGCTGCTGCGCGAGCTGCGGCGGGTCGCTCGCGTGACCCCCCTCGTCTGCGATCTGCGCCGCTCCCCGCTCGCGTTCGCGGGGACGTGGCTCTGGTCGCGGACCTCGCGCAACCGGCTTACCCGTCACGACGCGCCGCTCTCGGTGCGGCGGGCCTACACGCCGGACGAGGCGCTCGCGCTGGCGCGCGGCGCCGGTTGGCGGAGCGCGCGCGTGCACAGGGAACCCTTCTTTCGCATGATGCTCAGCGACGAGCCGTCCATTCCGTGAACGACGTCGTCGTCGTCGGCGCCGGACCGGCGGGAAGCGCGACCGCGCTCCTGCTGGCGCGCGCCGGCCGCGACGTGCGGATCGTCGAGCGGGCGCGCTTTCCGCGCCGGAAGGTCTGCGGCGAGTACCTCAACGGTGGTACCGTCGCGGCGCTCGACCGACTCGGCCTGCTCTCCGCCGTGCAGGCCGTCTCCTCACCGCTGCGCGGGGTGCGGCTGGTCGCGCCGGCGGTCGCGCCGGTCGCGCTCGCGTTTCCGGGCCTCGCGCTCGCGTGCGCGCGCGAGGTCCTCGACGCGCTGCTGCTCGACGCGGCGCTCGCCGCCGGCGCGTCGTTGGAACGCGGTCGCGTCGAGGAACTGCTCTTCGCCGACGGCCGCTGCGCGGGGGTGCGGCTGCGCGACGAGGACGGCGCGCCACGCGAGCGGCGCGCGCGCGTCGTCGTCGGCGCCGACGGGATCGGCTCGGTCGTCGCCCGCAAGCTCGGCTTGGCGTCCGCGCCGCGGCGCGGCGGGCGCTTCGCGATCGGCGGCCACTACGGCGGGTTCACGGGGTTGGACGAGCACGTCGAGATGTACGTCGGCGGCGGGGCCTATTTCGCACTCAACCCGCTCGATCCACAGCGCGCGAACGTGATGGTCGTCGTCGGGAAGGACCGGCTCGCGCGCTGGTCGGCCGACGTCGACGAGGGCGTCGGCGGCGCGGCGGCCTCGCTCGGGCGTGGGGTGCGCTCGTTCGCGGACGCGGTGCGGCTGGGGCCGCGGGTCTCGGTCGGGCCGCTCGCGCACGCGGTACGACGTGCGGTCGCTCCCGGCGCGCTCTTGGTCGGCGACGCGGCGGGGTTTCTCGATCCGTTCACCGGTCAGGGGATCTTCCTCGCGCTGACCGGGGCCGAGCGTGCCGCCGCCGCGATCGTCGGCGACGCGCACGGCGACTACGCGCGATGGCGCGCGCGCGATCTGGCCTGGCGCAGACGCGTCGCCGCCGCCGTTGCGCTGCTGATCGACGTGCCGCCGCTCGCGCGTCGTGCCGCGACGCGTTTGGGACAGGTCCCGGACGCCGGCGCGACGCTGCTCGCGGCGCTCTCGGGGGTCGTCCCGCCGCAGCGCGCCTTCACCCGCGCGGGCCTCGGACGACTGCTGGCGTGACGATCACCCGCAACACGATCGAGATCGCGGCGCCGCCCGCGCGAATCTACGCGCTCGCCTCGGCGACCGAACGGTGGCCGCAGATCCTGCCGCATTACCGCTTCGTGCGCGTCCTCGAGGACGACGGCACGACGCGCACGGTGGCGATGAGCGCGTGGCGCGACGTCTTTCCGGTGCGCTGGGTCGCCCGCCAGACGAACGATCCGCTGCGCCCGCACATCGCGTTCCACCACGTCGCGGGGTGGACGCGCGGGATGGACGTCGAGTGGCTCTTCGAGCCGACCGCGCGCGGGACGCGCGTGACGATCGAGCACCGGCTTGCGTTCGCGTTTCCCGTCGCGGCGGAGTGGCTCGGCGAGCACGTCGTCTCGAACTACTTCATCCACGGCGTCGCGGCGAAGACGCTCGCGACCGTGAAGCGCCTCGCCGAGGGAACGGCGGAGGACACGTGAACGAGGAACGCCACCGCGTCGTCGTCACCGGGATCGGCGTCGTCACGCCGCTCGGCACGGGGATCGAGCGCTTTTGGGACGGCGTCCTCTCCGAACGCGTCGCGGTCGCGCCGGTGACACGCTTCTCGACCGACGGGTACCGTTCGCGGATCGCCGCGCAGATCGACGATTTCGAGCCGCGCGAGCACGTGAGCGAGAAGCGGCGCCGCTGGACCGACCGGTTCTCGCAGTTCGCGATCGCCGCCGCGCGGCTCGCGCTCGACGACGGCGCGTATCGGCCGAACGGGCAGAGCGACGACGTCGGCGTGTTCCTCGGCTCCGCGCTCGCGGGACTGGCGTTCGCGGACGAGCAGCACGACGTCTTTCGCGCGCGGGGCCTCGAGGCGGTCAAGCCGCTGCTGGCGATCTCCGTCTTCGGCGGCGCGTCGGTCTCGAACGTCGCGCTCGAGTTCGACCTGCGCGGACCGACGGTCGCGAACGCGAACTCGTGCGCCTCGGGTGCGGTCGCGATCGGCGATGCGTATCGCGCCGTCGCCCGCGGCGACGCGCGCGCCGCGCTCGCCGGCGGCGTCGAGGCGCCGCTCTCGCCGCTCGTGTACGGCGCGTTCACCGTCATTCGTGCGATGTCGGCGCGCAACGACGAACCCGCGCGCGCGAGCCGGCCCTTCGACGCCGGGCGCGACGGGTTCGTGATGGCCGAGGGCGCCGGCGTGCTGCTGCTCGAGCGGCTCGCCGACGCGCGAGCGCGCGGCGCGCGCATCTACGGCGAGGTCGCCGGCTACGGCCTGACCAACGACGCGCACCACCCCTCGGCGCCGCGCCCCGACGGGACGATGAACGCCGGCGCGATGCGCCGCGCGCTGCGCGAAGCGCACGAGACGCCCGACGACGTCGATCTGGTCAACGCGCACGGGAGCGCGACGCCGCTCGGCGACCGCTGCGAGGCGCTCGCGCTCGAGCACGTCTTCGGCGAGCGCGCGGCGCAGGTTCCGGTGACCGCGACGAAGGGGCAGCACGGTCATGCGCTCGGCGCGACCGGCGCCTGGGAGGCGGTGCTCTCGCTGCTGGCGATCACGCGCGGCAGCGTTCCGCGCAGCGTCAACACCGAGGACGCGGACCCGCACTGCGCGCTCGCGCTCACGCGGGAGCGTCTGACGTGCAGCCCGCGCGTCGTCCTCTCCAACTCCGCCGGGTTCGGCGGGATCAACGCGGCGCTGGTCTTTCGTGCGCTCGAGCCGTGAAGCCGGCGCGCCGCCGTCGGCGCGCGTCGATCCGGTCGCGGTGCGCGAGGTCGTCAAGGTGTACGGCACGGGCGCCGATGCGGTGCGCGCGCTCGACGGCGTCTCGCTGGACCTCGCGGCGGGCGCGATGGTCGCGCTCGTCGGACCGAGCGGGTGCGGAAAGTCGACGCTCCTGAACCTGATCGGCTGCGTCGACCTGCCGACGGCGGGCGAGGTGCGCGTCGACGGCCAGGCGACGACGGCGCTCGACGACGACGCGCTCACGCTGCTGCGCCGCGACCGCGTCGGAACCGTCTTCCAGTTCTTCCAGCTGCTCCCCGCGCTGCGCGTCGCCGACAACGTCGCGCTCCCGCTCGTGCTGCAGCGCGTCGCGCGCGACGAGATCGACGTGCGCGTCTCCGCGGCGCTGGCGAGCGTGGGGCTGCAGGAGAAGGCGCGCGCCTATCCGGCGGAGCTGTCCGGCGGCCAGCAGCAGCGCGTCGCGATCGCGCGGGCGACCGTGCACCGTCCGGCGATCCTGCTCGCCGACGAGCCGACCGGCAATCTCGACTCGCAGACCGGCGCGACGGTCCTGCGGCTCCTGCGCGCGTTCGCCGACGCCGGACAGACGATCCTCATGGCGACGCACAGCGACGCCGCGGCGGCGATCTGCGACCGCGCGATCCGCATGCAGGACGGCCGTATCGTCGGATGAGCTCGCTGCTCGGGGCGCTGGTGCTCGGGCCGTTGCGCGGCAACCTGCCGCGCGCGCTCGTCACGCTCGTCGCGGTCGCGCTCGGCGTCGCGATCGGTCTGGCGATCGATCTCGCCAACGCCACCGCGATCGCTTCGTTCGCCTCCAGCGTCGACATCATCGCGAACCACGTCAACCTGCAGGTCCTCGGCGTCGGGCGCGGCTTCGACGAGCGCGCGATCCTGCGCGTGGCCGCGCTCTCGGGCGTCGAATCCGCCCAGCCCGCGATCGAGGACGCGGTGACGGTCGGGGCGCGTCCGTCCGACCCGTTCTCCGGCGAGATCCTGCGCGTGCTCGGAGTCGATCTGCTGCAGCCCCTCCCGGGCGATGCGCCGCCCCAGACGCAGCAGCGCGTCGATCCGAACGTGCTCGTCAACGGCCACGGCGCGTTCGTCAGCGCGCGGATCGCGCGCCGCTTCGGCTGGCGCGGCGGCCAAACGGTGCACGCGCTCGCCGGCGACCGCGAGGTCACGCTGCGGATCGCGGGGATCCTCCCGCGCGAGACGACGGGGATCGACTCGACCGTCGTCTTCGTCGACGTCGCGACGGCGCAGGAGCTGTTCGGCAAGATCGGTCTGCTCGACCGCATTGACGTCGTCGCCGACCCGGCGCGGGTGGCCGCCGTCGAACGCGCGCTCACCGCGGTGATCCCGCCCGGCGCGCGTGTGATCCGGCCGACCGTGCGCACGGCGGAGATCGCGCGGATGCTGCAGAGTTTCCGGCTCAACCTCTCTGCGCTGGCATGGGTCGCGCTGCTGGTCGGGATGTATCTCATCTACAACACGGTCGCGATCTCGGTCGTGCAGCGGCGTCCCGAGGTTGGAACGGTCCGCGCGCTCGGGGCGACGCGCGGGGCCGTCTTCCGCGCCTTCCTCGCCGAGGGGGCGCTGATCGGCGTCGCCGGCTCGCTGCTCGGCCTGGGCCTGGGCGCGCTGCTCGCGACCCTCTCGGTCGGCGCGGTCTCGCGTACCGTCGACACGCTCTACGTCGCCTCGCACGCCGACCGCGTCGCGTACGATCCGCTCCTGTTCCTCAAGGCGTTCGTCCTGGGCGTCGCGGCCTCGATCCTCGCCGCGACGTTCCCCGCCCTCGACGCGGCCTCTACCGCGCCGGCGATCACGATGCGCACGCAGGGTTTCGAGGGCCGCCGACCACGCTTCGCGCCGCGCGCGGCGCTCGCGGGCGTCGGCTGCCTCGCGCTCGCGCTGCTCTGCACGCGCGCGCCGGCGTTCGACGGCGTCCCGCTCTTCGGTTACCTCGCCGGGCTGCTCGTGATCTTCGGCGGCTCGCTCTGCGCGCCGCTCGCCGTCGCGGCGCTGGCGCGCACGACGAATGCGCTCGCGGCGCGCCGCCCGACCCTCGCGCTCGCCGCCGCGAACCTTGCCGGCGCGCCGCTACGCACCAGCGTCGCGGTCGCGGCGCTGATGATCGCGATCGGGATGATGGTCGCCGTCGCGGTCCTCGTCGCCTCGTTCCGCACGACGATCGTGACGTGGGCCGACGAGACGCTGAGCGCCGATCTGTTCGTCCGCCCGGAGGGTGCCGCTGCCGCGTCGAGCGACGCGGCGTTCTCGAACACCGTCGTGGCGCGAATCCGCGCCGTCCCGGGCGTCGCGGAGATCGACACGTTCCGCGCGCTCACGGTGCCGTTCCGCGGCCGGTTGACGAACCTCGGCGCGACCGATCTCTCGGTCCTCGCGGTGCGCAACCACCTGCGCCTGCTCGGCGGCGCCGATCCGGTCGTGCTCAGCCGCACCGTTCCGGGAACGACGAACGTGCTGATCTCCGAGCCGTTCGCGACGAAGTTCGGGGTCGGGCCGGGCGATCGCATCGCGCTGCCCACGCCGTCGGGAACCGTCACGTTCACCGTCGCCGCGGTCTACAACGACTATTCCTCCGATGCCGGGATCGTGCTGATCGACAGCCGCACCTACCGGCGCCTCTTCCACGACGGCAGCGTCGACTCGATCGCGATCTACGCCGCGCCGCGGACCGACCTCGTCCACCTGCGCACCGCCGTCCTGCGCGCCGTCGCGCCGCTGCGGATCGATGTGGTGACGAACCGTGAGCTGCGCGACCTCGTCGTGCGCATCTTCGACCGCACCTTCGCGATCACGTACGCGCTCGACGTCATCGCGATCACGATCGCCGTGCTCGGCGTCGTCTCGACGCTCTTCGCGCTGGTGCTCGAGCGGCGGCGCGAGTTCGGGATGCTGCGCTATCTGGGCGTGCGCACGCGCGGCGTGCGCGCGACGGTCCTGACCGAGGCGGCCGGGATCGGCCTACTCGGCGGGATCCTCGGCGTCGCCGTCGGGATGCTGCTGGCGCTGCTCCTGATCTTCGTCATCAACCGCCAGGCGTTCGGGTGGCTCATCGAATTGCACGTGCCGTGGGCGTTTCTCGGGGAGACGATCCTGCTGGTGGTGCTCGCCGCGGTCCTTGCCGGCGTGTATCCGGCGGGAGTTGCAGCGCGGATTCGGACGGCCGACGCGGTGAGGGCGGAGTGAGCGTGCGGGCGATGGCGGCAATCGCTCTGGCCATCCTCATTCCGCTCGCCCTCGTAGTGCCCCGCCAGGCGGCGCGCGCCGCACCGCAGGCGAGATCGATTCCGGCACTCTCGCTCAAGGGATTCGCAAACGCTCGGGTGCCGTGGAGGTTCGTGTTTCCGCGGGATCATGGGGCGCATGTGCAGTTCGCCAGTGAGTGGTGGTATTACACAGGGCATCTGCGCGCGGCCGACGGTCGGCAGTTCGGGTACGAGCTGACGTTCTTTCGGTATGGGTTGGCGCCCGGGGATCCTGCGCCGCGTGCCGGTGAGTCGAGGTGGCGGGGGAATCAGGTGTTTCCCGTGCATCTTGCGCTGACCGATGAGGCGGGACGGCGGTTCGTGTATGACTCCCGGTTTGCGCGGGAGGCGCTCGGGATGGGGCGCGCGGCGGTTGGGCAGCTCAACGTGCACGTTGGGGATTGGTGGTTGCGGGGGGATGGACCGTTTCGCATGCGTGCACAGTCCGCGGCGGTGGGGCTCGATCTGGAACAGATCGAGGAGAAGCCGCCGGCGGTGCATGGACATGACGGCGTATCGCTCAAGGCGGCGTGCGATACGTGCGCGTCGCATTACTATTCGATGACGCGGCTGCGGACGTCGGGTTGGCTGAGCTATCGGGGGGAGCGCGTGCGGGTCGAGGGGATCTCCTGGATGGATCACGAGTTCGGGTCGGGCGAGCTGCAGGCGGATCAGGCGGGATGGGACTGGTTTTCCGTGCAGTTGGACGATCGGCGTGAGATCATGGACTATCGCCTGCGGGAGAAGAACGGCTCGATCACGCCGGAGTCGAGCGGGTCGCTCGTCGATGCGCGCGGGGCGGTGCGGTATCTGCCGCTCGGCGCCGTCGTCGTCGACGCGACGGGTTCGTGGACGAGCCCGCATACGCACGGTGTGTATCCGAGCGGATGGCGGATGCGCGTGCCGTCGGCGGGGCTCGATCTGACGCTGGTGCCGGTGCTGCGGGATCAGGAGCTGGCGAACACGGCGGGCGGCGTGTCGTACTGGGAAGGTGCGGTCGACGTGCGGGACACGGCGAGCGGGAAGCACCGCGGCGTCGGTTACGTCGAGCTGACGGGGTACGCGGGAGCGATCTCGCTGTGATGCAGCCGCGTCCGGCGGCGACGACGCTGCGCGCGATCGGCTCGCTCGGATTCATGTATCGCGAACGCACACGGTTCTTCGCCGGCGCGAGCGCGCTGCTCGGGATCGCGCTCGAGCCGGACGGCGGCCAGGGGACCGTGGTCGACGTCCGCGAGGTCCCGGAGCTGTGCTCCGTGAGTGTCATGCCGGACGGCGGCGTCGTCGCGGGCGCGTTCGTCACGCTCGAAGCCCTGGCGATCGCGGCGCCCACGATCTGTCCGCCCGACGCGACGCCGGCGCAAGCCCGCACGCGGCTCGCGCTGCTCGGCGCCCGCGTGAGCGTGCACGGTCTCGGCCGCACGCGCGTCGCGCCGTGCGACGACCTGCAGCTCGCGCCGTACGAGTTGCCGGTGACCATCGAGGTCGCGGCGCCGCGTGCGGGCCTGGGGATCGCGGAGCGGCACCGCACGACACACGACGGCGAGGTCTCGTTCACGCTCGGCGTGACCGCCGCGCTGCGCGTTTCGACGCTCGGGAACTTCGAACACGTGCGCATCGTCGTCGACGCCGACGGCGAGCTGCTGCGCGCGACCGAGGCCGAGGCGAAGCTCGAGCGGACGCGCTGCGAGGCGGCGCTCTTTCCGGCGGCGGCGCGCCTCGCGTCGTCGGTCTTCCCGACGACCGACGCGCGTTCGAGCGCGATGGCGCGCGCGCTGCCGCCGCTCGTCGTCGCATCGCTGCGCGACGCGCTCAGCGACGCGCGGCCAAAGTCCGATGCGGTCGCGGTGCCGCAGCGAAGTGCGCCGACGCAGGCGCGCGCTAAAAAGAAGAAGCGCTTGTGGTGACGTAGAGCCATCCGCTCGCCTGCACGTGTTCCGCATCACGAGCGAGCGAGCGATCAGTATGTCGATCGTCTGAGCAAAACCTTAACGCTCGCGTTGGTCCTAGGACCAAATGCCCTATGGTATCATCCTCTTGCCTGAGGGGTGTGTAAGGCAGTGGAAGTCGCGTTCCAACGAACGCGATGCCCTCACCATTTGGAGCAATCGATATTGCCGCCAGGACGCCGAGCGCTCGATCGTGAGGTTTTCCGGCCGGTAGAGATCGGGCGTGCGCGGCTTGTGCAGTCGCTCGCCGATCATGCCGATATGCCGGTGAGGTTTCTCTGTGCCCCCGTCGGCTCAGGGAAGACGACGCTCCTGCGCGCCTACGCGGAGCGGACGCCCCGCACCCGGTACGTCGAGGTCGCGCGCGGTGCGATGTGGTCGACCTTGCGGGGAGCGATCGGCAGCGCACGAAGCGCCTCGCACGTCGTCCTCGATGGTTTGGACGATGCGGATCCGGCCGCGATCGATGCCTTGGTCGCGCATCTGCTGTCCAACGTCGCCGCGTTTCCGAAGCTGATCATCGCCGGTCGCGCGCGTGCGCTCCTGCCCGTGCAGAACCTACTCGCGCGCGGGCTCGCGGTCGACTTCGGCGCGCGCGATCTGGCGTTTCAGGCGGATGAGATCGAAGCGCTGGCGGATCGGCTCGGTCTCACGTACCGCGACGACGACGTGGCGGAGCTGCTCCATGCGACGGAAGGGTGGGCGATCGCCGTCGGGTGGATCCTTCGCGAGGCGACGTATGCGCGAGAGGGTTTGCGCGGAGCGTTCGAGCGCTGGGCGGAGCGGCGCGGGCATCTGCTGCTCGAGCATGTCGCGCAGTCGTACACCGGCGAGGCCGACCTTCGGCGGGCCTTCCTGGCCTCGCTGGTCGACGAAGCACCGCCGCGCGTGCTCGCCGAGCTCGACCGGGAGGGATTCCCGATCGCTCGTCTCCGCACGCGCCTGCGCCCGTATCGCGTCCTGCTCACGCTCAGCTCCAGCCAGGAACACGAGCACGATCGCGCCGCTGCCGCTCCGAAGCCGCTCGTGCTCGGCCTGTTCGGGCGCTTCTCGTGCGCCGTCGGGGACCGACAGGTCGCGTTCGTCCGCCGGCGCGATCAGAACGTGCTCATCTACGTCGCGCTCGCGCCGGAGGCGCGGGTGGCGCGCGAAGAGCTGATCGAGATGTTCTGGCCCGGCGTGCCTCGCAGCGTCGCCGCCCAGGGACTTCGCACGACGCTCAGCCGTCTGCGCCGCGCGCTCGCCGAGGCGGCCCGGGCCGACGCGGAGACGTATCTGCGTATCGACGCCAACGTCGCGCTCCTCCTCGACCACGTGCAGGTCGACGCGCGCCGCTTCGCCGAGCACGCCGCGCTCGGGGGCTGGGACGACGCGCGCGGCAACGTCGAGTCGGCGCACCACCACTTCCGGACCGCCAAGGAGCTGTACACGGATCGTCTCCTGGCCTCCGAAGCGGTCGAAGCGCCGCTGCAGCGTCTCGTCCAAGAGTACGAGACCTTGTTCGAAGCGACGCTATCGCGGCTCGTCGAGCTCGTCGGCTGGAACGACGACGCCGAGCGCCGTCGCCTCGCGCTGCGGCTCGTCGCGATGCAGCCCTCGGCATGACCGCGGCGATCGTCCCATACGGGGGGACCAGTCCCTCCCGCGGCATCGTGCGCTATCTCAGCGGCGGGGTCGCCGTCGACATCCGGTTGGAGAAGGCACGCCGCGGCGGCGCGAACGTGAACTACGCGATGCGGCTGGCCTCCGCCGAGCAAGCCGTGTCCGCGCGCCTGTACGGCATGCGGCGCGACGGTACGGAAGTGGACCTCGGCGCGATGGACGTCGCGCCGTTCTCGATCGGGCAAGCCGTCATCCCGATCGGGACCGCGCGGCGCCCATTCGAGCACGTCTATCTGGAACTGGTCGGGGAGGATCTGCAGCTCGCGCTCGAAGCGCCGCAGGCTCGGCGTCCGACGCGCCGGGGCCCGGCGGTCGCCGTGCTGCTCTTCGCAGGTGCGCTCGCGGCGACGGGCGGTGCGGGACTCACGTTTGCGCTCCCTCAGCCGCCCGCGTTCGCAGTACCGTCGACGGCGACCGCCGGCACCGTCGCGCGCATCCCGTACACGACCCACGGGTTCGCCGCGACCTCGTACGTCGCGCGTGCGGGCGACGATCCGCCGTTCGCCGCCGGTCCGGTGCCGCAGGCGCGCGGGGAGATCGCCTTGGCGCTTCCGCCCGAGATGGCGGATAAGACGGTCACCATTCAGCTCAGAACGGCGGGATGGTACGGACCGCTGGACCGCGAGGCTTCGTTCCGCGTCGTGCAGCCGGCCGCGGTTCGCATGCTGACCCCGGTGATCGCCCGCGTCGGCGCGCTTTCGGCGCGACGTGAACGCATCGGCGATGCCGAGACGGTTCTCGCCTCGTATCTCGCCGTCGCGGACGATGGACATCTCTCGGTGCTCGACCAACACGGAAAGGTCGTCGCGCAGGCGCCGTTCTCGCGCGGCGGCACGCAGCGCATCGCGCTCCCCGCGAAGGTTGCCGCATTGCCTCTCGAGTTGCGGCTCGACGTGCGCCGCGGAGCCTCCTCGGCGAGCGCCGCGGTCAGCCTCCCGGCGCAGGGAGCGCGCGCGCTTCCGCCTGCCGTCGCACCGGTCGTCTCGACCGTCGCGCGTCCGCCATCCGTCGACGATGCGCCTGAAGCTGTCACGTCCGCCGACGACGTCACCGTTTCGGCAGACGATCCGTTCGTCGTCGTCGGCGCTCCGGTGGGCGGGAGAACGATGACGCTTTCGATCCGCCGCAACCTCCCCGCGATGCAGCTTCGTCTCGAGGACGAGACCGGTACGGTGCTCGACCAAGTCAACGTCGGTGCGACGGACCGGACCGCCGCGCTGCACGCACCCGCCGCGACGACGACGCGCACGTACTACGTCACCTGCACGTACGGAGCCGACGGCGGTCAGGAGGTCGTCGTCCGCTCGGTGCGGGTGGCCGCTCCCTGAACGCACCGCCGCTTCGACTGACGCCGGGGCGGCTGTACTTCTGGTCGGCCCTCTTCGCGCTACTCGCCGGCGCCCCGATCGCCTTCACCGTGACGCACGGCTACGCCGATTGGCGTGCGTTCGCGATCGCGGGGATGCGGGCGGGGACGCCGTACCTGCTCCATCCGCCCGAGCTGTGGCAGGCCTTCGTGTATCTCCCGGCCGCAGCATGGGCGATCGCGCCGCTCTCGCGTCTGCCGATCGCGCTCGGGTTCGCCATCGACTGCGTCGTGATGGTCGGCTGCGCGGTGGGCGCCTCGTTCGTCGCCTCGCGCCTGTACGGGATCACGCGAACGACGATGCTGTGCCTCACCTTCGCGTGGTGGCCGACGCTCTACGCCGCGCTCGTCGTCGGCCAGAACGCGACGCTCGGACTGCTCCTGGCGCTCCTGACGATCGCCGGCATGACGCGCGAATCCGTAGCGCGCACCGCGATCCCGCTGGGGCTCTTGCTCTACAAGCCGACGTATGCGCTGCCGTTGATCGTCGTGCTGATCGTTCGGGGGCGGTGGCGTGAGCTAGGCGGCGTTGCCGCGTGTGGGGTACCGTGGTATCTGGCGAGCGTCGCCGCGACCGGGGGGGACTGGTTCTGGCCGCGTACGCTCGCCGGGCTCATTCGCGCCTACGCTGCTCAGGATTTTCGCGTGAACGGCCGCCTCAGCGTCAGCCTCCCCGGGATCCTCGTCCATGCCGGGATCGCTCTCCCGGCAATCGTCGTGCTCGTCTTCGCGATCGCCGCTTTGTCGATCCAACCGCTTCGGAGGGTCTCCGCACGCGAATGCGGTAGCGCGGCGTCGCTGATCGGCCTCGCCTTGAGCCCGCACGCCTGGGCCTATGACGCGGTACTGGCGCTGCCAATGATCACGTTCGCAGCAGCACGCCTTGCCGAGCCGACTCGCACGCCATTGATCGTCGCGACCTACGTGCTCGCCCCACTGGCATTACTGACGCCGGTCCTGCAGTTCGATCCGCTCGCAATCGTGGTCCTCGGCGGAACGCTGGCGTGGATTGCGGTCCGCAGCTCTCCGAGTGCGATGTGGTCTCGAAGTACACATGATGATGGCACCCTAGGCTACGGTAGGTGCGCGTCTCAGCATGAGCCCCAGAAGCGCGGCGCGCAAATTGCCGCGCGTGAATGGGCGCTCGGCAACGTACCAGAATGCTGCTCCGCCAAGAAGCGCCGTGGCGACGCTGACCGTGTAGGCGATCGGCCACGGGAGAAAAGCCGCAGTCTTCCCACCGATCCATAATAACGGTCCGTGCACGAGGTAGATGCTATACGATGCGGTACCAAGGCTGAGAAACGGGCGAAGCACAAGAACGCGGCGTAGCAACGTCGATCCCCCCGTCGCGTTCACGAAACAGAAGGCAGCAAGGCCGGCAGCAAGGTTCTCTTGCATCCTTCCATCGATGATCGAACCGATGAAAAGAGCGCATGATCCTAAGAACCACCATGGCCACGAGCGGTTGAGGCTGCCTGCTGCAAGTTTCGCTCCAACGATGCCAAGGAGAAACAGTGGCAGGTACGTTAGGTCTAGGCTTGACGAGGTGAGATGGACAGCGTTTGCGGTGAGCAACGCGGCGAGGAGTGCATAAAATAAATTTGTGGAGGTGGTGAAGAGTATGAGCGCAAGCGGAAGAATGAAGTACCACCGGAACTCGATGAACATTGACCAGAATGGTCCGGTGAGCGGAGAGCACCGTGTAAGATCGCAGACGAACGTGAGCTGCGCGAGGATAGCCGGTGTCGTAATGTCCGCCAAATTCAGGATTGAAGGGTGAATCGTCATCCGGGCCGATGAGAGCGTAATCGCCAAAAGTGCGAGAAGTGCGACAGCGGCGTAGAAAGGAGGGACGATCCGAATGAAGCGTCGTGCCGAATAGGCGTGCAAATCGAACCTGTGCGGCTCTCCTGCCGTCATCCGTGCGATCGTTGGGCCGGCGAGACAAAACCCGGAGAGGACAAAGAACAGGTCGACTCCGTGCCCACCTTGATAGAGGACGTTGACGAGCAGCGGCGCGTCCTTATGCATGCCTTCGCTGAGCAGCGCCCCATGAAACAACACGACCGCGAGCACCGCAAGACCCCTCAGTCCATCGATGTAGTCGATGCGTTCCATCTGGACCTTGGGTGCGCAGCGGCCGTGAATTCGTCGTTCCTCGCGGACTAGCGGAGCTCGAGATGATCGCCGACGAGGATGTCCTGGTGCTCCAGAGCGCCGGCGCCCAGCTCGATCACCGCGTGGGCTTTCCGGCAGACCAGCGCGAGTGTGAACGGCGCGACGTTCATGTGCACCCGCACGACGCGAGCCTCGCCGTCGATGAAGATCACATCGATCGAGGAACGCATCCCGATCGTGTGAATGCCGCCGCAATCTTCGATCCAAATCCCTTCATCGGGGCGTATGCGAGGTCGCGCCATCAAACCGACCATGCGCTCCACGAATCGCGTGGCGCGCTCGACGCGCGTCGCGACGATCGCTCCGGTGCTGACGTTCTTGAGGACGGCCATGGCGTCAGCTCGACTTTCCCAGTGCGCCGGCCGCAGCGATCGACACGGCGAGATACGGACCGAATGCGATGGGGCGCCGCAGTCCGCCCGTGCGCCAGGCGATGAGATACGCGGCGAACGCGGCGAAGGTGAAGGCAAGCGCGGCGTTCGGCGCGCCGAGGAGCGCGCCGCCGAGGGCCGCCAGCTTGACGTCGCCCCAGCCCATCCCGAGGCCTCGCGAGACGAGCGCCGTTGCCGCGAACGGGGTCCCGATGAGCGCGGCGCCGAGCGGCGGTGCCCAATCGTGTTGCAACGCAGCGAGTCCGAGCAGCAGGACGAGCGGCCCGAGTGTGCACACGTCGGGCAGCATCCCAACGCGCAGATCGCATGCCGTGCACGCGGCAAGCGCAAAGAGGACGACGCCTTCCATCGTCAGGTGCACCGGAGTGGCGTCGCGGAGTGACGCTGTGAGGCCGAGCAGCGCGCCGACCGCCGCGAAGGGCCAGCGCGGAAAAGCAACCGGCGATGGGCCATCCGCGTGCGGCGTGAAGTTCTTGCTCAGCGCGTCGGCGAGGCGAGACCCTGCCCAAGCCAACATCGCGAACGTGATCGTGGTGACGGTCACCGTGATCGTCTGCGTCATCGGAATTGGGTGATGAGCTCCGCCGCGACGGGGCCGAAGATCATGAGGTACAGCGATGGGATCATGAACAGCGCCATCGGGATGATCATCGTGACCGGGAGCTTCGCGGCGCGCTCTTCGGCGAGGACCCAACGCCGGTCGCGGGTATCTTTCGCAAGCTCTTGCAGCACGTTGGTAAGGTTCGACCCGAGCTTCTCGGCTTGCACGATCGCCATCACCATCGTCGTGAGCGCGGCCTCGTTCGCGCGCTCGGCCATGCTCGTCAATGCGTCCGCTCGCGAGCGACCGAGGCGAATCTCGGAGAGCGTCGATTCCAGCTCCTGGCGAAGCGGCCCGCGCACGGCCTCGGCGGCCTGAATCATCGCGGCGTTGAGCGCGAGACCGGCCTCGACCGTGGTCGAGAGGAGGTCGAGAAAGTCGGGCAGGTCGCGGCCGATCGTTTCTTTGCGCTTCTTGATCGCGCGGGCCAGCAAGATGTTCGGCATGCGCCATGCGACCAGCGCCGTGAAGACGCCCAGGAGCATCCCGAAGGTCGTGTTGGCGATGAGGAGCCAAAGGCCCGTCCCTGCCGCTGCGCCCAGGCCCAGCGCGCCGATGCCGCGCATCGCCATCGCGATCGGCGTGACGTGGTACCAGCCGGCTTCCAGCAGCCGCTGCTGTGTCCTATCCTGCCGCTCTTTGGTGACGATCTGCTGGATTAGCAGGCTGCGCTCCGGGATCGAAGGCGCCTTGATCTTCTCGAGCTTGTCGATCCGTGCGGCGAGCGGACTGCGGGTCGGGACGGTCGAGAGCGCGATCAGAAATGCCGAGGCGGCTCCGCTCGCGGCGACGACGTACTGGTTGACGAACGTCACGGGTCCACCTTCACGATCTTCATGAGGCTGTAGATCGCCAGCCCGTCGAGCGCCAGCGCGACGCCGAGCAGGATCCTTCCGATTGGCGTGAAGAGCATCGCGTCGCGCAGCGAAGGCTGTGTCGTGACGACGAACAAGCCGACCCCGATCGGAAGGAGGCCGAGCAGCCAGCCCGTCGCGCGGCCCTGCGCGGTGATCGCGCGGATGCGGCGGCGCAAGCGCCGCCGGTCGCGGATCGTTCCGGCAAGGTTCTCCAGGACCGAGGCAAGATCGCCGCCCGTCTGCGACTGCACGCGAATCACCCGCGTGAGCATCCCGGTTTCGGGATTGGTCATGCGTAGCGCGAGCTGATCGAAGGCGTCCAAGATGCTTACGCCGATATTGGTCAAGCCGACGACGCGCATGAATTCGTGGCGGACCGGATCACGACTCTGCTCGCCGACAAGGATGATGGCTTGTCGGATCCCGAGGCCCACACGGACCCCGCCGGCGAGCGTTCGTAGTGCACCTTCGAGTTGGTCCTGGAATTGCGCGACGCGTGCAGCTCTGCGGCGCTTGACCCACCACCGTCCGGCGTAGAACGTGAACGGGATCAGCGCGACGAGCAGCAGCGAGCCGATCACGATGGTCGGGTGAAGGAGCACGAGACACACGAGCCAAACGGCGGCTCCGACGGCCATCAGGACGATCGCGTACTGGCCGGGCTCGATCTTCATGCCGGCCACGTCGAGGTCGGCAGCGAATTGCGGCGCAAGACCTTCCGCCCACTTCGAAATGGGCTCCCAGAACGACGCGAACAGCAGCGCGATCGTGGCGATCCCGCCGAAGATGATCGCGAACGGCGTTACCGCAGCCATGAGGCTCCCGCCCGGCGCACCGGCGCCTGCACCACGGGTGTGTTGAACATGACCGGATCGAACTGGATGCCCAGCTCCTCGAAGCGTTTGAGGCAGGTCGGCTGCACGCCCGTCGGTTCGAATTCGCCTAAGACGGCGCCTTGCGCGTCGACTCCGCGTTGCTGGTATCGCACCAGCTCTTGCATCGTGACGACGTCGCCTTCCATCCCGACGACTTCGCTCACGCTCACGACGCGGCGCGAGCCGTCGCGCAAGCGCGCGACCTGGACGACGAGATCGACGGCTCCCGCGACCTGCTCGCGGATCGCGCGGACAGGGAGATCGAAGCCGGACATGAGGACCATCGTCTCGATGCGCGCCATGGCGTCGCGTGGGGAGTTGGCGTGGACCGTCGTGAGGGATCCGTCGTGGCCGGTGTTCATCGCTTGCAGCATGTCGAGCGCTTCGCCGCCGCGGCATTCGCCCACGACGATCCGGTCAGGCCTCATCCGCAGGCAGTTTTTCACCAGGTCGCGAATCGGGATTGCGCCTTTGCCTTCCATGTTTGCGGGACGCGCTTCTAGCGAAACCAGATTGGGCTGCGAGAGCTGCAGTTCCGCTGCGTCTTCGACCGTGACGATCCGTTCGTCATCCGGAATATAACCAGACAGCACGTTGAGCAGTGTGGTCTTGCCCGAGCCGGTGCCGCCGGAAATTACGATATTTGCGCGCTGCTGCACGGCAGTCTGCAGAAATTCGAGCATGTCCGCCGACATCGACCCGAACGCGATCAGGTCGGTGCCGTTCAGCTTGCGGCGCGAGAACTTGCGGATCGTGATGCTCGGTCCTTTGAGCGCGAGCGGCGGGATTATCGCGTTGACGCGCGAGCCGTCCTTGAGCCGCGCGTCGACCATCGGCGAGCTTTCGTCGATGCGCCGGCCGATCGGCGCGACGATCCGTTCGATCGCGCCGAGCACCGCCCGGTCGTCGGTGAAGATCACGGGCGAGCGGGCGAGGCGCCCATCCTGCTCGACGAAAATCTCATCGTGGCAGTTGACCATGATCTCGCTGATGCCCGGATCGGCAAGCAGTTCCTCGAGTGGACCCAGCCCGATGATTTCGTCGAAAACGCTTTTTTTAAGCGTTCCGGCGTCGATATCGGCGCGACGGAATGCGGCGTCGTTCGCAAGGATTTCATCGAGTGCAGCGCCGACGGTGGTGCGCAACTCTTCGTCGGCCATCCGCGATACGTTCAGACGCCGAAGATCGAGCGCCGCGATCACTTTCATATGCGCGAGCTTGCGTAATTCGACGCCGGCCGCGCTGTTGATTGGCTCACGTGAGGGTGCATTGACCAGTTGCTCGGTCGAAGCTTCACGATCGGACGAAAACGCGGCCGCGCCGGCATGCGTGACATCCGGCCGCGGGAAGACCTGCGTGTGCGGCGCATAGGGTTGCGGCGTCGGAATTTGCGAAGCACGCGGAACGCCGGGTTCGTACGACGGCGTTCTGTGTACAAGTCCGTCTGCTGGAGCCTCTGTCGCATCGCGTGTCGAATCGCGCGCATCAATAGACAGCGCGCCGTTTATCGCGAGTACCGGACGAGTCATCTGGCCGTCAGTCAGGAGGGCGTACATCCCGGTCTGTTCCGCTGCAACAGCAGGTCTCGCTTGCGGATGCGCGGCCGGTTGCACATCGCAGCCCGCGACCGGCACCCGCGCCTCAGCGAGCGTTGCATCGTCTTCGGCAAGCGGTGCACTTCCAGTCGGCTTCGTACCGGCCTTCGAAGCCGCAGCCGTTGACCGCGTGACGGGACCAATCCTGATCACGGTCGTACCGATTTCGATCTGGTCCGTTTCGCCGAGCGGTCCGTAGCGGACCACCGGCGACCCGTTGACGAGTGTCGCGACAATACCGCCATGATCCTCGAGATACCACGCGTGATACTCACGCACGAGGCGCGCATGGACCTTGCCGATCAGCATGCCTTTGACGACCACGTCGCAGTCGGGACTCTTGCCGATCGTGCAGCTCTGCTCGATTTCGATTGTCCGCACCGGTGCGTTTCGCGTGTGGATCTGCAGCTTCAACATGGATGGGGCTCCGTCGGATCGCTCAGTGGCTTTCGTTTGCCGACACGGCGGGTTGCAGCATCGACGCGGTGGACTCTGCAGGTGTCTGCGTGCCGGTTGCAGGGAGTAGTGCGTTGCGCATCAGGATGGCTTCGGCGAGTCCGACCGGCGTGCCCGAATGGATCTGGAATTGCGCATCGCCTTTGGCCGGCGGCCCGTTCTGTTCAAATAGCGTCGTGGGAACCGCTGCAACGACACGCGCACGCGCTTCGCGTGGTTCGATCTGCGTCAATGGCGCGGGCGCCTGCCCGACGTCCTGCGTGCCGGGCGTCGCCGGTACAGGCGCGGGTCCCTCGCTATGAACTTTCGGCGCGGCCTGTGCCGGTGCCGGCGCGGGGCTGGCGGCGTCATCGAGCGGGCTCGGATTACCGAATCGCTCGCGATAGAGATTCGCACCCTTGTCCGACCGCGCGAGCAGATCGGTGTTCGGCGCAAGCGTCGGATCCGAAATAAGCGGCGTCACGAATATCACGAGGTCGCTTTTCTTCGAGCGGAAGTTGTCCGAACGAAACAGCTGGCCGATGATCGGCAATTGCGCGAGAAACGGCATGCCGTTCGACGCATCGAGCGCATCGGCGCTGACGAGCCCCGAGATCGCGATCGTTTCGCCTGCGCGTAGCGAAATATCCGACGTCGCGCTGCGGGTGAGAAAGCCCGGAAAGCCGCCATATGAAACCGACGGGTCGATCTGGCTGATCTCGGTCTGCACGTTTGCCGAGATGATGTTGTTTGCGTCGACGACGGGCTTGATATTGAGCTTGATCCCGTATGGTTTGTAGTCGACGTCGGTGGTGCCGAGCGCGCCGGCTTTCGGAATCGGCACTTCGCCGCCGGCGAGAAAGGTGGCCGTGCCGCCGCTTTTCGCGTTGAGTTCAGGCGCCGCCAGAATGTAGGCATCGCCCTTGTTGATCGCGAAGTTGATCCGCGAGGTCAGCGATGCCGCGAGGCCCGCGAAAAAGAAGTTCGCACCGGGTACGCCGCTGCCCGCGAATCCCTGACCGGTAAGCTGTGGCCCGTTGAACTGGCTGTCCCAGGCGATGCCGAGCTCGCGTTGGCCCGTGCGCGTGATTTCCATGATCTGCACCTTGAAGTGAACGGTCTTTTTCAATGCGTCGCCTTCGTCGATGGTCGTCGTATCGATCACGTTGTTCATATCGGCGATTGCGGCCTTGACGACGGGCGCCATATCGCGGTGCACGGCGCCCGCGAGCACGATGTTCGGTCCCACCGTCTGCACGCGCAGCCCGGGCACGGCGGCCAGCACGCTGCGCAACTGCGCGGCAGTCGCGGTCACGTCGCTCTTCGCGATGCGCACCGTGGTTTGCAGCGCAACGCCGTTGCCGTTCCAGACGACGAGCGAGGTCATGCCGGCGTTTTCGCCAAGCAGCATGAGTTTGCCGTCGACGACATTCGCGGTGATCAGCTTTCCGTTGCCGATCGCGATGCGTTTGATCGTGCCGGGCACGTCGAGCATTCGCACTTCGCCGCGGTACATCTCGAGCATGCCGTCGGCGGCGGGTTGGGCGTCGATCGCAACGCCGCGCGTGGCGGCCGGCGCTTGCACGACAGCGGCTTTCACGGTGCCGCAGACGGCAAGCGCGCAGGTCGCGCCCAGAACGAAGTGAACGAATGCGTGGCGCAACGTCGCGCGGCGATCGGCAATGCGGTAACTCACTTTCATCAGAAATCCGAAGCGTGTGTGGGTGCTTTAATTCGAATCCGGCGCGTTGCGGGAGCCGTGTTGCTGCAATTGCCGGGCGATCGCGTTGGCCGTGTCATACAGGCTCGTCGGAGCCGCCGGCGCTGAAGCGGTTGACGCATCGGCGACAGGCGAGCGCGGCGGATGCGCCGCGCCCGGCTGCGCGCGTTCGTCGGCAACGGAGCCTGGCACGAGCGTCGTCGAGCCGGACGTGCTGCCGCCCGTGATGACTTCAACGAACGATGCGTCGCGGGGCGTCGTGGTGGACGGAAACAGATCGCTCTCGGCGAGCTTGACGGGCAGTCCCGTTTGCTTGTCGTCGCTATTGCGCAGAATCAGACGCAGCGTGCCGACGCGTTGCGCGAGCACCAGGCGGGCAGCGTCCGTTGCCGGAATCTGCACGGTGACGGTGCCGTAGTTCCCGTTCGCGCGGCCGCCGCCGTCAGCGCCGAGCGGCGCATCGTCGGCGCTGCGCGGGCGCACGTCCTGCCCGGTCGCGAGTATCAGCACATTCGGCATCAGCAACCTGATGATCCTGCGCTCGTCAGGCTGGCGGAACGCACCGGCGGCCGGATCGAGGCTTGTGCCAACCCAGTACACGTCGACACGATTGCCGGGCCGCAGCATCGATGCGGTCGAGTTCACGGTGTCGATCTCGAGCGTGAGCGCGCGTTGCCCGGCGGGCACGATGTCGGAGAAATCGTGCCCGCGCAACGCGTCGATATCGGCGGTTCGCAAAGGGCGGCCGTGCAGCACCGGGCGCACGAGCTTCGATGCGCGATAAGCGTCGAAGTCCGCGACGCGGATCATGTCGTCGTAGACGAGGTCGGGGGCAATGTCGCGCGACACGAAGTCGCTGCTCGAAAGCGGGGTGCCGGCCGCGACATCCCGATTCGGCACGACCACCGCGACACCGGCGCGAGTCTGTTTGCTGGACATTTCGGCTCTGAGCCGCGCTTCACGGTCCGCAAGGTAGTGATAGACAAAGAAGGTCAGCACGCCGGCAATCGATACCGCGACAAACAGTACGACCCACGCATTGCCAAACAACGAACGAAATCTGATTTTATTGAGCATGACAAATCGAATGAATGCGGGGCGTCAGGGAAGCGATAGTGCGAAGCTGTAAGCGCGGAAATACGATTTGAGTGCGGCGATCAACGCGGCGACCGGCGGCAGGTCGGTGCCGAACAGCAGCGCGAGCACGAGCGCGCTCGCGACCACGAGGTATTCGGCACTGCCTTGACCAAGTTGCTGCCTTGGCCGCCGCATGCTCCGGCCAATCAGGTCTCTCCGGTCGACGCGGAAAAACGGGTGTCGTTGCATCTCAGCGAATCCTTGTTACGTGAATGACGGCCTGCGTGGCGCCGTTGCCGCTGCCACTGCCATTGGAAAACATGGCGTCGATGCGGTCGCTGCCGCGCTGCATCGCGACCGCGGTACCGGCAACCTGCTGTGCGCTGTCGATCACGCCATCGACCGCGCCGTCGACGATGTAGGCGGGCGCGAGCGCAATCGCGGTCCAGCCTTGCGCGGCGAGCATGCTGCTGTAGCGCCGCGCCTGTTGTGCCGCGTCGCCGGCGACGCGCACGATCCACGTGCGGCCGCTCTGTCCGGGATCGCGGCTTTCGACGTCGGAAATGCGTTTCGCGTCTTGCGGCAACGGCACGGCGCCGTCGGCAATGCGGTGCGTGGTATCGGCGCCCGCGAGACGCATGACGCTCATGAGGCCTTTCGCGTGCGGACTTTCGCTTACCGGCGTGATGAGCAGCACGTAGTGGCACGGGCCGTCGAGTGCTGTGAGCAGCAGGCTCGACGATTCGAGACGCGCCTTCGCCGGTACCCCTTCGTGCGTCCAGAACGCGCGGAAGGCTTCGGATACGTCATTGGCCGACCCGGCGAACTCCAGACCGAAAATCGTGGTCGGAATGCCGTTGACCAGCATGTCGCGGCCGATGACCTGAACGCGTTCCGGCGGAACGGGAAAGCGGTCGCACTGGGCCGCCGCGGCGAGCGGCTGCAGTGCGCAGAGGAGCCCGGCATAAAGCTCGACCCGGTTCGTAACGGAGCGCGCAAGTCGCCGCATCAGGAAGCGCATATCGAATGTCCCGCGCGTCATGGAGCAAGTCGATCGTTTGGTACGACTTCATGCCGCACGCGGCCGAACTCGAGCGTGTCGATTTCTGGCGCATAGGGACGCAGGCGATGAACCTGTGCCGACGAGACCAGTTCGGCATTCGCGGCGGGAACGGCGCGCGTGAAGAGGGCTCGCCCGTTCATCGGTCCTTCGGGTAACCAGGTGTTGGTCAGCAAGACATTGGTGTCGGCAAACGTGAGTCCGCCGAATCCTCGCCATAGGCGCCTCAGTGCATCGCTTTGCTTACCGATTGCAACGCTCACCGTACCCGATTGCAAGTTGCGCGTCGGCAGATCGAGCGCTGCCGTGTACGTTGCGCCGTTTGCCGTGCGCACGCTTCCATACGGTGCGTCGGTGTATGACGCAAGCGCCGCGGCCGGAATCGGCGCCGCGCCCGTCGATGCGATTACATCCTGCGCGGCGCCCAGCAGCGGCTCGCCGCCGTGATCACGCCACATCGCCTGGCCGACCGCAGGCAGGCGGTCGGCGTCGCGATCGCTGGCAAGCAGTGGTGCGCCGTTTGCCGCGATGGTCCGCTGCATGAATTCGCGCTGGATCTCGATGTCGCTTTTCGTCAGTTGCAATGCGCCGCTGCCGTATGTGGCAAACCAGTCGCGTTCGCTTCCCAGGCTATCGGGGGTTGGATGGGTTTGAGCGTCGAGCCATACCGAACGCTCCCACGCAGCGTAGCGTGCGCCGAGCAGCGTTTTGTTGCGGATATCGCTGAACTTGCCGAGCATCGCGAGCGTGATAAACAGCACGCTGATGGCGAACATCGTGACGACGAGAAACTCCACCATCGCCTGACCTTGATCGCCAGCGTGCGGCTGCATGCGTAAGCGGCTGCGTGACATCATCGGAGGCTCCTGGCGCCGGCGGCGGGCGGCATCTGCGCTTCGCGCGCGGCGGCCCGCTCGCTATCGCTGACCGGTGCAAGGCGCGCCTGCCAGTAAGGGCTGAACGTCCCAGGATATTCGCGCTTGCCGTCCCCGCGCAGCCATTCGCTCGCATGCAACAGCGCGCCGCTTGCCGATCCGCCGAACGGATCGTCCGCAGGCCGTACGAAATACGCCTGCGCGCTCGCGAGCGCGCGCATCACGCCGCGCGCGCTGCCGTCATCGACTTGCAGGCGCGCCGCGCCGTTCAGCCCAGCGGTTTTGCTCAACGTGCCCACGTCGCGTTCGACTTCGATCGTGATGCGCGGCGCGTCTTCGGCGGTCGGGGTGCCGGCGATGTCCTCGTAGGGCAGCAGGCCGCCGTTGTTCGCATCGAGAGACGGGCTGGGCCCGAGCGTGAACTGGTGCGCCATGGCGTCGGGGATCAGCAGGCCCGGCGTCGGACTCGTGTGGTCGCCGAAGTTGTAGTAGCCGCCATAGCCCTTCCAGTCGCTCCATGAGACGAACGGTGGGTTCGTCATATAGCCGCGCGTGTTGCCGTTCGTGCTGCCGCCGTGACCGGCGATCGTATCGACCGAGCCGGTGCAGGGCGTGATGATGTGCGCGGTGCTTGCGTCGATCGACTGCCAGCCCTTCTTGTCGGTGCGCAACTGCGTGCCGCCGACATGCGTGACATTGATCGTGACGCGACCGGCAGGCCGGCACGTCGGAGACGCCTGATCGTCGAGTTGCTGATAGTCAGGCGCGACGCTGCGCGACGATACGCGCCGCTTGACGAAGCCATCGAGCGTCTGCGGGTCGGTCACGACATCGGCGAAACGATCGCTATCGAGCTTGCCGGCCGGCGCGACGATAGTCGTATAGGATTGCCACGCAATCAGTTGAGCGGCGTTGCGTTCGCTCATGAAATATCCGGACGTCACATGCGTGTCGGACTGGTTTTGACGCGCGACCGCATCCGCCGTCTCAGGTACCGCGGTGATAAGCGCCATGTGATATCCGGTCTGCGCGTTGCTGAGCGCGCGCGTAATCGAGCCGATGCCTTGCGCGACCGTCGGCAGCAACGCGTCGAGCGCGTTGCGCACCGGAGCGATGTCAGCGCGTCCGCGCCGATTCGGCGTGGTCCATAAGTTCGGATGGGCGGCGACCGTGCGAATCAGATCTTCGGTATCGGCATTGCCGGCGTAAGTCCCGTCGAGTTCGTCGACCCACGACTTCAGCGCGACGACTTGCGCCGCGGTGACCTGGTTCGCGACCATTGCGCGATTCGTATAGGCCGCGAAGTTGTAGTCGCGCGCCTGAAGCACGGCGGCGCTGTAGGCAGCTGCGTCGGCGGTGTTCTGCAGTTTGATCTTTGCGCCGGTCATCTGGAACGAGCCGAATGCGACATAAAGGCCAATGCCGCCGACCAGCAGAAAGAGCAGGGCAGGGACCAGTGCCTGCCCACGAGTGCCGGCGGGTCTGGCCCTGCCCTTGTGGGCAGAGCGTTGCATGATGATTTGACGGCGCTAGGCGTCAATTGCCGCCGTTTGCCGTGCCTGCGTCGGCATTCCCGCCGCTTCCGTAGGCGCCCATACCCTTGTTGCGGTCTGCATCCGTCTTCGCGTTGCCGGCGGCAGTTCTCGCGTCGTTGACGTCTGCAGCCGAATCGTTACCCGACATCTCATGCGCCAGGCCCGCCGTCTGCTGACGGATCGTCTTCCCAAACGACGCATACACGGCAATTGCCGATACCGCGATCAACGCGACGATGATGATGTATTCGGTCATACCCTGACCGAGTTGCCGGACTTTTCCAAGGCGTGCTGGAAGTTTGATGGAGTCGATCATAAAAAATAAAAGGAATAAAGGGATAAAGGAATTTTAAAAATGGCAAATCAGTTTTAAATTCACATTGAATCTTTTCGACGTAATCGGCAATATCTAT
>DATJHK010000041.1:0-9788 GCA_035493875.1 Candidatus Limnocylindria bacterium
AAGAGTCTGCCGTGAATTGTCGCGCTGCCGCTCATCGCCGTGCCGCTCATCGATCCTCGAAACGTGACGTTCCTGATGATGAGCGTGAGGTGCCGGCTATCCACACCGCCGGATACCGGAATGTTGTGCGCGTTCGCAAACGGACTGTCGGGCCGAACGGAGATGTCGGTGTAGTGTCCGCTGATGATGCCGTTGTTGAAATTGAGGTGCATCTGACCGAGATACGGCTGTTGGTGCGTATTGATCGGTCGAAAGCCGATGACGTACGGCACGTTGCGAACGACGACGCCTTGGACGGTAACCGCCCGAGCAGTCGACGAAAGGGCGAGCGGAAGGGCGATTGCAAGTCCGAGCAGCGCTAGGCGTCGAGTCATGGTCTCCTCCGAGGGCTTTCGCGAGGCGCGAGGATCGTCCGGTGGAGAGCTCTGAGCCATGCCAGAGTCACGTTCTCCAACTCTTCGAGAACGGCGAGAGCGCCGCTGAAGTCCTGATCGCGCGTGTAGTCGTTCACCGTTACGACCACGCTCAAGCCCGCACCGCGCGCGGAGAGCACGCCGTTCTCCGAGTCTTCGACGGCCAACGCGCTCGATGCCGGCAGACCAAGACGGTCCAGCGCATACGTATAGATGTCGGGGGCGGGTTTCTTTGCCGGCACGACGTCACCGGCGGCGATCACGGAGAACCAGTCCGTCGCGCCGGGACCGAGCGTCGCTTCGATGAGCGCGGTGACGTTCTCCGGGCTGGTCGTCGTCGCGATGCCGAGGTGGAGTCCCGCCGTGCGTGCCTCTGAGATCAGCCGGGCGACGCCTCTTCGCAAGGGCAGTTGCCCTCGGGAAACGAGCTCGACGTACCGTTGCGTCTTCGCGGCATGCAATGCGGCTATTTCCTGATCGTCGAGTGGCTGCAGCTCAGGTTTCGATGTGAGGAAATGTCGGATGCGTTCCTTGCCGCCTGCCACGCTGAGCAGATCGCCGTACGTGGGCACGTCCCACTCCCAAGGGAGGCCTGCTTCCCGAAACGCGATATTGAATGCGACGCGATGACCATCGCGCTCGGTATCCGCTAACGTCCCGTCGACGTCGAACAACAGCGCCCTGAGCATACGCGGGGACGGATACGCTCAAAGCCGCCGTCGGCCTGGGCCCTGGCCGCCCGCCTGGCGTGCCGTAAGGAAGCTTACGGTCGGGCTTCGCCGCAATGACCGCGTTTCGGGGAAGCCTACCCGCCGGGGCTTTACTTTCTCGCCCCTGCGTCTTACGCTACGGCCGGAGGGGGCGCATGTTCAGACCCGTCGCCACAGCTGCTCTCGTCTTCCTGGGCGCCGGTGTTTGTGCAGCAGCCGACGTGCGCCCTCTCGTTGCGGTCGTGCCGCTCGCTGCGGCGGACCCAGGCTTGCCGTACGCGCTACTCCCTTCGCGTGCGGAGTTGCGCAAGATCACGGATCAGCTGCACGCAGGGTTGCGGGGTAACGGCCTTTCCATCGTTGATGAAAGCCGTGTTGCCGAAACCGTCTCGCGTGCCGGGTTCGATCAATCTCGCCCCGATCGATCGTGCAGCATCCCGGAATGCGCGCAGAAGATCGGGCGTGCCGTGGGCGCACGGTACGTTGTCTTTGGCACCGTGACGCGCGTCGAGGCCGTCATCTGGAGCAGCGCCGTCTCGGTCGTCGACGTGCGTACCGGGAAGCCTCTTCGCGAATTCGACGTCGTGAACAAGGGCGACGCGGAATCGACGGAGCAGGGAGAACGTCACGTGGGCGACTGTGCCGGCCGCGTGATCACGCATGAGAAACCCTGTCCGGTCGAACGCAGTTACTGACGTCTCGTCTTAACGCCGCAGCGAAGAGCGGCTTTTCACCCGACTGGGGCCTGCCGCTCGCGTTGCGCCTTCTCCCAGTCTGCGCGGAACTGGACGATGCCGTGATCCGTGAGCGGATGGTGGACCATCTGCTCGAGCACCTTGAACGGCAGCGTCGCGATGTGGCTGCCCGCGAGTGCGGCGCGCGTCACATGGTGCGGAGTGCGGATCGATGCCGCAAGCACCTCCGTCGTGATGTTATGGATCGTGAAGATCTGCACCAGCTCGCGTACGACGATCATTCCGTCCTGATTGATGTCGTCGAGCCGGCCGACGAACGGACTGACGATCTGTGCGCCCGCCTTTGCGGCGAGCAGGCCCTGGTTCGCGCTGAAGACGAGCGTGCAGTTCGTCGCGATGTCCTCCTGCGCGAGGCGGACCATCGCTTCGAGGCCGTTCTCGCTCATCGGGATCTTCACCACGATGTTCGGAGCGATCGTCGCGAAGGCGCGACCCTGGGTCACCATCCCCTCGACGTCTTGGGCGACGACTTCCGCCGAGACAGGCCCCGGCGTCAGTCGAGAGACTTCGGCGAGGATCGCGTTGTACGAGCCCCCGCCGGCTTTCGCGAACAGCGTGGGATTCGTCGTGACGCCGTCGAGCACGCCCCAGCGCGCCGCCGTGCGGATCTCGTCGATGTCGGCCGTATCGAGAAAGAGCTTCATCTGCTCCGCCTCACCGTTCCGTTGCTTTTCCCCGTCGAGCCGTCTCGTTCGCGCTCGCGGCTTCCGAAAGCTCCTTCTCAACGATGGTGACTGCTCGGTACCCCTTCGACGAGCGGGCTCATGCTAGAGCGTCGCTGAACGGGAGCTCGCGCACCCGTTTCCCCGTCAGCACGAAGACCGCATTCCCCACCGCCGGCGCGATCGGCGGTGTGCAGACCTCGCCGATCCCGGTCGGCTTCGCGGTGCTCGGAACGATGTGCACCTCGATCGACGGTGCGTCGGTCTGGTGCAGAACGGTGTAGTCGTAGAAGTTGTTCTGTTCGACGCGGCCGTTGCGGATCGTGATCTTCCCGGTCAGCGCGGCCGAAAGGCCGAAGTTCGTTGCGCTCTGCGCCTGCTGCACGACGATATCGGGGTTGACGACCGTGCCGCAGTCGACGGCCGCGACGACGCGATGGACCTTGGGCATCTTGTCCTGCAGCGAGACGTCCGCGACGATCGCGCCGTAACTTCCGTTCCAGAACGTGATGGCGAGGCCTTGAGCGAGGCCCGCCTGTTTTCGACCCCAGCCGGCCTTTTGGGTCACCAACGTCAGGAGGTTCGCCGCGCGAGGATTGTGCTTGAGGAGTGCGAGGCGAAATGCGAGAGGGTCCTTGCCGGCTGCGTGGGCGAGCTCGTCGACGAACGATTCGGTGACAAAGCCGTTCCAGTTGGCGTTCGGTGCGCGCCACGAGCCGATCGGGATCGCGTGGTCGTGTTCGATGTAGGTCGCACGGAAGTTCGGTATCGCGTAGGGCGCGTCGGTGACTTCCGCCATATCGGTACCGTCGATCCCGTTCTTGAGCGCCTTCGGGAGCCAGCGGCGCAACCAGGACGCGGAGACGACCTGATGGGTCAGCGCGGTGACCTCGCCGCCGGAGAGGACGCCGCGCACGACGTTGACGCTCATCGGGCGGTAGAAGTCGTGCTGGATGTCGTCCTCGCGCGTCCACATCACCTTGACCGGCGACTTGATCGCCGTCGAGACCTCGGCGGCTTCCTCGACGTAATCGGCCTCCAAGCGGCGTCCGAAACCGCCGCCGAGGTACGTCGTGTGGATCGTGCAGCGCTCGGGCGGCAACCCGCTCCCCTTGGCCGCGGCGGCTCGCGCTCGCAAAGGGACTTGATTCGGCGCCCAGATCTCACACCTGCCGTCCCGCACGTCCGCCGTCGCGTTCATCGGCTCCATCGTTGCGTGGGCGAGAAACGGACCGCGATACACGGCTTCGACGACGGTGCCGGAGGCCGCGCCGGGGTTGCCGCGCGAGAGCGCGACGCGCTCGTCTTTGTGCTCCTTCGCCATTCGCTCGGCATCGGCGAAGAGCGAAGCCGTGCTCACGTTCGCGTTGGGGCCCTCGTCCCACACGATCTGGAGCGCCTTCTGACCTTGAAACGCGGCCCACGTGTTCTTCGCCACGACGGCGACGCCGTTACTGACCTGGACGACGTCGCTGACGCCGCTGACGGCCTTGGCCTTGGTGGCATCGAAACTCTTCACGTGCCCGCCGAAGACCGGAGAGCGCGCGATCGCGGCGTAGAGCATCCCGGGGAGCTGGACGTCGATGCCGTAGCGCGTGCTGCCGTTGACCTTGGAGGCGAGGTCGAGGCGTTGGCTGTGCTTGCCGATCAGGGTGAAGTTGTCGGGTGTCTTGAGCGGAACGTCGGCGGGGACTGGCAGCGTCGCCGCGACGGCCGCGAGGCTTCCGTAACTCGCGCTCCGGTTCGAGGGCTGGTGGTGTACGGTACCGTCCCGCGTCGTGCACGTCGAAGGGTCGACGCCCCACCGCTTCGCGGCTGCGGCGATCAGCATCGCGCGAGCCGTCGCGCCGGCCTGGCGAAGCGGTAGCCAGGAATCCTGAATGCTCGTGCTGCCGCCGGTGATCATGTCGCCGAACTGCGTGTCGACGTACCGCGGATCCGCGGGGGCGAACTCTGTCCGCACATGGTCCATCGAGGCGTCGAGCTCGTCGGCGAGGATCGTCGGCAGACCGGTCGCGACGCCTTGACCCATCTCGGACTTGTTGAGGACGACGATCACGGTGTCGTCGGGCGCGATCCGAACCCAGATGTTCGCAGCGAACTCCTGCGCGACAGGTTTCGCGCTTGGCGCGCACCGCGCGACCGAGCACGCGAGGCAAAGGCCTGCTCCAAGCGTGCCGGTCAGGTGGATGAAGGTACCGCGGCTGAGCGCCGGCGCGTCCATCTCACGCCTCCGCCGCCGCGCGCCGGATCGCGCTCCTGATGCGATCGTAGGTCCCGCAGCGGCAGATGTTGCTCATCGCCTGCGCGATCTCGTCGTCGGTCGGCTTCGGGGTCTTCCGGAGGAGCGCGACGGCAGCCATGATCTGGCCGGACTGACAGTAGCCGCATTGCGGGACGCGCTCGGCGATCCAGGCCTTCTGCACGGGATGCGAGTTGTCGGTGGACAGGCTCTCGATCGTGTTGATCTGCTTGCCGGAAACTTGCGATACGGCTAAGACGCACGAACGCGCCGCGGCGCCGTCGAGGTGAACGGTGCAAGCGCCGCACTGTGCGGCACCGCAACCGAATTTCGTCCCCGTCAGCCCCAGTTCGTCGCGAATCACCCACAAGAGCGGCATGTCGGGAGGCACGTCGACCTCGTGGCGCGTCCCGTTCACGGTGATCGAGATCATGCGGTCCTCCGACACTCGGCGGTCGTCCTAGATCCTACACGCCCACCGGCCGAGAAGCGACGTGCGAGAAAGCGGCCGCGTGCCGCCAAAGCGGGCGAAGGTGTGTCTGAGAGCGAGTATGTCCTCGGCCCGAGAACGCGCGCCACTTGCTTCCGGCACGCAACTGATCGTCGCGGTCGCGTGCGCGATCACGGTCGCGAACAACTACTATGCCCAACCTCTCCTCGCAGCGATCGGGCGCGATCTCCATGCAGGCGCGCCGGCGCTCGGCGCGGTCGCGGCGGCGACGCAATTCGGGTACGGCCTCGGGATTCTCGCGCTCGTGCCGCTCGGCGACGCGGTCGATCCGCGCCGGCTCGTGCTCACCCTGCTCGGCGCCGTCACGGTCGCGCTCGTCGTCTGCGCCCTCGCGCCGAACGTGACGTTGCTCGCGGTCGCGAGTTTCGCGCTCGGCTTCGCAACGGTCGTCCCGCAGATCCTCATCCCGTACATCGCTTCCCTTGCCGACGCGAAAACGCGCGGACGCGTGATCGGGAGCACGCAGAGCGGGATGATCATCGGGATCCTCGGCGCGCGGGTCATCTCCGGTGCGCTCGAGCCACTGTTGGGGTGGCGCACGATCTTCCTCGTCGCGGCCGGCGCGACCGTCGGGCTCGCGATCGCCGTCGCCCTCCGGCTCCCCGGGCGCGCGTCCCCCGTCACGACGGCGAGCTATGGCGAGCTGATGCGCTCGCTCCCTGGGCTCTTGCGCGCGTACCCCGCGCTGCGCGAAGCGTGCCTCCTCGGCGCGCTGAGCTTCATCGCGTTCAGTGCATTCTGGACGACGATCGCGCTGTTCCTCACCGCGCACCCGTTGCGCCTCGCCTTCGTGCGCGACGTGCCGGCGAGCGCCGTCGTCGGTGCGCTTGCGCTCGTTGGAATCGCAAGCGCTCTCGCCGCACCCGCGATCGGGCGTCTCGCCGATCGTCGCGGCGCGCTCGTCGGGAACGGCATCGCGCTTGCGCTCTGCGGGCTCGGCTACCTCGCGCTGCTGCTCGCCGACGTCCCTCCGCTCATGCTGGCCATGCTCCTGGTCGGCGTCGTGCTGCTCGACATCGGAAGCCAGGGAAATCAGGTCAGCAACCAGACGCGGATCCTCGCCCTCGCGAAGGGGGCGGGGAGCCGCGTGAATACCGTGTACATGACGACACGCTTCCTCAGCGGCGCGCTGGGTTCGGTGCTCGCCGCCTGGGCATGGGACACGCTCGGCTGGAGCGGTGTGTGCGCGCTGGGGCTCGCATCCATCGCCGGCGCATTGATCGTCTACGGCCTCGCGCTGCGTCACGACCGCGCCGAACGCGCGCGCGGAGCCTGAACGATTCGCGACGACCCTCGCCCATGGCTCCTACATCAGCGAGCGCTCGACGTGATCCCGGAACGCGCGAACGAGGGCAGGGATGGGGTCGCAGTCGGCGATGACGAGGCCGATCGTCTTCACGATCTCCGGCTCGACGAGCGGGACGATGCGCACCCCGGGCAAGCCTCGGAGCAAGGACAGGAGGCTGCGGGGCATGATGCTCGACCATGTGCCGGAACTCAGATAGCAGAGGTTGGCCATCATTGAGTTCACCTGGACGCTGACGTCCGGGGCGACGCCGAGCGAGGTGAAGACGTCGTCGACGATGCGCCGGCTCTGCATCCCCGAGCGAGGCAGGCAAAGCGGCAGCGTCGCCGCTTGCGTCCACGTGACGTTCTCGAGCCGCGCGAGCGCTGAGCTCTCCGGCAGGACGAGCACATGGCTTTCCGTCGTTACCGGCAGCGTGCGCACGCGTTCGAGCGGCTCGTTGTCGATATACGTGATCGCGGCGTCAAGCTCGAAGATCGCGAGATCGTGCAGGGCGTCGACCGACGTCGCCTCGATCTCGTCGACGATCACGTGCGGGTTTTCGCTCGCGAACGACGTGGTGAGCCGCGGCACGATGGCGTTTGCCGACGGGATCCGTGGCGGCGACGTAGGAAGATCGCTCCGGTCCGCGGCGCATCCGATCGTCCTCTCTCGTCGGGATGCGGCGCATCGTCTCATCGGGCATGCGGACCACCGAGATCTGACTGATGAAGCCTTCGCGCGTCCTCATGTGCGTGGGGAGCCAATTGCAGCTACACTTGCGTGAGATCGAAGCGGTGTTCCGGCGCTTCACGCGTCCGGAGGACAAGCTGCGTCCGACGTTCGTGATCTGACCTCGATCTATGAGGCGCCGTTCCAGAAGCCGCAGTGGTGTTCGGCCCCGACCGTCGGGTTCGGCGCGATGCTCTCGCCGTGCGCTCCGAACTCCAGCGCGCTCGGGGCGTCGGCGTGGAACGTGGGCCAGAGCGAGGGCTGCGCGCGGTTGAAACCGACCCAGTACTCGATCATCCGATCTCCGAGGCGTCGCTGCGTCGCGTCGAGCGGGCCTTCCGCGGCCTGATAGTTCAACAGGTACTCGAGGTCGGCCGTGTGGCCCGCGCCCGGATCGTATCCCGGTGGCCGCGTCTGCGCGATCCCGAGCGACTTCCACGGCGGCACGGTGCGATCGGCGAACTGATAGACGCTCACCGAGGTGACGTGCGAGAGCGTCGCCGCCGTCTTCAGCGCCGGGCAAATGATGAGCGAATCGCCGACCGCGGCGCCGAGCGCGTACTCGCGATGCGGATAGTTCGCCGTCGGATACAAGGCGGCGACGTGCGCGGCGCGATCCCTGAACGTCGCAGCGAGCTGCTTGCGGTACCCGTCTTCGCTCAGCGGGTAGAGCGCGTGCTCGAACGACCACCATTCGTCGCGCGTGAAGCCGATCAGGACAGGCACGCGATTGAACGCGCCTGTTGCAAACGCGACCGGAGCGCTGATCGGAAGGAGCGGCGAGCCGTACGCCGACCCCGACGGGCCCTTCCAGGCATCGAGCAGCGCGCCCGTGCTCTTCGAGCGCAAGCACGCGACGACGTGCGTTCCCATGCAGCCGAGGCCTCGCGCGACGTCGGCTCCCTTCTTCTCCGCGACCGGGAGCGACGGCCCCTCGAACGTGCCGCCGCTGCAGAGCCCGCTCTGGACGATCGCTTGCCGGAAAAGACCCGCTGCGGCCGGCGCGGCGATGAGGTTGCAGACGTCCGTCCCGCCGGAGGATTGACCGCTGAGGGTGACGTCGTGCGGGTCCCCGCCGAATGCGGCGATGTTGCGCTGCACCCAGTGCAGCGCGGCGAGGTGGTCCTCCAGCATGAACGTGCCGGAGGAGCGGCCCAGCTCGGGAAGCGCGAGCGAACCGAAGATCCCGAGGCGATACGCGGCGATCACGACGATCGCGTGCCCGACCTCGGCCATGCGAACGCCGTCGTAGATCCGCGTCGACCCCGAGAAATTGCCGCCGCCGTGCAGGAACACCATCACCGGCAACGCCTCGCCCGGCATCGCGTCGTTCGGGCGATAGAGGTTCAGGTACAGACAATCTTCGTTGGCGATGCGCGGTCCGTCACCACTGATCTGCGCCGCGCACGGCTGCGCGAGATGCGTCGCGTCGCGCACGCCGGACCACCGCCGGACCGGAGCCGGAGCTTCCCAGCGCCGTTCGCCGACCGGCGGCGCCGCGAAGGGGATCCCGAGGAACGCTTGCGTCGCGAATCCTTCGATACCGCGCACTTCGCCGCTGTCGGTCGCGACCACCGGCGCCGTGTCGGCACGACCCGCGGTCCCGAACGAAAAAAAGAGCGCGCCTATGAGCGCGCATCGGAGAACGATCCGGACCGCGGCCTGCTTCACGAGAGTCACTGTCGTACGCGGAGCAGGCGCTGTCAATATCGCAGGGGTAGCGCGTCGAAGGCTCTCCGTTAGCCCTTCGGCGGTTGTCGTAACCCCACGGTCGCGCCGTTGGGATCTTTGACGCTGGCGACGAGCAGTCCGTAACCGACGTCGGTGATCTCTTGCACGACCGTGCCGCCCGCGGCTACGAGCGCTTTCACGCTCGCCGCGATGTCGCTCACCGTCCAGTAGGCGTGCGCGCCGGGTTCGCGCGATCGGTCATCGAGCGGCCCTTCCCGTGATCTGCGGTGCGCGCGTCGCGGCGATCGAGTCGTGCAGCGCATCGAGCGCCGCGTCGAGGTGCGCGCGCATCGCCTCCTCAGCGGCCGCCGCGTCGTGCGCCGCGATCGCGCGCACCAGCGCGGCGTGCTCGTCGTACGAGCGCTTCATTCGGCCGGGGAGCATTACCGCGCGGTACTGAAAGGTGATGCTCTGCGAGCGCAGCTGTGCGAGCAGTCGCGCCACGGTATCGTGCGCGGCGATGCGCACCAGGGTCTGGTGCAGCTCGCTGTTGAGCCGGCCGTACGTCACCACGTCGCCGGCCTTCGCGGCGGCGCGCAGCTCCTTGAGCAGGGCGCGCAGCGCCGTGACGTCGGCCGCGGTCGCGTTGCGCGCCGCATGGCGGGCGATGACCGGTTCGAGCGCGGCGCGGGCCTCGGCGATCCCGACCGCGTCGCGTTCGGAGACGAGCCGGACGCGCGCGCCGCGGTTGCGTTCCCGCACGATGAGACCGTCCTGCTCGAGGCGCGCGAGCGCCAGACGGACCGT
>DATJHK010000042.1:0-42398 GCA_035493875.1 Candidatus Limnocylindria bacterium
CGGACGCCCTCGAAGCAGCCGGTGCCGTACTGGAGGCCGTGCGTGAGCAGGCCCACATGGGCCTCGTCGTACCGCATGAACCGTCCGTTGTGATAGACCGTCAGATCACCGAGCTGCATGGAACCGGAAGCCTCCAGGGTAAAGCACGGCTTCGTGCGCGAGGTGTTCTGGACGTTCCTTCGCCTGGGGACTACCTCGTTCGGCGGCCCGATCGCGCACTTGGCCTATTTCCGCCGCACCTTCGTCGAGGAGCGGCACTGGCTCGACGAGGCGACCTTCGCCCGCATCGTCGCCTTCTGCTCGGTCCTCCCGGGCCCCACCTCGAGCCAGGTCGGGATGCTGGTCGGGCTGACCCGCGGCGGCCCGCCCGGCGCGCTCCTGGCTTGGCTCGGCTTCACCGGACCCTCGGCGATCCTGATGACGCTCTTCGCGGCGCTGCTCGTCGGCGCCGAGGGCCGGGCGATGCCGTCCTGGTACGGCGGCCTCCTCGACGGCCTGTTCGCGGCCGCGGCAGGGGTCGTCGCGCAAGCGGTCTGGGGATTGGGCAAGGCGCTCGTCACCGACCTCGCGACGGGGTTCATCGCCGCAGGCGCGTTCGGACTCGCCCTGGCACTACGGGGTCTCCCCGGGCTGCAATGGCTCCCGATCGCGGCCGGGGCCGCGGCGGGGGCGCTCGCGTTGCACGGGACCGTGAAGGCCGAAGGGCTCCCGATTCGCGTGCCGCGCGCGGCCGCGCTGGCCTCGGGCGCGCTCGTCGTGGTGCTGGTCGGTCTGACGCTGCTCCCGCACGTGGGGCCGGCGCTGGCGCTGGCCGCGACGCTCGTGCGCGCCGGCTCGCTGGTCTTCGGCGGCGGGCACGTCGTGTTGCCGCTGCTGCAGGCCGCCGTCAGCGACGGCCTGGTCTCGGCACGCGACTTCTTCGCCGGCTACGGGGCCGCGCAAGCGATGCCGGGCCCGCTCTTCACCTTCGCCGCGTTCCTGGGGTATGCGAACCGCTCGCCGCTGCACGGCGTCCTCGGCGCACTCGTTGCGACGCTGCTGATCTTCGGCCCGTCGTTCGCGATGATCTTCGCGCTCGCACCGGTCTGGAATCGCATCGCCGCGCTGCCGCGCGCCGGCGGCGCGCTGCGCGGTGCGAACGCCAGTGTCGTCGGCCTGCTCGCCGCCGTGCTGTACGACCCGATCCTGGTCGGCCTGGGCTGGCAGTGGGCGCGTCTGGCGATCGGAGCGCTCGCGTTCGTCGCGCTACTGCGCTTGAAGGTTGCGCCGTGGATCGTCGTCCTCGCGGCGGCGGCGGTGGGGGCGGCGGTGCGCGCGTAGGTCACCGCAAACATCCTCTTTCCTATGCACCCGCTTCGAGCGATCCTGACCGGCATCGCCGTCTTCATCGCCTGCGCCGGGGCATGCACCGCCCCTCCGAACGGGACCGTCTTCTGTGCTCGCGAGACCGGCACGGTGCGCCTCTTCACCGTGGGCGGCGACTCGGCTTCACCGTGGAGCCGCCCGGCTACGAGGGTGTCCATCGGCCTGAGCGACGCATCCCGGAGCAGCGTCTTCTCCGCACTGGCGCGCCACCACACCGTGATCCGCACGGCCACGATCGTCGACAACACGGGAAGCGGAATGCGGATCGAGCTTGGCAACGTCCGCATACGCGGTGCCAGTACCGCATACGGCCCGGCTCGGCCCCTTATCTCGATGGATGTCGGCTCGTTCGCAATATCGGTCCACCACACGGATCCCCGACCCTAGTCGACTCCGAAGCGCCCTGCAAGGCCCGTAAAAAGGCGGCATCCGCTAGGCGAGGGCGCGCGCGTATGGAGGGTACGGGTGCTTACTTAGGCGGTGCCGAACGGCAACGCGTCATGTACCGGGTCATAGTGTGCGTGGCGGTCGCGATGCTCATGGGCGGCATTCCGCGCGCGGTCGGCGCGCAAGCGGCGCCGGCACAGATCGAGGTTCGCGTCGTCGACGCGAACGGAAAGCCGCTTGCCGACGCGCGGATCTTCGTCAGCGGCGCGGCGATGACGTCGGCGCTCACGCCGCGCGACGGGACGATTCGCTTCGACGACGTTGAGCCGGGGGTCTACGCGTTGCGCGCCGAGCGCAGCGGCTACGACACGGTCGAGATCGGCGAGGTCGAAGCGCTCGCGGGCCGGCGCAAGTTCGTCGACGTCACGCTCCTGCGCTCCGTCCCGCATGCAATGTCCGGCGACCGCGTGTCCCGCGATCTGAAGACTATCGGTTCGGTGCGCTCGCGCGCCCCCGTGAGCATCTCCAGCGTCGACGTCGATGAAGGCGATCCGATCCGTCGTGTCTCCGAGAACCTCGCCGACGCATTGAACAAGCTCGCCGGGGTCCAGGTCGACACATCCGCGTCGTCGGGGACGCTCACGATCTCGTTGCGCAATGCCGATCCGTCCTCGACGCTCGCGACGGCCGGTGGGGTGCCGCTGCTCGGGGGCGGCGCACCGCAGCTGCAGCAGGTCGCGGCCGATCTCTCGACCGGCGTCGGCGTCGACACTGCGAACCAAGCCGGCGGCCTGGGCGGCGCGGTCAACTTCCGTACGCTCGAACCGACGCGGACCTGGCAAGGTCAATTTTCGTCGTCGTACGGGTCCTACGATCAGCGCTTCGCGTCGCTTTCGCTCAGCGGCAGCGAGAAGAAGCTCGGGATCGCGGTCCAGCACGCCACGCGTTCGCAAGACTCCGTCCTCACGGGCCAGACCTTCGCCGACGCTTCGGGCGAGACGTACGACCACGACGGCTCGAGCTCACGCAGCGGAGATTTCGTCAAGCTGCGTTACAGCGTCTCACCGAAGCTGACCGTAAACGCCTCGATGCTTGCGGGGGCGTACGATACCTCACTGGTGTGCGACCAATTCGTAACGAACCTGCCGTGCGGCTTCGGGCCCGGGAACACGAGCAACGGATGGAGCGGTACGACGAGCCTGGGCGTGCAGGCACAGCTCGGCCACGTCACCTTCTTCTCCGGCGCCTACACGAACGCGTACACGTACGCCGCGAACGACGAGCAGCTGATCGTCTCCGGCGTGCCCGAGCCCTACCGGAGCGAAGGGGACGGCGGCGGCCGCGGCCTGTACGAGTATGCGTCGATCGCGATCGCGCGGCACACGATCTCGCTGGGCACCTCGACCTTCGGCGGAACCATGTCGGCCCGTTCGTTCGGTGCGTTCCAGACGCCGACCACGTCGGCGATGCGCTTCGGAGCGCTCTCGCTGAGCGATCAGGACAAGTTTTCCGACCGTTGGTCCGCCTCGGCCTCGATCGGGACGAACACGTCCACGACGGGGACGACCGGGCAGTTCGGGGCCGCGCTGACGCTGCAGCCCTCGCGGTTCCAGACGCTCAGCGCCCAGCTGAACGTCGGCGGCAGCGGCGCGTCGTTCTTCGCGGAAGGACCGTTCGGTGATCCGGCGCAGGCGCAATACAACTGTACCGGCGATTCGGTGCGCACGAGCGGCCCGAATGAGGCCCCCGTCCCCAGCTCGATGCTCGACACCGAGCTGACCTACGACGCGCGCGGCCGGCACGGGACGCTGCGCGTCAACGCCTACGACCGCGTGCAGCGCGGAGCGCTCCTCTCGGCACAGTTTCCGCTGCTCGCGCTCGGCTCCGCGATCCCGGCTGGGTACCTCGACGCGATCGAGCAGATTTGGCAGCAGCCTGCGATCTGCGGCGAGCGCGCGTTTGACCCCAGCCGCGTCTTCGTCGCCGAGACGATCGCCGGCCCCGACGTACGGTACCGCGGCGTCGACGCGTCGGGACAGCTCGTCCTCGGCCGCGCCGTGATCGCGCAGGCGAGCTACTCGCTCGACGAGGCGATCCTCGCTTCGAACGACCCGCTGCTTTCGATCGAGGGCAGTCCGTACGCGCTCGGCGCGCAGCTTCCGTTCCGCCCGCTGCACCGGGCCGGCCTCACGCTGGATGCCCTCCAACGAAACGCATCGTTGGAATGGCTTGCCAACGGACAATGGACGTCGGCCAACAACAGCAACGCGCTGAGTTCCTATATCGTCGTCGCAGCCGGAGTCTCGTGGGTCGCACCGCGCGGTCGCCTCACCCTGCTTGCGACGAACCTTTTCCAAGCGGACACGGGCAAGTTCGCGACGGCCGAATTCGCCCAGCCTATCGCACTGAACGGAGGCGGCGTGTACCTCCCTGTACCGACCCTCCTCGCACCACGGACCTACACGCTGCTTTACAGCATCCGCGGCGGCCGCCAGCGTTGAGTGCCTGTGCGTCAAAGACGATCGCCGACGTCTTGCTCGTGGGGCTATCGACCACTCGAAGTACCGCCAAAGCACGCGACGGACGTCGGCGTGCCCGAGCCGCGGTATCTTCCGCATCGATGCGGCGCTCAGCCGCGTTCCAATGCGGCCAATTCTTGGAACAGCTCGCGCTCGCGCTTGCCGACGTGTTGCGGGAGGCGCGCGACCAGCCGCACGTATTCGTCGCCGTGTCCGCCGCCGCGCGGATGCGGCATCCCTTTGCCGGCGAGCCGCATCCGTTGCTCGTTCTGCGTGCCCGGCGGAATCTTCATCTCGACCTCGCCGGTCATCGTCGGTACGCGCACCTTGCCGCCCAGGATCAGCTGGTAGATGCTGACCGGCAGCTCGACGTAAAGATCGTCGCCGTCGCGCTCGAACGTCTCGTCGGCCGCGACGTGCACCGTGAGATAGAGATCGCCGGGCGGGCCGCCGTGGCTCCCGTGTCCCCCTTGGCCGATCAGACGGATGCGTTGGTCCTCGCGAACACCGCGCGGGATCTTCACCTCGAGCGTCTTGGTCGTGAGCACGTGACCGGTTCCGTGACAGGTCGGACAGATGCGCCGCTGCTTGACGCCGGTGCCGCCGCACTCCGGGCAGACGTCGTCGACCTGGAGCGAGAGCGACTTCGTTCCGCCGGCGTATGCTTCGCGCAGCGTCAGCTCGATCGAGCCTTGCAGGTCCTGACCGCGGCGCGGCACGTCCGAAGGGGCTCCGCCGCGCCGTCCGACACCCGAGAAGAACGTGTCGAAGAAATCGGAGAAGCCGTCCGCGCCGCCTGCCGCGCCGAAGCCGCCCAGATCCTCGAACGTGAACGTCGTCGCACCACGCTCCGAGCGCGCGCGCCGCTGCTGTTCGGCTTGCCGCGACGCCTGCTCCCAATCACTGCCGAGTGCGTCGTACTTGCGGCGCTTCTCCGGATCGCCGAGGACCTCGTACGCCTCCTGGAGCTCCTTGAACTTCTCTTCCGCGGCCTTCTGATCGTTCGGATTCGCGTCGGGGTGCCACTTCCGCGCGAGCCTGCGGTACGCGGCCTTGATCTCTTTCTCGGTCGCGGACTTGGGCACGCCGAGGACTTGGTAATAGTCCTTGTAGCTGACGGCCATCGGACGTGTCCGCCGCTAACCGTGCTTTGCGACGATCACGTGCGCGGGACGCAGCAGCTCCGCGCCGATGCGATAGCCGCGCTGCGTCTCGGCGAGCACGGTGTCGTCTTCGACGCCCTCGACGCGCTGCGTACCGATCGCTTCCGCGACGCTCGGGTCGAAGCGCGTTCCGGCCGTGGAGATCGGCTCGACGCCTTCGCTCTCGAGCGCGGCCTCGAAACCGCGCAATGTCGCGGCGAGCCCGGAACGCAGCTCTTCCGAGTCGCCGTACGCGAGCGCGCGTTCGAGGTTGTCGAGGACGGGCAGAAACTTGAGGAGCAGCCGCCGCGTGCAGGAGCGCTCCGTGTCTGCCGAACGGCGCTCCAGCCGCTTGCGGGTGTTCTCCATCTCCGCGGTCGCGTAGAGATACTTCTGGCGCAGCTCCTCGGTCTCGTCGGGCACCTCCGGTGCCGCGAGGGTCCCGGCCGCCGGTTCCGGACTTCCGTCCGTCGCCGGCGGCGTGCCGTCTGTGCGTTCCTCTTCCATCGCGTTCGCGGTCAGGTTTCTTTGTACTCGGCGTCGATCACGTCTTCACCCGGACCGCCGCCGCGTGCGCCGCTCGCGGCACCCGCCGCCTCGCCGTCGCCGCTGCTCGGACCGCCGCCCTGCGTTCCGCCGCTCGCGCCCGCTCCCGCTCCGGCCTTCTGGTAGAGCGCCTCACCGAGCTTGTACGAGGCTTGCTGCACGCGGTCGATCGCGGGCCGCAGCTGCTCGATCGTGGCGTTCTCGGCGAGACGTTTCAACTCGGCGAGCGCGCTTTCGACCTCGCTGCGCACGCCGGGCTCGACGCGGTCGCCCGCGTCCTTGAGCGACTTCTCGGTCGAGTAGATCAGGCTGGACGCCTGATTGCGAACCTCGGCCTCTTCCTTCTTCCGGCGATCCTCGGCCGCGTGCGCCTCCGCGTCGCGCACCATGCGGTCGATCTCGTCCTTCGCGAGATTCGTCGTCCCGGTGACGGTGATCTTCTGTTCCTTGCCGGTGCCGCGGTCCTTGGCGCTGACGTTGACGATCCCGTTGGCGTCGATGTCGAACGTGACTTCGATCTGCGGGACGCCGCGCGGGGCCGGCGGGATCCCTTCGAGCCGGAAGCGCGCGAGCGTCTTGTTGTCGGCGGCCATCTCGCGTTCGCCTTGGGCGACGTGGATGTCGACGGCGGTCTGCCCGTCGTCGGCGGTCGTGAACACCTCCGACTTGCGCGTCGGGATCGTCGTATTGCGCTCGATGAGCTTCGTCGTGACGCCGCCGAGCGTTTCGATCCCGAGCGAGAGCGGCGTGACGTCGAGGAGGACGACGTCGCGCACTTCGCCCGAGAGGACGCCGCCCTGAATCGCGGCGCCGACCGCGACGACTTCGTCGGGGTTGACGGACTGATTGGGCTCTTTGCCCGTCAGCTTGCGCACGAGCTGCTGGATCGCCGGCATGCGCGTCGCGCCGCCGACCAGCACGACCTCTTGGATCTGCGCGGGGTCGAGCTCCGCATCGGCGATCGCGTTTCGGAACGGCTGGACGCAGCGATCGGTCAGGTCGTTGGTGAGCTCTTCGAACTTCGCCCGCGTCAGCGTGTAGTCGAGATGTTTGGGACCGTTCTGGTCGGCGGTGATGAACGGCAGGTTGATCGACGTCTGCACGACGCTCGAAAGCTCGACCTTCGCCTTTTCCGCCGCCTCGGTCAGGCGCTGCAACGCCTGGCGGTCCTTGCTCAAGTCGATCCCCTGGTCCCGGCGGAATTGATCGACGAGCCAGTCGACGATGCGCTGGTCGTAGTCGTCGCCGCCCAGATGCGTATCGCCGTTGGTCGCCTTGACTTCGAACACGCCGTCACCGACCTCCAGGATCGAGACGTCGAAGGTGCCGCCGCCCAGATCCCAGACCAGTATCGTTTCGTGCTCCTTCTTGTCCAGTCCGTACGCGAGCGCGGCGGCGGTCGGTTCGTTGATGATGCGCAGAACGTCGAGACCCGCGATCTTGCCCGCATCTTTGGTCGCTTGGCGCTGCGCATCGTTGAAGTATGCCGGCACCGTGATGACGGCTCTGTTGACGGTTTCCCCGAGATACGTGGAGGCGTCGTTCACCAGCTTTTGCAGAATCATCGCGGAGATCTCTTGCGGCGTGTACTGCTTGCCGTCGATCGTGATGCGATGATCCGTGCCCATGTAGCGTTTGATCGAGGTGATCGTGCGGTCCGGATTGACGATCGCCTGGCGCTTCGCCAATTGGCCGACGAGTCGTTCACCGGTCTTCGTGAAGGCGACCACCGAGGGCGTCGTGCGGCTGCCCTCCGCGTTCGGGATGACGACGGGCTGCGAACCCTCCATCACGGCGATCACCGAGTTGGTCGTGCCGAGATCGATCCCGACAACTTTTCCTGGCATGAAGGTCCCCCTTGACTAGACCGTTGCGGGTGCCATCGTGGTTGCCGGTGCTCGGACGTTCAGCGTCAGCGTCGCGCCGCGCTCGTCGTACGTCGCGACGACGTGGTCGCCGTCATGAAGGGTGCCGGCGAGGATCATCCGCGCGAGCGGCGTTTCGAGTTCCCGTTGGATCGCGCGTTTGAGCGGACGCGCCCCGTAGACCGGATCGTACCCGACCCGCACGAGGTGTCTGCGCGCTGCGTCGTCGAGCGCGAGCACGATGTGCCGGTCGGCGAGCCGTTCGCGCAGCCGGCCGAGCTGAATCTCGACGATCTGACCCAGCTGCTCTTCGCTGAGCGGCTTGAAGACGACCACGTCGTCGACGCGGTTGAGAAACTCGGGGCGGAAGTGCTGGCGCAGCTCGTCGAGCACGGTGGCGCGCATCAACGCGTAATCCGTCTCGGACGTGTCGCGGAAGCCGAGGATACGATGGCTTCCGATGTTCGAGGTCATGATGATGATCGTGTTGCGGAAATCGACCGTGCGGCCCTGACCGTCGGTCAGGCGCCCGTCGTCCAGAATCTGCAGAAAGACGTTGAAGACGTCGGGCGCGGCCTTCTCGACCTCATCGAAGAGGACGACGGAGAACGGGCGCCTCCGCACGACCTCGGTGAGCTGCCCGCCCTCTTCGTACCCGACATAGCCCGGTGGCGCGCCGATGAGCCGTGCGACGGTATGCTTCTCCTGATACTCCGACATGTCGATGCGGACCAGCGCGTGCTCGTCGTCGAAGAGGAAGCCCGCAAGCGCGCGTGCGAGCTCCGTCTTGCCCACGCCGGTCGGGCCCAAGAAGATGAAGGAGCCGAGCGGACGATTCGGGTCGCTCAGACCGGCACGCGCGCGCAGCACCGCTTCGCTGACGGCCTCGACCGCTTCGTCCTGGCCGACGACGCGCCGGTGCAGCTCGTCCGCCAGATGCAGCAGCTTTTGCTTCTCGCCCTCGAGCAGTTTGGTGACCGGGATCCCGGTCCAGCGGCTCACGACCTCGGCGATGTCCTGCTCGTCGACCTCTTCTTTCACGAGGCGATCCGTCTTGGCGTCTTCGCCGGCGGTCTGCTCGAGGGCGCGCACCTGCTTCTCGAGCTCGGCCAGCTTGCCGTAGCGCAGTTCGGCGACGCGATTGAGATCGTATTGCCGCTCGGCCTGCTCGATCTCGACCTTGATCGCATCGATGTGCGCGCGTAAGGTGCGCATGCGCTCGAGCTGCTGTTTCTCGGCCAGCCAGCGGGCTTTGAGCCCATCCGCTTGTTCGTGCAGGTCGGCGAGCTCGCGCTCGATGTTGTCCAGGCGCTCCTTGCTCGCGGCGTCGGTCTCCTTGCGCAGCGTCTCGCGCTCGATCTCGAGCTGCATGATGCGCCGCTGCAGATCGTCCAGCTCGCTCGGCATCGAGTCGATCTCGGTGCGCAGCTTCGCCGCGGCCTCGTCGACCAGATCGATCGCCTTGTCGGGCAAGAAGCGGTCCGTGATGTACCGGTTCGAGAGGACCGCGGCTGCGACCAGCGCGGCATCCTTGATCCGTACGCCGTGGTGCACTTCGTAGCGCTCCCGCAAACCGCGCAGGATCGAGATCGTGTCTTCGACGCTCGGCTGATCGACGAACACGGGCTGGAACCGCCGCTCCAGCGCCGCGTCCTGCTCGATGTACTTGCGGTACTCGTCGAGCGTCGTCGCGCCGATCATGTGCAGCTCGCCGCGCGCCAGCATCGGCTTGAGCAGGTTGCTGGCGTCCATCGCGCCGTCGGCCTTCCCCGCACCGACGACGTTGTGGACCTCGTCGACGAAAAGCAGCACGTTGCCCTCGGCGCTCGCGACGTCCTTGAGCACCGCCTTGAGGCGCTCCTCGAACTCGCCGCGGTACTTCGCACCGGCGATCAGGGCGCCCATGTCGAGCGAGATGACGCGCTTGTCTTTGAGCCCTTCGGGGACGTCGCCGCGCACGATGCGCTGTGCGAGCCCTTCGACGATCGCGGTCTTCCCGACGCCCGGTTCGCCGATGAGCACGGGGTTGTTCTTCGTGCGGCGCGAGAGGACTTGGATCACGCGACGAATCTCTTCGTCGCGCCCGATCACCGGATCGAGCTTCCCGCGTTCGGCGGCTTTCGTCAGGTCGGTCCCGTACCGCTCGAGCGACTGGTACGTCCCTTCCGGGTTTTGGCTCGTAACGCGCTGGTTACCGCGCACCTCGCGCAACGCCGTCATCAGCTTCTCACGGTTCAGCCCGGCTTCACGCAGCAGACCCGCAACGGGCGTGTTGCCCTCGAGCATCGCGAGCAGCAGGTGCTCGACCGAGACGTAGTCGTCCTTGAGCGACTTGGCCTCCTCGTCGGCTCGCGAAAGCAGTCGCACGAGCTCCGGCGCGACGGTGACCTGCGCTTGATCGGCGTTGATTCCCGTCAGGCGCGGCTGACGACCCAGCTCGCGATCGACGCGGCGGGCCACCTCGCGCGGATCGATCCCCGCCGCCAGCAGCAGGGCGGGGACGACCCCGCCTTCCTGCTCGAGCAGTGCGGCCAGAAGGTGTGCTGGGGTGGTTTGCGTGTGGTGCTCACGCAGCGCGCGCTGGTAGGCATCGTTGAGCGCTTCCTGCACGCGCTGCGTCATTCGATCGACGTTCATGCCCTCACCGCGTGACGAGCGATCGACATCCGCGTCGCTCATCGGCGCTCTCCCTGCCGCGCTCTGTTCCCGAAAACTCGCGCGCGCCTTATCGCACCACACGGAAAATGCGCGGTAAAGAGACGAGGGGCCGTGACGTCGTGAGCCCGCCGCCAAGCCGAGCCGCCGCTTGACCGGGGCCGAAGAACCGGATATCGTCCGGCTATCGAGAGCTCGCGCTCGGCGGGAAGGGACGCGAACGACGTGACGAGTCGAACCAGACTTCCGATCCTCGTCTTCGGGGGCGGCCTGATTCTCGCGCTGCTGCCGCCCGTCCATTGGGCCGCTTCCGGCGCCGGCCTCGTGCTCGGCCTCCCGCGGTCCCTGTTCTATCTCTTCGCCTCGAGCGTGCTGCTGACCGCGGGCGTCGTCGGCCTGTGGTTCGCGGACGGTGCGCGGGAGGACACCTGATGGCGGTAGCGCTCACCTACGGCATCGTCGCCGTCTTCTTTCTCGCCGTCGTCGCGATCTTGCAGCGCGCGCGCATCCGAGACCGCGACTTCACCGACTTCGCGGTCGCGGGACGCTCGTTCGGCGGCGTGTATCAGGCGATGGCGTTTCTCAACACGTACATCCCGGGCACCGTCTTCATCGCCGGCGTCGGGCTGATCGCGACGAAGGGCGTGCTCGGCTTCTACCAGCTCCCGGCATGTCTGCTGGGCCAGCTCACGATGTACCTCATGGCGCGGCGCGTGTGGACCTGGGGCGCGACGTACGACTTGCGCACGCAGTCCGATCTGCTCGGCCTGCGCTTCGACAGCCGCGCCGTGCGTATCGTCGCCTCGCTCGTCGGCGTCCTCGCGCTGTTGCCGTTCCTCGTCCTGGCGATGCAGTCGCTGGGCCTGGTCTTCAGCGCGCTCTCCTACGGCCGCGTCGGCTTCGTCGCCGCCGTCGTCGTCGGCGTCTTCGCGATGACGATCCGGCAGATCTGGACCGTGAACATGGGGATGCGCGGGATCGTCGTCTCCGATCTCTTCCAGGGCTTCATCGCATACTGCGTCGGCAGCGTGCTCGTCGTCGGGCTCCTGGTCTGGCTCGTCACGCGCGGCTTCGGTTTCGCCGCCGTCGCGCCGACGCTCTACGCGTTCCCGGGCCCCGCGACCCCGGTCCCGCTCGCCTACTTCTCGCTCGTCTTCACGCTCGTGCTCGCGTCGCTCTGTTTCCCCGACCTGTTCATCCGGCTCTACACGGGCAACGGCGTGCGCAGCGTCAAGCAGGCGGCCGCGATCGGCGTCCCGCTCGCGCTGGTCTTCCTGGGCGGGCTCAACCTGCTCGCGCTCCTCGCCTCGGCGGTCCCGGCCGTCGCGGCGGCCCCCGAGCGCGGCTGGTTCACCCTCGCCGCGCAGGCCGGCGGTCCGCTCACACTCGGGCTCGCCGGGACGGTCGTCTTCGCCGCGTCGATGGGGAACTTCGATGCGACGGTGCAGTCGTGCGGCGCGCAGATCGCCAACGACGTGCTCGGAACGTACGTGCGGCTCACGAGCGCACAGCTCACGCTGATCGCGCGCATCGCGATCGGCGTCCTCACGATCGCGACGGCGATCGTCGCCTGCCTTCCGCTCCCGCAGCTGTTCACGCTCGTCCTGTTCGGGATTCAGACGGTCGTGCAGCTCTCCGTCCCGCTGTATCTGGGGATCTTCACGCGCTTCGGAAACGCCGCCGGCGCCGTCGGCGGGATGGTCGCCGGGATCGCGACGCTGCTCGCGCTCGATCTGCGCTGGCCGATCGCGATCCCGTGGGCGTGGGGGCTGAGCGCCGGACTCCTCGCGCTCGCCGTGAACTTCGCCGTCTACGTCGTCGCCGCGCTCGTGGTGCCGCAAGACGCCGCCGAACGCGAGCGCGTCGCGCGGCTCTTCGCGGAAATCGGCGCGCCGAAGCCGGCGACGGCGCTCACCGCCGCCTCCGGCGAGTGAGCGCCCCCGCGCTACTCTTCCTCGTCTTCCTCTTCGAGTTCGAGCTCCTCGTCGGCCGGTACGCGCTCGAGTGCGGCGTCGAGGGCCCGCGTGAACAGGTCGAGCGTCGCGGTCGACCACTCGGCGGCCGTGCCGCCCTCGCGTTGAGTGGCGAACGCGGCGGCGACGGTAGCCGCGCCTTCGACGCACGCTTGGAAATCTTCGCTGGACATATCGCCGCGTCGGTTCTTCGTACCGAAACGCCGTCCTGTGCAGCCTTAAGCCGATGTTATCGCGCTCGTGCGCGGCGGGTGCGATACGGCGCCGAGGCGTAACTGGGGCCCCGCACGTGCTCGCGCTTTCTCGCTAACGCATCATCGTCACGGAGGACCCCATGAAACGGACCGCGCTCGTCGCGAGCCTGGGCGCGCTCGCGCTCGGCACCGCCGCCGTCGCCGCACCGCTGCTCACGACGTTGCCCACCGGTTGGCGCATCGACGCCCCGCCGGGGCCGGTCGTCACCGTCGGGACGCTGCCGACCGGCGTCGTGCTCTCCCGCGACGGCACGCGCCTCTTCGAGCTGGAAGCGGGGCATCGCAAACCGGCGCTGCGCGTGCTCGACGCGAACACGCTGCGCGAGCTGCGCAGCGTGCCGCTCAACGGCGCGTACGGCGCCCCGCTGCGCGACCCCGACGGCGACGGCGTCTGGGTGCCGATCGCCGGAACGTTCCAGGAGCAGATCGCGCACGTCGACACCGAGAGCGGTCTGGTCGACGCCGACGTCTCGCTCCCCGAGCCGTTCTATCCGGCGGCGATCGCGCGCGCCCCCGGCGGCACCCTCGCCGTCGCCGCCGATCTCGGCAACAAAGTTGCGTTCGTCGATCCGCGCGCGGAGACGATCGTCGGCCAGGTGCGCGTCGGCTCGCATCCCGCCGCGCTCGCGTTCTCCCCCGACGGCAAGACGCTCTTCGTCGCCGACCGCGGCGAGTCGCACGTCGACGTCGTCGACGTCGCGGCGCGCACGGTCCGCGCGACGATCCCCGTCGGCCTGCACCCCGTCGCCTTCGCCGCCGACGCGACGCGGCTCTACGTCGCCGACAGCGACGACGACGACGTGGCGGTGATCGACCTCGCGACGGAGCGAGTCGTGCAGCGGACGCGGCTGCCGTTCACGAGCGATCGCGCCGGGATCATCGGCGCCTCGCCGAACGCGCTCGCGCTCGACGGCGACCGCCTCTACGTGAGCTGCGGCGCGGCGAACGCCGTCGCCGTCTTCCGCGTCGCCGCCGACGGCTTGCACGCGCTCGGCGCGTTCGGGACGGGGTGGTATCCCACCGCGCTCGCGATCGATCACGTGCACGGCGCGCTCTTCGTCGCCGACGGGAAGGGCGAGAGCGGGCACGCGAACCCTGCCTTCCGGCCCTTCGGCGCGCCGCGCAAGGAGTACGTAGCCGACCAACTCGCCGGCTCGATCCGCCGCTACGCGATCCCCGACGATGCTACGCTCGCGCGCGGCGACGACGCCGTCGACGCCGACGACCGCATGGCCGCCGCGACGCCGCCGCCGAACACGATCGTGCGCGCGCACGGGCCGATCCGCCACGTCATCTACGTCATCAAGGAGAACCGCTCGTACGACGAGGTCTTCGGCGACATCGCCGCCGCCGACGGCGACCCGTCACTGGTGATCTTCGGGCGCAAGGTGACGCCGAACGAGCACGCGCTCGAAGAGCGCTTCGGGACGTTCGACCGGTTTTTCGAAGACTCGCACGTGAGCGCCGACGGTCACAGCTGGTCGACCGCCGCGTTCGCCAACGACTACCTCGAGAAGAACTGGCCGCAGAACTACGCCGGCCGCCGCCCGTACTACGACTTCGAGGACGCCGCCGAAGCCGCCGTCCCGCACGGCCGCTACCTCTGGGACGATGCGGTCGCGCACGGCGTCTCGTTGCGCAACTACGGCGAGTTCGTGACCGCGGGTCCGAGCAAGCCGGTTCCGGTCTCGGTCTCCGACGACGCGCTGCGCCCGCGCACCGACCGCAATTTCCCGACGTTCGACCTCTCGGTCCAGGACGTCGACCGCTTCACCGAATGGAAGCGCGAGTTCGACGCGTACGAACGCGCGCGCGATCTCCCGCAGCTCGAGATCGTCCGCTTCCCGCGCGATCACACCGCCGGGACGAAGGCCGGCGAGGTGACGCCGCAGGGGATGGTCGCCGACAACGACCTCGCCGTCGGGAAGCTCGCCGACGCGGTCTCGCACAGCGCGGACTGGGCGAGCACGGCGATCTTCGTGATCGAGGACGACGCGCAGAACGGCCCGGACCACGTCGACGAGCAACGCGCGCCGTTCATCCTGATCTCGCCCTATGCGGCCGGCGGCGTGCAGCATGCGATGTACACGCAAGCCTCGGTACTCCGCACGATCGAGGTGCTGCTCGGCCTCCCGCCGATGTCGCCCTACGATGCGAACGCGAGCCTGCTCGACGCGGCGTTCCGCGCGACGCCGGACCCGCGGCCGTTCAGCGCGCTCCCCGCGCAGACCGACACGGCTGCGAAGAACGGCAGCACCGCGTACGCCGCCGCCCTCTCCGCACGACTCGACTTCTCCGATGCGGATCAGGTCGACGATGGTACACTCAACACCGTGTTGTGGCATGCCATGAAGGGCGCGCGGGCGACCCCGCCGCCGTTCGGACTCTTTCACTAGATGAACGGCCTGGCGGTAGGCGGGACGGCGTTCCTCGCCAGCGGCGTCGAGTTGGTCGAGGCGCTGACGATCGTCCTCGCGGTGGGGATCACGCGCGGTTGGGGCCGCGCGCTCCTCGCCGCGCTGTGCGCGCTCGTCGTCCTCGCGGCGGTGATCGCGATCGCCGGCCCGCGCCTGCCGGGCCTGGTCGCGAACCACTGGGTCAAGCTCGTCGTCGGGGCGATCGCCCTCTACGTCGGGTTGACCTGGCTGCGCAAGGCGGTCCTTCGCGCGGCGGGCCGCAAGGCGCTCCACGACGAGAACGCGATCTTCGCCAAGGAGCGCGCGACGCTGGAACGCGAGAGCGGGACGGCGGCCTTCGCGACCGCCTTCAACGGCGTCCTCACCGAAGGGATCGAGGTCGTCGCGATCGTCCTCGCCCTGGGCAGCCACAGCCCGGCTATGCTGGACGCGGCGAGCATCGGCGCGCTCGTCGCGCTCGTCGCCGTCGTCGCCCTGGGCCTCATCGTCCACCGTCCGCTCGCGCGCGTCCCCGAGAACGCGATGAAGTTCGTGGTGGGGATCATGGTCACCGCGTTCGGGATCTTCTGGACCGGCGAGGGCGCGCTCGTCGCCTGGCCCGCGAGCGACGCCGCCCTCTTCTACTTGGCGCTCGTGGTGCTGGCCGTCGCCGGCTCGACGACGCTGGCGCTGCGCCGGAGCCGCCCCGCCGCCGCCTGATCCCGCTCCTCACCTCGAGTGAGGACTTGCTCGCCCACCCCGAGCATGATACCGTTCGCTCGAACGGAGGGTGTACACTCATGATTCGGATCGGGATATGGCGCGCCGCGCTCGTTTGCACGGCGTTCGCCGCGGCGTTCGTCGTCGCGGGATTCGGCGTGCAGTCGCACGAGGCGCGCGTCGCGCTCGCGCAAGAAGGGAGCGGTCAGTGTGGGGCGCTCCGGGTCGCCGCCGCGATGCCCAAGAGCGTGCTCTTCAACGGAGCGGTCGATCCTCAAGGGTCGGCGGACTGTTTCGCCTGGCAAGAGTTCTTCTATCTGAACTGGCGCGCGCAGCCCGGGTCGGTCGGACTTCCCGATCCCTCGGCGTCGCCGTCGGCGTTCGGGACCCCGGCAACCAGCCCGTCGCAGATCACCACGACGGTCTGGGAGAGCTATCATCCCGCCACCGACGTGTTCCCCGACGCGGTCTACAGCGCGGTTTCGGCGCGCCCGCGCCCCGGCGTCGAGGTGCTCGCCGCGACCTCGAAGTTCGACGGTGACGCGATCGACCTGCACGGGATCCAACAGGCGACGACGGGCTGGCTCACCGATCAAAAACGCAAGTTGACGTTCTACGAAGTGCGCGTCGACAACGACGAGTACCAGTACATCACGACGAACCATCTCGGCACCATCGCCGGCCAGCAGGCCTGCGTGAACGCAAAGTACGGCCTGCAGCTTCCCGCCGGGAGCGGTCCGAGCGGCACCGCGATCGACCACGACTGCACCGGCGCGACGAAGACGTACGGGCAGAACTTCGGCGCCATCGAGCTCAAGGCCGCGTGGATCGAGCTTCCCGATCGGAAGACGTGGTCGAAGTATCTCACCGCACTCGCCGACATCTACGCGCCCGGTCTTCCGCCGCGCAAGAACGTCGTCGTCGGCCTGGTGGGGCTGCACATCATCCACAAAGTTCCCAATCAGCAGCAACTGAACTGGGCGACGTTCGAGCACGTCGACAACGCTCCGAACGCTTCGGCGACGCCGAATCCCACCGCGACGTGGACCTACAACAACCCGAACTGCAATCCGAGCACCGATCACTACAAGTGCGTTCCGAACACGAAGCCCTCGACGCCGTGTCTCGCGGCGAAGGGCGCAACCGCTTCGTGCGATCCGCTCTACGCGCCGATCCAAGTCACGCGGCTCACCGCGATCGACTCCAACGCGAGCCCGGTGAACGCGAAAGCTTGGGCGCTGATCCAGAAGGCGAATCCCGCCTCGGTGTTCCTGAACTACGAGCTGGTACAGGTGCAATGGCCCACCAACGGAACGGCCGTCGTCCCGCCCGGGAGCCGGGTCCCGCTTCCCGACGGCAGCTCGCTCCCGCGCGCGCCGGTGGCAAACACGACGATGGAGACGTACATCCAGAACAAGACGTGCTTCTATTGCCACCAGTACGCGCCGATCGCGTCACGGAAGCTGCTGCGCGCGAGCAACGGCGGCAACATCCTCACGATCCCGGCGAACCCCGGGCTGACGGCGCACGTGAAAGCAAAAGACGATGCCGCGTTCGGCTCTGACTATTCGTTCCTGTTCCAGAAAGCGCGTTAGGCCGTTGGTGTAACGAATTTCGTCGGAGAACCGACAGGAGTCAGGGTGAGAGCGCGCGATCCGCGGTACCATGCCAAGCATGGACCATGTGATCGCCGCACGCACCCAGATGGGGACGTCGCTCGCGTTCCACATCGTCTTCGCGGCGCTCGGTGTCGGGCTGCCGCTCCTGGTCTTCATCGCCGAGGGACTTTGGCTGCGCACCAAGCGCCAAGCGTACTACGACCTCGCGCGAACGTGGGCGAAGGGGATGGCGATCCTATTCGCCGTCGGAGCGGTGTCAGGAACGATTCTTTCTTTCGAGCTAGGGCTGCTCTGGCCGCAGTTCATGAAATATGCCGGTCCGTTGATCGGCTTGCCGTTCTCGCTCGAGGGGTTCGCTTTCTTCATCGAAGCGATCTTCATCGGGCTTTACCTGTACGGGTGGGACCGCCTCACCCCGGTACAGCACTGGCTGACCGCCCTCCCGATCGCCGTCAGCGGGGCGATCTCCGCCGGCTTCGTCACGCTCGTCAACGCGTGGATGAACATGCCGACCGGCTTCCGGTTCGCGAACGGGCAGGTGGTCGACGTCCACCCGGTGGTCGCGATGTTCGCCAAGCCCTGGCTCGTCGAGGTGCTGCACACCACGATCGCGGCGTACGTCGTGACCGGGTTCGGCGCCGCGGCAGTCTGCGCGTTCGCGCTGCTGCGCCGCTCTGCCGAGGACCGGCGCGAGCACGTGCTCGCCGGCTTGAAGATCGCGATGATCGTCGCGGTGATCGCGGTCCCGCTGCAGTGGATCGTCGGCGACGTCATCGCGCGCTTCGACTCGGACAACGAGCCCGCGAAGTTCGCCTCGATGGAAGCGCTCTTCCACACCCAGCGCGGCGCGCCGATCACGATCGGCGGGCTGGTCGGCTCCGACGAAGTCCGCTACGCGATCGAGATCCCCAAGGGTCTGAGCCTGCTCGTCGCGTTCAACCCGAACAAGGAAGTCTCCGGGCTCGACCGCGTCGCCGCCGACGATCGTCCGCCGGTCGCGCTCACGCACTACAGCTTTGATGCGATGGTCGGCACGGCGTCGCTGCTGCTCCTCGTGGCGGCGGTCTGGGCGTTCTTCGAGCTGCGGAAGCGCACGATGACCAACTGGCTGCTCGCCGGCGTCGCGCTCTGCGGTCCGCTCTCGGTCGTCGCGCTCGAAGCGGGCTGGTGCGTCACCGAGTTCGGCCGCCAGCCGTGGGTCGCGCGCGGCCTCCTTCGCACTACGGACGCCGTCACGATGGCGCCGGGATTGGACATCTTCTTCTACGTGTTCTCGTTCGTCTACGTGATCTTGGCCGCGATGTGCTGGTGGCTGCTGCGCCGCGTCGGCACGCATGCGCACGACAACGGCCACAGCAGCGAGCACGACGCGTTCGCGAGGGCGTCATGAGCACGCCGCTGGTTGTCGCCGCGATCGTCACGCTGGCGGGGATCGCGGCCTACGCGCTCTTCGGCGGCGCGGACTTCGGCGGCGGCGTCTGGGATCTGCTCGCCACCGGTCCGCGCCAAGGGCTGCAGCGCACGACCGTGTCGCACGCGATCGGGCCGGTCTGGGAAGCGAACCACGTCTGGCTGATCTTCGTGATCGTCGCAATGTTCACGTGCTTCCCGCCCGCATACGCGGACCTGGCGACGGGCTTGAACGCGCCGCTCTCGATCGCGCTTATCGGGGTCGTGCTGCGCGGCGCCGCGTTCGTCTTCCGCAACTACGCCACCGACTCGCCGGGGCTCGCGCAGACCTGGACGGTCGTGTTCGGCGCGGCCTCGATCATCGCGCCGTTCTTCTTCGGCGACGCGGTCGGCGCGGTGGCGACCGGCAACTACGCCTGGCTCTCGCCGTTCGCGCTCTCGGTCGGCGTCTTCGCGGTCGCGCTCTGCTCGCAGGCCGCGGCCGTCTTCCTGCTCCGCGAGACGAACATCCCGCAGCTCCAGGCCGATTTTCGCCGCCGTGCGATCCGCTCGACCATCGCCGTCTGGGTGCTGGGCCTCGTCCCCGCGCTGCTGGCGAAGACCGCCGAGCCGTCGTTCTTCGCGGCGCTGACCGGCTCGTCGGCGCGCATCGCGATCGTCGTCGCGATGCTGCTCGGGATCGTGGTCATGCTGCTCGTCGCGCGCGGCCACGACATGCTCGCCCGCGTCGCGGTCGGTGCAGAGTTCCTCGCCGTCCTCATCGGCTGGTTCGGCGCGCAGGCGCCCAACCTCGTCCCCGGCCATTGGACGCTCGCCTCGGCGGCGTCACCGGCGTCGACGCTCACCGCGTTCCTGATCGCCGTCGCGGGCGGGATGGTGCTGCTGATCCCCTCGCTGATCCTGCTCTTCATGGTCTTCAAGGGCCCGGCGCGCGCGACTTAGAGCGCCCTTAATCTGGGCGTCCTACGGTTGCAATGTATGCCGACCGTAGCACGCCCGGCCGCTCTCGCCGTGCTCGCCGCCTTGCTGGCGACCACGGCGCTGGCGGTCCCCGCCGCGCCCGTCCGCGCGCAAAACGCGCCGCACAACGTCGTCCTGTTCGTCCCCGACGGCCTGCGCGGCGCCGTCGTCGACGCGACGACCGCCCCGGAGATGGACGCGCTGCGCCGCGCGGGGGTGACGTTCTCGAACAGCCACTCGATCTTCCCGACGTTCACGACCGCGAACGCCTCGACGATGGCGACCGGGCACTTCTTGGGCGACACCGGCGACTTCTCGAACACGATCTTCGCCGGCTACAAAATGCCGGCCGCCGCGATGTCGATGACGCCGTTCCTCGAGAACGACCCGGTGATCGCCGATCTCGACGGGCACGTCGGCGGCAACTACCTCGACGAGGCGACGATCCTCGCGCTGGCGCACGCCAAGGGCTACGCGACCGCGTCGATCGGGAAACTCGGTCCGGTCGCGATCTTCGATGCCGCCGACACCAAGGGCGAGCGCACGATCGTCGTCGACGACGCCACCGGCCGCAACGGCCGCCCCATCGCGAGCGACGTCGCACAAGCGCTGCTGCAGGCCACGGGCGCCGCACAGGCACCGACGCGCGGCGCGAACGGCGATGCGGGCGACGCGACGAAGCCGGGCACGATGGTCGCCAACGTCGAGCAGCAGAACTACTTCGTCGCCGCGGCGACGAAGGTCGTGCTTCCCGCCTTCAAGGCCGGCGGCAAACCGTTCGTGCTGGTGTTCTGGTCGCGCGATCCCGACGGGACGCAGCACAATCAGGGCGACTCGCTCGGCAAGCTGACCCCGGGGATCAACGGCCCCAGCTCCCTCGCCGCGATCCGCAACGCCGACGACGACTTGCGCGCGCTGCGCGCGGCGCTCCGCGAGCAGGGGCTCGAGGCGACGACCGATGTGATCGTGACGAGCGACCACGGCTTCTCGACGATCTCGAAGGAGAGCCGCACCTCGCCGGCCGCGCGCTACGCGCTCGGCGGCGTCCCGCAAGGGCTCCTCCCGCCGGGGTTCCTCGCGCTCGACCTCGCACAGGCGCTCGGGCTGCCGCTGACCGATCCGGACGCGCAGGACACCGTCGTCCATCCCGACATCGAGCACAAGTTTCCGAGCAAAGGGAACGGCCTGATCGGCTGGGACGCGAGCAGACCGGAGGTCGTCGTCGCCGCGAACGGCGGGAGCGACTTGATCTACCTGCCCCAAGCCGACGCCGCGACGCTCGCACCGAAGGTCGTCCAGGCGCTGCTCGCCCAGGATTACGTCAGCGGCCTCTTCGTCGACGCACGGCTCGGCACGTTCGCCGGCACGCTGCCGCTCTCGGCGATCATGCTCGCGGGGAGCGCGATCACCCCGCAGCCGGCGATCGCGGTCAGCTTCCGGTCGTTCGAGACCGGGTGCTCGCTCCCGGAGCGCTGCACCGCCGAGGTCGCCGACTCGACGCTCCAGCAAGGGCAAGGGATGCACGGCTCGTTCAGCCGTGCGGACACCGGCAACTTCACCGCGGCGTACGGGCCCGATTTCAAGCGCGGCTTCGTCGACCCGGCACCGGTCTCGAACGTCGACGTCGGGATGACGATCGGGCGGGTCCTCGGTCTCGATCTCGCCGGGAACGCGAAGGGCAAGCTGCTCGGCCGCGTTTTCGCCGAGGCGATGCCCGGCGGCGGCGTCCCGCACGTCACGCGCGGCGAGCTGCGTTCCGAACCGGCGGGAGGGTTGGTCACCGTGCTCCGCTGGCAGCAGGTCGGGGACGTGCGCTACGTCGACGCGGCGGGTTTCCCGGGTCGCACGATCGGCCTGTGAGGCTTGACACGGGCGAGCGGCGCGTGGCACCCTTGGCCGTAACGATGACGGCTTCCACGTTCTCGATTATCGCGCGCGAGATTATCGCGGCTCATCCGAGCCGACGAGCAGCTTCCGCGTAGCCGATCGAACGTCGTCGACGCAAAGCCCCTCGCCGGATCGCGAGGGGCTTTTTCGTTTCTCCCTTCCCCACCCGGAGCACCGATGCAAGCGCGCCCCAATCCCAGCTCAGCCACGACCGCCGCGACGCCGACGCCGCAGGACGTCCGCGACGCCGCCGCGCGCATCGGCACGGGGATCGTGCGCACGCCGACGGCGCGCTCGCGCGTCCTCTCGGCAGCGATCGGCGGCGACGTGTACCTCAAGCTCGAGAACCGTCAGGCGACCGGCGCGTACAAGGAGCGCGGCGCGCTCAACGCGCTGCTCTCGCTGAGCGACGAGGAGCGCGCGCGCGGCGTCGTGACGATGTCGGCGGGCAACCACGGCCAAGCCGTCGCGTACCACGGAACGCGTCTGGGCGTGAAGACGACCGTCGTGATGCCCGAGACGACGCCGCTGCTCAAGGTGCGCCGCACGCGCGACTACGGCGCCGACGTCGTCCTCGTCGGCGAGACGTTCGCTCACGCCGCCGAGTACGCGCACGACCTGGTGGCGCGCACCGGCGCACGGCTGATCCATCCGTACGACGACGCGCACGTGATCGCCGGGCAAGGGACCGCGACGCTGGAGCTGCTCGCGGACGTCGGCGAGGACCTCGACGTGCTGCTGATCCCGATCGGCGGCGGCGGCCTGATCTCCGGCGCGACGCTCGCCGTCGCCGCCGCGGGCTCGCGCGCGCAGGTCGTCGGCGTCCAGACCGAGCTGTATCCCTCGCTGCGCGCCTCGCGCGGCGGCGCGCCGGTCGCCCCGGGCGGCGTCACGATCGCCGAAGGGATCGCGGTGACGCGTCTGGGCGCGCTCCCGCTCGCCGTGATCGAGGACGCGGTGCGCGAGGTGCTGCTCGTCGGCGAGTCGGCGATCGAAACCGCGATCGCATCGCTGCTGGAGGACGAGAAGCTCGTCGTCGAAGGCGCCGGCGCGGCAGCGGTCGCCGCGCTGCGCGAGCACGTCGCGCGCTTCGCCGGCAAACGCGTCGGGATCATCCTGTGCGGCGGAAACATCGACCTCGGGACGCTCGCGTCGGTGATCGTGCGCGCGCGGCTGCGCGCGGGCCGCGTCGTGCGCATCCGCGTGCGGATGGTCGACCGCCCGGGCGAGCTCGCGAGCGCCGCCACGGCGATCGCCGAGGCGAAGGTCAACGTCCTGGACGTCACGCACCATCGCGTCCTCGGCACCGTCCCCTCGAAGTACGCCGAGCTCGACGTGACCATCGAGCTCGAACGAGCCGAGGACCTCCCCGGCGTCCTCGCCGCGGTGCGCGCGCGCGGCTTCGACGCCGACGTCGTCCGCGATTAGCGCGCCGACGTCGTTCCTAGACCGAAGCGCGCGCCGAAGAATCACGATCCCGCCGACGTGTCATGACGAGCAACCTTCAGCGGCGCACGACTTCGCGTCCGCGCAGAAACGCGTGCTCGAGCGCGGCGCGCGGCCGCGATGCGAGTCCGAGGTCGTCGAGCGCGGCGATGGTCGCCTTGACGTCGTACGGCACCGTGCGCAGCTCGAGCCGGCCGTCGACCCACAGCGCGTACTGCACCGCGCCGCCGCGCGTCGCCATCCCGACGCTCCCCGGGTTGATCGCGGTACGGCGGTCCAGCACCCACGTCCCTTGCACGTGCGTGTGCCCGACGACGACGACGTCCGCCTCCGGCGCGACGTCCCAGATCGACGCAGCCGCGTCGGCGAGCGGCGCGTAGCGGCGCACGTCGTGCGCGAAGGCGTGCGCGAGGGCGAACGTCGTCCCGCCCAGGCGCACGACCTCGACGCGCGGGAGCGTGCGCAGGTACGCGAGATCGTCGTCGTCGAGGAGCGTGCGGTGCACCGCGCGCGTCGCCGCGCTCGCCTCGCGCATCAGCGCGCCGACGCCGTCCGGCTCGTCGAACGCGAGGGCGCGATCGTGGTTACCGGACACGACGTGCGCGTCGTGCGCGCGGCACCAGGCGATGACGGCGCGCGGATCGGGGCCGTAGTCGACGAGATCGCCGGCGCAGAGCACCGCGTCGGCGGGGGGAAGGACGGCGAGCGCGGCGGGATTCGCGTGCAGATCGGCGGTCAGGAGGATGCGCACGGCTGCCCGGTGACGCGCCGAATGCGCTCCAAGGTGACCAGGCCGTCATTGAGCACCGCGTCGAGGGTGGGCAAGAACGCGCGTACGCGTCCGATGTCGTCGGCGACCTCGATCAGGATCGGGAGGTCGCCGGGAGCGTCGACGACCCAGTCAGCCGAGATGCGACGGTGGCTGCCGAAGCCTTCGATCCCGCGGAACGCGGCCGCGCCGCGGAAACCGGCCGCGAGCAGCTCCTCGATCAACCGCCGGTAGACGGCGGTTCGACCGCAGCGATGGCTCTCCGAGAGGTAGATCCGCATCAGGACAGCATTGTGCTCGATCACCCCTCCCTCGTAGCACGTTCGGGCGTCCGCGTCAGCGAGCGAGCCCCCCGTCCCCCGACGCGTGACCCTTTGACAAGCTCAGGGTGACGGAGACCTATGTCCGCCGTCGGTGATACGATGGCGACGGAGGCGTGACATGATCGGCGATCCGTCGTTCCTCGAAGGGCAACTGCTGCGCATCTTCGTCGGCGAGGATGCGACATGGCACCATCAGCCGCTGTTCACGGCGATCGTGGAGCTGCTGCGGCGCGAAGGGATCGCGGGTGCGAGCGTCTTTCGCGGCGTCGAAGGATTCGGTGCGCACCACGAGATCCACCTCAACCGGATCTTCGCCTTCGGCGCGAAGATGCCGATCCTGATCGAGGCGATCGATCAGGAAGCGAAGATCGCCGCCCTGCTGCCTCGGCTCGAAGCGATGCTCGCGGACGGCGGCGTCATCACGCTGGAACGCGTCGAGTACCGCCGCTATCTTCCGGCGCGCTGACTACGACGTCTTCTTCACGAGCTGCGGGAACTTCGCGCGGACCGCGGCGACCTTCGGCTTGTCGTTGATGAGGATGTATGGCGAATACGGATGCAGCGCCATGTAGTGCTGGTGGTACGCCTCCGCGGCGTAGAACCCGTGCAGCGGGACGACTTGCGTGACGATCGGCGCGTTGAATGCGTGCGCACGCGTCAGCGCGGCGATCTCGCTCTGCGCTTCACGCCGTTGCTCGTCGTTCGCGTAGAAGATCGCCGAGCGATACTGCGGGCCTTCGTCCGGACCTTGGCGGTCGACGGTCGTCGGATCGTGCGCGGTGAAGAAGACCTCGAGGAGCTGGTGATACGCGATCCGCGCCGGGTCGTAGGTGATCTCGACCGATTCCGCGTGTCCCGTCGTTCCGGTGCTCACCGTCTCGTAGTGCGCGCTCGCCGCGTCGCCGCCGGCGAAGCCCGAGACGACCTGCGTCACGCCGCTGAGCGACTCGAACACCCCCTCCATCCCCCAGAAACAGCCGCCGGCGAGCACGGCTTTCTCCAGATGCGGCGCGGTTGCCGCGTGCGCGGGGACGCCGGAGAGCAGCAGCGCGAAGGCGGTCGCGCACAGGGCGAGCGAACGGCGAATCGACATGCCATCACGCTACCAGAAGGCGGCGCGGCGGTCTGTAAGCGAGCTTAACCTCCGCCGCGCAGCGCTATTCCGGACGGCGCAGGTAGGCGCGCGGATCGTCGGCCGAGTCACGGCCGGCCGTGATCAACGACGAACGCAGCACGTAGCCGCCTGCGAGCGCGAGCGCGGAAGCGGCGAGCGTCCGCAGCAGGTGCGGCTTGTGCGCGGGCGCGCGCGAGAGCACGGAGGGCAGGTTGAGCAGCGCCGGGAGCGCGATCCCAAGGCCCAGCGTCCAGGTCTTCAGCCGCCGCCCGCGCGGACCGGTGAAGAGCGGCTTCCCGGTCTCCCCCGCGTGACGCTCGTAGTCGAGCAGGAGCGCGCCCTCGGCGAGCGCGGCGACCAGTTCGATCATTTCCAGCCGCTTCGCCGTGCGCGGTGCGGGGGCGCCGAACGCCAACAGCGCCGACTGCAAGGCGCAACCCGTCGTCGTCCCCGAGAGCACGAAGATCGCCGGGATGTGCCGCCGGCCGACGTACCAGACCGGGATCGCGGTCGCCGCGATCAGGACGCCCGTGTAGAGCGCCATGTACGCGCACGAGACCGCGAGCGCCGCCGTGCGCAGGGACTTGGGGACCCAGGCGATCGGATCGACGCCGAGCGCGCCGCGCAGTAGCCCGTCGGCACGCGCTTGATCGAGCGCCCCCAGGCCGACGTTCGTCGAGAAGCCGATGAGCGAGTAGACGCCGACCGACATCGGCGACTTCACCTTCAGGATCCGCATCATGTTGAGGAAACGCTCGGGACGGCCGAGATCCTTGACCAGCAGCACCGAGCTGACCAACGCGCCGGCCAGGGCGCTGTAGCGCCCGTTGCGCACGAGCGGCGCGGCTTCGGCATCGCCGGAGTGGTCGGCGAGCGCGGCGAGCGCGGCGCTCGCCGCCGATGCGCCGCCGACGAAGAAGTAGGCGATGATCTCCCAGCGCCAATGCGCCTTGTGCAGCACGGGGTGATCGTAGTAGGTCGTCTGCCCGCGCCCGATCCCGCCGTCGTTACGGCCGAGCGAAGCGGCGACGTCGTCGGGCGAGTAGGAGGCGCCGTGCCGCGAGCCCGTCTCGGTCACGCGCTCGCACCGCGGCGGAACACACCGATCCCGACGGCCGCGACCGCAGCCGCCGCGAGCAGCCCGGCGGTGTACGCCGCCGGTTGGAAACGCGACGGAAGTACCGGCGCCGGCGGAAGGTTGAAGACCTCCGGCCGATCCGGGATGAGGAAGAACGCGTTCAGCGGGCCGACCGCGCGCGTCTCCTCGCCGTCGACGCCGTACAGGTACGCCTCGCGTCCCTGTGCGCGCAGCGCCGCGACGCGTGCTTCCGCCTTCGCGCGCAACTCGTCGAGCGGACCGAAGGTGATCGAGTCGGTTGGGCACGACTTCGCGCACGCCGGCTCGAGGCCGTCCTTCTGCCGGTCGTAGCAGAGCGTGCATTTCTGCGCGACGCCCTTCTCTTCTTGGATCGCGACGACGCCGAACGGACACGACGGCACGCAGTAGCCGCAGCCGTTGCAGACGTCGGGCTGCACGTAGACGTTGTCGAACTCGGTGCGCACGATCGCGCCGGTCGGGCACGCCTCCAGGCACCCGGCGTGCGTGCAATGCTTGCAGACGTCGGACATCATCATCCAGCGCGAGCGCGACGGTTCGATACGGTCGATCTGCTCGACGAAGGAAACATGACGCCACGTGCTTTCGGCGAGGCGGCCGGTGTTGTCGTACGATTCCCCGGTGAACGTGTAGCCGTCCGCCGGGAGCTGGTTCCACTGCTTACAGGCAACCTCGCACGCCTTACAGCCGATGCACAAGGTGACGTCGGTGAAAAAGCCGGTGCCCTCGGTCGAGGCTGCCATAATGCTGCGGATCGTACCCAGATGGGGGCTGGACGCGCTGGTTGCCCGCCTGCCTAGCAAACGACGCAGGGTAGCGCACTTCTCCAACCGTACGACTGAGGTAGCACCACGCTATCCTCGTCCTCCAGGACGGAGAGGAGAAGGACTTGGCTGCCGCCTTTCTCGACCGCTCCCATTCTATCGCCGGACCTGGGTTCAGCCGGTGGCTCGTCCCTCCGGCTGCCCTTTGCATCCACCTCTGCATCGGTGAGGCCTACGCGTTCAGCGTGTTCACCAAGCCGATGTCGCAGGCGCTCGGCGTCACCGCGCCGGCTCCCGGGGATTGGTCCGTCCCTGACCTCGGCTGGATCTTCAGCCTGGCGATCGTCTTCCTCGGCCTCTCCGCCGCGTTCTGCGGGCGGTGGGTCGAGCGCGTCGGTCCCCGGATGGCGATGTTCACCGCAGCGCTGCTCTTCAGCGGCGGCCTGGTCATCGCGGGCGCCGGCGTCGCGGTCCACCAGCTCTGGCTCGTCTACCTCGGCTACGGCGCCGTCGGCGGCTGCGGGCTGGGGATCGGGTACATCTCGCCCGTCTCGACGCTGATCAAATGGTTCCCCGACCGGCCCGGACTCGCAACCGGTACCGCGATCATGGGCTTCGGCGGCGGCGCGCTGATCGGCGCCCCGCTCGCCGTCAACCTGATGAAGCACTACGCGGGTCCGACCTCGACCGGCGTCGCGCCGACGATGGTGACGATGGGCCTGATCTACCTCGTGTTCATGCTCGTCGGCGCCTTCATCGTGCGCGTCCCCGCACCGGACTGGAAGCCGGCGGGCTACGTCGCGCCGACCGTTGCGCAGAAACTCGTCACCACGCAGAACGTGCTCGTCGGCCAAGCGGTGAAGACGCCGCAGTTCTGGCTGCTGTGGGCCGTGCTGTTCCTGAACGTGAGCGCCGGGATCGGCGTGCTCGGCCAGGCCTCGCTCATGATCCAGGAGATGTTCGGCGTCGCCGCTGCGGCGGCGGCCGGATTCGTCGGCCTGCTGAGCATCTTCAACATGGGCGGCCGCATCTTCTGGGCCTCGACTTCCGACTACCTCGGCCGCAAGCCGACGTACGTGATCTTCTTCGCGCTCGGTGCCGTGCTCTACGCGCTCGTCCCGACCTTCGGGCACATCCACAGCATCGTGCTGTTCGTGCTCGCGTACGGGATCATCCTGAGCATGTACGGCGGCGGCTTTGCGACGATCCCGGCGTACCTGCGCGATCTGTTCGGGACCGTCAACGTCGGCGCGATCCACGGCGTGCTGCTGACCGCGTGGTCGGCGGCGGGCATCGTCGGCCCCGTGCTGGTCAACTACATCCGCGAGTACCAGATCACGCACGGCGTCGCCAAAGCCGACGCGTATTCCGTGACGATGTACATCATGGCGGTCCTGCTGGTCGTCGGGTTCGTCTGCAACATCCTCGTGCGCCGGCTCGACGAACGCCACTACGTGAAGAACCTTCAGGAGGCGACGCAGTAAGCGATGAGCACACAACCGGCCTCCGACTCCGGCACGAGCGCGAAGCTCGTGCTGGCCTGGCTCTTCGTCGGCATCCCGCTCGCCTGGGGCGTCTGGGTCACGCTCCAGAACGCGGTCAAGCTGTTCCAGTAGCCACACACTCCGCTTCGCGCGGCGGCCCGCGCCGCCGCGCGAAGCGGGATCGTCCGCGGCAGGCGCGCCCCTCCCCGAGATGCGGACGGGTTATCACGTCGAGAGCGCCGCTCGCCGAAGCCGTTCGGCGGCGCGCGCGAACGCTTTCGGATCGCCCAGCGCGCGAGCCAGCACGATTGCGCCCTGAATCCCGGCGACGACCTCTTCGCTGAGCGCCGCCGCGCAGGCGGGATCCCGTCCCGCGCGGATCAACGCCGTACGCAGCGCGTCGATCCAGCGCGTGAAGTAGGCGCGCACGCGGCGCGCGAAGCGGTCGCGGGTCTCGCCGAGCGCGAACGCACCGACGAGACAGACGCGGCGGCCGGAACGGAAGTAGGTCTCGACGGCGTCGAACATCGCGGCGATGCCGTCGTCGGGCCGCTCGGTTTCACGCAGCGGGGCGAAGACGTACTGTTCGAACCACGCATCGATCTCGGCAAGCACGGCCGACGCCATCTCTTCCTTCCCGCCGGGGAAGAAATGATAGAGGCTGCCCTTGCCCAGGCCCGTCGCCTCGCCGATGAGCGCGAGACTCGCGCCCTCGTAGCCGTGTTCCCGAAAGCATTCCCCGAGCGCGGGGAGGACGTCGGATCGCTCGGCGACGCTCTTCGGCATACTGTCCTTAGAGCCCCAATTCGCTCAGCGAAGGGTGGTCGTCCGGGCGCCGGCCGAGCGGCCAGTGAAACTTCCGCTCTTCTTCACGAATCGGCAGATCGTTGATGCAGGCGTAGCGCCGGCGCATCAGACCCTGCTCGTCGAACTCCCAGTTCTCATTGCCGTACGAACGATACCACTGGCCCGAGTCGTCGTGCGACTCGTAGGCGAAGCGCACGGCGATGCGGTTGTCGGTGTAGGCCCAGAGCTCCTTGATGAGCCGGTAGTCGAGCTCGCGCGTCCACTTGCGCCGCAGCAGCGCAACGATCTCCTCGCGCCCGTTGGCGAACTCCGCACGGTTGCGCCAGCGGCTGTCGACGGTGTACGCGAGCGAGACGCGCTCGGGGTCGCGCGAGTTCCAGCCGTCCTCCGCGAGGCGGACCTTCTCGGCGGCGGTCTCGGCGGTGAACGGGGGAAGCGGCGGGCGGGTCGACATGATGATCTCCTCGTTGGGAGTGTGTACCGATCGGTAAACTATGTACCGCATGGTACATAATCGCGCCTCACGCGTCAAGACGAAAAAAGGGCCCGTGCCGCACGGCACGAGCCCTTTCTTCGGGTCGCGGTTTCTTTAGACGATCGCTTCGGCGACCTTCTTGCCCGGCGTCAGCTTCACCGCACAGAACTTGAACTCGGGGATCTTCCCGAACGGGTCGATCGCGTCGTTCGTGAGCAGGTTCGCCGCCGCTTCGTTGTAGGCGAACGGCATGAAGAGCACCCCGCGTTGCATCCCGCGGTCGACGCGCGCGTACGCGACGAGTGAGCCACGGCGCGACTCCAGCGTGATCACGCCGCCGGGTTCGACGCCGATCTGCGTGAGATCGTCGGGGTGGACGCTGACGACCGGATCGGGCTCGAGCGCGTCGAGCACGCTCGCGCGCCGGGTCATCGAACCGGTGTGCCAGTGCTCGAGCTGCCGACCCGTCGTGAAGATGTACGGGAACTGCGGATCGGGCAACTCGTCGGCGCGGGTGAACTGCGCCGGCTTGAAGAGCCCGCGGCCGCCGGCCCGCGGGAAGGTCTCGATGAAGATCACCGGTTCGCCCGGATCGCCTTCGTGCTCGAGCGGATAGGTGCACGAACCCTCGGCCTCGAGCCGCTCCCAGGTGATCCCCGCCATGCTCGGCGTCGCCGCGCGGATCTCTTCGAACACCTCCGCCGGACCGCCGTAGTTCCAGTCAAGGCCGATGCGCCGCGCGATCTCCTGGATTATCCACAAATCCTGGCGCGCATCGCCCGGCGGATCGAGCGCCTGACGGCCGAGCTGGACGCGCCGGTCGGTGTTCGTGAACGTCCCCGTCTTCTCCGGGAACGCCGACGCCGGCAGGATCACGTCGGCGTAACTCGCCGTCTCGGTGAAGAAGATGTCTTGAACGACGAGATGGTCGAGCAGCGCCATCGCCTCGCGCGCGTGCTCCACGTTCGGATCGGACATCGCGGGATTCTCGCCCATGATGTACATCCCGTGGATCACGCCGTGGTGGACGGCGTTCATGATCTCGGTGACCGTCAACCCGGCCTTCGGGTCGAGCGGCGTGTTCCAGAGCGCCTCGAACTTCTTGCGCGCGTCCTCGTTGTCGACGCGCTGGTAGTCCGGGAACATCATCGGGATCAGCCCGACGTCCGATGCGCCCTGCACGTTGTTCTGGCCGCGGAGCGGGTGCAGCCCCGTCCCCGGCCGGCCGATCTGGCCGGTCAGGAGCGCGAGCGAGATCAGGCAGCGCGCATTGTCGGTTCCGTGGATGTGCTGCGAGATCCCCATCCCCCAGAAGATCATCGCGGCGTTCGCCTTCGCGTACAGACGCGCGACCTCGCGGATCGTCTGCGCCTCGATCCCGGTGATCGGCGCGATCTTCTCGGGGGTGTACTCGGCGACGTTTTCCTTGAGCGCCTCGTAATTCTCGGTGCGTTCACGGATGAACGTCTCGTTCGCCAACCCTTCGCTGATGATCACGTTCATCAGCCCGTTGAGCAGCGCGACGTCGGTGTCGCCGTTGAACTGCAGGAAGTACTCCGCGTGGCGCGCGAGGTCCGAACGCCGCGGATCCATCAGGATGATCTTCGTCCCGTTCTTCGCGGCGTTCTTCATGAACGTCGCGGCGACCGGGTGATTGACCGTCGGGTTCGAGCCGATGACGATCGCGACGTCGGCGAGCGCGACGTCCTCGACCTGGTTCGAGACCGCACCGGAACCGACGTCCTCGAGGAGCGCGGCGACCGACGACGCATGGCACAGGCGCGTGCAATGGTCGACGTTGTTCGTTCCGAAGCCCGTGCGCACGAGCTTCTGGAAGAGATACGCCTCCTCGTTGCTCCCCTTCGCCGAGCCGAAGCCCGCGAGCCCCTTGGGCCCGTGCTGCTCGCGGATCGCGCGCAGCTTGCTGCCGGCGAGATCGAGCGCCTCTTCCCAGGTCGCCTCGCGGAAGCTGTCCCACATCTTCTCGGGATCGAGCAGCTCGGCGCTCTTGGGGACGCCGTCCTTGCGGATCATCGGCTTGGTGAGACGCGCGGGGTTGTGGACGTAGTCGAAGCCGAAGCGGCCCTTGACGCACAGGCGGCTCGCGTTCGCCGGCCCGTCGCGGCCCTCGACGTACAGGATGTGGTTGTCCTTGACGTTGTACGTCAGCAGGCAGCCGACGCCGCAGTACGGGCACGCCGAGTCGACCTTCTTGTCCGGCTCGACGAGGCCGACGTTGTTCGCCGGCATCAGCGCGCCCGTCGGGCACGCCTGGACGCATTCGCCGCAGGCGACGCACGAGCTCGCGCCCATCGGGTCGTCGAAGTCGAAGACGATCTTCGCGTGCTCGCCGCGCCACGCGTAGCCGATGACGTCGTTGACCTGCTCTTCGCGGCAGGCGCGCACGCAGCGGCCGCACTGGATGCAGGCGTCGAGGTTGACCGACATCGCGGGATGCGAGAGGTCGGGCGCCGGCTCGTGGCGCTGCGGGAACCGCGGCTGCGTGACCCCGAGCTTCCCGGCCCACAGATCGAGCTCGGAGACCTTCTTGTAGGGCGACTTGCCTTGATCCGGCATGTCGGTGAGGAGCAGCTCGGCGACCATCTTCTGCGACTTGGTCGCGCGGGCGCTCTCGCTCGAGACCTTCATCCCTTCGGTCGGCCGGCGGCAGCACGAGGGCGCGAGGACGCGTTCGCCCTCGATCTCGACCATGCAGACGCGGCAGTTGCCGTCGGGACGATAGCCGTCCTTGTAGCACAGACGCGGGATCTCGACGCCGTGCCGGTCCGCGGCTTGCAGGATCGTCTCGTCCGCGTGCGCGGTGACCGGCGTCCCGTTCAAGCTGAACGTCACGCCGGTCGTGCCGTTGGAAGCCGCCTTCTTCAGACGCGCTGGTGCGATCGCCACGTTAGCTGACCTCGTGGGGGAAATACTTGTAGACCGAGAGGAACGGGTTCGCCGCCGCCTGACCGAGGCCGCAGATCGACGCGTCGGTCATCACGACCGAGAGATCGGTGAGCAGGTCCTTGTCCCAGTCGTCGCGCTCCATCAGCGAGACGGCCTTCGCGGTGCCGACGCGGCACGGCGTGCACTGCCCGCACGACTCCTCGCGGAAAAAGCGCAGCATGTTGAGCGCCGCGCTCTTCGCGTCGTCCTTGTCGGAGAGCACGATGATCGCCGCGGAGCCGATGAAGCACCCATACGGCTGCAGCGTGTCGAAGTCGAGCGGGACGTCGTCGAGCGAAGCGGGGAGGATCCCGCCGGACGCGCCGCCGGGGAAGTACCCGTAGAACGTATGGCCGGGGAGCATCCCGCCGGCGTACTCGTCGATCAGCTCGCTGATCGTGATCCCGGCCGGCGCGAGGTGGACGCCCGGCTTTTGCACGCGGCCGCTGACCGAGAACGAGCGCAGCCCCTTGCGGCCGTTGCGGCCCTGCGCGGCGAACCACTCGGCGCCGCGCTCGAGGATCTCGCGGACCCAGTAGAGCGTCTCCATGTTGTGCTCGAGCGTCGGCCGTCCGAACAGCCCGACCTGCGCGACGTACGGCGGACGCAGGCGCGGCATCCCCTTCTTGCCTTCGATCGACTCGATCATCGCGGACTCTTCGCCGCAGATGTACGCTCCGGCGCCGCGGCGCAGGTGGATGCGAGGCAGACGAACCGGGGGATCGGCTTGTAAGGCCGCGATCTCGTCCGTGAGGATTTTTCTTACACCGTGATACTCGTCACGCAAGTAGACGTAGATGTCGTCGATCCCCACGGCCCACGCCGCGATGAGCATCCCCTCGAGGAAGCGGTGCGGATCGCGCTCGAGATAGTAGCGGTCCTTGAACGTGCCGGGCTCGCCCTCGTCGATGTTGACGGCCATCAGCCGCGGCGCCGCCTCGCCGCGCACGATCTTCCACTTGCGGCCGGTCGGGAAGCCCGCGCCGCCGAGGCCGCGCAACCCGGAATGCTCCATCGTCGCGATCACGTCGTCGATCTCGCGCTTCCCCTCGACGCACGCCGCGAGCGTCGCGTAGCCGCCGTCGGCGACGTAACGGTCGAGGTGGATGTAGTCGGGGACGCTCGCGGTGAATGTCTTCTGCTCGAGCGCCGTGTCGACGTCGGCGAGCGTCGCGTTGCAGATCGCGTTCTGGTTGACGACCGCGACGGGTGCGGTCTCGCAGCGGCCGACGCACGGGGCGGTGATCACGCGGACGCCGTCGCCGTAACCGCCGTTGCGAATCAGGTTCAGCAGCTGCTGCGCACCGGCGAGCTCGCACGAAAGGCCGTCGCAGACGCGCACGGTGATCGCCGGCGGCGTCGCCTCGCCTTCCTTGACGACGTCGAAATGATGGTAGAACGTCGCGACCTCGAAGACCTCGGCGGGCGCGAGGCGCATCTCCTCGGCGAGCGCCGCGAGATGGGCGGCCGAGAGCGCGTGATAGCGGTCCTGGATCTTGTGCAGATGCTCGATCAACAGATCGCGCCGCCGCGGCTCCTCACCCAGGAGCGCGCGTACTTCCACCAGCGCGGCGGGATCGACCGTACGGCCTCGTCCCTCGCGGCGCTTCTTCTTGCGGGTGCGGTCCCCGCCGTCTCCGGCCGAGGCCGGACGGGCGGCTCGTCCGAGCGGCACACCGCCGATGATGTCGATCGTCTCCAAGCGGATCCCCCTTGGTATCCCGTATTTTGTCGACCGTGCTTTGGGGCCTTGCGCCCGCAATCAGCTCGGCGGGAGGTCCAGCTCCTGGGGTGGAGCGACACCGTCGAAGCTCCCGCCTTCCTCCAACGCATCGGCTTCGCTCAGGGGTGCGCGCTCCTCTTCCGGCGTCTCGGTCGCGAGGTGGAAGGCAGTACGTGGACGCTCGACCGCCGGACGGCCGGCCACGTTTGCGCTTTCCGGACCTTGCTCGGGGGGAGTCTTCCTGTCAGGGTTGTCCATGCTGGCCGTTACCCGACGGCGGCCCTTCCTCCTCACGCAGCCGGTGGGCAACGGCCGCGCCCTCGGTGATCAGTTCAGGGGAGACGACCTGCGCCTCGACGGGGCTGCCGTCGTGCGCGGGGGCCGGGACGGGGCCGGGCCGCTGCGGGTTCCCTTCCGGGGTCTGCTCGGCGGCCGGGACGGCTGCGATCTCGGGCGTCTGCATTCGGAAGGGCGCGCGGCGGCCGAGTCGCAGGTTGCCGGTGAACGCCTTTCCCCTCGTGGATCGTCACGTTGGGGTCGGCGACGAGCGGCGGCAAGTCGTTCGCGGAATCACCGCGCACCTCGCCCTGGTAGCCCCAGTGGTACGGGATCCCGATCTGGTGGACGAAACGCCCGGGGCCGAGGCGGAACGGTTGCATCCGTCCGCTGACGAGCGCCCGCAGCTCGATCTCGCCGCGCTCGGTTTCGACCGTCACCCAGTCGCCGTTGCGGATCCCGCGCTCGACCGCCAGCTCCGGCGAGAGCTCGCAGAACGCCGCCGGCTGCAGCTCGGCGAGCCACGGCAACGGGCGCGTCATCGCGCCCGAGGCGTGGTGTTCGGTGAGCCGGTACGTCGTGACGATGTAGGGGTAGCGTGGGTCGGCGATCTCGTGATAGGGATTGTCGCGCCGCCGCCATTCCTTGAGGACGGGGTTGTACTGGACGCGCGGGTAGAGCGCATTCCCGATCGGCGACTCGCGCGGCTCGTAGTGCGTCGGGAACGGACCGTCGGCGGTCCCGTTGACGCCGAAGATCTCCGAGCGCCCGTACTCGAGCATCGGGAACGGCGCGTCGCCGTCGATCGCGGCGAGCCCGCGCGCGCCCGCCGGCGCGCGATACGACGGCGCGGTGTGCAACGGGAAGTCCGGTGCGTCCAGCCCCGTCCAGCGGCCCGCGGCCGCGTCCCACCACACCAGCCGCTTGCGTTCGCTCCACGGTTTACCGTCGGGATCGGCCGAGGCACGGTTGTAGAGCGTGCGCGCGTTGTTCGGCCACGCCCACGCCCACTCGGCGTTGACGACGCTGCCGTCGTCGGGTTTCCGCCGGCGCGTCAGGTTACGGCCGGGCTCCGGGAACATCCCCGTGTAGACCCACGCGCCGCATGCGGTCGAACCGTCGTCGCGAATCTCGTCCGGCGAACGCAGATGCTCGCCTGTCGCGATGCGGTAGCCGTTAATCTCGCGCATCACCTTCTCGACGTCGGGATCGCCGAGCGCGCGTTCGTGCGGATCGTCGCTCTCGTAGTCCCACGTCAGATCGAGCAGCGGGCGATCGATCGCGCGCGTCGATCCGGCATACAGCTCCTTGAGCCGCTTGCCGAGCTGATACGTGAAGCCCAGATCGCTGCGCGCGTCGTCCGGCGGTTCGACCGCCTTCTCGTGGAACTGCAACAGGCGCATCGTGTTGGTGAACGTGCCGGGCTTCTCCGCGACGCCCGCGGCGGGGAGGAAGAACACCTCGGTCCCGATCTGCGCCGGGTCGACGCCCTCGCGTTTCCAGAACGCCGCCGACTCCGTCTCGAACATGTCGCGCACGACGAGCCACTTGAGCCGGCCGAGCGCGCCGCGCTGCAGCGCCGCGTTCTGCCCGCCGACGGCGGGGTTCTGGCCGTACAGGATCAGCCCGTCGACCTCGCCGTCCTTCATCGCGAAGAACATCGGCAGATCGGAGTGATCGCCCGTGTTGAGCGGGAGATGGTCGAACGCCCAGTCCGTGTCGGCGCGCGCGGCGTCCCCGTACCACGCGCGCAGCAGCGAAACCGCGTACGCCGGATACTCGGCCCAGCGCCCGGAGCGCATCGTGTGGTGCTTCACCCAGCTCTTGAAATCCGTCTCGCCCTTCGTCGTCACCGGCAGCTTGAGGTAGCCCGGGAGGCTGTCGTAGAGCGTCGCGATGTCGGTCGAACCTTGGATCGACGCGTGCCCGCGCAGCGCCATGATCCCGCCGCCGGGACGTCCGGTGTTGCCGAGCAGCGCCTGGAGCGTCGCCGCGGCGCGGATCGTCTGCACGCCGATCGTGTGCTGCGTCCAGCCCATCGCGTACGCGTACATCGCGGTGCGCTCGCGCCCGCTGTTCTCGACGAGCAGCCGCGCCAGCTTGAGAAACGACTCCTTCGGCGCGCCGGTGATCTGCTCGACCATCTCCGGCGTGTAGCGCGCGAAGTGCTTCCGCAGCACGTTGATGACGCAGCGCGGGTGCTGCAGCGTCGGATCGCTCTTGGGTTTCTTGCCGCCCTGATGCACCGACGCCTCGCCCTCGCCGGCCGCCGGCGCCGAGGTCTCGTCGATCTCGTAGCGCCACGTCGCGGGATCGTACGTGCAATGGTCGTCGTCGTAGCCGGAGAACAGGCCGTCGAGATCTTCCGTGTCGCGGTAATCGGGATGGACGAGATGCGCCGCGTTGGTGTAGGCGAGTACGTACTCCTTGAAGTACGCGTTATTCGACAGCACGTAGTTGATCAAGCCGCCGGTGAACGCGATGTCGCTTCCGGAGCGGATCGGGATGTGCAGGTCGGCGAGCGCGCTCGTGCGCGTGTACCGCGGATCGATGTGCACGACCGTCGCGCCGCGCTCCTTCGCCTTCGTCACGAACCGGAAGCCCACCGGATGGTTCTCGGCGAAGTTGGAGCCCTGGATCACGATCAGGTCAGCGTTCTGAACGTCCATCAGATGGGTCGTCGCACCGCCCAAACCGTAGAGGGTGCCTAGACCAGGCACCGTCGCGCTATGTCAAATGCGCGCCTGGTTCTCGATGAACGGTGTCCCGATGCTCCGGAAGAGCTTCGCGATCAGGTAGTTCTCTTCGTTGTCGAGCGTCGCGCCGCCGAGCGAGGCGATCGCCGTCGTGCGGTTCACGCGCACGCCGTGCACGTCGTACTCGGTGAAGGTGTGGTCGCGCGTCTCCTTGACGCGCTGCGCGATCCGCTCCAGCGCCCAGGCGTACGGCACATCGGTCCATTCGCGCGCGTGCGGCGCACGGTATTTGACGGTCGTCCAGCGGTTCGGGTTGACGTGCAGCTGGAAGGTCGCCGCGCCTTTCGGGCAGAGCGTCCCGCCGTTGATCGGCGAGTCGGGGTTCCCCTCGATCCCGATGATCGCGTTGCCCTCACTGTACACGTTCGTCGAGCAGCCGACCGCGCAGTACGGGCACACGCCCGGCGTCTTGCGCTTGTCGGCGATCCGCGGCCGCAGCGTGCGGGAGCGCTTCGAGAGGATGTTCGGCAGCGGCCCGATCCGCGCCAGCAGCGACGTCAGATCGATGGCGGGACGATTCGGATCTGCCACGGGTCAACCTCGGCGGACGGTTCGCGAGCGAACGGAGAGGGGTACCACATTCCCACAATGACGCGAGCCGTGCTCTTCGACGTCGACGGAACGTTGGTGGACTCGAACGACGCGCACGCGCGCGCGTGGGTGACGGCCTTCGCCGAGGCGGGCTACGAGATACCGTTCGCTCGGATTCGCCCCCTCATCGGGATGGGCGGCGACCGCATCATCCCCGCGCTCGTCGCCGGGCTCTCCGAAGCGACCGAACCCGGCAAGACGATCGCGGCGCGGCGCGAGCAGGTCTTCTTCGAACGCGAGCTCCCGCAGCTCGCGCCGACCCGCGGTGCGCGCGCGCTGCTCGAAGCGGTGCACGCCCACGGCGCCCGCAACGTCGTCGCCACGAGCGCGAAGCCCGAGGAATTGGACGCGATCCTCGCGCGCGCCGATGTGCGCGCCCTCGTCGACGTCGCCGCGTCGAGCGGCGATGCGGGCAGCTCCAAGCCCGCCCCCGACATCGTCGTCGCCGCGCTGCACGCCGCGGCGCTCGAACCGACGGCGGCCGTCTTCGTCGGCGACACGCGCTACGACATCGAAGCCGCGCACCGCGCCGAGGTCCCGTGCGTCGCGCTCCGCTGCGGCGGCAGCGACCCGCACACGCTGGCGGAAGCGGAAGCCGTCTACGACGACCCACAGAAGCTCTTGGAAGCGCTCGACCACCCGCCGTTCGTCTGGTCGCGCACGAGCGCGACGGTGCGCTAACGCGCGTTTCCGTCCGCCAAGACGTCGGCAAGGTCGTCCTGTCCGATACATCCGACTTCCCCGGTCGGACGACGGTTACGGTGACGTCGGCCTACGGGACAGCATCGGGTCCGTCTCCGACGTCGTTCCCGATGACGCTCGGTTCGTTCACGACACAAGAATCCGCTCAGGTCGCGGCGAGCGAACGTTTCGCGGCGACGAAGGCGAGGACGCCTTCGAGCGGGCGTGCGTTGAGGACGTCCGCCGCGGTGAGCCAGCCGCGGCGCGCTTGGCCGACGGCATAGGCGACGTTGGCGAGATCGCCAATGCCGTGCGCGTCGGAGTCGGTGCTGAAGGTCACGCCGAACGACTTCGCGCGACGCGCGAGCTGGCTCGGGAGATCGAGGCGCGCGGGCTGGCCGTCGATCTCGAGCGCGGTGCCGGTGCGCGCGGCGGCCGCGAAGACGGCATCGTGGTCGAAGTCGTAGCCGGGGAACGTCTCGACGTTGCGGCCCGTCGGGTGGCCGATGATGTTGACGTACGGGTTCTCGATCGCGCGGAGCAGCCGCGCCGTCATCTCCTCGCGGCTCTGGTTGAACGCGGAATGGACCGACGCGATCACGATGTCCAATTCGGCGAGGATCTCGTCGTCGTAGTCGAGCGTCCCGTCGGGACGGATGTCGACCTCAGCGGCGCAGAGCGTGCGGATCCCGTGCCGCGCGCCGATCTCGCGCACCTCGGCGCGCTGCGCGCGCAGCTCCTCCGGGGTCATCCCCATCGCGCCGCGCCCCAACGAGTGGTCGCTGATCGCGTGGTATTCGTAGCCGCGCGCGGCGCACGCCGCGATCATCTCGTCGAGCGAGTCGCGTCCGTCCGACCACGTGCAGTGCATGTGAAAGTCGCCCTTGACGTCGCTCTGCTCGATCAGCACCGGGAGCGTTCCCTCGCGCGCGGCGTCGATCTCGCCGATCCCCAGACGCAGCTCCGGCGGGATGAACGGGAGTCCGACGGCCGCGTAGATGTCGGCCTCGTCGCGCGAGGTGATCGTGCGGCCGTCGCTCAGGTCGACGATCCCGTTCTCGCTCACGCGCAGGTTCTTGCGCACCGCCAGCTCGCGAAACTGGATGTTGTGCTCGCGCGAGCCGGTGAAGTGCTGCAGCAGGTTGCCGTACAAATGCGCGGGGAGGACGCGCAGATCGATCTGCAAGCCGCCGGCGAGCCAGATCGACGCCTTCGTCGGCCCCTCGGCGAGGACGGCCTCGGCGCGGTCCCAGCCGGTGAACGCCGCGATCACGGCCTCGGGGTTGTGCGAGGTGCAGATGATGTCGACGTCGCCGACGGTCGGCTCCTGACGGCGCACGCTCCCCGCCGGAGTGAGATCCTCCGCGTCGGTTCGCTGCGCGAGGTAGGCGATGATCTCGCGCGCGAGCGGGAGCGCGGTCCCGAGCGGCGTGCGCCGCGCGCGCCCGCGGTTGGAGAGCACGCCGCGCCGGATGTTCTCGATCGACTTCGCGCCCAGGCGAGGGATCGTGGAGAGCGTCCCCTCGTCGAGCGCTCGCTCGAGGTCGGCGAGCGACGCGATCCCCAGGCGCTCGAAGAACAGCTGCGCCGTCTTCATCCCGACGCCCGGGACGCTCAGCACCTCGAGCAGCGTCGATGGATACTTCGCACGGAGCTCTTCGAGGTACGGCTCCGTCCCCGTGCGCGCCAGCGTCTCGATCCGGCCGGCGATCGTCTTGCCGATACCCGGCAGCTCGGTCAGACGCGACTCCGCGAGGAGCGCACCCAGCGGCGGCGCGTTCTCGAGCGTCTCGGCCGCGCGCTCATAGGCCATGAACTTGAAGAACGGCTCGCCCGCGAACTCCATCAGGGTGCGGATCTCGCGCAGGAGCCGCGCGGTCTCGGCGTTGGTCGGCGTCGCCATCGTACTACGAGGACTCCGTTCCACGCCCGCGTATCGGCGTCCCATGCTTCCGACCGACCGGCGACGGCGGCTCGATCCCGCGATCCTCAACCTGCCGGTCGACAAGATGCGGGACGGCTACTACTCCGACGTCTACTTCAACCGGGCCCGCGAGATCCTCGAGAAGGACGGCTACCACCCGCGCGTGCGGATGCAGGTGTTTCAGCGCACATCCGCCGTGCTGTGCGGGATCGACGAGGCGATCGCGATCCTCAAGCTGTGCAGCGGCCGGCGCCTCCCCGACGAGAGCTGGGAGGACGGCTGGGAGCAGCTCACGGTACGCGCGCTGCACGACGGCGACGCGATCGCGCCGTTCGAGACCGTCATGACGATCGAGGGCGACTACGCGCTCTTCGCGCACCTCGAGACGGAGTATCTCGGCGTCCTCGCGCGGCGTACGCGGATCGCGACGAACGCGCGCGCGATCGTCACGGCGGCCGGCGGCAAGGACGTGCTGTTCTTTCCCGCTCGCTTCGACCACCATCTCGTGCAGACCGGCGACGGCTACGCCGCCTACATCTCCGGCGCGCTCGGCGTCTCGACCGACGCGAACGCGGAGTGGTGGGGTTCGCGCGGGATGGGGACGGTCCCGCACGCGCTGATCGCGGCCTACGGCGGCGACACGGTGCGCGCGACCGAGAAGTTCGCGCAGTACATCGATCCGGCGGTGAACGTGATCGCGCTGGTCGACTTCGAGAACGACTGCGTCGGGACGTCGCTCGCCGTCGCGTGCGCGCTGGGCAAGCGCCTGTGGGGCGTGCGCTTGGACACCTCGGGGACGCTGGTCGACAAGAGCGTCATCCCGCAGATGGGGACCTTCGTGCCGACGGGCGTCAACGCGCAGCTCGTGCACAACGTCCGCAACGCGCTCGACGCGGCCGGGTTCGCGCACGTGCGGATCGTCGTGAGCGGCGGCTTCGACGCCGAACGCATCCGGCGGTTCGAGCACGAGGGCGTCCCGGCCGACGCCTACGCGGTCGGCAGCGCGTTCTTCAAGGGCGCCGGCTCGTTCGACTACACCGCCGACATCGTCGCGCTCGACTCCGGCGAGGGCTGGCGCGAATCGCACAAAGTCGGCCGCCCCGAACGCCCCAACCCCCGGCTATCGGGGGTGGACTAGCCCCACCTCGTCATGCTGAGCTTGTCGAAGCATGCGCCCGCCACGATCGTGGCCCATGCTTCGACAGGCTGAGGGTGACGGGTTACCGGGTCACCGTCGCGTCACCCTGAGCTTGTCGAAGGGTCGCGGCGTAGCCGCATCGTCCTGAGCCTGTCGAAGGACATCGCGCCGAGCCGCTTCGACAAGCTCAGCGGAAAAGACGCCCTTCGACAAGCTCAGGGTGACGGGTTACGGAGTCACCGTAGACGCTCCCCGACCGTCGCGTGCCCCTGACCGTCGCGTCTCACCCCGACCGTCGCGTCTCACCCCGACCGACCGTTGCGTCGCCGTCGTGTCACCCTGAGCTTGTCGAAGGGTCGCGGCGTA
>DATJHK010000043.1:0-44007 GCA_035493875.1 Candidatus Limnocylindria bacterium
GTTCCTGGCGAGGGCGAGCGAACCGCTACGCGCGTTCATGCTGCGGCAGACCAAGCTGCGCGACGTCGCCGTCTTCGCGCGGATCGCGCACCGGCCGGAGGGAGAAGGCGCCGCGCAGGCGCCGCTTCCGGTGCTCATCCCCGCGTTCGTCGTCGGCGAGCTGCGCTCGGCGTTCGCGATCGGCGTCGCGCTCTATCTGCCGTTCGTCGCGATCGACCTCGCCGTCGCCGCGATCCTGATGGGCCTGGGGATGGTGATGCTCAGCCCGCCGGTGATCTCGCTGCCGTGCAAGCTGCTTCTGTTCGTCCTCGTCGACGGCTGGGCGCTCGTCTGCAACGGAGTTGTCCAAAGCTTTCGATAGTCGGATTCTTGGACAGACCGCCGCCGGTGGGTTGGCCGGTATCCGGGAAGGTCGGCTCGTGCGCATCGCGGACAAGCTGGGGACGCGCCGGCCGTTCTTCTCGTTCGAGTTCTTCCCGCCGAAGGACGACGCGGCGGAGGCAGCGCTGTTCCAGACGATCGAAAAGCTAGGCCCGCTCGACCCGGGGTTCGTCTCGATCACCTACGGCGCGGGCGGGACGACCCGCGAACGGACCGTGGAGCTTGCCAAGCGGCTGCGGCACGACGTCGGCCTCGACGTGATGGCGCACGTGACGTGCGTCGGTGCGAACGTCGGCGACCTGCGCACGCTGCTCGGCGATCTGCGGCATGGCGGGATCGAGAACATCCTCGCGCTGCGCGGCGACCCGCCGAAGGGCAGCGCGACGTACACGCCGGCACCGGATGGGCTCGCGCACGGCTCGGATCTGGTCGCGCTGGCCAAGGCGGAGTTCGCCTTTTGCGTCGGCGGCGCGGCGTATCCGGAGAAGCATCCCGAGGCCGCAAGCCTCGACGCCGATCTCGCCGCGCTCTCGCGCAAGGTACGCGCCGGCGCGGAATTCCTCATCACGCAGCTGTTCTTCGACAACGCGCGCTACTTCGAGTTCGTCGACCGCGCGCGCACCTGGGGGATCACGGTGCCGATCCTCCCGGGGATCATGCCGATTACGAACTACGATCAGATCGACCGCTTCACGCGGATGTGCGGGGCGGTGATCCCGCCGAGCCTGCGCGCCGAGCTGGAAGCGCGGCGCGGCGACGCGCAGGCGGTGATCGACTTGGGCGTCGCGTACGCGACGCTGCAGGTCGCCGATCTGCTCGCGCGCGGCGCGCCGGGCGTCCACTTCTATACGCTCAACCGCTCCCCGGCGACGCGCGCCGTCGTCTCCGCGTTACTCGCCGCGCGCCGCGCCTGGTGAACTTCTCTTGAGAATGTGCTATCACTAGGACGTCGTGAGCATCTCGAACGCGCACTTGCGCAAGACGAAGCAGCGCTCGGCGATCCGCGCGGTCCTCGAGCGCGCCGAGCGGCCGCTCAGCGTCGCCGAGGTCCTCGGCGAGGCTGCGGCCCTGGTCGACGGCTTGGGGATCGCCACGGTGTATCGATCGCTCGCGACGCTCCAGGAAGAAGGCTGGCTCGAGTGCGTCGAGATCGCGGGCGAGCCGGCGCGCTACGAGCGGACCGGAAAGGGGCACCATCACCATTTCCGGTGCGAGGGCTGCGCGCGCGTCTTCGACATCGACGGCTGCTCCGTCGATGTGCAGGGCCTGGTCCCCCCGCAGTTTCGGCTGAGCGGGCATGTCGTGACGCTCTATGGCCTCTGCTCGGCGTGCGTCGGCGGCGGCTGAATGCGTTGACAAATTGATAATGGTTTATCATTATGAACCGGCCCGCCGCGGCGGAGCATCCATCGTGAGGAGACCGGGGAGATGTCCAGTGGGGTAGCCGCAAGCGCGCGCCGTTTCGCGGTGTGCGCGCTGACGTGCGTGCTGGCGGCGTGCTCGGGCGGCACGCAGGGCCGTCCGACGACGATCAGCGTGATCGGCGCCGAGAACATGTACGCCGAGGTGATCAAGGAGATCGGCGGCCCCTACGTCACCGTCACGTCGATCTTGGACAATCCGAACAGCGATCCGCACGCCTACGAGTCGAGCACCGCGGATGCGTCGGCGGTCGGTAAGGCCGACTTGATCGTCCAGAACGGTATGGGCTACGACGCGTTCATGGAGAAGCTCGAGGACGCTTCGCCGCATGCCGGCCGCACCGTGATCGACGTCGGCGAGCGTCTCGGGTTCAAGAGCGACGACAACCCGCACGTGTGGTACCAGCCGCAGACGATGCCGACGCTCGCCGGGGTGATCACCGCGGAGCTCTCGCGCCGCGATCCCGCGCATGCCGCGGTCTTCGAGGCGAACCGCGAGAAGTTCATCACCTCGCTCAAGCCGTGGGTCACGCAGATCGACGCGTTGCGTCACGCGTTTCCGGCCGCGCCCGTCGCGGTGACGGAACCGGTGTTCAACTACACGGCCGACGCGATCGGCCTGGACGTGCGCACGCGCAACGCCTTCCAGCTCGCCGTCGAGGAAGGGAACGACCCGGCGCCGCAGGACGTCGCCGCAATGCGCACGCTGCTGACGACGCACGCGGTGCGGCTGTTCATCTACAACCAGCAGACCGTCGAGCCGACGACGCAGGAACTGCTCGATCTCGCGCACCGCTCGCACATCCCCGTCGTCGGCGTGTACGAGACGATGCCGGCGGGCTACACGTACGCGCGCTGGATGACCGCCGAGACCGACGCGATCGGCCTTGCGCTGCGGCGCCACCGTTCGACCGAGCGGCTTCGGTGAGCGCGGCGATCGCCGTCGAGCGGCTCTCGGTCGCGCGCGGCGGACGCACCGTGCTGCACGACGTCAGCTTCGCGATCGAGCGCGGCGCGTTCGTCGGGATCATCGGCTCGAACGGCGCGGGGAAGACGACGCTGCTGCGCACGTTGCTCGGCCTCGTCGGCGTGAGCGCGGGAAGCGTTCGCGTCCTCGAACGGCCGGTACGGCGCGGAAACCGCGCGATCGGGTACGTCGCGCAGCGCACCACGCTCGATCCGGATCTCCCGCTGCGCGCGCGCGACTTCGTCGCCTTCGGCCTGGACGGCGAGCGGTGGGGATTCGCGTGGCCGAGCGCGGCGCGCCGCGCGCGCATCGACGCGGCGCTCGCCGCGGTCGGCGCGGAACCCTACGCGGAAGCACGGGTCGGCCGGCTCTCGGGCGGCGAGCAGCAGCGGCTGTTCATCGCGCAAGCACTGCTCGCCGAGCCCCGGATTCTGCTGCTCGACGAGCCGCTGGCGAACCTCGATCTGCGCAGCGCCGGCGAGATCGTGCGCCTCGTCGCGCGGATTCGCCGCGACTTCGGCGTGACGGTGCTGTTCGTTACCCACGACATCAACCCGCTCGTCGACGTCATGGACCGTGTCGTCTACCTCGCCGCAGGGCGTGCCGTCGCCGGCTCGGTCGACGAGGTCGTACGCACCGAGGTGCTCTCGGCGCTCTACGGCTATCGCGTCGACGTGCTGCGCGTCGACGACCGGGTCGTCGTCCTCGCCGGAGAGACACCCGCACCAGTCCCGCTCTCGGCGTGATGCTCGCGGCGATGCTGCGCGACCCGGAGGTGCTGCAAGCACTTGCAGCCGGGCTCGTCGTCGCGGTTCTCTGCGGTGTCCTCGGCGTCTTCGTCGTGCTGCGGCGCGGCTCGTTCGCGGCGCACGCGGTCACGGATCTCGGGCTCACCGGCGGCGCGGGAGCCTCGCTCGCCGGCGCGCCGCCGCTCGCCGGGCTGCTCCTCGCATCCGTCTTCGGGAGCGCGGTCATCGCACGGCTCGGCGTGCGCGCGCGGGAGAGCGACGTGGCGACGGGGACCGTCCTGACCGCCGCGCTCGGGGTCGGTGCGCTCTTCTTGTTCGTCCAGACGCGCGCCGGCGTCGCGCCGACCGCGCTGCTCTTCGGCTCGATCTTCGCCGTGCGCCCGGAGGTTCTCGTGACGAGCGCGGTGCTCGGCGGCGCGTCGCTGCTCGCGCTCGCCGCGCTCTTCCGGCCGCTCGCGTTCTCGACGGTGAGTCCGGAAGCGGCGGCGTCGCGCGGGGTGCCGGTCGCATTCGTCGGCACGGCGTTTCTCGTGCTGATGGCCGTCGCGCTCGCCGAAGCCGCGCAGCTCGTCGGCGTGCTGCTGACGACGGCACTCGTGATCGGACCGGCCTCCGCCGCGATCGTGCTCTCGTCGCGGCTGGCGACGGCGCTCGTGCTCGCCGTCGTGTTCGGCGTCGCGCAAATGACGCTTAGCGTCGTGCTGGCGTACGCGAGCTACACGTGGCCGCCGGGTGGGACCGGTTGGCCGGTCAGTTTCTTCGTCGGCGTGCTCGCGCTTGTCTCGTACGTCGCGGCGCGCGCGCTCGCACGCGGGAGGGGCGCGTGCTGAGCGAGCCGTTCATGCAGAACGCCTTCCTCGCCGGCGGGTTCGTCGCGGTCGTCGCGGGCGTCGTCGGGTTCTTCGTCGTGCTACGCGGGGCGAGCTTCGCCGCGCACGCGCTCGCGCAGGTCGGTTTCGCCGGCGCCGCGGGCGCGGTGCTGCTCGGGATCGCTCCGATCTGGGGCGTGCTGAGCTTCGCGCTGCTCGGCGGTGCGGGGATCGGCGCGCTCGGCGAACGCGCGGCGCGGCGCGATGCCACGACCGCGCTCGTGATGACCGCCGCGCTCGGCACCGGCGCGTTGCTGCTCATCCTCAACCGCACGTATGCGACCGACGCGTTCAGCCTGTTGTTCGGGACGATCGTCGGGATCAGTCGCGAGCAGGTCGGCGGGATGGCGCTGCTCGCGCTCGCGACGCTGGCGTTCCTCGCCCTGCTGCACCGCCCGCTCGTTTTCGCAAGCGTCAACCCCGATGCCGCGCGGGCGCGCGGTATCCCGCTGCGCCGGCTTGAGACCGCCTTCCTCGCCTGCCTGGCGCTCGCGGCGGCGGCGACGGTTCCGACCGTGGGAACGCTGCTGATCTTCGCGCTGCTCGTCGCGCCGCCGGCCGCGGCGATGCTCCTGACCGATCGCCCGGCCGCGGCGATCGCCACGGCGATCGCCTTGAACCTGCTGTGCTGCTGGAGCGGGATCGCGCTCGCATACTGGACGGGACTTCCGGTCGGCTTCTTGATCGCGCTGCTCGCAGCGCTCGTCTTCGTCGCTGCGCGCAGCGTCACACGTGCGCGCCGGGGAGGTGTTTGAGACCCGAATTTGGGAGCGAGCGGGTCGAGGAATACGAGGTGACTGCAGCAGTTCGGCAGACGGTCGACGAACCTCCGCGTGGCCTTGCCGCGGTCTTGCGGGAAGCGCGCCGCGCGATCCCCGCCGAGAGCGCGTCGCTCGGCCACGTGCTGCGGCACCCGAGCCGCGTCGGTAAAGCGGTGAGCCAGGAGGAGATCGCCGAAGCGGTCGGCGTCAGTCGTGTGTGGTACGCGATGCTGGAGACGGGCCGCGCATCGCGTCCCTCCGTCACGCTGCTCGAACGGATCGCGAACGCGCTGATGCTCGATCACGAGCAGCGACTGCGCGCCTTCCAGCTTGGCGTACCGGAGATCGCGCCTCGCACGTTCGAGCAGCGCCATCAGGCGATCCTCGAAGCCTCCGCGCGGGTTCGGCGGAGCACCAAGCGGCTGTGGACCGCCTCGAGCGTCGAGGAAGCGTTCGCGATCGCGGCCGAAGAGGCCACGACCCACTTCGGCGACGCGGCGCTGGTCTTCTACGTGCACCGCGTCGCGCCGGGCCGTTGGGACCATCCGTTCGTCGTCGATCGCGGGATGGGGCCGCAGAACGAGCACCTCTACGAAGAGCTCGCGGCGGCGGTCGGCCGCGAGCGGTTCGACGAGGTCGTCCTCTATCCGGCGCTCTCGGAGCCCGGCGACGTGGGAACGCGCGACGCGTTCGCGGCCACGAGCGTCGGTGCGGCGTACGAGGACGCCGTCGCGCGGCACAAGCTCCAGCGCTGGGCGCTCCTGCACGCCCGCATCCGTTCACGCAGCGGCGTCACCGGCGGCATCACCGTCAAGCACGCGAGCGAACGCGACTACTCCGAGATGGATCGCGCCGTGATCAGCGCGATCGCATCGGTCGCCTCGCTGGCGATCTCGTAGCGCGAATCGCGCTGGCGATCCGCCAGCAATCTCGCGGCAACGTTCGCCCGCGACGATGACGGTGTGGACGCCCTGGACGGACTGCTCCGCGACGCCCTGCTCGTGACCGCGATCCTAAGCCTGCCGGTGCTCGTGCTGGCGACGCTGGTCGGCGGAGTCGTCGCGATCGTCCAGGCCGCGACGCAGGTGCAGGAGCAGACGCTCTCGCTGCTTCCGAAAATCCTCGCCGTCGGCGCGGTCGTCGCGCTGTTCGGACGCTTCGGCTTCGGTCTGCTCGCGCAACTGTTCTACGAGATCGTCGCGCGCGTGCCGCTGCTGGTGCGCGGATGACGCAGACGACGCTGCTCGTCTTCGCGCGCGCCGCCGGCCTCGTCGCGCGCGCTCCCGGATTCTCCCACCCGTCGGTCCCGCCGATCGTGCGAGCCGGGTTCGCCTTCGCGTTGGCGCTCGCGATCGCACCGCTAGTGGCACCCGCCCCCGCGCTCTCGTTGGGCGCCCTGAGCGTGGCCCTCGTCGGCGACGTCGCGCTCGGAGCGGCGATCGGATTCGGCGCGTCGCTCTTGTACGACGGCGCGTACTTCGCGGGGCGCACGATCGACGACTATCTCGGCGTGCGCGCGAGCGTTCCGAACGCGAACGTGACGAGCGCCCAGGCGTTCGGACGGCTCTGGTCCTATGCGTTTCTTGCGGCGTTCGTGCTGCTGGACGGCTGGGTCCCGCTGGTCGGCGCGTTCGCCGACTCCTTCACGCGCGTCCACCCCGGTGCGTTCGTCGACGCCGCGGCATGGATGCGGTACGCGCTCGCGCTCCCCGCGACGGTGCTGCGTGTCGCGCTCGTCGTCGCCGCGCCGGCGATCGCGGTCTCGGCGGCGCTGCAGATCGCCCTGGCCGCGGTCGCGCGCGTCGTCCCGCGCTTCGCCAGCTTCACGCTCACGTTCCCCGTCGTATTCGCCGCCGCGCTGGTCGTGACGGTGCTGACGGTCCCGCTTCTCGCGCCGCTCGGTGCGCACCCGACGCTCGTCCTCCCCTGGACCGGCGCGCGGTGAGCGAACAGGCGGAGCGGCGCTTCGATCCGACGCCGACGCGCAAGGAGCGCGCGCTGCGCGAGGGCAACGTCGCGCGCTCCGCCGAGCTGAGCGGGGTCGCGGCGTTCGGCGCGGCGTTGCTCGGCGCGTTCGCCGCGGCGCCGCTCGTCGCCGGGAGCGCGGCCGCAGCTCTGCGCGCGAGCGCGGCGCACCAGCTCGCCGCAGCGCCGACGTTCGCGCTCCTCGGAATCGCCGAGGGTGCGTTGCTCCCCGCCGTGGGTGCGGCGTGCGCGGGCGTCGCGCTCGGGATCGCGCAGGCCGGTGGATTTCGGCTCACGGCGATCCGGTTCGATCTGAAGCGGCTCGCGCCGAGCGCCGGGCTGAAGCGGATGGTCGGCGGTGAAGCGGTGGTCGGCGTCGCGCGCGCTTCCCTCGCGTTCGCCGCCGCGCTCGGCGCGATGATCCCGCTCGGCTGGGACGTTCTGGGCGCCGCTGCGTCGCTCGCATCGCCCGTCGCGGCGGCGGCGCTGGTCGGGCGCGCGGCGCTCGACGCTTGCGGCGCCGCCCTCGCGGTCGGCGCGGTCTTCGCGCTCGCGGACTACGCGCTCGCGCGGCGGCGCTGGCTGCACGGCCTGCGCATGTCGTTCGACGAGATCAAGCGCGACGCGAAGGAGAACGACGGCGACCCGCAGGCGAAGGCGCGGCGCAAGTCGCTCCATCGGGCGCTCGTCCGCGGCGCGATCGCGCGCACGCGTGAGGCCACGTTCGTCGTCGTCAACCCGACGCACGTCGCGGTCGCGCTGCGCTACGCGCCGCCGACGATCCCGGTCCCGGAGATCGTCGTGCGCGCGCTCGACGAGGCGGCGCTGCGGGTGAAGGCGATCGCGCGCGAGCACGCCATCCCCGTCGTCGAGGACGTCGCGCTCGCGCGTCTGCTGTACGCGCAGGGCGAGAGCGGACGAGCGATCCCGCCCGAGACCTACGTCGCCGTCGCGCAGGTCATCGCGTCACTCGCTCGCGCCGGGCTCGCGTGAGCGTCAGCCGCGCAGGTAGCGGTCGAACCAGCCGACGATGCGCAGCGAGAGGTCGCGGACGTGCTTGGGATCGCGGATCCCGTGTCCTTCGCCCGCGTAGATGACCAGGTCCGAGGGGACGTGCATCGCGCGCAGACCGTTGAAGAACTCGAGCGACTGCGGCGCCGGGCACTCCACGTCGCGCTCGCCCACGTAGACGAATGTCGGCGTGTGGGCTTTCTTGATGCTCAGGATCGGCGAGGCCGCGTCGTACGGCTTCGGATCGTCGTACGCGGTAGCGCCGAAGAAGGGCGTCATCCACGTGTTGATCCCGTTCTCGCCGTAGTAGCTGATCCAGTCGGCGACGCCCGCGCCGGCGACCGCCGCGTGGAAGCGCTGCGAGTGCGTGACGGTCCACATCGTCATGAACCCGCCGTAGCTGTGGCCGTAGACGCCCAGGCGTTTGTCGTCGACCGGCGCGATCTTCTCGACGGCGTCGACGCCGGCGAGGATGTCGCGCAGGTCGCCGCCGCCGAAGTCCTTGACGTTCGCGCGGGTGAACGCCTCGCCCTGACCGTAGCTGCCGCGCGGGTTCGCCTGGAAGACGTAGTAGCCGTGCCGTACGAGGTCGGCGACGGTGCCCTGCGCGACGAACGTCGGCGTCACCGCGGCACTCGGGCCGCCGTGCACGAGGACGATCATCGGATAGGTCTTCCCCGGCGCGACGACGCGCGGTCCGACGAGCCAGCCCTGCACGTGGAAGCCGTCGTTGGTCCAAGAGACGCTGCGCGAGGCGACGACCGGCGCGATCGCGTCGTTGTCGTGCGTGATCGCGTGCAGCGCCGCCGGCGAGCCGACGACGACGTGCGGCGCGTGCTCGAAGTCCTGCGCGACCGTCGCGACGGTGCCGCGGTCCGCGGAGAACGAGAAGCGGCCGTCCGCGGCGTACACCGATTGCGGGGCGGACCAGAGCACGTTCGTCGCGTGCGTCGCGGGATCGACCGAGACGAGGGCGGCGCGGTCGCCGATCAGGGCGCTCGCGCTCAGACCGGTCTTGTTCCAGACGTAGCCGGTGAACGTGCCGGCGTAGTCCGGCGTCACGTCGACCGGCGTGCCGCCGGCGAGCGGAACGGTGTACAGGTCACCGCCGATCGAGCCGAAGTCGCTCATGATGCCGCCGATGAACGCGACCGTCTTGCCGTCGGGCGAGACGCGCGGCACGTTCATCTGCATCGACGGAGCGGCGATCGTGCGGACCGTGCCGTCGACGCCGATCGCGTCGAGCTTCGCGATCCACCAGTTGTCGTCGCCGTTTCCTTTCGCGGCGGTCGCGACGAAGCCGCGGCCGTCGGGCGTCCAGTCGTACTCGTAGACGAACGTGTCGGCGGGCGAGACGAGCTTCGGCGCCGCGCCGCCGCGCGCCGGGATGACGGCGATGCGCTGCTCGTCGTCGCGGGTCTCGATCTCACCGACGAGCGGGATCCCCGCCTGCGTCGCGCCGATGTGCTTGCGCGCGCCGATCGTCGCGAGCATCGCAAGCGTCGTGCCGTCGGGCGACCAGCGCAGCGTATTCGCTTCGCCGGTGATCTTCGCGATCGTGGCGACGGAGGCGCCGCGCGCGATTTCCAACGCGTTCGTGCCGGCGCTGTTGCGCGCGAAGAACGCCAGCGCGCTGCCGTCCGGCGACCAGACGGCGGAGGCGTACTCGCACTTCGGGCACGGATCGAGGCGCGCGAGCACCGCGCCGTCCGCGGCGCTGCGCACCACGATCACGCCATGGGGGCGCACCGAGGTCTTCGCCGGATCGGCCTCGACGCTCTCGACGACGGCGACGCGGTCGCCGCGCGGCGCGAGCGCGACGCCGGAATACGTGTGAAGTTGCGGCGACGCAAGCGCGGCCGCGAGGATCGTCCCGATCATCCGTCGCCCCTACGGATCGGAGGCCGCGCGCCCCTGCATCCAGGGGTAACATCGCAGCAACACGGAAGGGCGATCCTGGCGGTGTGAAGCTGAATCTGACGACGGCGTTCGCCGTCGCCGTGCTCGGCGTGGTCGCGATCCTGATCGTCCCGCTCCCGCCGCCGGTCCTCGACGCGCTCCTCGCGCTCAACGTCTTCGGCTCGGCGCTCGTCCTGCTCATCAGCCTGCGCGTCGAGGAGCCGCTGGAGTTCTCCGCGTTCGCGCCCTCGCTGCTGCTGGCGACGCTCTTCCGGCTCTCGCTCGACGTCTCCGCGACGCGCCTGATCCTCACGCAGGGGCACGAGGCCGACGGTGTGGGCGCGCTGATCCCGGCGTTCGGTGCGTTCGTCGTCCGCGGCAACGTCGTCGTCGGGCTGATCGTCTTCGCGATCCTCATCACGATCCAGTTCGTCGTGATCGCGAACGGCGCGCAGCGCGTCGCCGAGGTGTGCGCGCGCTTCACCCTCGACGCGATGCCCGGCAAGCAGATGGCGATCGACGCCGACCTGCACGCCGGCGCGCTCGACGCCGCCGGCGCGCGCCGCAAGCGCGAGCGCGTCCAACGCGAGGCCGATTTCTACGCCGCGATGGACGGCGCTGGAAAGTTCGTCAAGGGCGACGCGATCGCGGCGCTCGTCATCGTCGTCCTCAACTTGCTCGGTGGAATCCTGGTCGGAACGCTCTATCACGGGATGGCGCCGCTCGAGGCGATCGAGACCTTCGCGATCCTCTCGATCGGCAACGCGCTGCTGACCACGCTCCCGGCGTTCCTGATCTCGACCGCGATGGGGATGATGGTCACGCGGGTCGCGGGCGAAGGCGCGCTCGGCGTCGACCTCGCCGCGCAGCTCCTCGCGCGCCCCGACGTCCTGCGCGTCGCGGCCGTCCTCGTCTTCGCGCTCGCGTTCGTCCCGGGATTCCCCGCACCGCTCTTCGCTGCGCTCGGGATCGGCGCGTTCGCGGCGGCGCAGGTCGCCGAGCACAAACAGCGCGCGCTGACCGTCGCGGCACAGGCGGCGCGCGAGCAGCGGCGACGGGAGGCGGTGCGCCGTCCGGAGACGGCCTTCGGCCTGGTCGGCGTGGACGCGCTCTCGATCGACGTCGGCGCCGACCTGTACCCGCTGCTGGTGACGCCGAACTGCGATGCGCTGCTCGACCGCGTCGGCGACGTGCGGCGCGCGTTCGCCGCCGAGACGGGGATCGTGATCCCCGGCGTGCGCCTGCGCGACGACCCGCTACGCGACCAGCGCACCTACGCGCTGCGCGTGCGCGATCGCGTCGTCGCCGAAGGGAGCGTGCGCCTCGACCGGCTCGTCGCGGTCGCCGCCGCCGAGGTGCTCGAACGCGTCGGCGGCGAGCCGACGACGGAGCCGGTCTACGGGCTGGCCGCGCGGTGGATCGCGTATGAGGAGCGCGAGCGCGCGCAGCAGGCCGGCGCGCTGACGTTCGACGCGATCTCGATCATCGGCTCGCACCTCTCCGAGATCGCGCGCACGCACGCGCCGGAGCTTCTCGGCCGTCAGGAGTTCCAGACGCTGGTGGAACACCTGCGCGCGAGCGTCCCGTCGGTGATGAAGGACGTCGGGGGCGAGACGCTCCCCCTCGTCGCGGCGCATCGCGCCTTCGGCCACCTGCTGCGCGAGCGCGCCTGGCCGCGCGATCCGATCGCGGTGTTCGAGGCGCTGATCGACGCCGGGACGACGACGCGCGAGCCGCGCGAGCTCGCCGAGGCGGCGCGCCGCGTCGTCGTCCCGCAGCAGCTGCGTCGCGAGAACGTGCGCGCGCTGCGTCCGCTGATCGTCGACCCCGCCTTCGAGGCGGAGCTGGCGAAGATGTGGTCGCAGGACGGCGGTCTCGCGCCCGATCCACGAACCGCGCTGCACGTGCGCGAAACCGTCGCGCGCTACGTGGCCGAGCACGTGCCGCCGCACGCGATCGTCGTCACCGCGCCGCTCCGTCCGCTGCTCGCGGAGTTCCTCGAGCGCACCGTCGCGGGCCTTGCCGTCTACGCGTTCGCCGAGCTCCCGCCGGAGATCGCGATCGAACCGGTCGCCGTCGTCGGCGCACCCGCCGCGCTCGCGCTCGCATGAGCCGTACCGGTTTGCGGTAATCTTCCGCGGCCTGCACGAGCGGCCGAGCCCCGGCCTCCGATTCCGCCGCGAAGGTGCGGGAACAAGCGGGGGTGAGATGGACGGCAAGCTGACGCGACGGCGGTTCCTGGTCCGCACCGCCGTCCCAGCCATGGTGCTCGGGATGCAGGGACCGCAGGTGCTCTCCGCCGCGCAAGCGGCGGCCGCGAGGCCGTTGATTCGGCGAGGGCCGCGCCCCGTCGAGGTCGCGCTGATCGTCAACGGCACGCAGCATCGGCTCGAGATCGAGCCGCGCGTGACGCTCCTCGACGCGCTGCGCGAACGGCTCGACCTGACCGGGACGAAGAAGGGCTGCGATCAGGGGACGTGCGGCGCGTGTACTGTCCTCGTCGACGGACGCCGGATCGTTTCGTGTCTGAGCATCGCGGTGCAGAACGAGGGGAAGCACGTCACGACGATCGAGGGGCTCGCGCAGGGCGAGACGCTCCATCCCGTGCAGGCCGCGTTCATCGCGCACGACGGGTTCCAGTGCGGCTACTGCACGCCCGGACAGATCTGCTCCGCGGTCGGCTTTCTTGCCGAGAGACGGCCGACCGATCCGCACAGCGTGCGCGAGTGGATGAGCGGGAACATCTGCCGCTGCGGCGCGTATCCGAACATCGTCGCGGCGATCCGCGCCGCCGCGGGGGCGACGGCGTGAACCCGTTCAGCTACGCGCGCGCCGACGACGTGGGCGCGGCGATCGCGACCGTCGCGAACCGTCCGCACGCGCAGTATCTCGCCGGCGGGACCAACGTGATCGATCTGATGAAGGACAACGTCGTCCAGCCCGAGCTGCTCGTCGACATCACGCGCCTCCCGCTCGGCGCGATCGTCGCGACCTCCGACGGCGTGCAGCTCGGTGCGCTGGCGACGATGGCCGACGTCGCCGACGCGCAGGAGGTCGCGGCGGGCTTCCCGGTCGTCGCGCAGGCGTTGCTCGAGAGCGCGTCGCCGCAGCTGCGGAACATGGCGACGATCGGCGGGAACATCATGCAGCGCACGCGTTGCGTCTATTTCCGCGACGTCGCGCAGGCGTGCAACAAGCGCGCGCCGGGTGAAGGCTGCGCCGCGATCCAGGGCGTCAACCGCGCGCACGCGGTGATCGGCGGGAGCGACCAGTGCATCTGCACCCATCCCTCCGACCTCGCCGTCGCGCTGCTGACCGTCGACGCGCTCGTGCACGTCCGCGGCCCGCGGGGCGAGCGAACGATCCCGTTCGAGGAGCTGCACGTCCTCCCCGGCGCGACGCCGCAGCGCGAGACGGTCCTCGAGCACGGCGAGCTGATCACGGCGATCACCCTCCCCGCGAGCACCCACGCGCGACGCTCGCGCTATCTCAAGGTACGCGACCGCGCCTCGTACGAGTTCGCGCTGGTCTCGGTCGCCGCGGCGCTCGACGTCGCGAACGGCGGGACGATCCGGGCCGCGCGCGTCGCGCTCGGCGGCGTCGCCCCGAAACCCTGGCGCGCGCACGAAGCCGAAGCGGCGCTCGTCGGCCGCGCGCCGAGCGCCGCCGTCTTCACGGACGCCGCGCAGGCCGCGACGGCCGCGATGCGCGGCTACGGTCAGAACGACTTCAAGATCGGGCTCGCGCGGCGCGCCGTGGTGCGCGCGTTGCAGCAGACGGTCGGGGAGACGGCATGAGCAGTCTGATCGGTCCGGCGGTCGATCGTGTCGACGGCCGGCTCAAAGTGACCGGTGCGGCGAAGTACTCCGCCGAGTACGCGCTCCCGGGGATGGCGTACGGCGTCCTCGTCCTGAGCACGATCCCGAGCGGACGGATCCTCGGGATCGATACCTCGGCGGCGCGCGCGGCGGACGGGGTGATCGGAGTCCTGACCCACGAGAACGCGCCGCGCGTCGATCCGCGCGGGAAGGGCGGCGGGGATCGTACGCTCCCGGTGCTGCAGGACGATCTCGTCCGCTACGACCGTCAGCCGGTCGCGCTCGTCGTCGCCGATACCTTCGAGCGCGCGACGGACGCCGCGTCGCTCGTGCGCGTGCGGTATGCGCGGGGTCCGGCGACGACGCGGCTCGCCGACGCGCAACTCTACACCGTCCCGAACGACATGGGCCGCGTCCTCGACCTGCGTGCGGGCGATCCCGAAGGCGCGCTCGCGCGGGCGCACGTCGCGGTCGACCACACCTACACGACGCCGATCGAGCACCACAACCCGATGGAGCCGCACGCGACGATCGCGCGATGGGACGGCGACAAGCTGACCGTGTACGAGTCCTCGCAAGGCGTGTTCACCGGGCGCGCGAAGCTCGCCGCGGTCTTCGGGCTCCCGCCGAGCGACGTACGCGTGATCGCGCGCTTCGTCGGCGGAGGGTTCGGCAGCAAGGGCTCGATCTGGCCGCATGCCGTGATCGCGGCGATGGCGGCGAAACAGTTCGGCCGGCCGGTGAAGGTCGTGCTCTCGCGGCCGCAGATGTTCGGCTCGGTGGGGTACCGTTCGCAGACGATCCAGCGCGTCGCGCTCGGCGCGAACGCCGACGGGACGCTGACGAGCCTGATCCACCAGACGACCTCGCAGACCTCGACGTTCGATCAGTTCGTCGAACCGTCGGGATTGCTGAGCGCGGTGCTCTACCCGCCGCCGAACTTGCTCATGACCCACCGGCTCGGTCGCCTCAACGCGGCGACGCCGACGTTCACCCGCGCGCCGGGCGAGTCGAGCGGCTCGTTCGCGCTCGAGTCGGCGATGGACGAGCTGGCCTACGCGGCACGGATCGACCCGGTCGAGCTGCGGCTGCGCAACGACGCGACGCACGACGCCGAAGGGCGGCCGTTCTCGAGCCGTTCGCTCCGGGCGTGCCTGCACGCCGCCGGCGACGCGTTCGGCTGGGAGCGGCGCAACCCGCAGCCGCGCTCGATGCGCGCGGGGCGGATGCTGCTCGGGATGGGCGTCGCGGTCGGATCGTATCCGGCGAACCGGAGTCCGGCGTCGGCGCGCGTCCGGATCGACGCCGACGGCAGCGCGCTCGCGCAGAGCGGCGGCGCCGACATCGGCACCGGCGCCTACACCGTCTTCACGCAGCTCGCCGCGGAAGAGCTGGGCGTCCCGCTTGAGCGCACGCGCTTCGAGCTCGGCGACACGCGGCTCCCGAACGCGCCGAACGCGGGCGGCTCGCGGCTGACGGCGAGCGTCGGCTCGGCGGTGAAGCTTGCCGCGCGCGACCTGCGCGCGAAGGTGCTGACGCTCGTCGCGAACGACGTCGCCTCGCCGCTGAGAGGCGCGTCGCTCGACGCGCTGGACGCGCGCGGCGGACGCCTCTTTTTCAAGGGCGATCCCGACCGGGGCGAGAGCTACGTTGCGATCCTGCGGCGGCACCGCCTCGGTGCGGTCGAGGGTACGAGCGATGCGGCGGCCGACGACGCCGCGAAACGCTGGGCGATGCACTCGTTCGCCGCGCACTTCGCGGAGGTCCAGGTCGATCCGGATCTGGGCACCGTGCGCGTCACGCGCTTCGCGAGCGCGATCGCCGGTGGACGGATCCTCAACCAGAAGACCGGGACGAGCCAGATCTACGGCGGCGTGGTCATGGGGATCGGGATGGCGCTCCTCGAGCACACGCGCGTCGACGAGCGCAACGGCCGGATCATGAGCGCGAACCTCGCCGAGTACCTCGTCCCGGTCCACGCCGACATCCCGGAGATCACCGCGATCTTCGTCCCTGAGGAAGACCCGTACGTCAACGCCGTCGGCGTGAAGGGGATCGGCGAGATCGTGATCGTCGGCGTCGCCGCCGCGGTCGCGAACGCCGTCTACCATGCGACGGGGACGCGCGTGCGCGACCTGCCCATCACGCCCGAGCGGCTGCTCGCGTCAGCTTCCTAAGGGGACGAGCGGGCCGATAGCAACTTCGGGACGCGCGGCGTGGTACGAATGGTGCGTGAACGGCTTGCCGCCCGAAGCGGAGACGCTCGTGGCACGAATCGAGGGGCTGCTCGCCCAAGCGGAACCGCTGCTCGCGCGCGGTGACGGTTGCGACGAGGCCGGGTACGCGCTACGCGAGACCGAGCGCCGCTATCTCCCCGACACGCTCGGCGCCTATCTCGACATTCCGCCGGCTCGCCGGGACGCGGCGGCGGTGACGATGCTCGTCGAACAACTCCGTCTGCTCGAGCGGGCGACGGCGCAGCGGCTCGCGGCGCTCACCGAGAACGCCGAGACGGCCCTCGCCGCGAACGGTGCGTTCCTGACCGAGCGCTTCGGCTCGCTCGAGACGCTGCCCGACAGCGCCGCGCTCGAAGTCGAGCCGGTGCAGACGACGCCGGCGACGCTCGTGCGCCGCTTCCTCGCGCGGATCGAGACGGAGGCGGGGCCCGATCCCGTCGCGCTGCTCGAACGCGCCGCGGTCGGCTTCACCACGGCGTTTCCGGCGATCTCCGCCGTCAAGCGCGGCGGTTTCCTCGGACGCGGCCCGGTGGAAGCGCTCGCGCTCGAGGTGCCGCGCCCGAGCGACCTCTTGCGTTACGTCCTTGCGCGCACGGCGTACGGGATCGAGGCGAGCGTCACGCGGATCGTCCGCGGCGTCGCCTTGCGCACCGAGCGGTACGACGTCGGCGAGTGGGCCCACGCGCTGATCGAGGATTTGGGGGCATACGTCGCGCGCGAGCGCCATGCCCGGGAGACCCTGACCCGGCTCTTCAAGGAGACTTCATGAGCTTTTTCGGAATCGGCCGCCCGCAGCAGCCGCAGCAATCGAACGTGCGCACGACGCAGGGCGGCGTGCCCGTCGACGCGGTCTCGCGCCTGCGGCGGATGCGCGGCGAAGGCGGGCCGCCGCTGTTCACGAGCGACCTCTCCGTCTCGGAGTTCGTCCTGCTCGAACAGATGGGATGGCGTCCGCTCGGCCTCGTTCTCGGAAGCTCGATCTATCACGTCGGGATCCAGTACGCGAACTTCTATCAGAACCAGGAGCTGGGGTATCTCACCGCGGCGATGTACGAGGCGCGCGAGCTGGCGATGACGCGCATGGAAGAAGAAGCGGACGTCTTGGGCGCCGACGGGATCGTCGGCGTGCGCCTCGAGGTCGGCGGGTACGCGTGGGCCGAGAACGCGCTGGAGTTCACCGCGATCGGGACCGCCGTCAAGGCGCCGGCGAGCGAGACGAGCTGGCGCACGCGCGACAACAAACCGTTCACCTCGGACTTCAGCGTCCAGGACTTCTACAAGCTCGTCTCCTCGACGGGCTACGTCCCGCGCGAGCTGGTGCTCGGGAACTGCGTCTACCACATCGCGCACCAGGGCTTCATGCAGTCGATCGCGACGCTCGGGAACAACATCGAGCTGAACAACTACACCGAGGCGATCTACGACGCACGTGAGCTGGCGATGGGGCGCATGCAGGCCGAGGCCGAGGCGCACGGCGCCGACGGGATCGTCGGGATGCAGATCGTCGAGAAGACGCACATCTGGAGCCCGCACGTGATCGAGTTCATGGCGATCGGCACGTCGGTCGAGAAGCGCGGCGAGCCGAAGAACGTCCCGCTGACGTTCCAGGTGGGGCTGAACGACTAACGATGGACGGGCTGGGGCGGCTCTTCGGCGAGGTGTTCGGTGAGGTGTTCGAGATCGCCGGGGAGCGTGGCGGTGAGGCCGTCTTCCATGCGGCCGCCGAAGGCGTCGGTGAGGGAATGCGCCCCGAACCGGCCGGCGACGGGGTGACGCGCTATCTCGCCGGTGGTCCGCGCACGCTGAACATCAACGACCGGTAGACCGGTAGGAGACACGATGGCCGACGACGGTCAACTCAACCCGCCCGCGCTGCAGCCGCCCGAACCGGTCGCGCCGGTCGCCCCGTCCGAGGCGATCGGCAAGGTGCCGATCCCGCCCGACGCGCGCGGCGCGCTCGACGAGGAGGCCGCGCGGCTCGCGCGCGAGCTGACGGAGCTCGCGCCGGACAGCGCGGGGTATCAGGAGCGGCTGCGCGCGCTCGAGGCGCTCGGCAACGCGGAGATCACGCGCTCGGCGAACGTCGCGAACCGGCTGATGGATCGCCCGACGCGCGCGATCGGGACGCTCGACGCCGGCTCTCCCGTCGCCAAGACGCTGCTCGACCTGCGCGGTACCGTCGAAAAGCTCGATCCCTCCGCACAAGGCGACCTCTTCGGGGTCAAGAAGTTTCTCGGCGTCCTGCCGATGGGCAACAAGCTGCGCGATTACTTCCGCGGCTACGAGTCCTCGCAGTCGCACCTCAACGCGATCATCGAGAGTCTGCGCCGCTCGAAGGACGAGCTGCTGCGCGACAACGCCTCGATCGAGACCGAGAAGGCGACGATGTGGACGTTGATGGGCGAGCTGGAGAAGCACGGCTACCTCGCGCGCGCGCTCGGCGACGCGGTCGAGCGCGAGGTCGAGAAGCTCCAAGGCACCGACCCGGAACGCGCTCGCGCGCTCCAGGAAGAGATCCTCTTCGCCGCGCGGCAGAAGCAGCAGGACATCGCGACACAGCTCGCCGTCAACGTGCAGGGCTACATGGCGCTCGACCTGATCAAGCGCAACAACGGCGAGCTGGTGAAAGGCGTCGATCGCGCGACGACGACGACCGTCGCCGCGCTGCGCACCGCCGTCATCACCGCGCAAGCGGTCGCGAACCAGAAGCTCGTCCTCGACCAGATCGGCGCGCTGCAGTCGACGACCTCGAACCTGATCGTCTCGACCTCGAAGCTGCTGCGCGAGAACGCGACGCGCGTCCAAGAGGGCGCTTCGAACGCGACGATCGACGTCGAGAAGCTCAAGGAGGCGTTCGCGAACGTCCGCGCGACGATCGACTCGATGGCCGACTACCGCATCAAGGCGCTCTCCTCGATGGAGCGCACGGTGAGTTCGCTCGGCGACGAGGTCGGCAAGGCGAAGGCGTACCTCGAGGCGCGCCGCGACATCGCCGCCCTCCCGCCGGCCGGGGCGCCGCCCTCGCTGTCCTAAGGAGACTCTCCTCGCGCCGGGCCACCCTGGTGGCACCCTGATCGCCTAGAATCTGGGGGTGCGCCTCCTCGACGGCGAGTTGGTCTCCTCGCCTTCCGACCTGAACGACTTTCTCGCCTGCGAGCACCGCGTCGCGCTCCGGCGCGCCGATCTCGCGTCCGGCGCCGAAGCACCGGAGGACGATCCTGCGCTGGAGATCCTGGCGCAGAAGGGGCAGCGCCACGAGGACGCGGCGCTAGCCGCGTACGAGAAGACGGGGCGGTCCGTCACGCGCATCGCCGACGGCGACGGCGCGCCGCTCGGGCTGTATCGCGCCGCCGCGGCGACCCGCGCCGCGATGGAGCGCGGCGACGACGTGATCTATCAGGCCGCGTTCGTCCACGAGGGCTGGTCGGGGCGCGCGGATTTCCTCGTGCGCGTCGAGGTGCCGAGCCGCCTGGGGGGATGGTCGTACGAGATCGCCGACGCGAAGCTCGCGGTGCGCGAGCAGGCCGCGTTTCTCGTCCAGCTCTGCCTCTACGCGCGCTTCGTCGAGGCGATCCAGGGGACGCTTCCGCCGCGGGTCCGCGCGCTGCTCGGGAACGGCGACGATCCGTCCTACGATCCCGCGCGCTTCATCGCGTACGTCGACGCCGCGCGCGAACGGTACCTCGCGGCGCTGCCGCGGCTCGACGCGGCGGCCGTCCCCGACAAGGTCGGCGCGTGCGGGATGTGCGTCTACGCCGAGCGCTGCGAGGGCGCGCGGCGCGCCGTCGACCACCTCGCGTTCGTCGCGAACATCCGTCGCAGCCAGATCGCGCGGCTGCGCGACGCCGGCGTGGCGACCGTGGCCGCGCTGGCCGCCGCCGATCCGCTCGCGAAGCCGCGCGGGATCGGCGCGGAGCCGTACGCCGCGCTCGTGCGCCAGGCGCGCTTGCAGCGCGCGCAGCGCGAGACGGGCAAGGTCGCGTACGAGCTTCTGCCCCCGCAGGAGAAAGCCGGGTTCGCGATCCTGCCCGCGCCGGACGCGGAGGACGTCTACTTCGACATGGAGGGCGACCCGCTCTACGAGCCGGGGGCGGGGTTGGAGTACCTCTTCGGCGCCTACACCCGCGCCGGCGGCTACGTCGACTTCTGGGGCGAGACGCGCGAGGAGGAGCGGCTCGCGTTCGAACGCTTCGTCGACTGGCTCGTCGCGCACCGGCGCGCGCACCCGCACGCGCACGTCTATCACTACGCGCCGTACGAGAAGACGGCGCTGCGCACGCTCGCGATGCGTCACGGGACGCGCGAGGACGAGGTCGACGAACTGCTGCGCGGCGAGGTGCTCGTCGATCTGTACGCCGTCGTGCGCGGCGCGATCGCGCAATCGCAGGAGAGCTACTCGATCAAGAAGCTCGAGCGCTTCTACGGCTTTCACCGCGACGCCGACGTGCGCAAGGGCGACGACTCGATCGTCGCCTTCGAACGCTATCTCGCCGAGCGCGATCGCTCGATCCGCGACGACATCACGTTCTACAACGACGAGGACTGCCGCTCGACCGCGGAGCTGCACGCGTGGCTGCTGCGCCTGCGCGACGAAGCCGCGGCGGCGTTCGGCGAGACGCCCTTTCGGGCGCAGGTCGATCCGCGCGTTCCTAGCGAGGCGGAGGTCAAGAGCGAAGCGGAGCGCACGGAGCTCGAGCGCGAGCTGCTCGCGGGAACGCCGGATGCGACGCGACGACTCCTCGCCTCCCTCCTCTCGTACCACCGCCGCGAGCAGAAGCCCGTGTGGTGGGCGCTCTACGCACGGTACGAGGCCGCGGCGCAGACCGATTTCGTCGCCGACGACGACGAGGCGCTCGGGGGGCTCGTGCCGAGTGAGCTGCATCCCCCGGTCCCGCCGACGCGCAAGAACGGGAAGGCGACGTACACCTACACGTTTCCACCGCAGCGGCACAAGCTGCAGCCCGGCTCGCTGCGTGATCCGCATCTCGGCAAGGACGGTCCGGACTTCGAGGTCGTGGAGATCGACGAGACTGCCGGGCTCGTGCGCGTGAAGCGCCGCGAAGAGCACCCGCATCCGCGCGCGCTCGTCCCGGGCGGGCCGATCATGACGCGCGCGCAAGAGGCCGCCCTGCGGCGTCTCGCGGGGGCGGTCCTCGACGGAAGCGCGCCGGCGCGCTATCCCGCCGCGCTCGCAATCATCGAGCGCGCCTTGCCGCGGATCGACGGCCTCGTACCCGGCGATCGCGTGCAGCCGCCGGAGCGCGATGGCGCGATCGACGCGGCCGACGTTGCTGCGCTCGCGCTCGGGTTGCGCGAGAGCGCCCTCGTGATCCAAGGGCCGCCGGGGACGGGGAAGACGTACACCGGCGCGCGCGTCATCGACGCGCTGCTCGCCGCCGGCCGGCGCGTCGGCGTCATGGCGACGAGCCATCCGGCGATCCACAACCTGCTCGCCGCCGTCGAGACACCGCTCGCCGCGCGTGGTGCCGCGGTGCGCGCGGCGAAGAAATGCGACAACGGGCGCCGTTCGACGCAGTACGCGTCGCCATCGGGTACGGACTGGGTCGAGAACGTCGGAAAGAACGGCACGTTCGACGGCTACGAACTCGTCGCCGGGACGTCGTGGCTGATGGCGCACGAGGAGCTGGCGCCGCTCGACGTCCTCGTGATCGACGAGGCCGGACAAGTCTCGCTCGCCGACGCGTTGGCCGCGGCGACCTGCGCGCGCGCCGTCGTCCTGCTCGGCGACCCGCAGCAGCTCGCGCACGTCTCGCTCGGCACGCACCCCGAGGGCGCGGGCGTCTCGGTGCTGCAGCATCTCGTCGGCGAGAAGACCGTCGCGCCCGAGCGTGGGGTGTTCCTCGAACGCAGCTACCGCATGCACCCGGAACTCTGCGGCTTCGTCTCCGACGTCGTCTACGAAGGACGGCTACGTGCGGCCCCCGACTGCGCCGCGCAGCGCATCGACGCGCCATGGTACGGCGGCGCGGGCTTGCGCTACGTCCCCGTCGAGCACGCCGGCAATGGGCAGCTCTCGCCGGAGGAGGCCGAGGCCGTCGCCGAGATCGTCGCCGGAGTGCACGGCGGGACGTTCACCGCCGCCGACGGTACGACGCGCGAGCTCACCCTCGCCGACATCCTCGTCGTCGCGCCGTACAACGCGCAGGTCGCACTTCTCAAGCGCGTGCTGCGCGAACGGTTCGGCGCCGCGGTCCGCGTCGGCACCGTCGACAAGTTCCAAGGCCAGGAGGCACCGGTCGTGATCTACAGCCTCGCCGCCTCGAGCGCCGAGGACGCGCCGCGCGGCGCGGACTTCCTCCTGGAAGAGAACCGCTTCAACGTCGCGATCTCACGCGGGCGCGCGCTCGCCGTGCTGGTGTGCTCGCCGCGGATCCTCGCAACACCGTGCACGAGCGTTGCGCAACTGCGCGCGGCGGCCGCGTTCTGCGCCTACGCGCAGCGCGCCACACCGGAACCCTGTCATGCATGACGGAGGGGGTAAGCGGTGTGTCTAGGGCGTCGGGGCCGCGCCGTTGCGCGCCAGGCCCGCGCACCGCGCACAGCGGCCGGTCACGACCAGCGCGGCGTCGATGCCCGAATACCGGTAGTCGCGCGCGATCGCCATCGCGACCGCCCCGATCTCGGGGGCGGGGATGTTGACGATCTCCGCACAGCTGACGCAGATCAGGTGGTGGTGCTTGTCGAGCGCCGCCTCGTAGCGCGCCGCGCCGCCGAAGACGAAGATCTGCACGAGACCGATCCCGCGCAGGATGTCCAGCGTGCGGTAGATCGTCCCCAGGCTGACGGCCGGGAGCTCGGCGCGCACGCGCTCGTGGATCGCCTCGGCGGTGAGATGCGCGCCGTCCTCGAGCGCGCGCAGGATCGCCGCGCGTTGCTTCGTGAGACGGTAGCGCGTCTGGAGGAGTCCTGCATCGACACCCTTGGAATCGATCGTTGGAGCCGTCCTCCCGGGGAGATGTCCGGCCTTGGTCACCTCGAGGCCCGGACAAGCCAACGTCGTTTGACGCTATCCGGCCCCCATGCTACGATCCGGGGGTTCTCCCCTTCCCCGGAATCCGGTATGTGGAATAAGCTCAAGAGGCCGCTTCAGGCGGTCCTCCTCTTGGCCTTGGTCGGCCTCTGCGTATGGGCGGTCCTGCCCGTGCAGAAGAAGATCCGGCTCGGCCTCGACCTCCAGGGCGGCGCGCGCGTCCTGCTCCAACTGCAGACGACCCCGGACGTCCCGACGGTCACGTCGGACATCCAGAGTCAGGTTGAACTCGTCATCCAGAACCGCGTCAACAACATGGGCGTTTCAGAGCCCGTGATCACGCGGGTCGGAAACGACCGCCTGCTCGTCGAGGTCCCCGCGGTGAAGAACGCCGACGAGTTGGAGCGTCTCCTCAAAGAGGCGGCCGTCCTCGAGTTCAAGATCATGCCGCCGCAGGTCGCGGCTCGTGCCGACTCCGACAAGAAGTACGCCAACGACCCGAACGGCGCGTACAAGGATTCCGGGAAGGTCGTCTACACGGGCGCCGAGCTGAAGAGCGCTTCGCCGGGCTTCGGCCAGGGCGGGCAGCCCGAGGTCGACTTCCAGACGAAGAACCCGACCAAGTTCGCGAATCTCACCCGCGACAACATGGGCAAGCTGCTCGCGATCTTCCTCGACAAGCGCTACGTCTCGTCGGCGACGATCGAGGGGATCATCTCCGACAGCGGGATGATCCACGGGTCGTTCACGGAAGACCAGGTCACGACGCTCGCCAACGAGCTGAACGCGGGCGCGCTGCCGGTCCCGACGACGATCATCGAAAAGGATGACGTCGGCCCGATTCTCGGACAGGAAGACCTGCAGAAGTCGCTCGTCGCCTCGATCGCCGGGCTCGCACTGGTCCTCCTCTTCATGGCGGTCGTCTACCGCGTCCCCGGCATCCTGGCCGACATCGCGCTGGGCGTCTACGTGCTGCTCCTGCTGGCGCTGCTCTCGGTCGCGCACGCGGTGCTGACCCTTCCGGGGATCGCGGGCTTCGTGCTCTCGATCGGGATGGCGGTCGACGCGAACGTCCTGATCTTCGAGCGCATCAAAGAGGAGCTGTGGGCCGGAAAGGCACTGCGCGCCGCGGTGCGGATCGGCTTCCAGCGCGCGTTCACCTCGGTCTTCGACTCGCACTTCACGACGATCGTCGGCGCCGGCGTCCTCTATCTGCTGGGCACCGGCACGGTGAAGGGTTTCGCCTACACCCTCTTCTGGGGGACGATCTTCTCGCTCTTCACCGCCGTCGTCGTGACGCGATTCCTCGTCGACCTGGTCGTCGAGAACAATCTGGCCACCTCGAAGGCGGCCTACGGCGCAAGCGGGACGCTGGTGCCGACGGAGGCGCGCGGCTGAGATGTTCTTCCGTCGACTCAACTGGAACGTCGTCTCCTGGTTCCGCATCGTCTCGGCGATCTCGTACCTGCTGATCGCCGCCGGCATCGCCTTCATGGCCTGGAACTGGGTCAAGACCGGCGCGCCGCTGCGCCTCGGGCTCTCGTTCACCGGCGGCACCGACGTCACGGTCAAGTTCACGCGCCCCGCGACGCAGGGTGCGATCACCTCGGCGCTGGCCGGGATCAACGTCACCGACGCGCGCGTCAACACGCTCTCGAAGCCCGGTGAGCCGCCGGACGAGCGCTGGACGATCGAGACCCAGACCGACTTCGGTAACAACTCCACGCCGTTCTGGAACGCGCTCGGCAAGGTCGCGCCGGTCGATCGTGCCGCCTCGTCGATCTCGACGGTCGGCCCGTCGCTTTCGCACGAGTACCTGCTCAACGCGCTCAAGGCGCTCGTCATCGCGATCGCGATCCAGTTCCTCTACATCGCGTTCCGCTTCGGCTGGAACCTGATCTTCGGCTGGGTCTGCGTCGTCGCGCTCGTGCGCGACTCCCTGATGATGATCGGGATCTACGCGATCGCCGGCCGGCGCGTCGACGACGCGTTCCTCGCCGCGGTGCTGACCGTCGTCGGCTACTCGGTCATGGACACGATCGTCATCCTCGACCGGATCCGCGAGAACGTGCGCCTGATGGAAGGCAAGACGTTCGACGAGATCGTCAACACCTCGATCCTGCAGACGATGACGCGCTCGGTCAACACGCTCGCGACCGTCGTCGTCACGCTGGTCGCGCTGCTCGCGTTCGGCGGCGCCTCGCTGCAGAACTTCGCCTTCGCGTTGCTCGTCGGGATCTGCTCGGGCGGCTACCACTCGATCTTCTTCTCGGCGCCGCTCGTCGCGGTGATGCAGAAGCGGGCCAAGAACCGCGCGGTCTTCCGCCGCTCGGCGCTCGAGGCGCAGCCGAAGACCGTCGCGCAGGCGCGCAGCCAGGCTGCGAACGCGAAGGAGACGCGCGACCGCGAAGCGATCGTCGAGGCGCGCCGCGCGCGTCGCGAGCGCGAACGCGAGACCGCCTCGCGCCGCACCACGCAGCCGCCGCGCTACAAGCGCAAGGACCAAGAGGACGTCGACTTCGAGCGCTTCGAGAAGCGCAACTTCGGCGTCCCCGAGCGCGCGCAGCCCGAAGAGATGGAGATCGACCCGCTCGACGCGCAGGCGATGGGCCTGCACGACGAGGCCGCCGAGCTCGGCCACGAAGAGATCCGTCTGAACCTCGGCGACGAGCCGGAGCACGAGACGCCGCACGCCGAGGACAACGCCCCGGCGCACGAGTCCAAGCCGCTCTGAAACCGAAGGAGGGATTCCCTCCACCGACTGCGTCGGAAGCTGCGTTCGAGCGGCTTCTGGCGGAGTTTGGAAACGGACCGCGTGCGCCGGAAGACGCGACCGACGCGGCGACGTTCCTCGACGACCTCTACGCGCACGCGAAAGAGTACCTCGACCGCGATCCGTACGCGACGATCGGCGAGGCGACCGCCTTCAACACGAAGGTCGTCGGGGTCAGCTTCGAGGGGCGGCAGGACGTCGTCGCCGGGCTGACCGAGGGTGCGGCGCTCGAGCTGCGCCGCGATGCGGCGAACCCGCACGATCCGAACGCGATCGGCGTCTTCTACGGCGTGCTGCAGCTCGGCTTTCTCAAGCGCGCGATCGCGGCGCGCGTGGCGCCGAAGATCGACGCCGGAGAACGGTACACCGCGACGGTGACGGCGGTGACGGGCGGTGGGACGCGCTCGTTCGGGATCAACATCTACGTCGTGCGCGAGCGCGCGGCGCCGTGCTTCGACAGGCTCAGCATGACATCGTCAGGCGGTGTCGACCGTGAGGCCGTGCTGCGCGCGCTGATCGGCGAGCGCCCCATGCGCGAGGCGCAGCGCGCCGTCCTCGAACGCCTCGACGCCGGCCGCAACACCCTGGCCGTCCTCGGGACGGGGCGCGGCAAGTCGCTCTGCTTCCAGTATCCCGCCGCGGTGCGCGCGCTCGAGCGCGGCGAGAAGACCGTCGTCCTCTACCCGCTGCGCGCGCTCGCGAACGACCAGCACGACGCGCTCGTGCGCCGGCTCGAGCCGCTCGGGATCCGCATCCACCGCGCCAACGGCGCGATCGACGCGGGCGAGCGCGCCGCCCTCAACGAGGCGCTCGAGACCGGGGCCTGGGACGTGATCTGCGCGACCCCCGAGTTCGTCCAGTTCCATCTCGACCGCTTTCGCAGCGAGGTCTCGCGACCGTCACTCGTCGTCGTGGACGAAGCACACCACATCGCCGAGTCGACCCACCGCGCCGCCTACCGCAGCATCGGCAAGGCGATCGCGGGGCTGGGCGGCCCGCAGGTTCTCGCGTTGACGGCGACCGCCGGCGACGAGGCGTTCGCGACGATTCGCGCGGACCTGGGGATCGAGGCCTGGGTGATCGATCCGACCGTGCGCGAGAACCTGCACGTCGTCGAGGCGCGCGGGACGACGAACAAACTCGCCTACATCGAGCGCGTGATCCGCGACGGTTCGAAGGCGATCGTCTACTGCAACTCGCGCACCGAGGCGACGACGACGGCGGAGAAGCTCCGCGCGCGAGTCGGCCCCGACATCGCGTTCTACCACGCCGGCGTCGGCACGGCCGAGCGCGCGCAGGTGGAGCGCTACTTTCGCGAAGGCGCGATCCGGGTCGTCGTGGCGACCTCGGCGTTCGGCGAGGGGATCGACCTCCCCGACGTGCGCAACGTCTTCCTCTATCACCTGAACTTCGACTTCACGGAGTTCAATCAGCAGGCCGGGCGCGCGGGCCGCGACGGCGGGGATGCGGAGATCCACCTGCTCTTCGGTGAGAAGGACCGGCGCATCAACGACTTCATCATCGAACGTGCGGCGCCGAAGCTCGAGACGCTGCGCCAGCTCTACGCCGCGATGAAGCGCATGACGGCCGACGGGATGCTGCGGATGACCTACGTCGACGTCGCCTCGACGCTCGACTTCGACAAAGTCGACGGCTCGACGGTCTCGGCGGCGGTGCGGATCTTCAGTGACGCGGGCTTGGTGGAGACGGGCGAGGACGACGACGGCCGGTATGTGCGCTTCCTCCCCGTCGCCGGAAAGGTCGATCTGACCAAGACCGAGCGTTTCGTCGAAGGCGAAGCGGAGCGAGAGGCCTTCGTGCGCTTCTGCGACGTCGTGCTCTCGGCGCCGCCGGACGTGCTGGAGTCGCTGATCAACCGCCCGATCTACCCCAGCGGCGTGCCGCTGCTGCGCTGAAACGAGGAAGGCCGCGCATCGGGTGATGCGCGGCCCTCATGGCTTCCGTGCGGACGCGTGCGACTAGAAGTCGTACTCGAGCTGCGCGCGGTTGTAGACGAAGTAGGGCGACTGTCCGAAGAACGGCCCGGGGTAGCCCACCGGGAAGTTGGCGGCCGACGAGTGGTCGTCGGTGCGGATGCCGTAGCGGTAGCGGAGCAGGAGACCCTTGTACGGCCCGTGCGCGTTCGGGCGCAGGTAGTACATTGCGTCGCCGTTGGTCTCCGCGGTCTGATCCGGGAAGCCGGTGAAGCCGTAGTCGTAGTAGGCGCGAGAGACCATCAACACGAGGCGCTTATCCGTCGAGGTGTAGGTCAGCGCGAGCTTCTCGCTCGAACCCGGCGCGCGGCGATCCGCCATACCCTGCGTAAGCGTCGTCGTGAAGAGCGGATCGGTCGCGTACGAGTCGGTGTACGGGCTGGCGAGGCCGCCGTACTCGACCGAATACGTGCCGTTCGGGTTCGCGATGCACTGCGGCGCCGCGGTGGGGACGAAATAGCCCGCGCTCGGGTACGGATAGCCCTGCGCCGGAGTGGTCTTTCCGGCGGGCAGGATCTGGCCCGTCGAGGCCTGGCAGACGAACCCGGCCGGAAGGTTGGCGATCTTGCGCGGGATCACGTCGGTCGACGCCGTGAGCACGAGATTCTTCGTGACGTTCACGCCGACTTGCGCGCCGTAGACCTGGCTGTTGATCGTACCGACGACCGACGAGCCCGTGTTCTTCTCGTCACCGACTTGGATCGCGATGAACGGCTTGAGCGGCTCGTGCGTGAGCGTGTAGCGGCCGTCGAGCCACGCGAAGTTCGCGAGATCGATGAAGTGGTAGTAGTGGAGGTTGGCGGTGAGGTTACCGCTGGCGTATCCGAGGCGCGCGTACTGGAAGCCGCCCGTGTTCGCCGCCGTATTGGTGATCGGCGCGGTGCCGTACGGCAGCTCGCTGCCGGCGCCCGTCAGGAGGTTGGCCTGCAGCCAGTCGTTGGTCGTGCGCGGCTGCCAACGATCCATGTCCATCACCTCGAACGTGTAGTTCGGGTTGATGCTGTAGGACACGTCGGCACCCTGGAACGAGGCCGGCTTCAGACGCGAATCCGACGCGTTCGTCCACGGCGTGTTGATGACTTGGTCGCCGACCTTCGCGAAGAGGCCGTTCTTCTTGTACTGGACGTACGATTCGTAGAACGTGCTCAGCTCGTAACCGGGCAGCGTGTTGTCGGGCGCGAGATGCGAGACGTCCGTCGAGGCCGTCGCGCAGTTCGGAACGGTCTTGATGTTCGCCGGATTCGCGCATCCGTTGAACGGGTTCGCGTAGAGATACGACCCGCCGAACGAGAAACCGGTGTTGAGGACGCGGTACTCGAGATGCAGGCTTTCGGCGAAGTTGACCGACTGCTGGTTCAGGGCGTTCTTGGTGCTCGGATATCCACTGGCGTTCTGCCGCGTGAAATCATACGCACGAACGTAACCACGAACCGTGAAGGGATCTGACGACGACGACAAAGGCGACATCGCCTTCGGCGCGGGCGTCGGTGATGCTGCCGGACTCGGAGCCGATTGCGCGAATGCTGCCTGCTCTACCCCAGAGACCGCAAGCAGCATCGTCGCAAGCATAACCCCGAAAGGCAAGCGTGAGCGATGCAAAGACACGCTGCGAACTGTAGTGCACTTATTTTAAGTGAGTATTAAGAAAAGCAAAATACTGCACGTATCTTCGCTGCATTTATCCATAGGAAGAAAGATCGCATTCGACGACTGCGGTATTGAATTCGTTTTCGCGGGAAGCCGCGGCTGCTGAAAAGTAGTGCGACGAAAGCGTCGAATGCCGATGAAGACGCATGATCGAGGATGATGCTCGAGCGCTGAACCTTGCCGGTGCGGCAGCATTCGCGCGGCGCGATTGGAGCGAGGCGGAGCGATTGTTCACCGCCGCGCTGCAGCTTGTTCCACGTTCGGCGGAAGCCGCCGTGAATCTCGCGCGCGTGTACGAAGTGCTCGGTCTGCTCGATGACGCAGCCGATCTCTACGAGCGCGTCGGACGCGACCGGCCGGACAATGCGGCGGTGCTCGTCCGCCTCGGGATCGTTCGGTACGGGCAGAGCCGCCTCGAAGACGCGTTGGAGGCTTTCGAGGCGGCGCTCCGTGTCGATCCTCGGCACCTCACCGCGGCGGTGAACGGCGGTCTCGTCGCGAGCGCAGTCGGACGGCACGACGACGCGGTGCGGCTCTTGCGTGGCGCGGTCGGGGCACATCCCGGCGACGTCGCGGCATGGACGGGCCTGGCGGACGCACTGCGATCGTCGGGCGCGTTCGACGACGCGGAAGCGGCAGCGCGTTCGGCCTGCGAGGTCGCCTCGGACGATGCGCAAGCATGGCTCGTCCGCGGGCAAGTCGCCTACGATCGCGGTGCCTTCGCGCAAGCCGAAGAGGCGTTTCGGCGCGCCGCGCAGCTCGCACCCGAGCGGCACGAGCCGCCGATGAACCTCGGCGGCCTCTATCACGGCCTGGGTCGGGTCGATGACGCGCTCGTGCACTTGACCCACGCCGTCGTGTCGGCTCCGCAAGAGCCGCGCGCGCACGTGAACCTCGGGATGTCGCTTCTGCTCGCAGGGGATTCGGCGGCCGGGTTCGCCGAGTTGGAATGGCGGCTGCGCGAGCCGGCGATGCGCGGGCACTATCAACGCCTGGACGCGCTGCCGCGTTGGAACGGCGAGTCGCTCGACGGCGGCCGCGTCTTGATCGCGCTCGAACAGGGGATCGGCGATTTCCTGTTTCTCTCGCGATTCGTCCCATTGCTGCGCGCGCGCGGCGTGACGACGGCGCTCGAGATCCCGCCGGCCCTCGCCGAGATGTACCATCACGCACCGGGGATCGACGAGGTCCTCATCGGACGTGCAGGCCCGGAGCGTCTCGCTTCGTTTGCCGCTCACCTGCCGTTGTGCAGCCTCCCGTACGTCCTCGGTGCGCAGGCCGCGCCCGACCCGCACGCGGTCCCGTATCTGCGGGCCGATCCGAAGCGGATCGCGTCCTTCCGCGCGCGCTTCGCGGCGCTCGGCAAACGGATGACCGTCGGGATCGTCTGGGCCGGCGATCCGGCGCACGCGCTCGATCGGTTCCGCTCCTGCGCTCTCGCGGAGTTCGGGGCGCTCGCCGGCGTCGAGGACGTCGCATGGGTTAGTCTTCAAAAGGGGGCGCGCGAAGCGGATGTGCTGACGCCCCCTCCGGGGTTCGAGCCGTTCGCGCTCGGTCCCGAACTTGCCGACTACGCCGACACCGCGGCCGCGATCATGGCGCTCGATCTGGTGATCGCGGTCGACACCTCGGTCGCGCACCTCGCCGGCGCGCTCGGCGCGCCGATCTGGACGCTGCACGGGTTCGGAAAGTACTGGCTGTGGGGTGTCGAGGGCGCGCGGACGCCGTGGTATCCGACGATGCGGCTCTTCCGCCAAACGGAGCCGAATCGTTGGGCGGACGTGTTCGCCGACGTGCGCGCCGCCCTCGGGGACGCGCTTACGCGGTTTTGAGCGCGCGGTCGACGCCGTCCTCGCCGACTTTCGCGTCGAACGCCGTGTCGGTCTCACGGATCTGCGGCGCCCACGGATCGCGTTCTGAACGGCTCGTCGCGAAATGGACGGTCGGGCCGGCGCTGTCGCGATAGCTCGCATCGCCGAACGGGACGAAACCGCGGCTCTCGCCGTGCGCGAGCACGGTCGCCCCGACGGCCTGCTTCGCGTCCGCGGCGGCGTGACGGAGATCCTCCGGCAGACGGGCGTCGCGCGCGAACGCGCCGTAGAGCGCTTCGGCCGGACGGTCGGCATGCCACGGGTAGGGCTGATTCGTGAAGCGCACCATCCCGTCGACGGAACGCGCGTCTTCGAGGATCGCACCGCGCACGCTCGCGCTCTTCGCTTCGGTTGCGATCGTACCGTCGAGCGCGCCGACGGCGCCTTCCATCGCGGCGATCTTCTCCGGCGCGAGATCGAGCACGTCGAATGCGGCCGCGGGCGCGTAGCTATCCCCGTCGAGCCCGTAGCGCGCGTGCATCGTGCGGGTCACCATCTCGTGCGCCATCGCTTGCGGATCGTCGGGGTGCTTGACGATCGCCTCGGCGACGGTGGTCGGTGTACCAGGCGCGAGCATCGTCTCCGGTGACGCGGCGAGAAATTTCACCCCAGCGTGCGAGAGCGCGCTCTCGAAGCTCACCGTCGCCATGAGGCATTGGTTCGCGACGACGCCGTCGATTCCGCGCCCCGCGTCCTCGGGGTGTTCCCGCGCGTGCATCGCCACGCCGTCGGCGATCGCGCCGGCCATGTCGTCGGAGCCCATGACCTTGCCGAGGTGGTTCTGGAGCCCGCCGCCGTCGCCGCCGCCGTGGTCGACCAGGTCAATCCACGTCTGCTTGGCGCCGTTGCGCTCGGCTTCATCCAGCGTGTGGGCGACGAAGCGCGTCAGCGTCGCGCGAGCGGACGGATCGCCCGGGCGCGCCTCCCTGACGTTCCCCTCGACGTTCCCATTGCGGATCGCGTACGACTCCGTGCGCGGCGTGTGTCCTTCGCTGAAGTCGTCCCCACGCGCGGTGAAGTCCTCGACATCGAACGCGATCGACGGATCGCGCCGGCTGGTCTGAAAGGCCTGGTCGAGGACGGGCGACTGGACCTCGTCCAGATTGTTGTCGCCGTCCCGATAGATCCCGAATTGCAGCGCCGTCGCGCCGCTCGTCGTCGTCACGTTCATCGTGACCGCCGTCTGCGACGACGGAGGGCAACGTCAAGGGATCGCGCCTTCGGCTGCTGCTGAGGCGGCTTAAGAACCTGGTAAGCTTGCGAGGGAGCCGAGGGCCGACTCGCGCCGCCTGCGCGCGAAAATCCGCGCTCGCGCTCCGTTCTGTGCAGGACGCGCAGACTGCAAGACGCCCGGCCTTTCCCCACGTTAGAGTCTGACTATGGCCGCAATCGATAACGGCAATCCGGACGTCTGCGAGGGGTGCGGTACATCGATCGCTCACCGAGTAAGCTTTTGCTCCAGCGAGTTCCGATGCGTTACATTGTGCGAATGTTGCCATGCGCAGTTACCCGACTGGGTCGGACCACGTTGTGAACACGAGCCGGACTGTCCCCTCGGTACCTGCGCGTGGTGCGCCGAGGCGTGGATCGACCGTGCTCGGTTTTTCCTAAGAGATCGGGCGCAACGGAGCAGTCGCGCGGAAAACCGCATGACCGCGATCTTTGCCACACAGCGCGAGGCGGAATAGACGGCGAATACGCGCTGCTCTTGGACGTCCCGCTGCAGGTTGTACCCTTGCTGGCGACCAAGTGCGCGTCCCACCATTCGCGGAACTCCGCGCTCTGCGCGACGCACAGCCACGCGACGCTTTCCCAGGCGCGTACAACGTCCGCATCGCGGGATGGGTGAACACGAGGCGCGCGAAGTTGCGCTCCGGTTCGGCGATCGTTGCGAAGTCGAGCATCAGCGCGGCGGCTATCGGATTCTAGGCGCGCCACCATGGCGGGCACGTCGGTAAGCTGGTCCAGCATCCGCTGCTTCTGTGGCTGGACCTTCTGCGGCGACGACGCACGGGCGCGCATCGGGCGTCCGGCGAGTTCGTAGAGATACGCCCGCTGATCGTAGTCTAGGCGCAATACGCGGGCGAGCCCAGCGACGAGCTGCGCGCAATCGCAAGGAACGATGTAGGTGCTATCGGCCGGTGCTTTACGCAGCGGTCTGGCATTGGTTTGCGACCACTCCGTCGACCACGCGCCCCGCATCCTCCGGATGCTCCTTTGCGTGCAGCGCGATGCCGTCCGGCGATGTCGGCGGAGGCCATGACGTTGCGGCTTCGTCCAGGGTGTGCACGACGAAACGCGTCAGCGTGGCGCGGGAGGACGGATCGCTCGGGCGCGCCTCGGCGCGCACGCATGATGATCATGACGTAACGCATGTGCACGGCGCACGCCGTTGGGCTCGGTGCGACTGGGGTCGCACTCTCGACCAAAGTCCTACTTCACATCGGCGCACCGCGCACGTATCATACCGGAGCCCGCACGAGTCCGTGCTCGACGCATATGGAGACGCGCCGCCCGGAACACGACGTCCTCGAGAAAGTTATGTCCGAGAGTCAACTGCTCGTCCCCGACAAAGCGTGTCTTCGTCTTGTGAGCTGCCGCTTCACGGGCGAAGATCGCCCCTCGCCGTGATCGTGATGTTGCGATCACGCGCGTGGGCTTGTAGAAACAATGAAGAGGAGTAAACCAGAGATGTCAATCAGGAGTGTGCTGGGTGTCGGCGGCGCCGGCGTGATCGGCGCTGCAATCGTCGCCTTGTCCGCAGGGACGGCGGTGTTCGCCCAGACCTCACCCGGCGCCGGCTCGGCCGTCGCGGTGCAGTCGGAATGGACGAGTTCCGGGCAGAACGACGCCAACACCAGATACGCCGCGCTCGAACACACCATCAATGCCGGCAACGTCGGCACGCTGAAGCGCAAATGGACCTTCACGACCAAGGGGAACGTCTCCGCGACCGCCACCGTGGTCAACGGCGTCGCCTACGTGCCGGACTGGGGCGGAAAGCTCTGGGCGATCGATACCAAGACCGGCAAGGCGATCTGGTCCCATGACGTCAGTGACTACACCGGAGCCGGCACGAGTTCGCGGACGAGTCCGGCGTACTGGAACGGCGAGTTGGTCATCGGCACCGGCAACCTCATGACCTCCGAGCTCGTCGGCGCGTTCGAGGTCGGGATCGACGCCCGTACCGGCGCGATGCTCTGGCGCACCAAGACCGACGACAACGGCGCGGCGATCATGACGGGGTCTGCGACGATCGACAACGGCATCGTCTACACCGGGGTCTCCTCGAAGACGGAGCACACCGACAACACCCCGACCTTCCGCGGTTCCGTCGAAGCGCTCGATGCGCGCACCGGCAAGATCCTGTGGAAGACGTACACGGTCCCCACCGGCTTCACCGGCGGCGCCGTGTGGGGCAGTCAGCCGGTCGTCGACCGAAAGACCGGGATGCTCTACGTGACCACCGGCAACAGTTACGCCGCCCCGAACGGGTACTGCGTCAACCCCGGGCAGACCAACTGCACCCCGCTTCCGGCCGACGCCTACATCGACAGCGTCTTGGCGCTCAGCTTGACGACCGGCAAGATCGTCTGGGCCCATCACACCCTGACCGCCGACACCTGGACGATGGCCAACCCCAACGCATCGCCCGACTTCGACTTCGGTTCGGACCCGAATCTCTACACCACGACGATCCAAGGCGAGAAGATCGACATCGTGGGCGTCGGCCAAAAGAACGGCATGTACTATGCCCTGGATCCGGCGACCGGCAAGGTGATCTGGGAGACGCAGGCCGGCCCGGGGGGAGTCCTCGGCGGCATCGAGTGGGGCACGTCGACAGACGGCAAGCGCATCTACGCCGGCATCACCAACGGTAGCCACAAGACGTACACCTACGCGACGTACGACGGGCAGAAGAAGACCACGACCGGCGGCCTCTGGACGGCGCTCGACGCAGCGACGGGGAAGATCCTCTGGCAGACCGGCGCCCCGGAAAGTACGAAGTACATCACCGACGGCTTCGTCTCCAGCGCCAACGGCGTGGTCTACGCGGGCTCCTCGGGCGGCAACTTCTATGCCATGGACGCCCGGACCGGTGAGATCAAGTGGACCTTCCCCAGCGGAGGAGCGGTGTGGTCGGGCGCAGCGATCGTGGACGGCACGGTCTACTGGGGTAGCGGCTACGACACGCGGGCGCGCACTCTACCCTACGACGGCAACAACAACAAGTTCTACGCGTTCTCGCTGAACGGCCGCTGACCGGGATACCGTAGCCCGACTCCGAGCCCGCCCGACGTCGATGGCGGGCTCGTTCCATTTTCGAACCGGACGGCGAACGGAACGTAAGCGGAGCGGCTCAGGCCGCCGGCGCATTCGCCAAAGCGTCGTTCCGCGCAGGACTCCGCACCAGGAGCAACGCTGCGAAGCTCACCAGCGCTGCGCCGCTGATGTAGTACCCGACCCAGGGCAGGCCCCCGTGCGTCAGCAGTTGCTGTGCGGCATACGGCGCAAGCGATCCGCCGAGCAGGCCTCCCAAACTGTACGCCGCGGATGCGCCCGAATAGCGCACGTGCGAAGGGAACAGCTCGGGGAGAAACGCGCCCATCGGGGCGAACACGAGTCCCATCAGCGCCAGCTGAAGCACGAGGAACAGCAGAACGCGCGAAGGGTCGCTCGTGCCGAGGAGAAGCGGGACGGTCGAACCCGAGATCACTGCCAAGGCTGACGCCGCCAGCAACAGGGGCCGGCGTCCGAACCGGTCTGCCAACACCGCGGAGATCGGCGTCATCGCCGCCATCGCGAAAATCGCGCCGCACAGCATCGCCAGGAACGTTTCGCGCGGCACGTGCTGAACGCGCGTCCCGTAATCAAGCGCAAAGACCGTCGACACGTAGAAGAGCGCGTAACACACGACCATGCTGAGCGATCCCAGGAGCAGTGGCGCAGCGTGGTGGCGCAGAAGCTCACGAAGCGGCGTGCGCACCTGTCCGCCGCGCGCGGCGAGACGCGCGAAGGCCGGCGTTTCACCGATCTTCCCGCGCACGTACAAGCCGATCGCGACGAGTATGCCGCTCGCGAGAAATGGGATCCGCCAACCCCAGGCCAAGAAGTCGCCTTTCCCGAGCGACGCGGAAAGGACGAAAAACAGCCCGTTCGAGAGCAGAAAGCCGATCGACGGGCCAAGCTGCGGAAACATGCCGAACCAGGCCTGCCGTCCCGGCGGCGCGTTCTCGACGGCTAGCAGTGCGGCCCCACCCCACTCGCCGCCCAGCCCGATTCCCTGGCCGAGCCGCAGCAGGCAGAGGAGCACGGGCGCAACCGGTCCGGCGAGGGCATATCCGGGGAGGACGCCGATCAGCGTGGTGGAGAGGCCCATGAGCAGCATCGAGGTCACCAAGGTGGACTTCCGTCCGACGCGATCACCGAAATGCCCGAACAGAAACGCGCCGAACGGCCTGGCCAAGAACGCGATGCCGAACGTCAGGAACGCCGCGAGCGACTGTGCCCCAGGAGCGCCGGCCGGAAAGAACAACGAGCCCAAGACGAGCGCCGCGGCCGTACCGTAGACATAGAAATCATAGAACTCGATGGTCGTGCCGATGAGGCTCGCGACAACGATCGTTCTGGAGTTCGCTTTGTTGCTCGACACCTTTGCCACGCGGCACAACGTTGCTGCAACACGGTTTAGGCGCCTGCAGTCATTGCTCGATGTGCGTCAGATCGCTGGTACCGATGACACCTTTCGATACGGTATCGGTTTACGATGGTAACGGTGATGCGTCACGTCACGGGTGAAGATCGCGATCGCGACGCGGTGCTGACCGCCGTAGAGAAGATCAACGATCCTTCGCGAGGCGGCTGCTTCGCGCTCTCGCACTGTGCGGTCCATGACGCGAGGATGATCAGGTCTCGGAGGGCCACTGGTCGTTCGTGCGCCGCCAGGTTGGGTCCGGATTATAGAGCTCCATCTTCTTGACGATGTTGAGCGAGTCGGGTCCCAGATCTTTTTGGTAGACGATTCCGTCGTTGCTCACCTGGAACGTCTTCATCCCGGTCACCCCGTATTGGGCCGGCACGGCGACGAGAGCGAAACCGCCGATCATGATCCCCTCGACGACGTAGTTCAGTCTTCCCAAAGGTGCTGCCGGTCCCTGGCCCTTGAGGATTCTGAAATAGTAGCCGTGGAATCCGGATCTCCCGGTCGAGTAGCCCTCCGCGAGCGCGTCGGCAACGGCCTTCCCGATCGGTCCACCCGAGCTACCGTCCGCGTTTTTCCAGTACAAGCCGTCGTGTTTCCCGGGGGTACTGAAGATTCGTTGCGCATATTGATTGACGCCGGAGTCGTCGTGAATCTGGAGCGAATACTGCTCTTGTGCTGAGACGTAACCGCGACACACCTGGATCGCATCGAGCTCGTTCGCCCCGATGCGCCGATACAGGATTTCCTTCCGCCCTGCGGCGGCGTCGAAGGACCACTTGTCGTCTTTTTTGACGAGTGGAACCGGCAGCGGCCACTTTTCGTCGCCGACGACGATGATGGCCTGGTCCCGCTTCGCACCCTCGATGACGATCGAGTGCTTCGTGCGGGCTCGCGCGGCAAAAGCAGTGGCATTGGCCCTGTCCCGAATGGGATCGGCCGACTCGATGAAATCCTTGCCGTTGGGCCCGAAGATCGCCAGCAGCTGCGGCACGTTGTACGCGCCGGCGGCATCGATGAGCACCGTCGCCGCTTGTTCCGGCGTATTGAAACGCATCGGCGACGATGCCGACACCTGCGACGCGTGTGCGGGATGTACCGCCGCGACACCTGGGACTGCGGACCACGCCGTGAAGGAGCCGAGCACCGCGATCGCTGCCCAGCGGCGGAAGGAAAGTAAACTGGACTTCGCGGCGTGCTCACTGCGTATCATCTGCATGCTACCTCCGCTACCGCCGCCGGCCGCCGCCGCGTCCGCCGCCACGAGATCCCCCGAAGCTCGATGCGCCGCGCGCGCTGCTTGCTCGTGCCGCGCCGCCGCTCATACCGCGGGAGCCGCCGAACGCGCTTCGGTTCGTCGCGCTCGGGGTGTTGGGGATTCCGCGATCGCCGATGCGGTTCGCGCCGAAATCGCGGCTCGCGCCCGCGCCGCCGGCACCTCCGAGGCCGGCCCCGGCGCCTCCGCGACCGCCGAAGTCCCCCGGGCCGTTGCCGAGGTTCTGCCGCGCATTCGTCTGCCGTGCACCGAGCGAGTCGCCTCGAGCCGTACCGCCGTACTTGTTCGCAAGGGCGCTGTTCGAGTAGGGCGCGCCGCCACGGTGCTGCGCGTTGTGCTGCCAGGTGCTGTTCCCGCGGGCGTCCGCGGCCCGAGTACCGCCCTGGCGGGCGTTGGAATTCCGGACGAACGTGTTGTTGTTGTTGACGTTGATGTTGCCGCCGCCCCATCCGGCGCCATATCCCCAGCCTCCGCTCCAGAAGGCTCCCATGGCGACTCCGAGACCGAACGTCAGGGCTAAACCGCCGGTCGGATAATAGACCGAGGGATACGGATAGATGGGAGCTCCGTACACGTACGCCGGATTGTAGGACGGAACGTAGACGACCTCAGGATTCGTCGGCTCGATCACGATCACCGACTTGTCTTGAACGGTTTGGGTCTCGACCTTCTGCTGCTCGGACGATTTCAGGTTCCCTTTGTCCTGCGCTGTCTTGCGCATGCGCTGGACGGCGGCCATGACGTCGGCTTCCTGGGCGAGCACCGCATTCCCGAGATCCGTCGTCCATTTGATGTTGTCGGCGAGCTGTTTGACGACGTCCGGCAATGCGGCTAATCCTTGGATGCTGGGGTCCCAGTTTTGTTGCTGTACCGCATCCGCGAGGGCTTTGTCTTTCAAGTCCTTGTGCTGATCCAGCCACTGCTTGAGTTGGATGACCTCGAGGGGATAGGTCGAAGCCACTAACGTCTGGCTCAGCAGTTGGTCGGGGTACAGCGCGACCGGCGCAACGAGCGAGTCGAGCTGCTCGGGAGGAAGCGTCGCCGCTTGCGCCTGCTCCGGCGGGGCCGTCTCTTGTGCCTTTACAAGGCCGGCGCCGCCCGACAGGAGTGCTGCGATGCAGAGAATCGCTGCACATCCGCGTGCGGCCGCTATGAGGGCAGCTCCGGGAAGTCGTCGAGAAGCCATGTCAGAGAATCCTTGCGGATCAGGCGTTTCCACGGCGTAAGTCGCCGTCGATCGTCCAAGATCGTTGCGTGAGCGGCCGCCCAGCGCGTATCGCGCGGCGCGCCGCGCGGCCGCTCCGCTCCTGAGTATAGCGCGAGTACGTTGCGCTCCTTATCCCAAGAGCGCAACGCCCGTTCGTGCTGAATCGCGCGACCCCCGCACGCTTAGCCGTGGTCCTTACTGGCGGCGCCGGCGGCTTTGCGTCGCCTTGAGCGAGCGGTGCGTGCTCAACGCAGAAAGTCGACGGTGATGGCGTAGGAGCCGCTCACCGGTCGGCAGCTGACGACCTGTGGTGAGTACGTCTGCTGACGAGCGGCGACGAGCGCGGCGCGGTCCAAGAGCTCGTTGCCCGACGAATCGTCGATCGTCGCGTTGAGAACCGTGCCCGTGCGGGTCAGATCCACCCGAACTCGTGCGATCCCGGAGACGTTTTGCTGCGCAGCCATGATCGGGTAGTCGGCGGGGACGAAGCGGCTGATCGTCGCGGGTGTTGCTTGTTTCATGCAGGCCTGGTGCGAGGCGCGTGTCGGTTCCGCCGCGGCCGGCACGACGTAGGCCAACATCGCGACGACTGGGGCAAGCGCGGCGATCGAGATCGATGGGGCGTTCATCGGCGTCATTCTCCTTGCATGTACGGATCGTGCGAGGTAATGGCGCGCAGTCTAATGAGCCGATCTGAGGGAAGCGTGAGAGCTCGAGTCCGAGGTGCTTAGACTTCCCTCATCAATTCCACGGCACGGTTCGCGTGCGCACGCGCTGACGATCATCGCGCAGGTTGGCAGCCGCGCGAGCGTACGGCCGGCGACACGAAGCGGGAAGGTCGAGAGGCAGGACGCGGTTCGGGTGCGAGAAGACGTCGACCATGGTTGTGGCACCTCGTTCTCTCGCGCTGGCGGCGGCGCTCGTCTCGGTCGGTGTGACCACGGCTCATGCCGACGCACGTTCAGCTCGGCGATCCGTCTCCGCGAATTCACCGAGAATTCCGTATGCGACGCTCTGGGCAGACGCGAAGGGCCGCACGCACATCGCGTCCTGTTCGGTGAAGGGCCTCAAGCTCGTGACCTACGCGCCGCCGGCTGCGCCGGAGTGGATCGGCGTGCCGCCGCAGGACGTCAAAGGGGTCGCGTACGAGGTTTCGCCGGTCGGCTATGTCGGCACGTGGCACCGTGCGCCGGGCCCGCAGTGGGTGGTCACGCTCTCGGGACGATGGGAGGTCGAGACGACCGACGGTCACCGGTTGATCCAAGGGCCCGGAGAATTTCAATTCAACGGTGACTCGTCGTCCTTCGCGACGACGCCGCATGGAAGCGTCGGCCACACTGCGCGGACTCTCGGCGACGTTCCCAATGTCCGACTGATCATCCAGCTGAAGAAGATGGCGAACGCGGACTACTCGAACGTGCGATGCCCGCTCTGAAGTTCCGGACGCCCTCGCGTCGGCTTCAGAAGTGCTGGGTGAGTCCGATCGAGATCGAGCGCGGCGTGAGCATCCGCAGCTTCGTGCCCTGGGCCATCGCGCTCGGGTCGTGAAAGAAGGCGTTCTCGGCGACGTACTCACCTTCTCCGGATAGGGCGAACAGCCCGGCATCCTCGTTGAAGAGATTGCGGACGCCGACGTTGAGGGTCGTACGGCGGGTGAGGGTGCCGGTCACGCCGAGGTCGAAGAACGTGTACGCCCCGCGCGCGAGCGCGTTGTTGTCGCCGACGTAGGAGCCGTCGAGCCGCGCCTCGATGTTGCGGGCGCCGACATCGATCCCGAGCGATGCCTTGTGCAGCGGGATCGCGGCGATCTGCGCGCCGTTGATGACGTAGGGGTTGGTCATGAGGAGTGCAGCGGGAACGTCGTATTGCGCCGCCGACTGCACGTCGTAGGTGTAGTCGAAGGAGAGGTGACGGTTCGCGCGGATCCTCCCGCTGATCTCGATGCCGCGCGCCAGCTCCGACGCGGCGTTCGACGCCTGCGAGAGCGAGAGCAGCCCTGCAACGCCGCTTGCCGGGAAGGCGAAATTGTCGCCGCAGTTGGCCTCGATGCGGGCTTGGATCATCTGCAAGATGCTCGCCGGGATCGCGCCCGCACCGAACTGTAGCGCCGGAAGGTTCGCATTGAAGAGCTGATTGGTCTCGTGCGTGTCGTAGAGGTCGACCTGGATCTGGTTGTCGCCGCCGAAATGATGGCCGTAAGCGATTTCGTAGTCGCTCGCCGTCTCGGGTTGCAGACCGGTGTTCCCGACCGTTCCGACGTTGAGCAGATGGGTCGTCGAGAGTGAGGCACACGCCGGATTGAGCGACGAGGGCGCGACGAGGCTGCCCGCCGTCAGCGAGGGATCCGGTTGACCGGTGGACTTCCCGGCGGTGAGGCGTATCACGTCGCTCGCGTCGGCGTGATAGAGCAGCGACGCGCGGGGATCGAGCGATGTGCCCACGGTCGCGGTATCGTGCTTCAGCCATGCATTGGCTATCACGCTGATGCGCGCCGTCGGCGTGTATTCGTCGCGGATGAAGACGTTGTTCACGGTAGCGTTCTGCGTCTGCACGTCGACGAGCTCACCCGCGGAATACGTGCCGTTCGCTTGCATTACCGGCGCAGCATAGTTGTTGCCGCTGTAACGCTGGTGCTCTTGGTAGAGGCCGAAGCCGAAGAGGTTGTTGCCCATCGCGATGTCGTCGCTGAGCAGCAGCCCCGTCGTGTGGTAGAAGTTGCTGTTGAACGGGCCTGTGGCGAACCCGAGCGCCGTGTTGTAGGCGGTCTGGTTGCGATTGTACTCCCCGGCGTAGGCATCGGCAAAAGCGTCGACGACGAGCGCGTGGTTCCCCGCCTGCGTCGTCAGGCGCGCGTGGTAGTCTTGGTTCCCGATCGCCTGCCATCCGTACGACGTCGTCGGACCCGAGGTCGCGGCCGCGTATTGCTGCGGCGTCCAGCACGCGTTCTGGCCGGGCGCGACGGTTACGAGCACGCCGCCTGCTGCGCAGGTTCCGACCAGCTTGGAGTGCAGCGTGTTGTAGAGCTGGTAGTCGTAGGGGCTGTAGTTGTTCCCCGTCCCCGTCTTGTCTTCCCAAGTGTTGGCGGCGAAGCCGGTGATCGTCAACGTCGTTGACGGCGAGAACGTGTAGCGAAGCTTGAGCAGATCGTCGCGCAGCGTGTTGTCGCCGCTGACCGCGTAGGTGTTCGCCGCGTAGTCCGCGGGCGTGAGATGCGTCGCGTTCAGGTTCCCGCTCTGCAGCTGCTCGCCGGGGTGAAACAGCCCGTAGGAGCCGAGAACCCCGTGCACGAGCGCGTACCCGAGCTTCCCGTTCGTCCCGGTGTAACGGAGCACGGTCGAGGATTCGCCGAAGGTGCCGAAACGCTGTTCGAGCGAGCCCTCGGGCTTGGCGGTCGGATCGATCGTCTGCAAGTCGATCGTTCCGCCCGTCGAGTCGGTGCCGTAGAGGCCGAGCGCACCGGCTCCGTACGTGACCTGCACCCCGCGTAACGCGAAGAGCGGGGAGTCCTCGTAATCGTATCCGCCCGACGTCCCGCCCTGGACGCCGATCGGCCCGATCGGGTGTCCGTCGAGCAGCGTCTGGGTCTCGCTCGGCTTGAGACCGCGGATGTCGAGGAAGACGTCGTCGCCGAGCGCCGCGCTTCCGCTGCGATTGTCCACGCCGGGAAGGCGCACGAGCGCGTCGCCGACACGCGGATAGTTCTCGCTCCCGATCGCCGAGGCTGCGACGTCGCGCGAGACGGTCGCGCTCGTCTGCAGTGCCTGCGCGCTCGTGGAGACGCTGCCGATGGTGCGAGCGGCCTGGGCCTCCTGCGGTGCGGCGGCGAGGCGAAACGTGGCCTCGGCCTGTCCCGCCGGGACGAGGAGCTCCGAGGATCGTGCGCCGGCGTACCCCGACGCCGCGATCGAGACGGAGTATGCACCGGCGCCGCTTGCGGCGATCGCGAACGTGCCGCGCGCGTCGGTGACCGCCGTGCCGACGCGCGCGCCGTTCCGATAGGCGACGACGGTCGCGCCCGCGATAGGGCGACCGCTGCGCTGATCCACCAGCGTTCCGTGGATCGTGACGGGTGCGGCGTCGACGGCTGGGACCGGTGCGGGAGCCTGAGCGTCTGCGGCCACGGCGGGGCTCAACGACGCGACGGCAAGCGCGATTGCGAGGGAGCGGCGAAACATGACGGGTCCTCGTGAGCGTCGAGCAGCGGCACGGATGCGACGAAAGAGCGCCGAGGCGTCACGCACGCGAAGAGCGCACGTCCCTGGTCGAAGGCGCGACGACGAGCTTGCGGTCGAGAGATTATCGCCGCCTTGCCCAAGGATTAATGGGGCCTTATGGGCTTGAAACGGTGATTGGGCGCGCTTCGCGGAGCGTGCCCGGCGAGGCACGCGGGGCCGCGGGGGCCAACCTCGCGAGATGACCGAAGCACAAGCGCGAAGCGAGATCGTCGCCTACGGGGCGCTGCTCTGGGA
>DATJHK010000044.1:0-115236 GCA_035493875.1 Candidatus Limnocylindria bacterium
GCCCCCAGCGCGACGGCGGGAACCGTCTCGATCCAGCGTTTCGGGTGGGGGCTCGACGCGAATCCGCCGCAGAAGACGCTGATCAGCGAATTCGGGCTCTCGCTGTTCGTCGAAGCGCAGCGCGCGACAGGCGTGCGCCGCGTCCTCGTCGATTTCGGTTACACCCCCGAGGCGCTCAACACGAACCTCGCGCTGCTCGGGATCGACCCGGCGCGGTTGGACGCGCTGGTCCTCAGCCACGGGCACTACGACCACTACGGCGGCTTAGCGGGGTTCTTGGCGGCGAACGCCGGGAAGCTGCCGCCGAACCTTCCGCTCTATCTCGGCGGCGAGGAGACGTTCTGCGCGCGGCAGTGGACCGGCGCGCCGGCGCAGGGAAACTTCGGCACGCTCGATCGCAACGCGCTGCGCACCGCGGGTCTCAAGGTGATCTCCGCGGAGACGCCGATGACGATCGCCGACTGCGGTTTCGTCACCGGCCGGATCGCGACGACGAGCTTCGAGAAGATCCTCTCACCGAGCAAGATGACGATCGGGATGAGCGGGGGCCTCGGCTGCGAAGCCTCGGCGTTCAGCCCTGAGCAACGCGCCGCGGTCACGATGCCGGATCAGTTCCGGCACGAGATCGCGACGGCGTTCAACCTCAAGGACCGCGGGTTGGTGGTGCTGACGTCGTGCAGCCACCGCGGCGTCGTCAACGCGATCGCGGCCGCCCGGACCGTCTCGGGGGTCACGAAGGTCCACGCCGTCATCGGCGGGTTCCACCTCGCGCCGTATCCGGACGACTACGTCCGCGAGACGGTCGCGGAACTCAAGGCCGAGGACGTCGACTACGTCATCCCGCTCCACTGCACGGGCGAGACGTTCTACACGATGGCGAAGCAGGAGCTCGGACCGAAGGTCCTGCGCTCCTACTCCGGCACGCGCTTCGTGTTCAGCTAGTAGCGGGGCAGCGAGGGGTCGACGGAGACGGCGTAGTCGTCGATCCCGCCGGTGAGGTTGATCGCGTTCTCGTAGCCGTTGGCGTTGAGGAAGCGCGTCACGCGCTCGCTGCGGCCGCCGTGATGGCACATCACGACGATCGGCGTATCCGACGGCAGCTCGCCCATCCGCGAGGGGATCTCGGCCATCGGAATCGCCGTTGCCCACGCGATCGACACGGTGGCGAGCTCGTCGGGCTCGCGCACGTCGAGGAGAATCAGGTCTTCGCCGGCGTCGTGACGGCGCTTGAGCTCGTTGACCGAGATCTCGTTCATGCGCGCTCCGCGTGCTGGGTAGCGATCAGGTCTTGCATCGGGCTCGACGCGTTCGCGTACAGCCGCTTCTCCATCCTGCCCGCGAGGAACGCGTCGCGCCCGGCCTCGACCGCGGCCTTCATCGCGCGCGCCATCAGCACCGGATCGCGCGCGAGCGCGATCCCGGTGTTCATCAGCAACGCATCGACGCCCAGCTCCATCGCGATCGTCGCATCCGAGGCCGTGCCGACGCCCGCGTCGACGATCACGGGCACCTTCGCGCGCTCCTTGATGATGCGGATCGAGTACGGATTGCAAACGCCCAGGCCGCTGCCGATCGGCGCGGCGAGCGGCATCACCGCCGCGCAGCCGACCTCTTCGAGGCGCTTGCACGCGACCGGATCGTCGACGACGTACGGCAGCACGGTGAAGCCCTCGCGCACGAGCTCCGCGGAGGCCGCGATCGTCTCGGCGGTGTCGGGGTAGAGGGTGTCGGGATCGCCGATCACCTCGACCTTGATCAGCTCGGTGCCGAGCGCCTCGCGCGCGAGCTTCGCGGTGAGGACCGCGTCCTTCGCCGTGTAACAGCCCGCGGTGTTCGGCAGCAGCGTGAGGCGCGAGCGGTCGATGTAGTCGACCAGCGTCTTTCCGGACTTGTCGTCCAGGTGCATGCGCCGGATCGCGACGGTGACGATCTCCGCGCCGCTGGCGGCATGCGACTGCTGCATCACCTCGAGCGAGGGATACTTCCCCGTCCCGACCAGCAGTCGGGATCGAAAGGTGAACTTCCCGAGGCGAAGCGTGTCCTGGTGTTGCACGGGTACCTTATCCCCCGGCGACCGCGACGATGATCTCGAGGCGGTCGCCTTCTCGTAGTACGGTCGCAGCGTAGCGTGCGCGCGGGACGACGTCGTCGTTGAGCGCGACGGCGCTGCCGTCGCGGCGCACGCCCAGCTCGTCGAGCAGCACATCGAGCGTCGTACCGGCCGTCACATCCCGCGACGTGCCGTTGACCGAAAGCGTCACCCGGCGTGCTTCGCTTCGGGCGCGGGAGCTTCCGGCCCGAACGGCGCGATCGCCTCGGCGCGTCCGTTCTCGATCAGGTCGGCGAGCGCGCGAGCCGTGATCGGCGTGAGTAGGATCCCGTTGCGATAGTGTCCGCTCGCGACGAAGTAGCCGTCGAGTCGCGTCGCTCCCAGGACCGGGCGTCCGTCGGCCGAGCCCGGCCGCAGCCCGGCCCAGGTTTCCACCACGGCGAAGGAAGCGAGCGTGGGCGCGACGGCGAGCGCCGCGTCGAGCAGATCGTGCAGACCCGCGGCGGTCACGCGCGCGTCGAAGCCGCGCTCCTCGACCGTCGCGCCGACCAAGAGCCGGCCGTCGCCGCGCGGGACGAGATACCGGTGGCCGAGCCACACCAGCGCGCGCATCGCGCCGGCCGGGAGCGCGATCGCGAGCATCTCGCCCGCGACCGGGCGCACCGCGACGCGAGCGAATTCCGGGACGCCGGGCAGCGCGCCGGCCCAGGCGCCCGCCGCGTTCACGACGGTCGCCGCGGCGTCGAACCCGTGCGAGGTACGTACGCCGCGCACGCGCCGCGCGTCGGCTTCGACCGCGACGTCGTCGACGCGCTGGAAGCGCACGCCGAACGCCTCGCACGCGGCGACCAGCGCGCGCCCGAGACGGCGGTTGTCGACCTGCGCTTCGTTCGCGACGAAGACCCCGCCGACGAGATCCTTCGCGAGGAGCGGCTCGCGCGCGAGCACCGCTTCGCGGTCGAGCACCTGCACCTCGCCGCCGTTGGCGCGGAACGTCTGCGCGTGGGCGGCCAGCTCTGCCATCCGCGGCGAGTCGAGCGCGACGTGCAGCGTCCCCTCGCGCACGAACCGCGCGTCGACCCCGCTGCGCTCGCGCAGCTCCGCGACGAACGCCGGATAGAGGGCGAGCGAGTCGCGGCAGAGCGCGAGCATCGCCGCGTCGGGGATCTCCTCGCTGAACGGCGCGAGCATCCCCGCGCCGGCCCACGACGCCGCGCGCGCCGGCTCGGCGCGATCGAGCACCGTCACCGCGGCGCCGCGCTTCGCCAGCTCGTACGCGATCCCGCAGCCGATCAGCCCGGCGCCGACGACGATGACGTCAGCCACTACATCCCCGTGTAGACGGGGCCTTCACCGCCTTGCGGCGGGACCCAGGTGATGATCTGGTACGGATCCATGATGTCGCACGTCTTGCAGTGCACGCAGTTCGCGAAGTTGATCGTGAGCTTCCCCTCGGCCGGGCCCTCGCCGTTCTTGCTGAACTCCGGCTCGTAGACCTTGGCGGGGCAGAAATACCGGCACGGGTTGCCGAACTCGACGGTGCACCGCTCCGCGCAGATGTTCGTGTCGGCGACATGCAGGTGCGGGACCTGGTCCTCGTCGTGCATCGTCCCGCTCTTGTACACGTCGGTCAGCTTGTCGAACGTCAGCTTCCCGTCGGGGATGATGCGCTCCGCGGCTTGCGTCTGCGCGCGCTCGGAGAGCTTCTTCATCCGCGCGTAGCCTGCATGTCCGCTCAGCTTGTCGTGGATCCCGAAGCCGCGTCCGCCGGTCAGCAATCCCAGCGAGGCGTTGATGAGCCCGCCGACGATCCCGCTCGAGAACCCGGCGTGGAAGTTGCGCGCGGCGTGCAACTCGGTGAACGCCCATGAGTCGCGGAAGCCGCGCTCGTACGCCTGGAGCTTGGCGGCCGAGGTATCGTCGGCTTGCAGCGCGGCGAAGATCGCCTCGGCGGCGAGCATCCCCGACTTCATCGCGAGATGGATCCCCTTGAGCCGCATACCGTTCAGGAAGCCGGCGGAGTCGCCGACGATGCAGAGGCCGTCGGCGTAGAAGCGGGGCATCGCGTGCAGCCCGCCTTCCGGGATCGCTTTCGCGCCGTAGCGGATCATCTCGCCGCCTTCGAGCAGCGGGCGGATCGCCGGGTGCAGCTTCATCCGCTGGAAGAGATCGTGCGGATCGGTGGAGGCGTCGGCGTAGTCGAGCCCGGTCACCAAACCGATGTCGATGACGTCGTCCTGCATCGCGTAGATCCAGCCGCCGCCGAACGTGTCGCCGGGGAGCGGCGCGCCCAACGTGTGGATCACCGTGCCGGGCGCGAGGCGTCCGGGGACGCGCCACAGCTCCTTGATCCCGACGGCGTAGACTTGCGGATCGCGATCCGCGTCGAGACCGAGACGCGCGATCGCGGTCTTGGTCAGCGTCCCGCGCGGCCCTTCGCCGAGCACGACGACCTTCGCCATCAGGTCCGCGCCGGGCTCGTAGTTCGGCTTGTGCGAACCGTCGCGCGCGACGCCCTTGTCGCCGATCCGCACGCCGACGACACGCGCCTGTGCTGAGCTCGTCGAAGCGTCCCAGAGCAGTTCCTGGCCGGGGAACGCCGGGAAGACGTCGGCGCCGGCCTCTTCCGCCTTCGCGCCGAGCCACTTCGTGAGCGTCGAGAGCGAGGCGACGTACTTGCCGTGGTTGTTGAGGACCGGCGGCGTGAACGGCGCTTTGAACTTGGCGCTCTTGGTGAGCAGCCACAGCGCGTCGCTGGTGACCGGCGTGTCGAGCCCGCCGGTGATCTCCTCGCCGGGGAACAGTTCGTGCAGCGCCTTCGGGTCGACGACGGCGCCGGAGAAGCCGTGGTTGCCGATCTCTCCGCCCTTCTCGATCACCATGACCGAGATCTCGGCGCCGGCCGCGGCGGCGAGCTGGCGCAAACGCACCGCACCGGCGAGTGAAGCGGGGCCGCCGCCGACGAACAGGACGTCGACTTCGAGGGAATCGCGTTCTGCCATGACTTGGCTCGCTTCGCGAGGCGAGGTGCGAGCTCCCCGGCTCCTAGGTGCGCTCGGCGTATTCGCGCGCGAGCCGCAGCGCCGTCGTCACCGCGACACGGTGCGTCGCGAGCCGCACGCCCCACGGGCGCAGGCTCGGGCTCTCGAGGGTCAGCACCGCCGACGTGCCGCGGTAGAGCAACGCGAGCGAGCTCGGCATGCTGCCGTGGAAGGCGCGCGTCTCGGCCGGAGCGTCGACCAGGACGGCGCCGCGCTCGAGCCGGTACAGCGGTCCGTCGCCCGGCGGCGTGCCCAGCTCGAAGCCGTCGTGGAGCATCTGCACCGGAAGCCCCGCCTCGTCGAGCGCGGCGACGATCCGCAGCGCGTACGCGGACGGCGCGAGGGCGTCCGGGAGCGGCTCGAAGACGTACGCACCCTCCGCTTCGAAGTCTTCGTGCATGTCGATCGCCAGCAGGTATCTGCGGTCGCGGTTGGCGGTGAGAACGGCGCGCGCTTCGGGGGTCAGCCCACCGCGCGAGAAGCTGCGGTTGATGTCCTGGCCCTCGGCGTTCTCACGCCTGCGCGCCACGTACCCCGTCGGGTTCAGACACGGCCAGATACGGTAGCTGAGGCGCGGGTCGAGCAGCCCGTCGCGGACGAGCGCGTGCAGCGCCCACGGCGCCGCAGGCTCGTCGCCGTGGACGCCCGCCGACAGCTGCACCGGCAGCCCGCGCGGATCGCCGTACTCGGCGAAGAGCAGCGTGCGCGGCGAACCGACGCAGGCGACCTCGCGCACGCGCACCCCGCGCACGCGCAGCGCGCGCCACGCGGCGGCCAGCTCGTCGTAGCTCGGGATCCCGGAGACGGTTGTCAATTGCACTCCGCGGTGGCACGTTCTCACGCTCAGATTCACATTCCCGGTGCGACAACACCGGTTCAGAGCGCACGGCGGCCCGGGGGCTGCCTTATCGCGCGGCCTCGTCGTCGCGAACGTCGTCCGGCAGCACGAACTGAAAGGTCGCGCCGCGTTCGCGGTTTGCGCTCGCCCACAAGCGGCCGCCATGCGACTCGACAATCTTCCTACTGATCGAGAGTCCCATGCCGGTGCCCTCTGGTTTGGTCGTGAAGAACGCCTCGAAGATCCGATCGGCTCGATCAGCGGCAATTCCGATCCCCGAATCGCTCACGGAGATCAGCGATTGACCATCCGCCCTCCTGGACCTCACGACCAGTTCGCCGATCGTATCCTTCATCGCCTCGATCCCGTTGAGCATGAGGTTCATCATTACTTGTTGCAGCTGCACGCGATCCGCTGTGATCCTCGGAAGTTCCGGGTCGAGCGCGGTACGGATCGAAACCGAGCTCCGGTCCGCCTTATCCCGGAGCAGAACGATCATCTCGCGAACGATTTCGTTGAGGTCAACCAGCTCCCGGTGTGCCGTATCGCGCGTGTACAGGGAGCGAACTCGGTCGAGGATATCGACAGCGCGATTAGCGTTCTTGAGGATCCCCGCGGCAGCCTCGCAGGCCTCCGACACATCAGGCACGTCACGACGTAGCCACTGCACGCAAGCCTGGGCGTTCATTACCGCTGCGGCGATCGGTTGCTTAATCTCGTGAGCCAGTGACGCCGCCAGCTCTCCCATCATGCTCACGCGATTAATGTGCGCGAGACTTGCCTCTAGCTGGCGTAATCGTTCGCGCTCCTCTTCTGCGCGTTTACGGTCCGTAATATCGATATTGCAGCCGATATAGCCGGCGAATTCTCCCCCGGTGGTGTATCTCGGAATGCCGCTCTCATCCACCCAGCGATATTCCCCATCAGCTCGCCTGAGCCGATAATCCATTCCGAAGGGTTTTCGGGCATGGAACGCAGCCAAGAAGCGATCGAAGCATCCTTGCACATCGTCTGGGTGCACGCCCTCCGTCCATCCTGTTCCCACTTCCTGTTCCATCGTTCGGCCGGTGAAATCCAGCCAAGGCTTGCTGAAATAGTCGCAAAGACCGTCCGTTCCGGTTGTCCAGATCATGACGGGCGCGGTATCGGCGATCGCTCGGAACCGAACCTCGCTCTCGAGTAGTCGCTCTTCAGCGCGTTTTCGTTCGGTTATGTCGCGATATCTCGTATACGTCGCAACTTGCCGATCAGAGGCGGCTGTGACCGGAACTGCCAGAAGCGACACATGAACATCGGTGCCGTCCTTGCGCCTACGGACCGTCTCGGCTTCTACTCGACCAGCCCGCTTGAGTTGACGCGAATACTCTCGGGCATTCTCGATCAGTGCTTCAGGAACGATAAGTTCATCTATGTCGCAATCTAATAGCTCGTCCCGCCCGAAACCGAACATGCGCGTAAACTCTCTATTGACGCGAACGACCCGACCATCATCGTTCAGGAGCGCAACGGCTTCCGGCGTTTGCTCAAACAAGTCGTCCAAGAGCGACGTTTGCTTCAGCACTTCTTCTTGCGCTCGCTTCAGTTCCTCGATATCGACGCTGGTACCGAACCAGCGACTGATCCCGCTGTCGTCGTTCCGTAGAGGCACTTCCCGAATCGAGAACCAGCGATAGCATCCGTCGGCTCGGCGCATCCGCGCTTCGGCTTCACATGGCTCACCGTGCGTCAACGCTTCTTGCCGTTTCTCTTCGAAAAGCGGTCTGTCTCGCGGATCTATGGCCGCGGCCAACCCTGCGCCTATCACCTCGTCCAAAGACATCCCCGTGTAGTCGAGCCATCTTTGGTTGCACGCCTCGATGCCGCCATTCGGGAATGCGCTCCACGCCGGATCCGGAATGATGTCGATCAGCGTGCGAACGTGAAACTCGCGACTCTCCGCATCGACGGGCGATTCAGCGGATGCTGACCTTACCGGAGCGGCTTCGGTGAACCGTGACTGCTTCAAGCGTCCCCCCTCTACTCAGCGCGGCTCTTAAGCTCTGAGGCGAAGGCTGAAGAAAATAGCATCGATCAATCAAGGTGAGCCGCCGTGTTGACGCGATTGCCGCGACCCGAGTATACTACGATGCTTTTGTAATTTGCAGATGTAAGGACCACTCGGTAGTGCACTACCGACTATCCGGCGACCGACCTCGCAGGCCTGAGGAGGACGTACATGCTTAAGAGGGGGGACTGGCTGGATCTCGCCCGTAAGCTCGATTGGGACTACACGTATGTGCGAGAAGACGACGTCTTCCCGGAGCCGATCAGCGGGCATCCCTGGCTTCCCCACACAGCATGGAGAGACTGGGAAGAGTCGTTCAAGACGTCCTACCGCGAATACGTCGACAACCAATACGAAAAAGACATGGCCGTGAACGCCGTGCGTGACGCAGTGGGCCGTCTGGAAAACATCCAGAATTTGGCTGCACCATGGCTGAACGGCCTAAAGGTGCACGCGGCCGCATTGCCGCTAGCCGAGTTCACGGGCGTCATCGGCAGTCTGCGAGGCGCGAGGTTTGGCCGCGACAGCGCCTGGCGAACCATGGCGACTTTGGGAGCGCTTGATGAATATCGCCACACCCAGATCCCCCTGCTGCTGTTCCATCAATTAGTGCGCTGGGACGCCCAGTTCGATTGGGCGCACAAGTTTTACCACACCAATAACTGGTTCGCAGTTGCTTCCCGGCACTTCTTCGATGAGTTGACGCTGGGACAAAGCGCAATCGAGTTCGCCATCGCCACGAATTTCGTTTTGGAGACCGGGTTCACCAATCTGCAATTTGTGGGATTGGCCTCGCTGGCTCGCGATTCCGGCGATCACGTGTTCGAGAGGATGGTCACCAGCATCCAAACAGATGAGGCGAGGCATGCGCAGATTGGGCATCCCGTTCTCTCCGTCGTCATGAACCATGATCCCGAGTACGCGCAATACCTCGTTGACAAGTGGTTCTGGCGAAGCTGGCGATTGTTCTCGATTTTGACCGGAGTCTCCACCGATTATCTGACCGCGCTGGATCAACGTCCATATTCATTCAAAGAATTCATGGAAGAATGGATCATCGATCAGTTTCTGCGCACGCTCGACGACTTCGGCCTCAAGAAACCCTGGTATTGGAACATTGTCGAGGACGAGCTCGATATCTACCACCACATGATCTATGCCAGCGCGTATACGTATCGCGCGACTCTGTGGTTCGACTTCGTAATACCGAGTCCCGACGAGCGGAAGTGGTTGCGCCGGAAGTATCCTAAGTATTGGGACGATATGGATGCCGTTTGGGAGCAGGTGATCGAACGCTGGAGAACGGTTGGGCCCGGAGCTGCCAATGAGTTAGCGGTGCATGGCACTGCCATGCCGACGTTCTGCGATTTGTGCCAGCTTCCGCTCAGCGCCGGCACACCGCGCAAGAATACTGCGAATGTTCTCGCCGACGACGGCAGCAGGTACATATTCTGCTCCGAACCATGTCGATGGATCTTCTTGCGGGAGCCGGAGAGATATGCGAACCACAAGGACGTGGTAAAGCGCGTCCTCTCGGGAGACGCTCCAGCTCAGCTTACTGATCTGCTGACGGAGTATTTCCGACTTACGCCCGAGACTTGGGGCAAGGACGCTTACAACGGCGCTTACGATTGGCTCGCACCCCCCAAAGGCTCGACCGCCTAGTATCGGATGGACAGCTGTATATGTCGATTCCTCTCTATGGCTTCTTGGAAGGTGACACACTCGGGCTTCTCGTGCTGTGCGAGGAAGCGGACATCGTCCTGGAGTTGGCACGCACGCTTCAGGAAGCAGCTAGCATTCGAGTCGCACCCCACGACAACGTCGCGGTCGTTTACAACGGAAAAGCACTCGATCCCGGACTCACGGTAGCGCAGGCGGGGCTGCAGGCCTTGGATCGGTTCGACGTCATTTGGAGCTCTGAGCTGTGACGCTTCGAAAAGTCGCGTCATTGGACGATCTTTGGAACGGCGAAATGATGGGCCTGGAAGTGAACGGAAACAAAATTCTGGTGGTCAATGTCGATGACCATATCTACGCATATGCTGACTCATGCCCCCACCAGAAGAGCCGGTTGAGTGAAGGCGCCTTGATGGGAAAGACTCTCCGTTGCGCGAGGCACCATTGGGAGTTTGATGCGTGCTCGGGCCACGGCATAAATCCTGAGAATGCCTGCTTGAAGGTATTCCCCGTAACAGTCGAGAGTGGCGACATTCTTCTGGATCTGGACGATGAGAGACCGCAGGAGCTGCAGCGGATCGACCATGACTGGCCCGACACCAGAACGTTATGATCGCGTCGGCCCCGTTCTCCAGGCAGGACCTGTCGCCAACGCCGTCATTGCCGCGATCAAGGACCTGAACCAAGACGTCGTGGTCGTGGACCGAGGCGCCTATGTAAGAGTTCTGGTTCCGCGATGCTGCGTCGTAACTCGTTCGGCAATCGAACACCACTTGGGTCGTTCGTTTCGGTTTCCCGGAGAATTGGAGACGGTGATGTCGGCATTCAAGGGTTCGCTGCGGCTAAATCAGGACGACGCGGCGTGGCGGTTCGCGCAGAGCCAAACCTTACCTTAAAGCGCAGCTCCTTTTCTGTTCCAGAGAGCTTTATGGCGCAGCAAAAGACATACTGGCATCTTCTGCAGCAAAGGCGGATGCCGACCGAATATGAAATCGTGACTTCGAAACTCCTCTCCTACACCGGCGAGGGTTTCACCGGTAAGAGATTCGAGCTCGACGTGCCGCTGCTGGACTGGTACGCACGTTTCCAGCAGGACTCTGCTCTCACGTGCACTTCGTGGGAGACCTTTCGCGACCCGCGCGAGACGACGTACACAAAGTACACCGAGATTCAAAGAAATAAGGAAATCTTCATCGACGGCATCCTTGAAGAGATCGAAGCGACCGATTACGATCGCAAGCTCTCACCGCAGTGGGTGCACGTTCTATCTCGCGTGGTTGCTCCTTTGCGTTATCCAGGACACGGCTATCAGATGATAGCGTCCTATATCGGGCAAATGGCCCCGAGCGGACGCATCGTCATCACGGCAGCACTGCAAGCGGCTGACGAAATGCGGCGCGTGCAACGAATCGCCTACCGAGTCCGGCAGCTTCAAGACGTTCATCGCGATTTCGCCGGCGATAGCAAGGCGCTATGGCAGAGCGATACGCTGTGGCAGCCTTTGCGCATGGCGATCGAGAAGTTGCTCGTTTGTTATGACTGGGCTGAATCTTTCGTCGCATTGAACCTCGTGCTCAAGCCCCTTATGGACGAGCTGTTCATGAACTACCTTAGCGAGCTCGCGTTACGTGAGGGTGACTATTTGGCCGGTCAAGTCTTTTATTCGCTCAACGAAGACTGCCGATGGCATCGCGAATGGAGCCAGGCTTTGACGCGGATGGCAATCGAGGAGAATTCGCGTAACACCGACATCATTCAAGGCTGGATCGAAAAGTGGCACCCGGTTGCCGCACGTGCCTTGCAAGCATTTGCTCCCGTGTTCGAGGGACAATTGGAAGATGCGCACATGGCGCCGCTCGAGGGTCTGAGTCAGAGCTTGGACGCATATTATCGAGATTTTCTGTCCGCCATGGGCTTGGAACCCCCGATGCGCGATGCGGGCCCTAGGCCGGCCTAAACCTTTGTATAGTGGCAGCTCTTGCGCGGATAGTTGTGGCCTGCTTGTTCCAATGCTATCCTGGCAATTGATGAAGGCCGTGCAGCCCGAGGCACAGGCGATTGCCATCGTGGACGACGATGAGGACGTTCGCAAGGCGGTTCACGCCGTACTGAGATCGGCTGGATTGCACTCTCGATCGTTCGCCTCGGCGGAAGAATTCCTGGGCTCAAGCGAACGATGTGAGACCGCTTGCCTGATTACCGACATCGAGATGCCCGGAATGAGTGGTCTAGACCTCCAAGCCAGATTGGCGGACGACGGTTGCCCGATACCGATCATCTTCATCACGGCATATGGAGACACGAGGACCCGAACGCGCGCCATGAATGCCGGCGCTCTTGATTTCCTGCAAAAGCCGTTCGACGACAACGTCTTACTCGAGCGGATCCGTGCCGCTCTCGGAACGTAACGGCAGAGGGCTTAACGTCGACCTCTCGGCCGCGGGGTGTGTTCGACGTCGGACCAGGTGCGAGGAACACCTCGCCTCATGATCATCGCCGGCGTATGCCATGCCTGAAGCGCCTGAGACGGTTATCGTGATCGACGACGACGCCGAAGTACGGGAAGCTTTAGGAAGGCTTCTGCGATCGGTGGGCCTCAAAGCCAGGTTACATGGTTCCGTTTCCGAGTTCATGCAAGCCGGCCGATCGGACGGCCCGACCTGCCTGGTACTTGATGTGAGATTGCCCGGCAAGAGCGGGCTGGAGTTTCAGCGTGATCTCTCCGGCGCCGGCCTCCATCTGCCCATCATCTTCATCACGGGACACGGGGACATTCCCATGTCGGTAGAGGCGATCAAAGGCGGCGCCATCGAGTTTCTGACGAAACCGTTTCGCGATCAGGATCTCCTCAATGCGGTCCAATCAGGACTCGAGCAGGATCGCGTTCAGCGCGCCAAGGAAAAGGCCGCCGCCGAGCTCCGCGAGCGCTTCAACTCCCTGACACAGCGCGAGCGCGAAGTCATGGCACTCGTGGTCACTGGTCGCCTCAACAAGACGATTGCCGTCGAGATCGGTGTCAGCGAGATTACCGTGAAGGTCCATCGCGGTAACGTCATGCGCAAGATGGCGGCTTCGTCTTTGGCCGACCTAGTGCTGATGGCGGAGAAGTTGAAGGCCTCGAGCGAGACTGGGCACTAGGCCTCGGTCTGCGCCCGCGCCGGCGCAAGGTAGGGTGCGGAGGAGGTAGCCCGTCCTGCGGCCTTACACCAAAGTATAACTGCACCCCCATTCAAGCATAATTGAGACTGCTTCGTCCCAATGCTATCTTCTCGTTGATGAAGCCGACGCAGCGCAAGACGAAGTCGATCGCCATCGTGGACGATGATGAAGACGTTCGCAAAGCTGTTCACGGTGTCCTGAAAGTGGCTGGATTACTGCCTCGATCGTTTGCCTCAGCGGAAGAATTCTTGGGTTCCGGCCAACGAAGTGAGACTGCTTGCCTGATTTGTGACATCGAAATGCCCGGGATGAAGGGCTTGGACCTCCAAGCCAGACTGGCAGAAGACGGTTGCCGGATACCGATCATCTTCATCACGGCGTATGGAGACACAAGGACGCGAATGCGTGCCACGAAAGCCGGCGCCCTCGATTTCCTGGAAAAGCCGTTCAACGACAACGTCTTACTCGAGCGGATCCGCGCCGCTCTCGGAACGTAACCCAAACCACATCTCTTTTCGCAACTCCTTGAGGAACCGGAATGAAGACCGTGCACTCTGCCGAGGAATTGGTCACGCTCTTGCGCCGAGGACTTAGCCCCGTCGCCGACAATCGCGACGTCTTGCTGGCGCTTGGCTTTGAACGGGCCTACCCTCAGGTTCCCACGGGGTACGAATCGACGATCTGGGAGCGCTCCATCGAGCATCGCCGCCGACCCGACGGGCTTCGTATGCTTGCCCGCGAGCGTGCGTACCTCATCGACGCGGGCAACCGCCCCTAGCATCAAGCGTTCGAGCCGTCGATGAGCCTTCGTTTCGCTTGCACGAAAATAGCGTGATCCTCATGGGCCAATTCAGAGCCGCCATGGCAACGGTCGTCGAGTCGGAGGGAGTCACAGCGCGCGGAGAGTTCCATCGCTTCGTTCGCGAGCGGCGCCTGCGGCTCGACCCCGAGTCGCACGTCCTCGGCGAGTCTCGGCGTTTTCCGACGCGGATCGGGAGGCCCGTGACGCAGGAAGAGCTCGCCGAGCATCTCGGGATCTCGCGACAATGGTACGCGAGATTCGAAGGCGGTGCGCCAGCGGCGTTCTCGACACAGTTGCTCGTTCGTCTCTGTTCTCTGTTGCAGCTCGCCGCATGGGAGCGCACGGAGTTGATGCGACTTGCGATGCCGGAACTGGTATATCTCGTTCGTAGTGACTTCGATGGTCGCGAGGATCGAGGAAGCGCAGTCAGCTGCGCAGCAGTGGTCGGCGCGGCGCGGCTGCGGCCACCGTCTCGCGCGTGAAGACGAGATCGTCGAATCGCAGCAGCGGGCGCGCTCCGGTCCCCCCTGCGAGCGTGGAGTACACCGTGAAACGGAACGCGAACGCGCCGGTCGCCGCCGGGATCCCCGCCGCCTCGGCCTGCGCGGCGACGAACGCGGCGAACCGCGCGACGAAGCTGCTCGGGTTCGCCGGATCGCCGTCGGTCGACACGGCGTAGTCGTACTGCGGGACGAGCGCGAGGGGGAACCGCACCGGAACCGGGTTGTCGCTTGCGATGGGGTACGCGTAGACGCCCTCGATCGCGATTTGCCGCGAGCTCCCCGGCTCCGCGACGATCTGCGCGCCGAAGACGACGTCGAAGAAGCCGCCGAGCGCTGCGGCGAGATCGCTCGCGCCCGCAGGAAGATACGATCGCAGATCGACCGGGTCGGCGATCACCGAGCTTGGCGTCGTCACGCCGGGTAGCGCGACGACCGGCGTCTCGTAGACGAACGCGGCGTCGGTGGTACGGCCGGGCACGAGGTTCGCGTTGCGCGTCACCGACATTCCGGCGATCGCGTTCTGCTTCCCGATGACCTGCATTCGGTCGAACGTGACCCGCAGGCGCAGCGCGTCCTCGACGCTTCCGCCGAAGGTGTAGAGCGTCGACGCGCCGATCTGGCTCGCGGGATACGCCGTCCCGTCGTCGCCGGCGAGAACGGGCCACAAGTACGCGCGCGCGACGACGATCGACGTCGATCCCGCGGTGAGGACGAACGTGAGGTCCTCGTCGGCGTCGGTGATCGTCCACGTCGCGCCCGAGGTGACGACGGTGACGAACGCGTTGGCCGACAGCGGGTACCCCTGCTTGGCGAACGCCGCGCGCATCTGCGCGTCGAGGGGTCCCGCGACGAGGTCCGACGTGTACGAGAGCGGGAGGGTGAACGCGAAGTCCGGGGCACCGGTCGGCTGATCGAGCAGGAGGTACGCGTACTCCGCGGGACGGCTCTCGTCGATGATCGTCTGGAGGCGGAACGTGTAGAGATCGCCGCCCGCGGGGAGCGCACCGCGCACCTGCGGGGTCGGGCGCCACGCCGCCGCGATCCGCTGCGCGAGCGTGACGAGGGTCGTAACCGCCGACGTGACGCGTTTGGTCTGCACGGCGTCGCGCTCGGCCAGCCCGAGGAGCGCGAGATCGGCGGAGAGCGCGGGGTACACGTAGGCGAACTGCGCGAGCTGACGGAAGAGCGGATCGCGGTTCGCCGCAGCCGCGAGCGCGAACGCGCTGGCGCCGCCGGCGTCGGGGACGTTGAAGACCGCGGAGAGCCCGGCGGTGTCCTGCGGCGCCATCGTGCGCGCCGTACGGAACGCGTAGCTCCATTCGAAGATCGTGTCGCCCTCGCCGTTCCCCGCGTTCGGATACTCGGCCTGTGCGTTGTCGAGGACGAACGGCTGCGGGTACGCGCGCAGCGGAATCGGGATCTCGGCCGGGCCGAGATCGCCGTCGTTGGGCGTCGCCGGGTCGTCGAGGAGGATCGGGAGGACGAACGAGAGCCACGACGAGGCCTGGTACGCACCGAGCGCGTTCTCGTCTTGGACGATGTCGTACTCCATCTCGGTGATCGCGTACGCGAGGTCGAGGAACACCGAGCGCTCGAGCCCGGCGTCCTTGACGTCGAAGATCGAGGTCAAGTACGACGTGCCGTTCGCGAGCGGCACCTTTCCGGTGGTGAACGTATACGGCGGGGGGGCCGCGAGAAGCGTGAGGACGATGCCGGCGCCGGCATCGAGGACGTACGCGTTCGCCGCGGCGGTCACGTCGGCGTTCCACAGCCCGGCACCGAGCGCGTCGAGCGAGATCGTCAGCTCCGCGGCGACGCTCGCGAACGAGCCGGCGGCCGGGACGGCGACGGTCGGATAGCCGGGGAGCGAGACGGAGGAGCCGGCGGCGAAGACGTGCGGGAGCTCGGCGTTCGCGCGGACGACCTCGATGACCGTCCCGCCCATCGCCGTCGCGAGCGCGACGAGCGTCTGTCCCGCGGTGATCGGCCGGGCGATTCGGGTGACGTTGACGACCGCGTCGTTGCGCAGCAGCCCTGCGCCGGGCGTGACGATCTCGATCTGCGCGACGAGATCGGCGAGGGTCACGCCGTAGAATGCGGCGAGCGACGCGAGCGTGTCGTCGTTTCCGGTCGTGTAGCTGCGTCCGTCGAGCGTCGTCGCGACCTGCGGCGCGACGAGGAAGTGCATCGTCGCGATCGTGTCCTCGAGGTAGGTCACGCTCACACCGAGCGCGAGCGCCACGTCGCCGACGTTGACCGCACCGGTCTGCGGCGTGCGGTACGTCTTTGCGAGCGGCTTGCCGGAGAGCCGCGCGGCGACTTCGGCGTTCGTGCACCCCGACGCGATCGTGAACGGGTACTGCACGAGAACCTCGTCGGCGTAGGCCGAGGCGATCTCGACGAGCAGCTCCTGATAGAATCGCTCGCGCGCCGCCGTCAGCCCGTCGGCGTCGCCGTCGCCGAAGATCGTGATCAGCTCATCGCGCAGGGAAGCCGCGAGATCGTTCTTCGCATCGAGGATCGCGTCGAGCGGCGGCTTCCCGCCGCCCTGTGCGGGGACCGTGTAGAGGTTCGCGGCGGACGCGGGCGTCAGCACGCCGTCGATGGTCGCGAGGAAGACGCGCGCCCACTGGTCGGGCTCGGAGGCCTCGAAACGATGAGTCTTGCTCCCGGTGAGGCCCTCGCCGCCGACGTATTCCTGGACCGTCATGTCGCCCGAGTCCCAGAGGGACGTCGTGAGCGGGGGATAGGCGTAGAACTGCACGCCCTCGCGACGGACGTCGTAGTTGAAGCGCGCGCTCTGCGCGCCGTTCGTCCCGAGGTTGACGGTCCACAGCCGGCGGTTCGCGAGCGGATCGGGTGCGCCCGCGGCGGCCGCGCGCGCCGCGGCGCCGCGCGTGGTGGGGACGACGGTACCGCACGCCGCGCGCTCGGCGTCGAGCCCGTAGTCGGCGTCGGCGCCGGTCGCGAGCTTGAGGCCGGGGAACGCCGCCTCGAAGCGCTCGGCGAACATGCGCAGCGAGAACAGCGGATCCTCGTCGGTACTCCCGGATCCCGGGACCGAGGGCTGCGGGGCGACGGCGACCGACGCGCTGAAGACCGACGGGACCGCGGTGAACTCGGGATCGACGAGCTCGATCTCGCGCGTCTGCGTGAGCGTAACGGTGACCGGCGCGATCGCCGCGTCGTAGCGCGCGACCGCGGGCACGGTGATCTCGATCCCGCGCACCGGCGAGACGAGCGTCGCCGCTTGCAGGCGCAGCTGCGGGTTCGCCGCGGCGACGTCGGCCGGCGCGATCCAGGGCGGTTCGGCGTTCGCGGCGCGCGCGGCGTTCACGCGCGCCGCGAGCGTCGTGAACGTTTCCGCCTCGCCCGTCGGGACGGAGTAGCCGCCGACGACGACGGTCTGACCGGACGCGACCAGGCCGTAGACCGAGGCGTTCGCGTCGGCCAGCTCGCCGACGGTGCAGCGGTAGCGCTGCGCGACGTCGGCGAGGGTCTCGTTCGCGCTCGCGGTCATCGCGACGGCGAACAACGTCGCGCCGGCGCGCAGATAGCCCGGCGTCGGTGCGATCGTCGTGACGAACGCGAGCGGTTCGAGCCCGAACGACGGCGCGAGCGTGTCGATCGTCGATGCGAGCGTGGGGTGAACCGTCTTCGTCCCGATCGTGATCGGTTTGGCCGGATCGAACAGCGCCGCGACGTAGCGGTTGAGCGCGGTGAATTCGGCGAGCGCTCCGGGGTCGTTCTTCCACGCCGCGTACGCTTCGAGGATCGCGGCGATCGACTCGCTTCCGTCGGCACGGTACGTCGAGGTCGCGACGGCGCGCGCGTCGACCAGGAACGGGATGCGCAGCATCTGGTTCGGCTGGAGCGGGAGGATCGCGTTGCGCGCGCCGAGATCCTCGATCGTGATCGCGAACGCGTCGGCGATGCTCTGCAGCGTGTCGCCTTCCTGCACCGCGTACGTCGTCAGCCCCAAGAAGAGCGCGGTCCCCGGCGGGAAGACGTCGGCGACGTCGATGTTGTCGACCAGCAGCTGCGCCGCCGGCGGGTCGCCGGTTCCGGCCGTCCCGATCGCCTGCGCGACGCTCGCGAGCGTGTCGTCCGGCCGCGCGACGTAGCTCGGCAGCGTCACGATCTGATCGTCGGCGAAGAAGCGCTGCACGAAGCGGTTCGTCTGCGCGACGCCGTCGGCGTCGGCGGTCGCGGCCGTTTCCCGGAAGATCGCGACGACGTCGGAGAGCGACTGGTGCGTGCCGACGACCAGGGAGGGGCAATCCTGGTATGCGAGCGTGATACCGGCCCCGAGGACGACGGGGCCGTTCGCCGTCCCGATCCCCGTCAGCCCGGAGAGCGGATCGCCGAGGATCGCCGCACCTTGCGAGGCCGCGATCGCCGAGACGCTTGCGAGATCGCCGTCGCGCGGCACGATCGTCACCGCGCGCGCCTTCGCGATCAGCGCGGTCCCCGCGAGGAGCGGGAGGGCGGCGTTCGCCGCGCCGATCGCGCGCACGAGTGCGACGCGCTCGGGCTCGGTCCCGTTCGGCAGGATCGCCGTCGCGATCCCGCGCAGCGTGTCGCCGGTCGCGACGCGATAGTAGCGCGGAATGTTCACCTGCGCATGTGCGCCCAGCAGCGCCGTCGCGTCGGCGTTCGCGTTCGCCTGCGCGAGCGTCCCGGGGACCGTTTCGTAGGCCGCCGCGACGCTCGCGAGCGTGTCCGGCGTCGATCCGCCGGCCGTCGCGACCTCGACGGCGGGGAGCGCCGCGGCGTTCGTCGTGAAGACGTACGTGTCGGCGAGGTATCCCTGCAGCGCGAGAAGGATCTCCGCGGCGCGCGCATCGACGTCGCCCTGGAGGTTCGCGATCGACGTCTCGAGCCCGAAGCGAACGTCGGGCATTCGCGTCTGGTAATACGCGGTGACGATCTGCTGACGATCGACGCGCGCCTTGTCGTGCGTGACCGGATAGTCCGCGCCCGGCGCCGGCATGTAAACCGCGGCGCTGAACCGCCAGTCGACGGCCAGCGCGGCGGCACCGTCGACCACGCCGAACGCATACGAGGTCGCGGTGCTCGGCCAGCTCGAGACGGGGAGGAGATCGTCGGTGTAACCGACGGGGATCGGCGGCCGCAGCGCGGCGATCCCGGGCAGGTTGCCATGGACGTCGTGGAAGACGAGGTCGAGGTCGAGGTCGCTCCCCGCCGCGATCCCGGCGTACGGGTTCTCGTCGGCGGGCGGAAGCGCGAGCGACGCGGGGACGATCTGCAGCAGCGGCTCGGGTCGCGCGAACGCGTACGCCGCGAGCGTCTGCAGGTAGTTCCAGTTCGGATCCCCCTCGGCGTGCGTCGGTCCGACGGGGATCCCTTCGCCGCTTGCCGAGAACGTCGCGTTCGCGACGATCGAGAAGCCGAGCAGGTTGAAGAGCGTGTCGACCTCGCTCTGTGCATCGCTGCTCCCGAGCGCCCGGCCTTCCGTCGGCGGCTGCTGCGGGTCGACGCGCGCGACGAAGAAGCCGCTGTTCCCGGGCCGCTGCGTCGCGGCGGCGGTCAACATCCCGTCGAGCGGCTGCACGAGCGCGCCCGCCTGGAGGATCGGCCGGGACGCGTTCTCCGTCCCGAGCGCCGAGGGATCGGTCCCGTGCGCGAGCGCGATGCTCGCGAACGTGTCGAGCGGGCCGATCGGAACCGCGACGCCCTTGACGAGGATCGTCTGCTGCGGGTCGAGCAGGTGGTGCACCGTCGCGTTCGCCTGCGCGACGGACCCGGCGGTCGGGGACGGCGTGACGAGCGGGAAGCTCGCCGCCACCGTCGCCAGCGTCTCGCCCGGTCCGACCGTGTGCACGGCGGCGCGCGCGAAGAGGGTGGAACGCGCCGAATCGACGTTCTCGCCGACGACGACGGCGTCGTTGAGCGACCGCAGGAGGCTTGCGTCGAGCGAGGGCTGCGAGTCGAGCAGCGCGACGAGCGTGATCGTCGTCTGCCCGTTCCCGTCGAAGATCGCGTCGGGGAACGACGTCCCGTCCGAGGCGCGATAGGACAGGTAGAAGCCGCCCGAGCGGACGACGCTGCACTCCCACAGCAGCTCGACGAAGGCGAGGCTCTCGTCCTTTCCGAGCGTGGCGCTGTACGACGGCGTCGCCGTCAGCGCGGCCATGCGCAGCGCGCGCTCACTCTGCGCGGCGGTCGGCGTCCCGTTGCTGAGCGTCGAGAGGTTGGTCTTCATCAGGACGACCTGCGTGCGGTCGAGCGCGTCGGAGACCAGGCCGCCGCCGTTGGGATCGCTCGCGTCGGGCGCGTAGAGCAGGTAGAGCGTCGCCGCGTCGGAAGCGAGGGCGCGCATCAGCGCGAGGAGCGTCTCGGTCCCCTGCTGATCGGCGCCGACGACGAGGAACGTCCCCGCGAGGTTCGGCCCCTCATTGCTCTCCGATGGGACGCGTGCGATCGTGAACGTGACCGTCGTCGCCCACCGCGCCGAGCGCACGAGGGACTCCGCCGGCGCACCGGAGGGCGCAGGCGTGACGATCGCAAGCTCGTAGGGGACGCCGTCGGGCGAGATCGGCGCGATCGCGGTGCGCAGCGCGTCGGGCAGCTGCCAGAGCGTCGGCTCGCCGGCGGCGTTGCCCGTCGCGGGGAGGACGGGACTCTCACCGGCCTGCCAGTGCGTCGACGTTTCGAGCGCGCGCTGGGCGCGAACGGTCGACGAGAGCGCGATCCGCTCGCAGCGGACGACGTTCGGCTGCAGCGTGATCGACGCGAACTCGGTCACCTGCGCCGCTTCGTCCGGCGAGAGCGCGAACGAGAGGGTCCCGCCCGGGACGGTCAGCCACGACGCGTCGCCGGTCTTGTCGAAGGCGAGCGTGTACTGCGCCGGGTCGCTGAGCGGCGCGGGAAACTCCTGTCCCGTCAGGGCGAGGAGCGGATACGTCCGCAGCGCCGGATCGTGCGGATCCGCGACGAACGCCGGATCGGCGGGGTTCGGGATCCGCAGCCCGGCCATCAGGAAGCGCGACGCCATCGCCGACGTCTGGTTCGCCGAGGACGACGCGGCGATCTCCGCGACGAGCTGGTCGAGCGCGAGCGCGGGGACGTAGGGGATCGCGATCTGCGGCAGCTCGGGATCGGCGTCGCGGAAGAGTCCTTGCGTCGTCGCGAGCTGCTCGGCGACCTCGTCGAGCGTGAGGTTGTAGCGTTGCGCGAGCGTCTCGAAGCTGTCGCTCGCGGTGACGACCGGCTCGATCGGCGGGATCGTCATGACGGCGCGCGGTGCGAGGAGCGCGACGTTCGCGGTGTTCGCCGGCGAGGCGAGGGTCTGCGGCGGGACGGCGAACGTCCCTAAGAGGTTCGCGGGCGTCTCCGGCGCCGCGATCGTCACGACCGCAGGCGCCGCGAGCGGGAACACGAGGGTCGGGTTCTCGTGCTGGATCGCCGCCTGGTTCTCCGGCGTGTCCGCGCCGAGAAACCGTTCCGCCAGCTCGCCGAGCGTCTCGCCGGCGACCGCGAGGTAGACGACGGAGATCGTTGACCCCGTCGTCGCGTAGGTGACCTTCGGGAGCACGATCGAGGTGTTGGGAACGACGAGGATCGCCGCGTTGACGGCGAGCAGTTCGGCGACGCTCGTCGCGTTCGCCTGCGCGAACGCAACGAGCGTCGTCCCCTGCGCGAGCGCGACGCGGTCGGGGTTCCCCGGAACGATCATTTGTTGCGCGACGAGCGGGATCCCGGACGGGTTGGCGGCGAGCAGCTCCGGGACGCGCGCCGCGAGGCCGTAGAACGTCGCGATCGTCTGCAGCGTGTCGCCGGGCCGCGCGATCGTCGTCAGATCGCCGAGGGCGATCACGCCGCCGGGCCGGAACAGTCCGTTCACCTCGGCGTTCGCGCCCATCAGCGAGAAGACGTCGACGCCGAAGCGCTTCGCGACCGCATCGATCGAGTCGCCGTCGACGACCTGGTAGACGACGTTCGCGAAGACGGGGCGTTGCGGGTCGCCGGCCCCGGCAACGAGCCCCGTCGGCGGACCCCACGTCCGCAAGATCCCCGTCGTCCCGGCGTTCGCCGCGACGATCGTCGAGGGCGTCACCTCGACCGGGACGCGCAGCGAAGTCCCCGGCGCGAGAACGGTGTTCGGCGGACCGAAGGTCGCTTGCGGGTTCGCCGCTTCGAGGGCCGCGGCCGTCGTTCCGAACTCGTCGGCGATCGATGCCGGCGTGTCGCCGCGGCGCGTGAAGTACGCCACGAAGACCTGAACCGGGATCGTGATCGTGATCCCGCCGGCGAGGTGGGCGAAGTCGACGCCGGGGTTCGCGGCGACGATCGCGGACGGCAGCGCATCGTACTCCTGCGCGAGCCCGGCGAGCGTCTCGCCGTCGTGCGAGACGTGCGTGAACGTGACGCCGCTGAATTCGGCCGCGATGCTCGCCAGCGAAGCGGTCGCGGGATCGTCGATCGTGTCGACGTAGCGCTCGAGGAGCTCGGAGGCGGCCTGCACCGCGCCCTGCGCGAGGAGCAGGAACCAGCGGCGGAACAGGAACGTCGCGATCGTCTCGTCCTGCAGCGCCGCGAACGCGCGGGGCGCAGGCGGCGGAGCACCGCTCGGGTTCTGCTCCACCGGGTTCGCGTAGTCGGCGGCGAGCTCGCTGAAATATTCGGCGATAAGCGACTCCTGCGCTGCGCTGATCGGGCGGTCGACGCCGAAGTCGAATCCATAGTTCGGCGTCGTGAGCGAGAGCGCCGGGATCATCGGGAAGAACGCGACGCTCGTCAGGTCGCCGCTCGTCGGCCGCGGCCGCAGCGTGATCGCGACGTTCGCCGTCAGGAAGTCGTTCAGGCTCTTCTTCCCGAACATGCCCTCGAACGTCGAATCCTCGTTCAGCGCGTTCGCGATCGCGGCGAGCTCGTCGGACGTCACGCTCGGATACCCCGCGCCGAGCGTTTCGATCGTCCAACGCAGAACGCGCGCGAGGAGGCGGTTGAAGTCGCTCTGCGCGCCCGCCTGCGCGACGCGCAGCGTCTCCTCGGGCGTGACCGCGCTCGCATCGACCGCATTCTCGATCATGAGCAGCGCGGAGAGCGCGACGACCTCGGGATCGGGGACCGGCCGCGGGGTTCCGGGCGCGGCGAGGTCGCTCGTGCGTGCCTTCGTGACGACCGGGGTCGCGTAGATCGTGATCGGTTCGACCGACATGATCGTCGCCGCGGCGCTGAAGCGGGCGGGAAGCGCGCGCCGAACGCGCAGCGCCCGCACGCGCGGATGCGCCTCGCGCGCGAGGAGCGTGCGGCGGCGTGCGCCGCGCTGCGCGCGCAGCCTGCGCTCGCCGCCGGTCCGCGCGGTGAGCGCCCCGCCACCCGACGCGCTTCCCGCGACGACGTGCCACGGCGGCGTCGAACGCGAGCCGATGGTGAACGACTCGCGGATCGTCGCGCTGAAGCTGAAGCTGACCCGGAAGAAGACGATCTTGATGCTGACGCGGACGTCGACCCCGGCGCTGACCTCGATGAAGATCGGCTCGTAGGTCTGAAACCGCAGGCTGACGGCGGCGTAGACGGTGAGCGAGACGTCGGCCTGGACGATCCCGAAGTTGACCGTCGCGTAGACCTTCCCGACGACCGCGACGGTCCCGTTCAGCGAGAAGAACGTCGCGCTCGGGACGTGCGCGTCGGTCGGCTCGAACGAGCCGTAGACGCCCTGGATCATCCCGTTTATCGTGATGCTGATCCCGCCCGAGAGGATCCCGAGCGAGATCGACTTCCCGAGCCCGACCGCGAGCGCGATCCCGAACTCGATCACCGGCGAGAACCGGCCGTTGTCGATCTTGGGGACCTTGAGCGACGTGTCGCCGCTGAGCTTGGCGAAATAGAAGCCGCCGGCGCCGGCGAACGGGAAGACCTCGATCGCGAACGAGCGCGAGAAGTCGTTCAGGCTCACCGGGAACCCCATGTCGATCCGGAAGTCGCCGTTCGTGTAGATGTCGAGCGCGACGACGGGAAGCGTGATCGTCACCGAGCCCATCTGCAGCCGCCGCATCGCGTCGGGGAGCTTGAGCTCGATGTGGTAGACGCCGATCGAGTCGGTGACCTTGCGGTAGAGGATCTCGAACTGCAGCCCTTTGAAGATCCCGGCCTTCTCGCCCGCAAGCGAGATCAGCAGCCCGTACACGTTCGGGTCGTTGAAGACCAGGCTCATCGAGAACGTGCCGGCGATCGTGAACTGGGCGCCGATCAGCCAATTGCTCGACGCGTCGAACGCGAGCCCGGGGAGCTGCGAGAGCGGGTTGCCGTTGGGGTTCGGGACGGGCGTGAGCGCGTTGCGCAGCGCCGCGATCACCTTGCCGACGGTATCGAGCGGCTTGGACGGATCGGTGTTCCGCAGCGCGACGTGCTGGCCGAGCGCGAAGTACTGCAGGTCGAAAAGCGCGGACCCGGCGCCGGGAAGCGGCGGCGGCGCCTGCGTCGTCGGATTCCAACCCAACGCCGGATAACTCTGCCCGAGGAACGATGCGTCGAGCGAGAGCTCGAGCTGCGACTGCCCGTAGACGGTCTTGTAGTCCAGCGTGATCTTGTTGATCTTGATGAAGCCCAGGTCGAGCCCGATCGGATAGACGACCTGGATCGCCTTGGTGTTCAGGTAGATCGTGATCTGCAGCCCGTTCAGGCTGATCGAGTTGAGGACGTCCCACGGCGGCGGCAGCTTCGCCGGACCGAGCCCGCCCAGGCCGATCAGGAACTCCAGGATCCCGCCGAGCGTCGTGTCGCCGAACGCGACGCGCACGAACGGGTTGCCGTTGTTCGTGTCGTACGTCCCGGTGATCTGCTCGAAGATGAACGAGATCTGCGTGTTGTTCGGCTGGAACGCGTAGACGACCGTCAGCGAGATGTCGTTGAGCGAGATCGTCCCGCGGACGCTTCCGCTGTACTGCGCCGGCGCATTCTTCCCGCCGGGGCGCGCCGAGCGGACCTGCACGCCGGCGTCGATCTCGAAGCGCAGCGAGTCGGTGAGGACGAGCTCCAGCTCGGCGGCTCCCGTGAAGCTGAACGTCGAGGCGCCGAAGTCGTACGAGTACGCGAGCGCCGTGACGTCGGCGCGCTTGAACTGCGAAGGCAGCGCGAGATTCCAGCTCGCGGGGACGATCGCGTTGGGCCCTTCGATCAGCTCGAGGAGCTTCCACGTCTTGGCGAGCGCCGCCGAGAAGACCCAGCCGCCGGCCCCCGTGTACGCCGCGGTGACGTTCCACGTCGCCCCGAGGAGCTCGACGAGCGCCGAGATCGTCGCGGCGAAGAGCGTCGGCGAGCGGCGCAGCGCGAGCGAGATCTCCTGCAGCTGGAGGATCGAGACCGCCTCCGGCAGATCGGAGCCCATCGTCAGCGCGAGCGTGTCGGACGGCTTGACCGTCGCGCGCTCGAGCGCGTAGGTCCGGTTCGCGACGTCGACGGAGAAATCGAGCGCGACGATCGGGAGGAGCGCGTCGAGCGACGGCGCGCTCCCGAAGAAATGCGCGACCGCGCCGACGAGGTCGATCGTTCCCGAGACGAGCGAGCCGGTGAAGATCAACGAGGGGAGCAGAACGGCGAGGTCGACGAGAGCCTCGTCGTCGGGCTTATCCGGGTTGGTGAGGATGAAGCGGCCGCCGATGCTGGCCGTCAGCGAGAGGCGTCCCGTCGTCGGCATCCCGACGACGAACGTCAGCCGGATCTGCTGGAGCGTGACCAGGTCGGGGACGAGCGTCCACTCGACGTCGAGCGCGACGGTCATCGCGATCGCGGCGAGCCCTCCGAGCGGCGGGCTCGCCAAGAGCTGCAGCCGCAGGTCGGTCAGGAGGAGCAGATCGCCCAGCGAGAATTGGCTCGGGATCAGATTGCTCAGCGACGAGCCGCCGGCAAGCGCAACGAGCTGGTCGAGCGAGGTGAGCCGCACCGGCGGTCCCTCCAGCGCAGGCGTGACGATCCCGTTGACGGGGTCGTAGTCGCCGTCGAGCGCGAACGGCGCGAGCCCGCCTCCCGCGTCGAGCGTCGACGCGATCCCGATCGCGATCGTCGGCTCGGCGTCGCTGCTCGACGCCGGCGCGGTCGTCACCGTGAGCGCCGCATCGTAGGTCACCCCGGGCATCACGATGGTCGTCGAGCGCTGCGCGGCGGCGAGCGCGATCGTGGGGACGTCCTTCGCGACGTCGGCCGGGAGCACGACCGTCCCGACCGGGCGCTGCTGTGCGCCGCCCGGCCAGATCCACGCGAACGGCGCGAATCCCGGCGACGCGAGATCGGCGACACCCTCGAAGTTCAGCCCGGGTGCGTACGGCGCCGACTCCGCCGAGGCCAGGACGAACGCGGGGGCGGCGAAACGCGCCGCGTCGAGCACGCTCCCTGCCAGCGCGGGGAAGCTCTGCGGAAACGCCCACGTCGATGGGAACTCGATCGTCTGCACGAGCTGCGCAACGCCGCCGATCACGAAGAAGCGCGCGGTCGAGCGCGGCATGGTCTGCCCGAGGAACGCCTGATCGAAGATCCCCGTCGCCGGAATCGTCCCATCGACGATCTGCAGCGTCGTCCCCGGATCGAGCGTCAGCTTCAGCTCTTGCGCCGGGTAGAACGCGACGTTCGCGAGCAGCGCGTCGATCGCCGGCGACTGCAGCGTGTTCTTCGCCGGGACCGTCAGCGTCTGCCCGGAGAGATAGCCCTGCAGCAGCGAGAGGAGCGTGTTGATGTCCATCGGACCCTTCCCCGAGAGCGGCTACGTGGTCGGCGGGCGCAGGTCGGCGAGCGCGACGACCTCGCGGCGCGCGTGCTCGGCCCACTGCAGGACGCCCGGCGCGAGGCCCCCGAGCGGCGGTTTCGTGCTCTGCTGATTGCCGGTGGGCTTGTTGAACGCGGCATACCAGCCCAGGGTCTCGCGGTCGGCGCCGCTGGGATCGCCGAAGAGCAGGATGCTCGTCTGTCCCGTCGGCGGGAACGTCAGCGCGAGGACGGAGAGCGCGATCGTCCGCATCTCGAGGATGTAGCTCGTCCCGTTGACGACGAAGTTCAGGTCGCCGAACGAGAGCGTGAGGACGCCTTGCAGGCTGATCGCCCGCCGCCCGTTCTTCACGCCGGGGATCGAGAGCCCGACGAAGGCCGCGAGCGCGCCCCCGGCCGGGGACCACGCCGCGATGAACCCCGCCGTGAACCCGATCTCCGCCGCGAGCGCCCCCGGCGTCCCGAGGTTGAGCGAGAACGTGAGCGCGTACCAGCGGTCACGCAGCCCGCCGCTCCCGGCCATCGGGGTGTTGACGGGCATGTAGTTCGCCTTGTCCGGGCGCGTCTCGGCGTCACCGGCCGCTAGACCCGTCAGTTGGAGCGGGAAGTGCGCGTACAAGCTCCCGGCGCGCGCCGTGCTCGTCGCGACGTCGAACGCGACCGCCGTCGTGTCGAACGCGAAAGTCTTGTACGACGGCGTGAGGTCGTCGAATTCCATGTCGATCGCGAGGCTCGTGTAGCTGAGCCCTGCGTTCGAGCCAGCAACGTCGGCGCCGAACGAGAAGACGTCGATGCCCGGGATCGAGCGGAAGACTATCGTCCCCGCGAGGAGAAACTTCGTCTGCACCTGTTCGACGTCGGCGCCGGCCCGCGGCGTGAGCGTGACGAACTGCGCTCGCGAGACGACGACCCGGTCGAGCACGGCGCTCGTCGGCATGTCGAAGACGTTCACGGCGTCGTTGGTGAACAAGTACGACCCGTCCTCGCCGCTGCGGACGTACGCGCCGAGGAACTCGATGACGTTCGTCGCCGCGCCGCGCAGGCTCGCTCCCTCGTCGAACAGCTCGTTGGCGAGGAGCTGCACGCGGCTCGCGAAGTCGGCGACCGCGCTGTTGGCGAGGAGCACCTTGAGCTGCAGGACTTCGAATTGGTAGGCGGGCGTCGTGTCGACGATCCCGCTCGACTCGTAGTCGATCAGCCCGAACATCGTGCTCGGCTTGGCGACGAGCTTCTTCTCCACGTCCGGCACGATCGGGGTGACGCTGATCCCGACGTGGTGCGCGGTGAACTGCGAGGGATCGATCCCCGCGGCGAGCCCTTCGAGCTGCTGCGGGAGACCGTCGAGCGGGACGCGCGCGCTCAGCGCGAGGATCCCGTTCCAGGCCGGATCGTCGAGCACGGTCTCGACGAAGAAGCGCATGTCGGGATCGGCCGGATCGGCCGATGCGGCGATCTGCTGGAGCTGCTGCTGCACCGCCGGGACCGACGCGTTGAAGGCGGTCGGGTTCGCCCACGCGGTGACGTCGTCGATCAGGTCGCGCAGCCGGCCCGCCGCGAACTTGAAGATCAACACCGTGCGGTACGTCGACCACATGTACGGCGAGAGGTCGAACGTGTAGTCGCCGACGACGAGCCGGAACACCGAACCGTAGTTCAGCATCGAGGCGCCGTAGGTCACCGGCTGGTCGCCGTCCATCGCGTACCCGGCGGCGGCGTACCCGATCACGACCTGACCCCACTGCGCAACTTCATCGGGGGCGAGCTTCGTCGCGATCGCGGCGGCGATGGCGTCGTACGTCGGATACGTCGTTCCCGTCAGCGGTGCGAGGGCCTGAATCACCGAGAGCGGGAAGCCGGGGACGAGCGCGAGCTGCGTCATCGCCGCGGTCGTGAGCGTGTACGGCGAGAGCTGCCGCAGCAGCGCCTCGCGGTACGCGTCCAGCAGATCGTACGACGTCCCGTCGAGCGCCGCGAGCCGGTCGACGATCGTCTTCGGCACCTGCGCGACGGCGACCAGCTCGTCGCGGACGAACGGGCTCATCGCGTACGGAACCGACGTCGAGCTCAAGAACAGCTGCGCATCGGAGGCGACCAGGAAGAGCTGGTTGCTCTGCAGCGCCTCGCGCAGCGGCCCGTGGACGTCATGCAGGACGAGGTCTTCGGTCGCGCCGCTTGGGAGGACCGACTGCGCGAGCGTGAGGGTCGCCCAGTCGCCGCCGGCGCGCTCGAGAAGCAACCCCTGCGGCGTCGTCGAGCGGCCGTCACCGTCGCCTGCGGCGGCAACGCGCGGCGGCGGCGCACCGCTCGCGGCGATCGCGGCGCGGCGCGCCGGGCTCAGCAGCTTGAGCTCGAGATCGCGGAAGAACGAGACGGCCGGCAGCGCGGTCCCGGCATACGGGGCGAGCGGGAACGGCGGCGGCTCCGTCGCGCCGACGGTTCGTGCGGAGATGCCGAGCGGCGGGAGGCTGCCCGCGGGGAGCGCGAGGTACGAGAGGAACGACGGCTCGACGTCGCCTGCGGGCTGATGGAGCACCGCCGCGTCGGGCTGCGCGAAGTAGGTCAGCGTCTCTGCCGCGCCCGCCGCCGTGGTCGCCTCGGCGAAGAGATTGGCGTACGACGTCGTCGCCGCCGCGCTCAGACCGCTGAAGCTCACGCGCACCTCGTCGCCGGACGAGAGCGTGAACGTCGCGGGTGCGTACGCGGCGCCGTCGGGCTCGAAGCGCAGCACCGTCGTGCCGCTTGCAGCGAGGCCGGCGTACTCCGCGCCCGAGAGCCCGGCCATGAGCGTCGCGCGGTACGCCCCGGCACCGGTCGCCGTCGCGTCGACCGCGATCTCGAACGAGCCCATCGGCGTGAGGTAGTACGGGGCGCCGTCGTCCGGCGGCGCGTCGCCGTCGGGGACCGCGGCGAGGACGGTCCGGAAGACGAGCGCGGCGTCCGGACGCGGCGCCGCCCGGATCACCTCGCCGAGCGCGTTGCGGTAGTACGTCCGCAGCGGCGCGTCGGCGGCGACGCCCAGGAAGGTCCGCGCGGCGTTCGTCTGATCGACGGGATCGAAGCACCCCGTCAGCGAGACGCTCGTCGCGTCGCCCGCCGCCGCGCCGCCGCCGGCGAGATCGAACACCGGATAGCGCTGCGTGTCGACGTAGCCCGGCGTGTCGTACGAGGTGACGAAGTACCGGATCCCCGCGTCGAGGCTCGTCAGGCCGGCCTGATCGGCGTGCGTGACGAAGCCGAAGCACCCGCCGCCGTGCTCGACGACGAGTGGGAGCGCGACGGGGCCGTCGATCGCGAACGTCGTCTGCGGCCCAAGGCCGAGCGGCGAGGCGATCAGCGCGTTCTGCTGTCCGGCGGGCGCGGTGAAGGTCAGGCCCGTGACGGCGTCGTCGACGGCGACGGCGTTCGACCGTGCGAGCCGCAGCGCGTAGTTCGCGAACACGACGTCGACACGGTCGCGCGTCGTCCACGCCCCCGCGCTTCCGGTCAGCGCGACCGTCAGCGCGCGCAGCGGCCGCGCGTCCGGGAGCTGGAACCATGCGAATCGGACGTACTCGCGCCCGGGCGCCTGGAGAAACGCGGTCGCCGCCTTCAGAAAGTCGTCGAGCACCGCGGAGACGGTCGGGAACGCGGGCACGAAGATGAACCAGCCGGGCTCGGCGTCGAGCGCGGCGACGAGTCCGATCCGCTCCGCGGTGGCGCCGGGGAGGAGGTAGCCGAGCCGCGCGTCGCCGAGCGGGATCCCGTCCGGAAGGTAGAGCGAGGTCGCGCCCCACCGCACGAAGTCGGCCATCAGCGCGGCCCCGGCGGGAAGCGCGTCGCGGGCGACGCGTTGAGCAACGCGCCCTGGGACGTCGGCATATCGGTGCAGCCGTTCGGCTTGACCGTGACGTCGAGGGTGACGGAGCTCGACGGATCGCTCGGCCAGCTGAGGTAACCGCAGTACGAACCTTGCGAGGAGTCGATGAAGACGTTGAGCAGATTCGGGAGCTTGTACGGGCTCGGAAGGACCTGTCGCATTTTTGCGACGCAGGCCAGCGGGACGGCGCCGTTCTGCGTCACTGCCTCGAACGGATCGATGTCGGTGGACCACCCGGGGAAGGAGACCTCGGTCCCGTCGTTCACCGGCGTCCCGCTCTCGGTCTTGACGCGCAGGTACACGTTCGGGTACACGCCGTCCGGGAAGAAAACACCGCTCTCAACCTTCGGCTCCGTGACGTTGACGTAGCGGACGTCCCAGATGAACGGTGTGAACTGGAAGAACACCAGATAGGCACCTGCAGCGGTGAACCCGATCGACGCGGTCGCGAATCCCCGCGGGTCGATGCTCCACTGCGCGGTGTTCGTCAGCCAATTCGTGCTCGGCGCGATCTCGAAGAAGCCGCCCTGGCCGAACGTCACGGAATAGACCGAGAGGACCGGCTCGGTCACGTACTCGAGCTGGTCTTGGGTGTAGCTCTCGTTGCAGAACTGGTACTGGATCGGCGTCCAGTCGGCGCGCGCGGGCGCGGGTGAGATGACCACCGCGCCGGCAACGAGCACGGCGAGCGCGGCGGCGGCGAGACGTCGCAGGTTCACGAGCGCCGTTCCTCCGTGGGCGGCGAGACGACGAAGGTGCGCCGCCGAGGACCGGCGGCGGAGACGGCGAGGAGGCGCGTGAAGCGCGACGCGCCGGGGACGTCGACGAAGAGGACCGCATCGATCTTCTCGGCGCTCGCGACGGTGAACGACCCGTCGGCCGCGGTGCGCGTCTCGACGCGCGCCGGATAGGCGTCGTACACGACCGTCGCGCCGGCGACGGGGGTTCCGTCGGGACGCCGCAGGACGCCGCGCAGCGGCGCGGAGATGCGACGCGGGAGGAGCTCCGCGGCGCCGAACCGCAGCCGCAGCGTTCCGTGCGGCGGCACGACGACGGTGCGCTCGAAGCCGCCGTCGGCGACGGTGGTGCTGAACGCGATCCGCAGCGGCCCCGGCGGGAGGCCGCCGATCCGCGTCGTCCCGCGAAACGCGAGCGCGACGGCGCGCCGTTCTTCCGGAAGATCGAAGACCGCCGCGACGGCGATCGGGAGCGCGGTGCGGGGCGGGTCGAGCGTGATCGCGACGCTCCGGTCCGCGCTCGCGGCGCCGTGCGGCGGCGGCACGAGCGGCGGCGGAGGACCGACGGCGTTTCTCGCGCCGCCGTCGTCGGCGTGCATGACGCGGAAGCCGATCGTCGGGTTTCCGGCGGCGAACGCGTCGGCGCGCATCGCTGCCGAGCCGCGGCCGCCCTCGTCGGCGAGCGGGCCGCCGCGGATGACGGGCGTCGCGCACCGCGGATCGATCACGCGAGGATCGCGCGTCGGCGCGTGCAGGTAGAAGCGCAGGTCGAAGCAGTCGTCGGTCCACTCCCACAGCGCGCCCGGCATCCCGACGATCGTCGTTCCCGGCGTCGCCGCCGCGGTCCGCGCCGCGTACTCCCATTGCGCCTCGCTCGGCAGCGCATACGCTTTCCCCGTCTCCTGCGAGAGCCAGTGCGCATAGGCGCGCGCGCCGTCCCACGTTGCGCCCGTAACCGGCTCGTCCTCGCGTCCGTCGACCGGCGCGACCCGCCCGGGTCCCGTCACGCGCAGGCCGGGTGAGGCGTCGACGGCGAGGTCCCGGGCGAGCTCGTCGCGCGAGCGCACGGTCGCGTCGAGAAACGCGGCATACTCCGCGTTCGTCACCTCCCGCCGTGCTATCGCGAACGGTGCGAGGACGACCGTGTGCGGGATCGTCTCGAGGCGATACCCCGACGTCCCCGGGAGCGCGCCCATCTCGAACGCCCCGCCGCGCAGCGGAACGGTCGCGGGCTCACGCGCGCCCGCCGCCGACGCCGCGACGGCGACCGCGACGACGATCGCAGCGAACGAAACGGAACCGATCGTGCGCATCGCTTTAGTACGTCACGGTGATCGTCACGCCGACGTGGTCCGAGACGCCGGCGCGAAACTTCGGCAGCGTGTTGAACGGCGAGGGCGGCGCGGTGATCGCCGATGCGTTCGTGCACGAGACCCCGCTCGAGCACCAAAAATGGTCGTAGCGCGACGAGAGCGCGCCGGTCGGCGTCAGGCTCGTCTCGGTGTCGGGATCGAGCGTCGTCCCCGCGAGGGTGAGAATCTTCGCCAGCTCGGCCTTCGAGAAGTTCCAGTCACCGCCGACGACGACGCGCGAATACTGTGTCCCGCTCACCGACATCGACGCGAACGTCGCCACGACGGTCGACATGTTCCCGACCTCGGCCGCACGGTTGTGCACGTTCCCGAACATCGCGTGGTAGTCGAGGAACCACGTCCCGACCTGACCGATCTTCACCAGGACGCCGCACGGCGGGCGCGAGAACCCGGCGCCTGAATAGCACGTGTACGACGCCCCGCCGACCGGGAGGACGACGTTCCCCAGGCTCGCCTTCACCAGCGTGCCGTAGGTTTCGCGATACGTGCTCTTCCCCGCCGCCGCGGACTCGAAGACGTAGTACGAGCCGGTCGGCGGGTTCGGCCACACCGTGTTCAGCCCGCCGAGCTTCGGCATCACCTCTTGCATGAGGATGACGTCGTAGGTCGTCCCCATCAGGGTGTTCTTGAAGTACCCGTTCTTGTCGGTTTGGTACGGCGCTTTGCCCCACCCCATGTGCAGCGTGTTCTGCGAGAAGACGCTGAAGGTGCCCGCGGATGCGCGCGCACCCAGCGAGAGCGCGGCGACCGCGGCGCAGAGCGCGAGGAACGCGCCGGAGCGGCGGCGCGTCATGACGCCACCGGAAGGGTCATCGTGACGACGTCGCCCGCGAAGAGCGGGACGTCCCACTGCGAGAGGTGCGTCGTCGGCGAGATCGTCGTCGACGACGAGAACGCGAAGCTCGTCGAGCCGAACCCGTTGGGGCCGAAGTTCAGGTTGAACAGGGACGGCTGCACCCAGCGCGAGAGCCCGAACGGGCGCGGTACCGCAGCGTAGGTCTCGCTCGGCGTGATCGTCAGGGTCGTCGCGATCAGATCGCCGAGCGTCGTCCCGAGCGCGACCTGCAGCCCCTGGCCGTTCACGTAGACGGTGACGAGCGGCGTCACGGCGGCGCGTCCGGTGAAGAACACCGCGCTGCCGACCCCGCCGGTGTTCCCGTTCGCCAGGAAGCTCTCCGTAGCCGTCGCGAGGTCGGCGGGCGAGTCGGCGAACACGAGCGCGACGTTGCGCTGCGGGTCGGGCGGCGAGGCGATGTACGTCACGTCGTCGACCTGCGGCGGATAGATCACGCGTCCGTACGCGCCGCTCGCACCCTGTGCCTCGAGGTCGAGGACGCCGGCGATCTGCTGCCCCGCGCCTGGGATCTGCAGGCGCGCGAGCGCGTCGAGGAACGCGTCGAAGCCGAGCGTCGCGTCGGCTCGGCGCCGCACGGCGAGGAGCGCGCTCCCCGATCCCGCGTACGCGTTGCGCTTCCCGCCGGGCTGGGTCGCCGGCGCGACGTACGCGTAGTCGCCGTAGCCGACGCGAAGCGTCATCCCAGGCGAGAGGTCCAGCCAGCGCAGATCGGAGCGCAGACCGTACGTGAACTGCAGCGTCTCGGCGAACGTCAGGGGGAGCGCCTGCGCGACGCGCGCCGCGAGGACACGCGCGCCGCCGGCCGTGAGGCAGCCGGACGCTTCGAGCGAAACGAGATCGGCGCTGAACGCGACGAACGCGTCGTACAACTTCTCCCGGCCGGTCATCGAGTAGAGGTGGGTCGAGGCAACCGAGACGTTCGCGTTGAGCTGCTGCGTGCTCGGCGAAACACTCCAGCCCGTGAGGGCGAAATCGGTGTTCGCGCCGCTCGACGGGACCGCGCAGCCGCTCCCGGACTGCGCCTTTGGCCCCGCGACGCCGGGGACCGCGAGCACGAGCGCCGACTCCGACGACGCGTCGAACCACGGAGGGAAGAGGAACGGGCCCGGGACGTCCCCGCCGTCGGCGAGGAAGCTCGTGCTGATCGTGAAGTTGCCCACCCCGGACATGCGACGTCTCCCGCCTCGCCTCTACTTCGTCGAGACTTGAACTTGAAAGTTGGGTTGGCCCGTACCGGCGTTGATGAGCTGCCCGCGGACGATCAGGCTGGTGTTCTGTCCGTACGCGCCGGCTTGCGGCGCCTGCCCCGAGGGCCACGTCCAGCCGATCGTGATCGAACCGCCGGTCATCGGGACGAAGATCAGCGAACCGCCCAGACCGCTGAACGACTGCGCCGGAGCGTTGACGTAACGCGGCATCGCGCCGGGAAGGATCTGATCGGCGATCTGCGGCGCCGGCGGCAGCCAAAGCCCTGCCGTCAGCGTCGCCGTCTGGAGGGTGAGCGTCGTCCCCGACCCGTTCTGCAGATCGACGAGGAACGCGATCGCCGGAAGGGCGGCGGAGCCGTCGGGCGCGAGGGAGTCGGCGACTCCCTCACGTCCGATGCGCAGCGCAGCGCGACGCGTCACGACGACGGCGCGTTGAGGACGGTGACCTGCAGCGTCGGGTTGTTGGTGTTCGTGTTGATCACGTTCGCGGAGACGCTGATCCCGCTCAGGCTGCTCGCGGTCGCGGAGCCGGTCGCGACGCCGCCCCAGGGCCAGTTCCAGGCCAGCGAGATCGAGCCGCCGTTCGACGGGACGAGGACCATGGTTCCGCCCAGTCCGGTGAACGCGGTATCCGTGAAGTTGTTGAACGACTTGGTGTCCGCGGGGTTGACGGCGGAGCCAGCCTCCGGCGCCAGCACCCACGATCCGCCGCTGAGGCTGAAGTTCTGAATCACGAGGAGCGTGCCGCTCGAGTTCGTGATCTGAATCGTGAACGTGCGAAACGCTTGCGCGTCCAGCGCCTCGCTGAGCTCGGACCGGTCGGTGACGTTGGCCACGTCGGGATCTCCTGGTGAGATCGCCGAGACGGCATCAGGCGCCAGCTCGGCTAGCCGCGGAGATTGCTCTCCCGCACCGTCCCGGACACCCTCTGCCGAGCTCGACGTAAGTGATCTAGAGGCCGCTCCCTTCTGCGAGGAGCCTCTTCTCCCTACCGTTCGAGACAAGCCATCGGGTGACAGTCCGTACTAGAAACCTACCTAGGTTTCGCCGACGGAGGCCTGGAGCGCAACGAACGCCCCGCGATCGACGCGTCGAGCAGTTCGATCGGATGCGCGGCGCGCAGCGCGACGCCGCGCTCGCGCGCGATCGCCTGCATCTGTAGCGTGCAGCCGGGATTCGCGCTCGCGACGAGATCCGGCGCGACGCGCTGCACGTTGTCGACCTTGCGCATCCCGATCTCGTGCGACGACGCCGGCTCGAACAGATTGTAGGTGCCCGCGCTCCCGCAGCACTGGTCGCCCTCGGGGATCTCCAGCAGCAGCAGCTCCGGGATCGTGCGCAAGAGCTGGCGGGGCTGCGTGCGGACGCCCTGCGCGTGCGCGAGGTGGCACGCGTCGTGATAGGCGACGCGCAGTGAGAGCGGGTGACGTTTCGCACGCGGCTCGAGCGTGGCGAGGTACTCGTTCACGTCGCGCACCTTCGCGGCGAACGCGGCGGCGCGCTCGCGCCAGGACGGGTCGTCGTGCAGCAGATCGCCGTACTCCTTGAGCGAGGAGCCGCAGCCCGCCGCGTTGATCAGGATCGCGTCGACCGCGTCGGCCTCGAAGTGCGCGATCAGCGCGCGCGCGAAGCCCTTCGCCTCCTCCAGACGCCCGCTGTGCAGCGAGAGCGCGCCGCAGCAGCCTTGTCCTTGCGGGACGAGCACCTCGCAGCCCTCGGCGGCGAGGACGCGGATCGTCGCCGCGTTGACGCCGGGGAAGAACGTGCGCTGCACGCAGCCCGCAATGAGCGCGACGCGCGCGCGTCGTTCGCGTTGTGCCGCGGTGCGCGCCGGCAGCGGCGCGAACGTCTCGCGCAGCCGGATCGGCGGCGCCATCGTCGCCAGCTGCCGCAAGCGCGGCGGGAGCAGCTTCCCGAGCCGCCCCGCGGCGAGTCGCGTCAGCCCCAGCTTCGTCGCGAGCCACAGCCCCGGCGCGAGCGCGCGCAGCCGCCCCGGATACGGGAAGAGCGCGAAGACGAGATTGCGGAACGCGCGATCGGACGGCGTCCGCGGCAGCGACGTCTCCAGCTTCGCCCGCGTCGCCTCGATCAACAGATCGTAGCGCACCCCGGACGGACATGCCGTGACGCATCCCATGCAGCCCAGGCACTTGTCGATGTGCTCGCCGACGACCGCGTCCAGCGGAATCGCACCGTCGGCGACGCCCTTCATCAGGTCGATGCGGCCGCGCGGCGAGTCCATCTCCTCGCCCCACGAGTTGTACGTCGGACACGCCGGGAGACAAAAACCGCAGTGCACGCAGTCGGCGATCAGATCGCGATAGCTGCGCTCGGAAGCCGGCGCATCGTGCGTATCGGGAGCGGACACGGGGACGGACACTAGAGCCCTCCGACGAAGCGGCCGGGATTGCAGATGCGATGCGGATCGAAGCGTTCCTTGAGCGCAAGGATCAGCGGGAACGACGGAGGCGGCGGTCCCCACGCGTCGACTCGTCCTCGATGCACGCGCGGCACCGCTGCGAACACGACGCCGTGGAACGAGCCCATGCCGATCCGGTCAGGCACGGCATCCTGGACCTCGGCGAACGAGGTGAACCGCACGCCGAGCAACGGATACCAGCTCTCGTCGCGGTCCGGCGGAACGAATGCGAGCGGCGCCGGGGCGTCGGCGGGGCGAAACGTCTCCTTCATCCGCCATGCGCCGTGCGCGCGCGCCGTGAGATCGCGCGCTTCGATCTCGGCGAGGGCCGCCTCATCGAGCACCTCCGCGCTCAGCGTCAGCTCGCGGGCGATCTCCCGCACCGTCGCAAGCTGCGCGGCGACGCCGGCCGCGACGCCTTCGAAAACCAAGACGTCATCGATCATCGCCGCCGGCTCCAGGCGCCGGCGCACGACGGCCGCGGCGAGGTCGCGTATCGCACCGCGTTCCGCGTGCAGGCGAATCGCGCCGCGCGTCTCGGGGAGCGGATAGACGCGCAGCGTCGCGGTCGCGATCGCACCGAGCGTGCCCAGCGAACCGACCATGAGCTTCGGCACGTCGAAGCCGGCGACGTTCTTGACGACCTTCCCGCCGCCGCGCGCGCGTGTCCCGTCGGGGCGGACGAGCTCGATCCCGACGATCAGGTCCTTCGCCGTGCCGTAGCGCTGGCGGCGCGGGCCGTAGGCGTTCGTCGCGATCGCGCCGCCGATGGTGGAGCGCTCGCGGTCGGGGACGTCGAGCGGGAGCATCTGCCCGTGCTCGGCGAGGACGCGGTCGAGCTGCGCGAACGACATCCCCGCTTCGACGGTGATCGTCTGATCTTCGGGGGCGTAGTCGATGATGCGGTCGAGGGCGTCGGTGCGGACGACGGTGTCGAGTGCGCGCGGCGGGTTGCCGAGCTCCAGTTCCGTACCGCCGCCGACGAAGGCGAACGTTTTCCGTTCGTCGTGCAGCGCGCGCACGATCTCGGCCAATTCCGCGATACTGGTTGGTGCGACGATCGCGCGCGGCACGACACCGGTGATCCCTTCGACAAGCTCAGGGAGACGACGTGCTTCGACAAGCTCAGCATGACACGGGGGCGCGATGTCGTCGTGACGCGGAAGCGCTTCGTCACCTTGGGTGTGCGAGGTGGTCATCCGCGGCCGGCCTCACTGGTGAGTTCGGCGGCGTGCGGGGTGTAGACGCCGGGTTTGTCGCCGCAGAGGCGGGGCGTCGGGAACACTTTGTCGGGGTTGAAGATTCCTTCGCGATCGAACGCGGAACGGAGCAGCTGCATCGTCTCCAAGTCGTCGGCGTTGAACTGTTCGCCCAGATAGCACGCTTTGTCGTGGCCCACACCGTGCTCGCCGGTCACCGAGCCGCCGTAGCGCAGGCAGACGCGCAGGATCTCTCCCGCGACCTCCTCGGCCTTCGCTTCTTCTCCCGGGACGCGTCCGTCGTAGAGGACGAGCGGGTGCAGGTTGCCGTCGCCGGCATGAAAGACGTTCGCGATCCGCAGGCCCGCCTGCGCGCCGAGCGCGGCGATCTCGCGCAGCACCGGCGCGATGTCCTTGCGCGGGATCACGCCGTCCTGGACGTGATAGTTCGGCGAGATACGGCCCATCGCGGCGAACGCGGCCTTGCGGCCTTTCCAGGCCAGGGCGCGCTCCGCGTCGTCCTTCGGGGTGCGGATCTCCAGCGCGCCCGCGTCGCGCAGGTGCCGTTCGGCGCGCGCGGCGACCTCCTCGACCTCGGCGGCGACGCCGTCGACGTCCATCAGCAGCAGCGCGCCGACGTCGAGCGGCCAGTCGATCCCGGTCGCCGCGACGATCGCCTCGATCGCGAGCTTGTCGCACATCTCGATCGCGGCCGGGACGATCCCCGAGCCGATGATCCGCGAAACCGCGTCCCCCGCCTCGTCGGTCGACGGGAACGTCGCAAAGAGCGTCTGCACGCGCTCGGCGGTGCGCAGCACGCGCACCAACGCCTCGGTGACGATCCCCAGCATCCCTTCGCTGCCGACGACGACGCCGACCAGATCGTAGCCGAGCGGATCGGGCTCGCCCGCGCGCGAGCCGAGCTGCGCGACGCTGCCGTCGGCGAGCACGACCGTCAGCCCGAGGACGTGGTTGACGGTGAAGCCGTACTTGAGGCAGTGTGCGCCGCCGGAGTTCTCGGCGACGTTTCCGCCGATCGTGCAGACGCTCTGCGAGCTGGGGTCGGGTGCGTAGTAGTACCCGTCGGCGCCGAGCGCGCGCGTGATGTCGAGGTTGATGACGCCGGGCTGCACGCGCGCGATGCGGTTCGGGAGATCGACCTCGATGATCTTCTTCATCCGCGCAAGGCCGATCACGACGCAGCCGACGCTCGGGAGCGCGCCGCCGGACAGCCCGGTCCCCGCGCCGCGCGGCACGATCGGGAGCCCCAGCTCGCCCGCGAGCCGCACGCACGCCGCAACCTCCTCGGTCGTTCCCGGCAGCACGACGGCGGCGGGGCGGATGCGAAAGCCCAAGAGCCCGTCGCACTCGTACGTCCGCAGATCGCTCGGCGCCGTAACGACGTTGCGCTCGCCGACGATCGCGGCGAAGCGCGCGTGCAGCGCCGGCGCGGCCGGAGCCGCGGTCACGATGCGGCCGACGCTCCGGCGGTCGACTTCGCCTTCGCTGCCGGTGAGGTCAGCCGCATCACCGCGGAGCGCGCGTGCGCGATGTGGTGCGCGGTGCGCGCCGCCGCTTCGTCCTCGTCGTGCGCACGGAGCGCGGTGAGGATCGCCTCGTGCTCGCCGATCGTCTCGTGCCGGCGCGGCGCGTCCGAGAGCGAGAGGAACCGGTACGCGATCAGCTCCTCGCGCAGATCGGTCAGCATCTTCTTGAGCCGGTCGCCCTCGGCGTTGGCGAGGATCACGTCGTGGAACGAGGTGTCGGCGCGTTCCATCTCGTTCGGATCGTCGGTCGCCTCGCGCATCGCATCGACGAGCGCGTCGAGCTTGCGCAGGTCGGGTTCGCGGATCGCGCGCGCGGCGCGTCGCGCGGCGAGCGATTCGAGCGCCTCGCGAATCTCGAAGATGCAGGCGACCTCCGAGGCGTCGAGCGCGCGCACGACGCTCCCGCGCAGCCCGCGCGGCTCGAGCAGTCCTTCCGACTCGAGCCGGCGTAGCGCCTCGCGGATCGGCGTGCGGCTCGCGCCCAGCTTCGCGGCGAGCTCCGCCTCGATCACCGGGCTCCCGGGCGGAAGCTCGCCCGAGATGATCGCCGCGCGGAGCCGGTCGTGAATCCGGTCACGGAGCGGAAGTCCGCGCCGGAGCGGCTGCAACGACTTGCCCTGCATGCCCCCACGCTACCGCACCCGACCGTGCCCGTCAATCCGGATACGGTATCCCATCTTGACAGGCGGAGTCCGACCCGCTAGGGTTGCCTCTACATTCGGATACGGTATCCCATGTTAGGGACCGCACGCTCGTACCGGAGGACCTCCATGCTCGCCACCACCCCGGCCGCACCTCCCCGCACGATCACGGCTGCCGAAGCCGCCGTCCGCGTCCTCGAAAGCGAGGGCGTCGAGCTGGCGTTCGGGATCCCCGGCGCCTCGATTCTGCCGCTCTACCACGCGCTGCGCGGTTCGAAGATCCGGCACATCGTCGCCCGCCACGAGGAGGGCGCCACCCACGCCGCCGACGGCTACGCGCGCGCGACCGGGAAGGTCGGGATCGCGATCGCGACCTCGGGCCCGGGCGGGACGAACTTCGTCACCGGCCTCTACACCGCGATGGCCGACTCGATCCCGATCATCACGATCTCGGGCCAGGTCCCGGTCTCGCAGCTCCACCGCGAGGGCTTCCAGGCCGTCGACATCTGCGAGATCGTCAAGCCGGTCGTGAAGAAGGCGTTCCTCGTCAAGGAGGCGGCGCAGGTGCCGTGGGTCTTCCGCGAAGCGTTCCGCATCGCGCGCGAAGGGCGGCCCGGTCCGGTGCACATCGACCTGCCGCAGGACGTCCAGCAGCAGCTCATCACGTACGACGTCACCGAGGACGAGCCGCTCCCCGTGTTCCCGATGGCGCCGAGCAACGCGAAGATCAAGCGCGCCGTCGAATGGCTCGCGAACGCCGAACGCCCCGTGCTGATGCCGGGCGGCGGCGTGATCATCGCCGAGGCGTGGGAGCCGCTCGTCGCGCTCGCCGAGCACCTGCAGATCCCCGTCAGCCCGACGCTGATGGGGAAAGGCACGATCGACGAGACGCACCCGCTCTACATGGGGATCGTCGGGATCCAGACGAGCCAGCCGTTCGCGAACGCGCTCTTCCTCGAGAGCGACGTCGTCTGCGCGATCGGCGCGCGTTTCGCGACGCGCCACACCGGTGATCTCGCGACGTATCGCGGCAACCGCCGCTTCATCCACGTCGACGTGGAGGCGACGCAGCTCGGCCGCATCTTCGAGCCCGATCTCGGGATCGTCGCCGACGCGAAGCTGACCGCGCAGGCGCTGCTCGCCGAGGCGAAGCGCGCGTATCCCAACGGCATCAAGCGCGAGGCGTGGACGAAGCGCGTCACCGAAGCGCGCGCGACGATGAACCGCTCGACCGACTTCGACGCCGTCCCGATCAAGGCGCCGCGCGTCTTCGGCGAGCTGAACCGTTTCTACGGCCCCGACACGACGTGGGTCACGGCGATCGGGCTCTATCAGATCTGGTCGGGACAGTTCCAGACCACCTACAAGCCGCGCCGCTACTTCGTCTGCGGGCAAGCCGGACCGCTCGGTTGGGAGATCAGCGCGGCAACCGGGGTCAAGCTCGCGCAGCCCGAGCGCGAGGTCGTCGCGCTCGTCGGCGACTACTCGTTCGAGTTCCTGATGGAAGAGATCGCGGTCGCGGTGCAGCATCGCGTGCCGTTCGTCATCGTGATGGTCAACAACGCGCACCTCGGGCTGATTCGGCAGGCGGAGCGCGGCGCGTTCGGCTTCGATCAGGACTACGAGGTCACGATCGGCTACGGCGAGGACGGCTACGGGATGGACCACGTCGCGGCGATGAAGGCGATGGGCGCGCAGGGCGTGCGCGTGCGGCGGCCCGAGGAGATCGCCGGCGCGCTGGAATGGGCGCGCCAGATCTCCACCGAACAGGGCGTTCCCGCGCTGGTGGAGATCCTGACCGAGCACAAGGAGAACGCCGCGATGGGGAGCTCGATCGCAGCGATCAAGGAAGTGTACTGATGCTCCGCTTCTCGGCGAACCTCTCGTTCCTGTTCACCGATCTCCCGCTCCCGGAACGCATCGATGCCGCGGCCGCCAACGGCTTCCGCGGCGTCGAGTACATGTCGCCGTACGAGTCCGACGTCGCCGACCTGCGCGCACGACTGCGGCGTCACGGGATCGAGCAGGCGCTCTTCAACTTGCCGATGGGCGACTTCGCCGCGGGCGAACGCGGCTTCGCCTCCGATCCCTCGCGCGTCGAGGAGTTCAAGACCGGCGTCGCATCGGCGGTCCGGTGCGCGCGCGAGCTCGAGTGCACGCGCGTCAACTGCTTGGTAGGCCTGGAGATCCCCGGGCTCGATCCGGTGCTCGCGCGCACGACGATGGTCGCGAACCTGCGCTACGCGGCGCGCGAGCTGGCGAAGAGCAGCGTGACCCTGGTGATCGAGCCGCTCAATCGCATCGACACGCCCGGCTTCCTGATCGGGACGACGGCCGAAGGACTCGCCCTCATCGACGAGGTCGGCGAACCCAACTTCAAATTGCAGTACGACTGCTACCACGCGCAGCGCGCCGAGGGGAACATCATCGCGACGCTGCGCGCGCAGATCGGTCGGATCGGTCACGTGCAGATCGCCGACAGCCCGGATCGCCATGAACCCGGAACCGGCGAGCTCGCCTACGAAAGGATCCTTCCTGCGCTCGACGGACTGGGGTATACCGGGTGGGTCGGACTCGAATACCGCCCGTCGCTCCCGGCTCCGCAGAGTTTTGCTTGGATCGACGCACTGCAACCTCGTGAGGTAACACGGTGACCCAACCCACGATCGGATTCATCGGCCTTGGCATCATGGGCAAGCCGATGGCGAAGAATCTGCTCAAAGCCGGCTTTCCGCTGGTCGTCCTGAACCGCTCTCGCGGCCCGGTCGACGAACTCGTCGCGCTCGGCGCGACCGCCGGCACCTCGCCGCGCGACGTCGCGTCGCGCAGTGAGATCGTCATCACGATGCTCCCCGACTCCCCCGACGTCGAGAGCGTCGTGCTGGGCACCGACGGCGTCGCCCAAGGGATCAAGAGCGGCTCGTTCTGGATCGACATGAGCACCATCGCGCCGGCGACGACGCGTGCGATCGCCGCGGAGCTCGCCAAGAAGGGCGTCACCTCGCTCGACGCCCCGGTCAGCGGCGGCGAGAAGGGCGCGATCGACGGCGCGCTCTCGATCATGATCGGCGGACCGCAAGAGGCGTTCGACCGCGCGCAGCCGGTCTTCCAGGCGATGGGCAAGAACATCGTGCGCATCGGCGAGACCGGTGCCGGTCAGGTCGCCAAAGCCTGCAACCAGATCGTCGTCGGCGTGACGATCGAAGCGGTCGCCGAAGCATTCGCGCTCGCGCGGGCCTCCGGCGTCGATCCGGCGGCGGTTCGCACGGCGTTGCTCGGCGGCTTCGCGCAGAGCAAGATCCTCGACGTGCACGGCCAGCGGATGCTCGACCACAACTTCCAGCCGGGCTTCAAGAGCAAGCTGCACCGCAAGGACATGAACATCGCGACCAGCTCCGCCGAGGAACGCGGGATCGAGATCCCGGCCGCCGGTTTGGTGAAGGACCGCTTCGACGCGCTGATCGCGCGCGGCGAGGGGGAGCTCGACCACAGCGCGCTCGCGGCGCTCTACGAGAAGACGGCCGCCGCCGCGAAGTAAGCTCACCGGAAAGATCGTGAAAGGGACCGCGGCTTCCCAAGCCGCGGTCCCTTGCCGTCTCTCCAGGATCAGGCGTTGGCGAGCGCCGCAGCGTGCAGCTTCTTCACCACCGGCGGGACGTTCGCGTTGTCGCTGCTGACGAGGCTTCCGCAGCCGAGGATCTCCGCGTAGGCGATGCTGTGCTGCCACTCCGCCTCTTCGGCGAAGGTGTCCAAGCCTTCCGGCGCGCCTTTGGAGGGGATGTTCGGATCGCTCATCGGCGTGAGCTGCGGCGCCGAGGCGTTCGGCTGCGTGTAGTCGTTGGGACCGACGTACTCGTTGATGAGCGTGACGATCGCGGTCGCGACCGCGTCGTCCTCCCAGCCGAGGCTCACGCCGATGTTCTCGTAAAGCGAGGGCACGTTGACGAGCGTCGACTGATTCCACGCCAGCGGCGCGACGTCGAGCGGCTGGCGCACGAAGTCGCAGAACGACGCGGGCGTGACCGACGGTGAGGTCCACCACGACGGCACCGTCCCGCTGATCGCGAACGCCTGCGCGAGATACGCTGCGAAGGTCGTATCGCCGGCGGTCGGTCCGGCGAAGTTCGTCGCCGTGACGGTGGCGACGCCGCTGGGATCCCACGTCGATTGCGTATCGCGCGCGAGCAGCGCGAGCGTCGAGGAGAGCGCCGCGCCCAAGCTGTGCCCGACGAACGCGATCGTGGCGTTCGTGCCTTGCGGGAGCGCGCTCATCTCCGAGGTGAGGAACTGCCAGAGCGTCTGCTGCGAGGTCGGATCGACCATCTGCTGCAGGATCGTGATCCCGATGTTCGTCGACTCGGAGATGCTGCCGCCGCTCGCGTTCCCCGGATACGGCATCATCGGCAGCACGTCGAAGTCCTCGATCAGCCAGTCGAGGTAGACTTTGCCGTTCGTCCCGCGCACCGCGACCGCGTACTGCGCGAGACCCGTCGGCGGCGAGGTTGCCTTGGCGACGTACAGCAGGTTGTCCTGACCGCTCGAGCCCGGGACGGCCCACGTCACCGGGCCCCACACGCGCGTCCATCGGTTCGCGATGACGGGGTACTGCGCGGTGTTCTGCAGCGCCGCGTCGATCAGCGCGGCGATCTGCGCGTCGGGGCTCGGGAACGGCGGAAGCGTCTCGCCGGCATAGGCGAGATACGCCAGCGAAAGCATGATCTGCCGCTGCGCGGTCAGAGGATCGGTCGTAGCCACGGTGCTTCTCCTTCACCCAGGGAGGGCAGGCAGGCTTCGCTCCGCGACGCTTGCCTCCCGTGGACCGCAACCCCAGAGCCGCGCCGGCCGTCTTAGCCAGCGATGGCGGTTTTTGGGATACCGTATCCAAAGAAGTTCCGGCTTCGCGCGCTCCGCACGGTGGCAATTTCCGCCGCCTCGCTCGGCGTTTTGGCAGCCTTGGCGCTCGCCGGCGACGCGCTGGCTGCCGTCGGACACCTGCCGCTCCCCGGCCCGCTGCTCGGCACGGTGCTGCTGGTCGCCTGGCTCTGCGCCCGTCCCGCCGACGCGCTTCGGCTCCCGGCGGCGGATTGGCTGATCCGCCTCATGCCGCTGCTCTTCGTCCCGTTGCTGGTCGAGGCGGTCGCCCCGCTGCGCGCGCTCGGCCACGCCCTCCCCGCGGTCGCCGTCACCGTCTGCGTGGCGACGGTCGTCTCGCTCGCCGTCACCGTCTTCGCCGCCCGGCTCACGTCATGGCTCTCCTCGCCCTCGCGCTGACCCTCGGCGTCTGGTTTCTGGCGTTGCGGGTCCCACGGATCCCGCCGATCGTCACGACGGCGGTCGTACTCGCCGTGCTGGTCCCGGCGCTTCACCTCCAGCGCGCGTACGGGACGGGGACGGAGCCGCTCGTGCTGCTGCTCGCGCCCGCCGTCGTCGCGCTCGCGCTCCCGCTTTATCGTGAACGGCTCACGCTGCTGCGCTCGCTCGCGCCGAGCCTGGTGGGGATCGTCGCGGGTTCCGCGGCGGCGCTCGTGGCCGCCGCGTTCGTCGGGCGCGCCTTCGGCCTCTCCGACACGGTGATTCGCGCGCTTGCCCCGCGCACCGCGACCTCGCCGGTCGCCGCCTCGATCGCGAGCACCCTGGGCGCCGACCCGCATCTCGCCGCCGCGGCCGCCGTCGCGGGCGGGGTCTTGGGCGCGCTGCTCGCGCCGCTCGCGCTGCGCTTGGCGGGCGATCCGCGCCACACCGGCCTCGGTCTGGGGGTCGCGGCGAACGGGGTCGGCACCGCGCGCGCCGCCGCGCTCCACCCGCAAGCCGGCGCCTCCGCCGCCGCCGCGATGGCCCTCAACGCGCTGATCACCGCGCTCCTCGCCCCGCTGCTGCTCCCGCTCGTCCTGCACTAAACCGGGTACCTGCGGAACGGAGTCGCGCGCTGGTTGCGCCGATCGCAGCAGGCAGCCGTGGCTTTGCCGCACGTCGTGATCGACGCGCATCGAGGAAATGCCGATGACACGCTACGCACGTCGCTCGCCGCTGCACGGCATCGCGCTGGCCGTGCTCGTTCTCGCCGCGCCTCTCGCCGCGCCGCAGCGTGCGAGCGCGCAGAATCCCGAACTGCAGCAGCGGGTCGCCGAGATCAAAGAGACGATGACGCGCAACCAGCAAGCACTCGCGCAATACACCTGGCAGCAGCAAGAGACGATCAGCGTCAACGGCGAGGTGCGAAAGCAGGAAGCGTTCCAGGTGCAGATCGGCGCGGACGGCAAGCCGGTCAAGACCGCGCTCACGGCGAGCGCGCCGCAACAGGGCCGGCGCTTCGGGATCAAGCACCGGATCACCGAGGAGTACGAACAGTACGGGCAGCAGCTCGCGAGCCTCGCCCAGAGCTATTCGCAGCTCGACCCCGGGCGATTGCAGCAACTCTACGAGCAAGGAAACGTGCTGCTCGGCTCCGGCGGCACGCCGGGGGTCGTCGCGCTCGTGATCCACAACTACGCGAAGTCGGGTGACTCGGTGACACTCAGCTTCGATCGCCAGCAAAAGGCGCTGCTCAGCATGAACATCGCCAGTTACCTGAGCGGCCCGTCGGACGCAGTGACGATGACGGCGCAGTTCGCGAAACTTCCCGACGGCACGAACCACGTCGCGACGTCCTCCATCAACGGGCAGAGCAAAGGGCTGACCGTGCAACAGACGAACGCGAACTACCAAAAGCGCGCGTAAGAAGCTCACACGATCGAGGCGTCAGCGTGGTGTTTGTCCGTCACGGCGCGGGCTCCGTCGGCGTCGCACGCGCGGCAGAACCGAGGCGAGCACCAGCAGCATCCCGGCCCCCACCCCGCCGCTTGCCAACGGCACCAGGAGCTCCTCCACCGGCATCCCGAGGATGTGAGCGAGCACGATCACGTGACGTCACCGTGCTGGTTGTCGCGGTTCTGGAGCGCCAGTGCGGACTCCACAACCTCGCTCCACTTCTGGTCCGGCGAGGTGTCCGCGGTATATTCGTCGTGCCAGTTCCACCACGCGTAAGGCGGGGTCTGGGGGTAGCCCTCCGGCGAGTCCTCCCACTCCTCCTGACGCCCGAGCGGAGTCAAGTCGAGGTAGTTCCAGGTGCTCCCCATCTGCTCGTCGCCGCGGTTGTTGATGAAGTAGGTGCGGAACATGCGCTCGCCGTCGCGGAAGAACACGTTCGTGCCGTGCCACTCGTCGACGCCGAAGTCGGCGTCGAAGCCGTCCGTCATGGTGTACCACGGCATCTCCCAGCCCATCCGCGCCTTTACGCGCTCGATGTCCGTCTGCGGCGCACGCGAGACGAAGGCGAGGGTGGTGTCGCGGGCGTTCAGGTGGGCGACATGGGCGACCTGGTCGGCCACCATGGAGCAGCCGCGGCAGGCGTGCTCGGGCCAGCCGAACACGCCTGGCTCGAAGAAGGCGCGGTACACGATCAGCTGACGGCGGCCTTCGAACACGTCGAGCAGGCTCGCCTTGCCTTTCGGCCCGTCGAACTCGTACTTCTTCTCCACCGCCAGCCACGGCATCCGCCGACGCTCGGCGGCCAGCGCGTCACGAGCGCGGGTCAAGGCCTTCTCTTTCACGAGCAGCTGCTCGCGCGCAGCTTCCCACTCCTGCGGCGACACGATCGGAGGTGTTTTCATGGCGAGATGTCCGCCTTTCTGGTTCTGTGCACTCATCGTCTTCCGTCCTTTCTCGTGATGAAGACGATCGAGCGGGAACCTCAAGATACGGGGTTTCGCAATAAGTACCAACGCGCTGATCGATTCACTCCGCTCGTGAAAAGCGCGCAGCGCTCGCGATGTACGGTACGTAGCGGAAATCGCGAATGAGCGAGATTCGGCCGCCCGTCCATTCGAGCAGGACGAAATACGCCGGCTCGGGGCTCGATGCCGGACGGAACATCGCAATTGCGGCGACGCCGTCGACGAGGCCCGCCTCGGCGCGAATGTCTTCGGTCTTGATGATCTCGGCGTAGCGATCGAAGTACCGCGCATCCGCTGTGCGCCGCTGCACAAAGGATACTTGATCAAGTCGCGATTCCTCGCCAAGCAGCGCGCGAAGGCGGTCCCAGTTGCGATCGTTGAAGAGGTCCACGTAGCGCCGGAGGTTCGCTCGCTCATCCGCGGTGGCCGGCCGTGCGCGCTGCGAAAGCACGGCGGGCGACGTTCGAGCGATGTTGGCACGTGCTCTGGACAGCGCCGCCTTGACGGCTCCGACAGACGTTTGCATGGTCGCCGCGACCTCCTCGAGCGAGTGCCCGAGAACGTCCTTGAGAATGAGGGCGCCGCGCTGCACCGGCGTAAGCTCGACGAAAACCGTCAGGGCTGCTTCGATCAGCACCGGATCGACGCCGGCTTCGTCGAGCTCGGCGCGCTCGGGCACTTCGGGGACGAGCTCCACGTGTTTGCGATCGTAGCGTCTGAGAAAATCCGTAGCGGTGTTGTGCGCGATGCGGAACAGCCACGGTTTGAGGTTCGGCGGCTCCCTCATCTGGCCGAGCGCGTAATAGGCTTTCGCCAGCGTGTCCTGCACGACGTCCTCGCCATCGAAGACCGAACCGGTCATGCGAGCGCAATAGCGATGGAGCTCGGGGCGCAACTCGGCGACGAGCTCCATGAAGCGCTCTCGAGCCTCCGCCATGGCCGGCAACAATGCAAGCGTCTCGTCTTGCATCGTTATCCGATCGCGGCAGCGACGTTGTCCACGTCGAGCGCATATCCGCCGGACAGAGGTGACCCGTCGATCGCCGTGCCGCTCGACACGACTACGACCATCCTACCCGGTGAGAGCGGCATCGTCAGCGCACCTTTCACGAGATGAAACGCGGCTTGCGAATCCGAGTTCAACGGCTCTGAAAACCTCTCCCAGGTCTGTTCGTCCAATGCTGCCCTCCGCGGCCGAGCGCCAGCTGAAAGCACGGTCATCGCGATCGTGTCTCCCGCTATGAAGACGATCGAGCGGGGGGCGAAAGACACGGCTCGTCAACTAGCCGGCACGCGGGAAGGGCGCGCACTACCTGCCCAGCGGCGCCTCGCACGTCGTCGCGTGCGAGGCCGTGGGTGCCGCGCCGGCGGAAGCCGCCGGGTCAGCGCGCCGTCTCTCCGGCCGCGGCGGCGAGAGCTTCGTCGAGCCGTTCCCCGCGGCGCGCTGACGAGGGCGGAGCGTTACTCCGCGGTCCAGTCCAGCAGCGCTTTGCGCTCGTGCTCCTGGAAGCGCAGCTTCGACTTGATCGCGTCGAGGTAGCGGCGCTTCCCGGCGCGGTTGCCTTTGCCGATCAGCGTGGCGCCGACGAAGCGGCCCTCGAGGAAGTACAGCGCGCGGTACCAGCCCTTGTCGCGATCGATGTGCATCTCGGTCTCGATGTCGTCGCGGTACTCGGGCGAGAGGCCGAACTGCGTGATCGTCTGGCCGCTGAACACGAGCGAGCTGTACTCGGGCACGGTGTCGAAGTGCTTGCGGTCGCCGGCCATGTTCGCGGCGACCAGCTTGCCGTGCGCACCGGCGCTGTTCCACGTGCCCATGCGGTAGTGCTGCTCGGCGATCGGGTCGTAGAACTCCGCGCAGTCGCCCGCCGCGAAGATGCCCTTGACGTCGGTCTCGAGGTGCTCGTCGGTGACGATCCCGGTCTTCGTCCGGATCCCCGTCCCCTCGCACAGCTCGGTGTTGATCGTCAGACCCAGGCCCACGCCGACGAGGTCGGTCGCGATCGTCTCGCCGCTGGTCGTAACGATCTTCGAGACGGCGCCGTTGTCGCGCACGAACTCCGTCACTTCCTCGCCGAAGTGCAGGTGCACGCCGTCGGCGCGCGCCGCGTCGTGCAGCAGCTCACCGGCGGCCTCGTCGAGCATGCGACGCAGGAAGCGCGGCCCGCGGATGAGCCAGTGCGTCTCGACCCCGCGCGAGACGAACGCCTCGGCGAGCTCGTACGCGATGAACGAGCCGCCGACCGCGACGGCGACCTTCGCCGTCTCGAGCGCGCGCGAGATCGCCTTCGTGTCGTCCATGTACTGGAAGTTGAAGACGTTCCCGGCCCCGGCCGCGCCCGGCGCGGTCGCGGGGTTCGGCCGCCCGCCCGTCGCGAGCAGCAGCGCATCGTACGGCTCCTCGCGGCCCCCGGCCACGACGGTCTTCTCCGCGACGTTGATCTTCTCGACGCGCGTCGAGAGCCGCAGGTCGATCTTGTGCTTCTCGTGCCAGGCCAGGTCGCGCATGAGGACCTTCTGCTCGGTCACTTGGCCCCGAAGCATGGGAGGGAGCGCGATGCGGTTATAGAGGCAATACGGCTCGTCGGCGAAGAGGACGATCGAACAGGAAGGATCGGCCTTGCGGAGCTGCTCCGCGGCCGTGGTTCCTGCGAACCCGTTTCCGACGATCACGTACCGGCGTTCAGACATGCCCCATCCTTCGTCACGATGAATCCTCGACTCGTCAATCTGTTGGCGAGCTTCATCCGCGGTTCAAGCGATTATGCGCTGGCGCGGCTGGAGTTCGCTATGCGTTTTTCGGCACGGCCCGCCCCGCCCGTCCTCGACCGTCTCCCGGACGCTTCCGAAACGACCTTGCGCGAGCGCTGGGACACCGTGGAGGGCCAGCTCGCGAGGGCCGTCGCTTACGTGAAACACGTCGAAGCGGGCGCCGGTACGGAGGAACGAACCGATGCCGCGTTCCGCTGGTTGCGCCGAACGGTGCGCGAGCTCGATCAATACGCCCGGGCGCTGCGCTGGGTTCTCACCGTCCACGACAGCGAGGGGGCGCCCTGAACGGAGCACAAGCATGGATTTCCTCAGCAAAGCGATCGATCAGGCGAAACAACTCCAGCAGATCGCGGCCGACGCGCTCGCGAAGGGTCAGGAGCAGGCGAAGCCCCTGATCGCCGACGCCGTCGCGAAAGCGCACGATCTGCAAAAGACGCTCGCCGAGCAGGCGCCGGAGGCCGGCGCGGCCGTTCAGCAGCAGCTGAACACGGCGATGTCCCACGCCGGCGACTTCATCGCGACCGGCAAGACCGTCCTGGAGCAGGGCGTCGCACAAGCGCAGCCCCATCTCCAGAACCTTGCCGATACCGCAAAGAAGGCCGCCGACTCGGTCGTCGAGGCGGTCTCCTCCGCGACGCAGCGGAAACCGCCCGGAACCTGACGGTAACGCCGCCCCGTCAGCGCGGGGCGGCGACCGCTTCGGGAGCCGGCGTCGGGACGGCGACGGCGAGCCGGACGAACGCATCGAGCGCGCTCTCCCCCTCAGCCAGCAGCGCCAGCGCCCGCGGTGAGCCGGTGCGGGTCGCATGCCGCGCGAGCAGCCCGCGCAGCCGCGTCCGCTCGCCCTCGTCGAGGTCGTGCGCGACGAGCGGCGTCGGGCCCAGACGCGCGACGTGCTCGCGCAGGACGAACAGCTCGCCGCCGGTCATCCCGCTGGCGAGGTTGCGTCCCGTCGCGCCCAGGATCGCGACGCTGCCCTTGGTCATGTACTCGCAGGCGTGATCGCCGGCGCCCTCGACGACGATCGTCGCGCCGCTGTTGCGCACCGCGAGCCGCTCGCCGGCGGCGCCGCGGATGTACGCCTCGCCGCCGCGTGCGCCGTAGAAGCACGCGTTGCCGATCGCCGGCTCGTCGGCCTTGCCGGCGCCGCGCACGACGATCGCGCCGCCGCTCATCCCCTTGCCGACGCCGTCGTTCGCCTCACCCGCGAGCTCGAGGGTGATCGGGTCGGCGAGGAAGGCACCGAAGCTCTGCCCGGCGCTGCCGACGTAGTTGTACGTGCGCGGCGCGAGCACGTCGCCGCGCGCCCGCGCGGTGACGACCTCGTACGCCAGGCGCGTTGCGACGGCGCGATCGGCCGGGGTGATCTTCTGCGTCCCGCCGGGGAGCGCGTGGTCGTCGAGGTGCGCGTCGTCGCGCGGCGCGGCATCGCGCGGCGTGCGCGTCTCCGGTAGACGCAGCACCTCGTCGAGATCGACGTTCTCCACGCGGTCGTAGCGCGGGCGCACGAGGTCGCTGCGGCCGCGCAGCGCCTCGAGCGAGGGCGCACCGAGCGCGGCGAGACGGCGGCGCACGTCGCGCGCGACGTAGCGCAGGAACGTCTCGGCGTCCTCCGGCGAGCCGGGGAACTTCCCGCGCAGGGCGGCGTCCTGCGTCGCGATCCCGACCGGGCAGGTGTTCTGGTGGCACTGGCGCGCGTAGATGCAGCCGAGCGCGACGAGCAGCGCGCTGCCGAAGCCGAACATGTCGGCGCCGAGCATCGCGGCGACGATCACGTCGCGGCCGGTCTTGAAGCCGCCGTCGACGCGGATCGCGACGCGTCCGCGCAGCCCGTTCGAGGCCAGCGTGTGATGCGTCTCGACCAGGCCCAGCTCCCACGGCAGGCCCGCGTGCTTGATCGAGGCGAGCGGAGAAGCGCCCGTCCCGCCGTCGTGACCGGCGACGTGAACGACGTCGGCGCGCGCCTTCGCGACGCCGCTGGCGACGAACCCGATCCCCGACTGCGCGACGAGCTTGACCGCGATCTTCGCGCGCGGGTTGGAGCGGCGCAGATCGTAGATGAGCTGGGCGAGGTCTTCGATCGAGTAGATGTCGTGGTGCGGCGGTGGCGAGACGAGCTGCTGCCCGGGCGCCGCGCCGCGCAGGACCGCGATCTCGGCGGTGACCTTGAACCCCGGGATCTGGCCGCCCTCACCGGGCTTGGCGCCCTGGGCGATCTTGATCTCCAGCTCCTCGGCGGTCGCGAGGTACTCCGGCGAGACGCCGAAGCGCGCCGAGGCGACCTGCTTGACGGTGTTGAGGGTGGCCTTCGGGTTCTCGCCGCCCTCGCCGCCGTTGCTGCGCGCGCCGGCGAGCGCCGCGCCCGCGGCGACCGCGTCGTGCGCCTCGGGGCTGAGCGCGCCGAGCGACATCGCGGCGGTGACGAACCGCGCGAGGATCTTCTCCTCCGGCTCGACCTGGTCGAGCGGGATCGGATCGCCGAGCGCGACCGGTTCGACCAGATCGCGCAGGCTGATCGCGGCACGCTGCTCGAGCGTGTCCGAGATCTTCATGAACGCCGCCTCGTCGCGCGCGACGATCGTCTTGCGCAGATCCTTGAGCAGCGAGGGATCGAAGGCGTGGCGCACGCCGTCGCGCCGGAAGCGGAAGAGCCCGCGCTGCGGCGGCTCGGCGCCTTCGGCGGCGAGCGCGTCCCACGCGCGCAGATCCTCTTCGAGCATCTCGAACGTGAGCGAGGGAACGTGCGCGGCCATCCCCGGGAAGCACGTCTCGACGACGTCGCGCTGCAGTCCGAGCGACTCGAAGGTCTGCGCGCCGATGTACGAGCGCAGCGTGCAGATACCGAGCTTCGCCAGCACCTTGATCAGGCCGGTGCGGACCGCGGAGAGGAACGGCTTGTCGGAGCCGTTCTCGACCGCCGCGGCGCGCGCCGCGAGCCACGGCGTGACGATGTTCGCGCCGACCGCGATCACCGCGGCGCAGCTGTGCGCGTCGCGTGCGAACCCGTCGGCGACGGCGATCGAGGCCTGCATGCGCAGCCCTTCCTCGGTCAGCCGCTGGTGGACGGCTCCGGCGGCGAGGATCGCGGGGACGGGGAGCGCCGCACCGCGGTCGTCCAGGACGAGATAGCTCGCACCATGGCGCACCGCGCGCTCGGCTTCGTCGGCGATCTCGGTCAGGCGGGCGCGCAGGCCGGGCCCGGCGCAGTCCAGCGCAATGCGGTGCGGGACCAGGCGCGTGTCGTACGCCAGCGCGTCGAACGCCGTCTCGCCGAGGACCCCGGAATCGACGCAGACGATGCTGCCGCTCGCCGGGACGTCGCCGTCGGTCGCGCCGCGTCCGACCCAAGCGCGCACGTCGAAGACGAAGCCTTCACGCAGCGCGTCGATCGGCGGGTTGGTGACCTGCGCGAAGCGCTGGCGCAGGTAGGTCGTGATCGGCATGCGCCGCTCGAGGAATGCGAGCGAGGCGTCGTCGCCCATCGACGAGATCGGCTCGGCGCCCCCGGCGAGCGCGGAGACGACCGTCGTCACCTCGTCCTTCGTGAAGGCGAAGCGGACGAGATCGCGCCGCAGCGCGTCGGCATCGACCAGCGGCGGCGCATCGTCGACCGGCGGCTCGAAGGCCCACGAGTTGACGGTGCCGCGGAAATCGGCCAGCTCGCGCCGCATCGCGCGGAACGCGTCGGGCCGGATCAGCTCGCCGGTCGCGAAGCGCACCACGATGCGCTCGCCGGGGCCGAGGCGTCCGCGCTCGACGATCTGGTCGTCGCCGAAGTCGACGACGCCGGCCTCGGAGGCGGCGAGCACCTTCCCCGACGCCGTGCGCGCCCAGCGCATCGGCCGGAAGCCGCTGCGGTCGAGCGCCGCGCCGACGACGTCGCCGTCGGCGAAGACGATCGCCGCCGGGCCGTCCCACGGCTCGACCGTCGGGATGTGCGCGTCGTAATACGCCTTGAGCCGCTCGTCGTCGACGGTCGGCGAGAGCATCACGTCGACGGCCTCGTGCACGCGGTAGCCCGCGCCCAGCATCGCGTCGAGCGCGTTGTCGAAGTCGAGCGAGTCGCTCGCCCAGCGCGGCGAGTAGACGCCGCGCGCGCGCATCCACGCGCGGTTGCCGGTGATCGTGTCGATCTCGCCGTTGTGCGCGACGATCCCGAACGGCTGCACCAGGCGCCAGCGCGGCGCGGTGTTCGTGCTGAAGCGCTGATGGAAAACGGCGAAGCGCGAGGCCATGTCGGGGTCGCGCAGGTCGCCGAAGTAGTCGCCCAGCTCGCTCGAGGAGAGCATCCCCTTGTAGACGACGGTCGTCGGCGAGGCGCTGACCAGCGTCGCCGCGTCGCCTTCCTCGCGCAGCGCCTTGGTGATCCCGTGGCGCACCGAGCGCATCCGCTCCCGCGCGTTGCCCGGGCCGACGTCGACGATCAACTGCTCGTAGGACGGCGCCGTCGCCATCGCCTGGTCGCCCAAGATCGAACGATCCACCGGCGGGACGCGCCAGTGCATCGGCTTGACGCCCTCGGCGCGGATCGCAGCCTCGACGCGGGCGCGCAACGCCGCCGCGTGGCCGGGCTCGGTCGGGAGAAATACGCAGACCGCCGCGAGGTGCTGCTCGGGGACGCGAATGTGCGCTTTCGCAAGCTCGCGCAGGTAAAGGGTACGGGGCGTCTCCAAGAGGATGCCGGCTCCGTCCCCCGTGCGACCGTCGGCAGCCCGGGCCCCGCGATGTTCCATCGCCCCGACCGCAGTCAGGGCGAGGCGGATGACCTCATGGGAAGCGCGGTGCGCCAGGTCGGCGAGGAAGCCGACCCCGCAGGCGTCGTGCTCTTCGTGGACCATAAGGGTTCAACCTTAGTCCATGTACCCCCGGTTCGTCATTCGACTTTCGTCTAATTGCGCTTACGTTTTGTACTGTGCGCGAGGATCACGGTTCGACGAACGGCCTTCCGAATCGCTTGATCGACGGAAGGTTGTCCCGGTAGCGCGCTCTTGACCAGGCGGCGCCAGGGGAGGGAACGGGCATCGAGCCGGACGTCCCGGCCCCCGTCGCGAGCGGCGCGGATCGCGGCGGCCAGCGCCTTCATCTCGCCCTCGCCGAGGGTTTGCAGATCGCGCACGTCGACCAGGACGGTCGCGCCCGCCGCGGCGGCCAGACCACGTTCGAGGGTCTGGAACGCCGTGACGAGGTCGCCGTCGAGGACTCCGATGAGGCGCAGAACGACAGAAGCCGCAGCGGGCTGAATCTGGGGAGCGTACACGCGATCTCTCCTCGACGCGAGTTGGTTCCGCCCCAAAGTACGCTCGCTCGCTGAGAAAAGTTTGAGTCTGCGGTGTGACGCCGGTGCGAATCTAATCCAACCGCAATCCTGCGGCCGTCAACCGCGCAGACCCAGCGCAACCATCATGCGATAGCCGACCTCGAGGGCGCGCTCGTCGATGTCGAAGCGTGCGTTGTGATGCGGGAACGCCGTCGATTCCCCACCGCGCGAACCGACGATGAAGTATGCGCCGGGTCGCACTTCCTGCATGAAGGACATGTCCTCCGCCCACATCACGATGTCGTGCTCGACGACGTTGTCCTCACCGAGCTCGCGGCGGCCGACCTCGCGCACCAAGTCGTTGATCGCGCGGGTGTTGACGGTCGGCGGATACGACCAGTGGTAGTCGAACTCGTACTCGAAACGCATCGCGCTCGCGAGGCCGGCGAGGATGCGCTCCATCCGCTCGGGCATCGTGCGGCGTACTTCGGCGTCGAACGCGCGGACCGTTCCCTTCATCGCGGCCTGGTCGGGGATCACGTTGAACGTCGTCCCGCTCACGAACTGCCCGACGGTGATCACCGCCGGATCCTTCGGCGCAACCTCGCGGCTGACGATCGTCTGCAGCGAGGTCACGACGTACGCACCCGCCGCGATCGGATCGACCGCGAGCTGCGGCATCGCGCCGTGGCCGCCCTTGCCGCGGATCACCAGATCGAACTCGTCGGCCGAGGCGAAGAACGCGCCGTCGCGCACGCCGATCTTCCCGACGTCGAGCCCGCTGTACAGGTGCAGCGCGAAGGTGCGCTCGACGTGCGGGTTCTCGAGCGCGCCGTCGTCGATCATCTTCTTCGCGCCGGCGTGCCCTTCTTCACCGGGCTGAAAGCAGAACACGAGCGTCCCGGGGACCTCGGCGCGCCGTTCGGCGAGCGTGCGCGCCGCGGCGAGCAGGATCGCGACGTGACCGTCGTGGCCGCAGGCGTGCATCACGCCCTGGCGCTGCGAGCGGTACGGCACCTCGTTCAGCTCGACGATCGGCAACGCGTCCATGTCGGCGCGCAGCAGCGTCACCGGACCGGGCTTGCCGCCTTTGAGCGTTCCCAGCACGCCCGTCACCCCGATCCCGGTGCGGACCTCGTCGAGCCCCAGCTTGCCAAGCTCCGCGGCGACGAATGCCGCCGTGTCGTGCTCGACCATCGAGAGCTCGGGATGGGTGTGCAGGCGCCGGCGCACCGCCGTCAGATCGTCGTGGGGAATCACCAGCGTCGTCATGCCCGTCGGTTCGACCGCGGGTGGCGCGACCTCCGCTTGTCCTACGCGAAGGTCTCTGCTCGCTCCGGCAGGGAAGGGAACGTACCCGCTCCGGCGCGGCTTCCCCGCGCCACGAAGGAGGTTGGCCGATGGCGCTCGCGAGCTACGCGCAGGGAGCAAGTTCGATGCCGCTCCTGGGAGAGACGATCGGCGACAACCTCGATCGTCTCGCCCGCAGCTTCCCCCAGAGCGAAGCCGTCGTCAGCGTCCAGCAGGACGTGCGGCTGACGTACGCGGCGTTCGCCGCCGCGACCGACCGGCTCGCGTGCGCGCTCGTCGCCGAGGGCGTCGAGCACGGCGAGCGCGTCGGGATCTGGTCGCCCAACTCCGTCGAGTGGGTGCTCGTGCAGTACGCGACGGCGAAGGTCGGCGCGATCCTCGTCAACGTCAACCCGGCGTACCGGCTCTCGGAGCTGGAGTACGTGCTGCGGCAGAGCGGCGTGAGCACGCTCTTCACGCTCGACCGCTTCAAGACGAGCGAATACCTCGCGATGGTCCGCGAGGTGCGCGCGACGCTCCCCGGGCTCCGCACCGTCGTCGTGATCGGCGAGGCGCGCCCGCACGCCGACGAGGTCGCCTGGGACGAGTATCTCGCGGCGGCGGCGGCGTGCGACGCCGACACGTTCGCCGCGCGCAAGGCGCGCTGCCAGTTCGACGAGGCGATCAACATCCAGTACACCTCGGGAACGACCGGGTTCCCCAAAGGTGCGACGCTCTCACACCACAACATCCTCAACAACGGCTTCTTCATCGGCGAGGGCTGCCGCTACACGCACGCCGACCGCGTCTGCATCCCGGTCCCGTTCTATCACTGCTTCGGGATGGTGCTCGGGAGCCTCGCGTGCACGACGCACGGCGCGGCGATCGTGATCCCGGCACCGACGTTCGACCCGGCGGCGACGCTCGAGGCGGTGCAGCGCGAACGCTGCACCTCGCTCTACGGCGTACCGACGATGTTCATCGCCGAGCTCTCGCTCCCGACCTTCGCCGACTACGACCTCTCGAGCTTGCGCACGGGGATCATGGCGGGCAGCCCGTGCCCGCTCGAGGTGATGAAGCGCGTGCAGACGGAGATGCACATGCCCGAGGTGACGATCTGCTACGGGATGACGGAGACCTCGCCGGTCTCGACGCAGACGCTCACCGACGACCCGGTCGAGAAGCGGACCGGGACCGTCGGCCGCGTCCACCCGCACCTCGAGGTGAAGATCGTCGACGCGAACGGTGCGATCGTCCCGCGCGACACGCCGGGCGAGCTGTGCACGCGCGGCTACGCCGTGATGCTCGGCTACTGGGAGAACCCCGATGCGACCGCGGAGGCGATCGACGCGGCACGCTACATGCACACCGGCGACATCGCGGTGATGGACGAGGACGGCTACGTCAACATCAGCGGCCGGATCAAGGACATGGTGATCCGCGGCGGCGAGAACGTCTACCCACGCGAGATCGAGGAGTATCTCTACACGCACCCGGCGATCCGCGACGTGCAGGTGATCGGCGTCCCCGACGAGCGCTTCGGCGAGGAGCTGTGCGCCTGGATCGTCGTGCACGCGGGCTCCGAGCTGACCGAGGAGAACGTGCGCGAGTACTGCCGCGGCCAGATCGCGCACTACAAGATCCCGCGCTACGTCCGCTTCGTCGACGCCTTCCCGATGACGGTCACCGGAAAGATCCAGAAGTACAAGATGCGCGAGCAGTCGATCGCGGCGCTCGGCTTGGAGAAAGCTGCCAAGATCGTGACGGCCTAGTCGTCCTCTGCGGCGAGGCGGGTGAGATCGAAACCGCCTCCTCTCCTGCCGTGCGAGCCCTGCGTGCACGGCGCCGTTCGCACGGGCAACGGAAAACATCACCGCTCGCGGGAACCCCCGAAAGGTCTGATGCCGTCTTTTCGCGCTCTGCTCGCCACGCTCGGCGCCCTATGCGTCGCGGGTTGCTCCGTGTCCGCGCCCCCGTCGTCCGCTCCCCGTGCGCCGGCGATCGCGCAGCGGCCGCCGGAGCCGCGCGCGACGACGCCGTGCACCTATCGGGCGAACGGTCACGATCTGTGTCGGCCGGACGTCCTCGTGGTCGGCGGGGGAATGGCGGGGATCGCCGCCGCGGTCAGCGCGGCGCGCCACGGACTGCAGGTCACGCTGATCGCACGCGAACCGTACCTCGGCGGGATCGTCACCGGCGCGCTGATGGACCAATGGGACTTCAACCGGATAAACGGCGGCGAGTCGGTGCAGCGCGGGATCTTCAACGAGCTCTACCGGCGCCTGGGCGACTCGTTCACGCCGGGGCAGGCGAAGGCGATCCTGGCCCGCTACGCGCGCGAGCAGCACGTCGACGTGCTGACCGGGATGGAGGTCGTGCGCGTCGCGACCAGCCGTGAGGGGACGCAGCACCGCATCGCCGCGCTCGCCGTCCGGGACGCGTACGGCGCCGAACGGCGGTTCGACGCCGACTGGTTCATCGACGCGACCGACGATGCCGACGTCGCCGCGCTCGCCGGAGCGCACTACGACATCGGACGGCAGGACGAGGGGATCGACACGAAGATGCAGGCGGCGACGCTCGTCTTCACGCTCGGCGGCGTCGACTGGCATGCGATCACCGCGTCCTACACCATGGCACGCGACGGATACGGGCGTGCGATCGGCGCGCGCGCGTGGGGCTACAGCCGCATCGTCCGCGCGTACCGGCCGTGCTCGCCGCGCGTCGCGGTGCGCGACCTCAACTTGGCGCGCGAGCCCGACGGCGTCGTCACCGTGAACGCGATCAACGTCTTCGGCGTCGACGGGCGCTCGCCGCGCTCGGTCCACGACGCCGCGCTCGTCGCGCGCGCCGAGGCGCCGCGGCTCGTCGCCTTCCTGCGCACGCACGTGAGGGGTCTGGGCCAGGCGCGGCTGACCGGGTTCGCCGACCGGCTCTACGTGCGCGAGACCCGACACGTCCGCGGCCTTGCGATCCTGCGCGAGGGCGACGTGTGGGACCGGCGCGTCCCGCTCGACACGATCGGCCTGGCGTCGTATCCGCTCGACACGCACGCGGTCGACCCGACCGACCATCCGCGGTACGCGCCCGAGCGGCGCGTCTACGGCGTCCCGCTCGGCACGCTCTTGCCGGCCGGCTTCACCAACCTCGGCTTGGCGAGCCGTTCGATCTCGGCGACGCACGTCGCGGCGGGGAGCGCCCGGATCATCCCGACCACCATCGAGGAAGGCGAAGCCCTCGGCGCGGCGTGCGCGCTCGCGCAGGAACGCGGCACCTCCCTCGTCGCGATCGACCGCACGCCCGAGCTGCTCGCGACGCTGCGCGGCGATCTGCGGCATAGGCGCGTCCTGCTCGATCCGCCGCTGCGCGTCGTCGCGTCGGGGGCGACCCGCGCACGCGAGCGCAAGATGCGTCACGCGATGCAGGATGAGCGGCCGGTCGCTCCCGACCTTTCCGGGGGCTTGCCGCAGGAGTCGCGCCATTCGGCGCCCGAGTAATCCCGGTTCTCACTTTCTGGGGATCGACTCGATGGCCAAGACCACAGCCTCGCGCGGAACGACGATCGACCGCGCAGGTCTGACCGACGAGCAGCTCGTCGCGATGCTACGCAACATGCTGCTGCAGCGACAGCTCGACAACCGCGGCTTCCAGCTCAACCGGCAGGGCAAGATCCCCTTCGCGATGGGCTCCGAAGGCCACGAGGCGGCGCAGGCCGGCGCGGCGATGGCGTTCAAGCGCGGCGCCGACGTGCTCGTCCCTTACTACCGCGACCTCGGCCTCGCGCTGGGCGTCGGGATGACACCGTTCGAGGTGCTCTCCTCGCTCTTCGCGCGCGCCAACGACCGCTCCGGCGGACGGCAGTTCCCCAACCACTACTCGAACCACGACCTCGGCGTGCTCTCGATCTCCTCGATCATCGGCGGCCACTGCACCCACGCCGTCGGCGTCGCGGCGGCGTTCGCGTACCGCGGCGAGAGCGGCCGCGCCGTCCTCTGCACGACCGGCGAGGGCACGACCTCGCAAGGCGAGTGGCACGAGGCGGTCAACTACGCGGCGGTCCACGAGCTGCCGATCGTCTTCCTCGTCGAGAACAACGAGTGGGCGATCTCGACCCCGCAGCACCTGCAGATGAAGGTCGCGAACGTCGCCGACAAGGGCGAGGGTTACGGCATCCCCGGCGTCGTTTGCGACGGCTTCGACCCGCTTGCGACCTATCGCGCGATGGACGCCGCGATGCGCCGCGCGCGCAGCGGCGGCGGTCCCTCGATCGTCGAGGCGAAGTGCTACCGGTTCCTCTCCCACTCGACCGACGACGACGACCGCACCTACCGCACGCGCGACGCGATCGAGGAGCGCCGCAAACTCGATCCCGTCCCCCGCTTCGAGCAGTTCCTGGTCGACGCCGGCGTGATCGACGAGGCGCGCGCGAAGGCGCTTCGCAACGACGTGCTGCGCGAGACGAACGAGGCGACCGACGCCGCCGAGGCGCAACCGTACCCGGCGCCCTCGAGCCTCTACACCAATCTCGTCGCCGGCAACTACGAGCCTTGGCAGGAGTTCACCTGATGGCGACGACCGCAGCAGCACAGCAGACCCGGACGACCGTGATGAGCAACGTCGAGGCGGTGCGCGCGACGCTGCACGACGCGCTCGAACGCGATCCGCGCGTGCTCATCATGGGCGAGGACGTCGGCGCGCGCGGCAACGTCTTCCTCATCACGAAAGGCTTCCTCGAGGAGTTCGGCCCGCAGCGTGTCGTCGACACGCCGCTCGCCGAGGCGTCGATCGTCGGCGTCGCGATCGGGATGGCGATGGAAGGGCTGCGGCCGATCGCCGAGATCCAGTTCGCCGACTTCATCTATCCGGCGTTCAACCAGATCGTCGGCGAGGCGGCGAAGACGCGCTATCGCTCGAACGGCGACTACACCTGCCCGCTCGTGATCCGCACGCCGTACGGCGGCGGCGTGCGCGGCGCGCTCTCGCACTCGGTCTCGATCGAGGCGCTCTTCTATCACGTCCCCGGACTGACGATCCTCGCGCCCTCGACCCCCGCCGACATCAAGGGCCTGCTCACCGCGGCGATCGAGTCGCCCGACCCGGTCCTCTTCCTCGAGCACAAGAAGACGTACCGCAGCGTCAAGGGCGAGGTCCCCGCCGGTTACTACACGATCCCGATCGGGAAGGCCGACGTGAAGAGGGCCGGGACCGACGTGAGCGTCGTCTCGTACGGCTACAATCTGCATCAGGCGCTCGACGCGGCGAACCGGCTCGAGAGCGAAGGGATCTCGGTCGAGGTGATCGATCTGCGTTCGATCCGGCCGATGGACAAGGGGACGATCCTCGCCAGCGTCCGCAAGACGCGCAAGCTGCTGATCATCCACGAGGACAACAAGTTCGGCGGGATCGGCGCGGAGATCAGCGCGATGGTCGCCGAGGAGGCGTTGTTCGAGCTGGACGCGCCGATCCGCCGCCTCTGCGGCCCCGACGTCCCCGCGATGGGCTACGCGCTCACCCTCGAGGAGGAGTTCATGATCTCGACCGACGCGATGGTCGAGGCGATGCGCTCCCTGGCGAAGTTCTAACATGCCGACCACGATCACCATGCCGCAGCTGGGCGAGACCGTCACCGAAGGGACGGTCGCGCAGTGGCTCAAGAAGCCCGGCGACGCCGTCGAGAAATACGAGGCGTTCGTCGAGATCTCGACCGACAAGGTCAACGCCGAAGTCCCCGCGCCCGTCACCGGCGTGATCCGCGAGCTGCTGATCGCCGAAGGGCAAACCGTCCCGATCGGTGCCCCGATCGCGGTGATCGAAGAAGTGGCCGCGCGTAGTGCTGAGCCGGTCGAAGCATCGCCCCTTCGACAAGCTCAGGGTGACACCGTGTCGGCGTTCGCGACCGGCGCTCCATCGGCGAACGGGTCTTCGACGCCGGCGCCGGCCAACGGCGTCGCTGCGGCGACCGCGGCGGCGACCGCGCCCGGCGGATTGCGCGTCTCGCCGGCGGTGCGTCGGCTCGCGCGCGAGCACCGCATCGAGCTGACGCGCGTCCGGGGAACCGGCGAGCACGGGCGGATCACCGCGCGCGACATCCTCGCCGCGGCGCAAGCCGGCCCGAGCGCCGGCGTCGCCGCGACGATCACCGCCGACAACGCCGAGTACCTCGCTCCGGCGCCCGCGGCGAGCGCGCCCGCGGCCCGTCCGTCCTACGGCGGCGCGCGGCCCGGCGAGCTGATCCCGCTCACGCAGGCGCGCCGCATCATCGCGCAGCGGATGGTCGACTCGAAGCACACCGCCCCGCACGCGTGGACGATGGTCGAAGTCGACGTGACCAACCTCTGGAAGTGGCGGCTGCGCGAGAAGGACGCCTTCGAGCAGGCCCACGGGGTCAAGCTGACGCTGCTCCCGTTCTTCATCCGCGCCGCGGTCGAGTCGCTCGCGGCGTTCCCGCTGATGAACGCCTCCTTCAGCGAGGACGGGATCCGCGTCCACCGCGAGGTCAACGTCGGGATCGCGATCGCCGCCGAGGGCAATCTCGTCGTCCCGGTGATTCGCGGCGCCGATCAGCTCTCGGTGCGCGGGCTCGCGCTCGCCGCGGGCGCGCTGATCGACAAAGCCCGCCGCGGCAAGCTCGGCGCCGACGATCTTGCCGGCGGGACCTTCACGGTAAACAACACGGGCGCGAACGGCTCGATCCTCTCCGCGCCGATCCTCGTCCCCGGGCAGACCGGGATCGTCACGACCGAGGCGGTCGTGAAGCGTCCGATCGTGCGCGACGACGACTCGATCGCGATTCGGTCGATGATGAATGTATGTCTCTCGCTCGATCATCGGGTGGTCGACGGCGCGGTCGCCAGCGGCTTCCTCTCCGATCTGAAGAGGCGGCTCGAGGCGATGGGACCGACCGGGTCCCTCTGACGTCGCCGACACGCCGCACGGGGCCCCGTTCGGCCGCACTCGCCGCGTTCGCGCGGCGGGCAGCGGCCGTGCTGCTGGCGGTGCTGTGCGTGAGCGGCGTCGCGGGCGCGGCGATCGACGATGATCCCGCCGGGCTCGTCCCGACCGGCGCGACGCTGGCGAAGGTCCGCGCGCTCTACGACCACGCGTACCCGCGCGAGCACACCCGGAACGCGACGATCATCGAGGACTGGCGTCTGTTTCAGGACGGGGTCGTCGGCTCGTACCACGTCAACCGGCTGGGCCGCGACGAACGCGCGACGACGACGCTCGGGCCGCTCACCTACGCGCGCGGCGTGCTGCACGGCGTGCACTGGGAACAGAACCGCAACGGGATCGTCTTCACCTACTCGGGGATCCACGAGCTGCGGGACGCGATCAGCGATCGCGCGCTGCACGATTCGGTCGACGACCGCGACGTCCGGCTCCTCGGCGAATCGGTCCCGCTCGACGCCTACGTCGTCGAGGTGAACCCGCCGTCCGGCCGCCACGAGTGGTACTACGTCGAGAAGCGCAGCGGCTATCTCGTTCGGCGCGAGATGGTGCAGCGGCGCCGGCGCTACGTGACCAGCTACGACGACTATCACCTCGTCGACGGCCTTCCCGAGCCCTCGCGCGTGCGCACCGTCGACTCGCTCGGGAACGAGCGCGAGCAGATCCTCGTCAACCGCACCCTCGACGACACCCCCGACTTGCGCGACGTCGACATGCCGGCGAGCCGTCGCGTCGTCGAGTTTCCCGACAAGCCGACGACGATCCGGCTCCCCGCGCGCTTCGTCAACGGCCTGGCGATCGTGCGCGTGATCGTCGGCCGCGGCGCGTACGACTTCTTGCTCGACAGCGGCGCGGCCGGGATCATCGTCGACCCGACGATCGTGGAACAAGGGGATCTCGAGCGGTACGGCAACCGGATCGGCGCGACGATCGGGACGTTCCCCGAGTCGACGACGATCGTCCCGCAGATGACGATCGGACCGCTGCGGATGCGCAACGTCGTCGCGCGCATCGTGCCGGTCCCCTTCCATCCCGATCCGCGCACGCACATCGCGGGCCTCTTGGGGTTCGATTTTTTCGCCGACAGCGTCGTCCACTTCGAGCCCAGCCGGGGTCTCGTCGAAGCGATCAACCCGGACGGGTTCCGCCCGCCGAACGACACGACGGCGGTCCAGCTCGCGCTCGACGACAAGACCGCGACGATCCGCGCGCGGGCCGGGGGGACGCTCGCGCGCGTCGTCGTCGACACCGGCTCGAACCGCACGATCTTCGAGAGCGCGTTCGCCGACCGCGCCGACTTCGCACCGGACGATTCGGCGACGCTGCAGCGCCTGCGCGGGATCGGCGGCTTCGCCGATGCGGCGGCGACGCGGATCCCGCTGTTGGACGTGGGCGGGATCCAAACGCACGACGCGACCGTGGAGGTCTCCAACACCGATCTCGGCGCCGATGACCTCGACGGCATCATGGGGACCGACCTCTTGCGCTCCTACGAACTCTGGCTCGACTTTCCGTCGAACACCATGTACCTTCGGCGCGGGAAGCGCTGAGCCGCGCCGCCGGTCAGACGGCGCGCAAGCCCAGGATCACCGCCAGGTTCGCGCGCGCGTCCACGTACGGTTCGATCGCGCCGCTCGCCGACGTCAGCAGGGTCGTCACGCCCGGGCCGTGCCCGGCGATGAACGACGAGCCGTGCGAGACGGTCGCGATCGTCACCGCACCGGTGCGGTAGATGCGGCCGAACGAGTTGTCGGCGTCGACGATCGCGACGACGTCGCCCAGCCGCAGCTGGTCTAGGCCGAACTCGCGCACGGTCTGCGCATCGAAGCACTGGATGTCGTAGTCGCCGCGCGCGACGGTCTGGCGGCCGAGCCCCGAGCCCATCACCCGCGCCGGGACGATCCGCGCAACGGGGACGCGCCAGCGATCGTCGCGGCGCTCGACGCCGAGCTTCTCGAGCAGGTCGGGGTCGCAGTTGAAGACCTTCACGTCGCCCGCGTCCGCCAGCTCGAGGCCGACGCCGACCGCGCGGATCGCGATCGCGTCGCCGATCTGCATCCGCTCCTTCACCTCGGGCGCGAAATCGACGAGCACGTGCTCGACCCCGCCGTGCTTCCCCGTGACGACGCCGCGCTCGCCCTTCGCCTCGCCGCTCGTGACGGTCGCGACGTTGCCGATGCAGGCGAACGTGCACAGGCCGCGGTTCACGCTCTCGTCGGCATGCCGCATGCTCACGCCGGGCTCGATGTGGTCGGCCTCGTAGGCGAAGGCCGAGTCGCCGACGCGCACGTTCAGCGTGATTCCACCGACGGAGGGGACGATCCGCGGAACACCGTCGTGTCCGACATCGTAAAGCGAGCTCGGAAGGAGCGGCGGCGCGGCTTGGCCGCAGACGTTCTGCGCGACGAGCCGCTGGCGATTGGTCTGCATCCCGCCCCAGGTTCCGCGCGATGAGGCGCCGTCCCGTCCGACGGCGAAGTCCGGCGGGTCGTGCAGATCCGCAAGTCCTTCACCTTCGAGGCCGCGCACCTGCTCCCGCATCACCCCGGGAAGTGCGCGCGTCTCCACGGGCACTCGTATCGCCTCGAAGTCGTCCTGGAGGGACCGCTCCGCGACGAGGGGCCGGCCGCCGGGATGGTCGAGGACTTCGAGGTGATCTCGAGCGTCACGAAGGCGACGGTCATCGCGGAGCTCGACCACCGCTATCTGAACGACTTGATCGAGAACCCGACCGCCGAGCGCATCGTGACCTGGATTTGGAGCCGCCTGCAGCCGTCGTTGCCGCTGCTCACAGAACTGGTGCTGTGGGAGACTCCGAGCGCCTGTGTCGTTATGAATAAGGACGATTCCCCGAAGCTTCCTGGGTAAGGGCTCGGTAACCCGTCCAAGTACCCGAAGGGAGACTTCCACGCGATGATTCGCAGACTCATGACAGCCCTCGCCGCGTTCGCCCTGGCTCTCACCCCACTCGTCGCCTCCGCGCAAGTGGGCCCCGGGACCGAACTCGTCGGCAACATGGACCAGTCGCTCGACTCCGGGTCGGCGCAGGTCGGGCAGCGCTTCACGATGCACGACGTCCACTCGCAGGACAACAACATCCACAACGCGGTGATCTACGGCCACGTGGCCCAGGTGCAGCACGCAGGCCAGGGGACGCCGGGCAAGATCGAGCTCGCGTTCGACAAGCTGCGCACCGCGTCGGGCGCGTCGTACGCGCTCTCGGCACGCGCGACGAACGTGCAGGTGAACACCAAGAACAACACGCTCAAGGAAGTCGGCGGAGCGCTCGCCGGGATGATCGTCGGCAACGTGCTCGGGAAGTGGGTCGGCACGAACATCGGCGGGATCGTCGGCGCCGGGGGTGGCTACATGTACGCGAAGAACAATCGCCAGAACGTGACCATCCCATCCAACGCGAACGTGACCGTCCAAGTGCTGCGCGCCTACCGCCAGGGCACTCGCTGACCTAGCGCGTGTTGCAGCTCGCGGAGATCTTCTACAGCGTCCAAGGCGAGGGGACGTGGACCGGGACACCCGCCGTCTTCGTCCGCCTCGCCGGCTGCAATCTGAGCTGCGCGTTCTGCGACACCGACTACTCGCTCAAGTTCCTCGCCTCGGTCGACGAGGTCGTCGACCGCGTCCGCGCCGAGGGCGGGGACTGCCCGATGGTGATCGTCACCGGCGGCGAGCCGTTCGCGCAACGCGAGACGCCGGCGCTGATCGAGGCGCTGCGCGCCGATGGGCGGCGCGTCCACATCGAGTCGAACGGCACCCTGCCGACGGCGCTTCCCGACGACGTCTGGCTGACCGTCTCCCCGAAGGAACGGCTCAGCGACGAGATGGCGCGGCGCGCGAACGAGGCCAAGCTGATCGTCGACGGCCGCGTCCCCGCCGAATGGGTCACCGCGTTCCCGCCCGGCACCCCGCTGTTTTTGCAGCCGGAAGGGAACAAGCCGGCGAACGTGGAGCTTGCGGTCGAGGCCGCGAAGCGCGAACCGCACCGCTTCCGGCTCTCGCTGCAGACGCACAAGTTCATCGGGGTCAGGTGAGATGACGCTGTTCGACGAGTACGGCCGGTATCACCGCGACCGGCGGAACCGGATCTGCCACGAGATCGGGATCCCGTTGATCGTGCTCTCGCTCGAAGCGTTGCTGCGCCTGGTCGCGATCGGCCCGCTGAATCTCGCGGAGCTGATCACGGTGGCGCTGATCCTCTACTACTTCGCGCTCGTGCGCGCGGAGGCGACGGTCGCCGCGCTCGCGCTCGTCGCGCTCTATCTGCTCTCGACGCTCGTGAGCTGGCCGCTCGCGCTCGCGCTGTTCGCGGCGGGTTGGGGCTTCCAGTTCGTCGGCCACGCCTACGAAGGAAACCGGCCGGCGTTCCTGCGCAACCTCGTCCACCTGCTCGTCGGTCCGCTCTGGATCTGTCATCTGGCGGTGCAGCGACGCCACTCCTGATCGTCTGCGCCGTCGCGCAGGAGCTCGCCGGGCTGCGCCCGCGCGAGGACGTCGAGGTGCTCCCGGTCGGCGTCGGCCCCGTCGAAGCCGGGCTGGCGACCGCGCGCGCCCTCGCTGCCAAACCCTACGACGCCGTGATCAATGCCGGGATCGCGGGCGGCTTTCGCGATCGCTGCTCCGTCGGCGACGCGGTCGTCGTCGCGCACGAGGACTACGCGGAGCTGGGCCTGGAGAACGGCTCGACGTTCCCGCTTCCCGGCGGCCTGGAGCTGGTGCGCAGCGTCGAAGCCTCGCCCGGTCTGTTACGGCCGTTCCTCGACGGGCTGATCCCCGTGATCGTCGGCCGCGGCGTGACATCGGCGACCGTCACGAGCACGACGTCGCGCGCGCTCGTCCTCGCCCATCGCTTCCGCGCCGACGTCGAGTCGATGGAGGGCTTCGCCGTCCTGCGCGCCGCGCAGCTCGCCGGCGTTCCGGCGATCGAGATCCGCGGGGTCTCGAACCTCGTCGGAGAGCGCGAGTCCAACGAATGGAACTTCGCCGCCGGCGCCGAGGCCGCGGTCGCGACGACCGAGGCCTTCCTGGACGTCCTCTCGACCCGCTGATGCTTCGACCGTGCTTCGACCGTGCTTCGACAAGCTCAGCATGACACATGACGGGACGGCGCGATGGTGTCGGATCGGAACGTGTCATGCTGAGCTTGTCGAAGCACGGTCCTGCCACGACGGCCCCCGGTACGACTCGGGAGCAGCACGCTCAAGGATGACTTCATGATGACCTACTCGCTTGCGTATTCGCCGTGTCCGAACGACACGTACATCTTCGCCGCGCTGACCAACGGGCTGCTCCCCGACGCGCCGAAGGTGCAGGTCGTTCTCGACGACGTCGAGGCGCTCAACACCGCGGCGCGCGAAGGGCGCTTCGAGCTGACGAAAGTCAGTTACGGCGCGATCCCGTATCTCACCGAGCACTACCGCATCCTGCGCGCGGGCGGCGCGCTCGGACGCGGCTGCGGGCCGCTGGTGATCGTCAAGCCGCGCGCGGACGGCACGGCGCCGTCGCTCGCCGAGCTGGGAGAGGACGCGGTTTTCGCGATCCCGGGCCGGTACACGACGGCGTTCGCGCTGCTGCGCCTCGCGCTGGGGCGCGAGCCGCGCACGCGCGAGCTGCGTTTCGACCGCATCGTCGACGCCGTCGTGAACGGCGAGGTCGACGCAGGGCTGATCATCCACGAGTCGCGCTTCACCTACCAGCAGTCGGGCCTCGCACAGGCGATCGACCTCGGCGACTGGTGGGAGTCGCAGACCGGAAACGCGATCCCGCTCGGCGCGATTCTCGTGCGCCGCGACATCTCCGACGCGGACGCGCACGCGATCGACGAGGCGATCCGCCGCAGCCTGCGCTTCGCGCGCGAGCGCGAGGACGCGATCATCGACTACGTGCGCGAGCACGCCTTCGAGATGGACGATGCCGTGATGCGCGCGCACATCGGGCTCTACGTCAACGAGTACAGTGACGACGTCGGCCCCGTCGGCCAGGCCTCGGTCGAGGACTTCTTCGCCCGCGCGGCGCGCGCCGGGCTGATCCCGGCCGGCAGCCGCCCGGAGTTCGTCGGATGAAGCGCCGCGCGTTCGTCGGCGCGGCGGTCGCGGCACTCGCCGCGCCGGCGCTCGCCGCGCCGCCGAAGCCCGCGATCGCGCTCGGCGACGACGTCTTCGTGCGCGAGACCTGGCGCGAGCTGGGCGGACGCGCGATCGGGATCGTGACGAACCCCAGCGGCGTCCTCTCCTCGGGACAGCCGCTGGTCGACGCCGTGCACGCGAACCCGCAGATCACCGTCAAGGCGCTGTTCGGCCCCGAGCACGGGATCCGCGGCGTCGCGACGGCTGGCTCGAGCGTCGCCTCGTCGACCGACGAGCGCACGGGGCTTCCGGTCTACAGCCTCTACGGCGCGACGCGCCATCCGACCGCCGCGATGCTCGAGGGGATCGACGTGATCCTCTTCGACATCCAGGACGTCGGCGCGCGCCCCTACACCTACGTCTCGACGATGGCGTACATGATGGAGTCGGCGGCACAATACGGCAAGGAGGTCTGGGTCCTCGACCGTCCCAACCCGACCGGCGGCGTGCTCGTCGACGGGCCGGTCCTCGATCCGCGTTTCAAGTCGTTCATCGGCCTCTATCCGATCCCGGAACGGCACGGGATGACGGTCGGCGAGCTGGCACGGCTCTTCAACGACCATTTCGGGATCGGCGCGAAGCTGCGCGTGATCCCGATGCGTGGCTGGACGCGTCAGATGCTCTGGGCCGACACGGGTCTGAACTGGGTCCCGACCTCGCCGAACATCCCCTACGCCCTGACCGCGCTGGTCTATCTCGCCACGGGGCTGATCGACGAAGCCGGCGTCAACAACGGGATCCACACCGACCGGCCGTTCGAGTACGCGGGCGGCTGGGAGTTCGACGCCGCCGCGTTCTCGGCGGCGCTCAACGCGCGCGCGATCCCCGGCGTCCGCTTCGTCCCGCAAACGTGGGCGCCGCGCGAAGGCTTCTGGGCCGGCAAAACGCTCGCCGGCGCGTGGCTCTCGATCACCGATCCGCACGTCTTCCCGAACGTCCGCACCGCCGTCGAGATCCTCGCCGCCGCGCGCACCCAAGGAAAGCTGAAGGTCGCGCACGCCGCGAGCATGGACCGCGACTGGGGTACCGACACCGTCCGCCGCGCGCTGCTCGAAGGCGCCTCGCCCGACGCGATCGTCGAGGCCTGGGAACCGGGCCTACGCGCATTCCGCACGCTGCGCGCGAAGTATCTGTTGTATTGATCCCTCCGTATCAACCCCTCATCACCCTGAGCTCGTCATTGTCACCCTGAGCTCGTCATTGTCACCCTGAGCTTGTCGAAGGGCCGCGGCGTAGCCGCCGTCCGAGCCTGTCGAGGACACCCCCCTTCGACAAGCTCAGGATGACGGGGCAAGCTCAGGATGACGGGGGCCCTTCGACAAGCTCAGGGTGACGGGGGCCCTTCGACAAGCTCAGGGTGACGGGGCCCTTCGACAAGCTCAGGGTGACGGGGCAAGCTCAGGGTGACGGGGTGACGGGGCGGCTACTCGCCGCGGTGCAGCGCGCGTTCGCGGAGCTGGCGGATCTGCCAGACGTGGATGAAGCGCTGGATCTCTTCCTGCGTGCGTTCGTCGATGTCGACGAACTGCACGCCGTGCATCAGCCTGCGGCGTGAGACGTTGAGGAACGCGACGACGACCCGGCCGCTGACGCGCATCTCGTGGAAAGGGTCAGGCGGGACCATCACCTTCCGCTTGACCTTCCCGCCGGGGGTCGTCTGCTCGACTTCCTTCTCGACGTGCTCGCCGGCGACGAGCTCGTTCGGCAGCGTGAACCGCAGCGTAAGCGGCGTGCGCTCGGGCAGGTCCTCATCGCCGACGATGCGCAGACCGCCCGCCGAGAGATCGCTCGCGATCGCCGTGCGCATCCCCTCGCGCCCGTCGACGGCATAGACGATGGGGAACTCGAACGACGCACGATACGCCTTGCGCTGCTCTTCCGTGACCGTCGCCGGACGATGCGGCTTCGGCGCCGGCTGGCGCTTCCTGAACAAGAACACCGTGCCGGCGGATTCCAGGAAGCCGATCCTCGCCCTTCGTACCGAACGAGGTGAGGCTCATGCCCGACTTCACCTCGCGCCTCCTCGTCGCGCTCGGTCCCGAGGTCGTCCGTACCGCTCCCGAGGACCTGGCCGTCTACGCCTTCGACGCCTTCTCCGAGGACCGGCTCCCCTCGGCGGCGATCGTCCCTCGCGATGCACGCGATGTCGGGATTGCGGTACGTATCGCGCGCGAGTGCGGCGAGCCGATCGTCCCGCGCGGCGCGGGGACGGGTCTGTGCGGCGGCGCGGTCCCGGCCCGCGGGGGCCTGGTCATCTCGTTCGCCCGGATGAACCGCGTCCTGGAGCTGGACGTGCGGAACCGCCGCGCGCGGGTGCAGCCCGGGCTGATCAACCTCGACCTCTCGCGCGCGGTCGCCGGGGCGGGCGTCTTCTACGCCCCCGACCCCTCGAGCCAGAAGATCTCAACGCTCGGCGGGAACGTCGGGACGAACGCGGGCGGCCCGCACTGCCTCTCGTACGGGACGACGACGAACCACGTCCTGGGGCTCGAGTTCGTCGACGACGAGGGCGAGGTGCACCGCTGCTCGATCGACGATCCGGGCTACGACCTCACCGGCGTCCTGGTCGGCTCCGAGGGAACGCTCGGCATCGTCACCGAGATCGACGTGCGGCTGATGAAGCTGCCCGAAGAGGTGCGCGTCTGCGTCGCGGCGTTCGCCGACGTCGAGTCGGCCTCGGAGGCCGTCTCGGCGATCATCGGTGCCGGGATCGTGCCGACCGCGCTTGAGATCATGGACGCGCTCATCACGCGCGCCGTCGAAGCGCACTATCACGCGGGCTATCCCGAACACGCCGGTGCCGTGCTCCTCGTCGAGATCGCCGGCGCGCACGACGACGTCGCGGCGGGCGAAGCGCTCCTCTCCACGATCGCGCAACGGCACGGCGCACTCTCGTGGCGCGCCGCGCGCGACGCGGCCGAGCGCGACGCGCTGTGGGCGGCACGCAAGGGCGCGGCCGGCGCGATCGGACGCATCGCGCCGAACTACTACATCCAGGACGCGTGCGTCCCGCGCACGCGGCTGCCCGAGGTGATGCACGCGATCGAGGAGATCGCGCGCGAGCACGCGCTTCCGGTTGGGAACGTCTTCCACGCGGGCGACGGGAATCTGCATCCGCTGTTGATCTTCGACCGCCGTGAGAAGCGGCAGGTGCAGGCCGTCCACGACGCCGGGACCGAGATCCTGCGCACCTGCATCGCGATGGGCGGGACGATCAGCGGCGAGCACGGGATCGGCTACGAGAAACGCGAGACGCTCTCGCTCGTCTTCAGCGCCGACGATCTCGCGGCGATGGGACGTGTGCGCGACGTCTTCGATCCGGCGCGCGCGTTCAACCCCGACAAGATCTTCCCCAGCGGCGCCGTCTGCGGCGAGGTCCGCGCGTGATCGCTCCCGCCGGCTACGGGCTCGGCGGCGCGGAGCCTGCGCGCGTCGCCGAGCCCGCCGACGCATCCGAACTTGCCGAGGAGCTGCGCCTGTGCGCACAGGCGCGCGAGGCGGTCGTCCCGTTCGGCGGCGGAACGCTGCAGGGGATCGGCAACGCGCCGACCCGCTACGACGTCGCGCTCTCGACGCGCCGCCTCGACGCGGTGCGCGCGTACGATCCGCGCGACCTGACGATCGGCGTCGAGGCGGGGATCACCGTCGCGGCGCTGACGCGCACGCTCGCCGAGCACGGACAGTTCGTCCCGCTCGACGTCCCCGATGCGGAGCGCGCGAGCGTCGGCGGCGTCCTCGCCGCCGGCTGGCTCGGCCCGCGCCGCGCCGCGTACGGCCGTCCGCGCGACCTCTTGATCGGCTCGACCGCGGCGCTCGCCGACGGCACGCTGGCGAGCGCCGGCGGGATGGTGGTGAAGAACGTCACCGGCTACGACGTCGGCAAGCTCTACGTCGGCTCCCTCGGCACGCTCGGCGTCCTCGTGCGCGCGAATTTCAAGGCGCTCCCGAAACCGGCGGCCCACCGGCTCGCGAGCGCGGAACTCGCCGAGGACGCGCGCGAGCGGACGGTCGCAGCGCTCGGCGCGCTCACCGTCGAGCCGGTCGCCGCGCTCGCGGTCGACGGCTTCGGCGGCCCGCTGCGCATCGTCGTGTTGTTCGAGGGCTCCGAGGCGACCGTCGAACGCGCGACGCGTGATCTGCGCTCGGCGCTCGGGCGCAGCGGGATCGCGGAGACGACGCTGCTCGACGGCGATCAGGCGGAGCGCGCGTTCGCGCGCGTCCTGGCGGGGTACACCGAGGTGGTGGCCGATCGCACGATCACCTATCGCGAGCCGGGTCTTCCCGCATCGGCATGGGAGCGCGCGCGCCGCATGCGCGCGCTCGGCGCCGAAGTGATCGCCGACCTGCGCACCGGCGACGTGATCGCGCGCTTCGCACGCCAACACGCGCGCACGGTCTTGCCGCGCGCGACGATCCTCGCCGGCGCGGCCGCGCTGCGCGCCGACCTCGACGCCTGGGGCGAGCCGCCCGCGACGCTGCCGACGATGCGTGCGCTCAAGGAGCGCTTCGACCCCTCCGCGATACTTGCACCCGGACGCTTCGTCGGTGGCATCTGAGGTGATCCCGGACGCGATTCGGCGTGACGTGCGCAACACGCTCGCCGTCGTGTTCCGGCGTCCGACGCGGCTGCGCCAACTCCTCGCGCTCGGGCCGCGCGGCTGGCTCGACACGGCGCGTTTCGTCGGCGGCGTGATCCCGCGCGCTTCGCGCGAGCTGGCGGCGATCCGTGCGCGCGCGGCGACGATCCCTTCGCCTGCGCTGCGCGAGCAGGCGCTCGCGTCGATCGACAACAAGGCGTATCACGTGCAGGGCGGCGCGATCCTGGCGACGTTTTTGCCACGACGCGCCGCACGCCGCCACATCGCGGCCGTCGCGGCGCTCGAGACGATCTACGACTACCTCGACAACTTGTGCGACCGCCTTCCCGGCGTGACGCAGCAGGCGTACGCGACGTTGCACGAGGCGTTGCTCGACGCGCTCGACGAGCGGCGCCCGGCGAGCGACTACTATCGCGACGGACCGCACGGCGACGACGGCGGGTATCTGCGGATGCTCGTCGAGCGTACGCGCGCGGAGCTGCGCGCGCTGCCCAGCTATCCGGCCGTTCGCGAACAGGCCGTCGCGATCGCGCGCTTCTACGCCGAGCTGCAGGTCGTCAAGCACGGACCTCCGGGCGCGCGCGAGCGCGCATGCGAGGCATGGCACGCGCCCCATCGCGACGCCTTCGGCGACTTGACGTGGTGGGAGTTCGCCTCCGCCTGCGGCTCCTCGCTCCCGATCTTCGCGCTGCTCGCGCTGGCGTCACGCCCCGCGCTCGAGCCGGCCGCCGTCGCGGCGACCGCGCACGCGTACTTCCCGGGCGTCTCCGCGGTCCACATCCTGCTCGACTATTTCATCGACCAAGCCGAGGACGCGACGCACGGCGAGCTCAACTTCGTCGCCTGCTACGGCTCGCGCGCCGAGTCGGTCGCGCGCCTGCACCGGCTCGTCGCGACGAGCCTCACGCGCGTTCGGGCCCTGGCCGACGCGCGCCAGCACCGCTTCCTCGTGCAGGCGATGTGCGTCTTCTACCTCACGCACCCCAAGGTGTTCGAGCAAGGACTCGAAGCCGAAAGCGCCGCGCTGCTGCGCGCGCTCGACTAAAGACGGTTAGCGTTCGCTCCGGCGGCGCTGCCAGTTGCGCACGTCGATCGCGACGAAACCGACGAAGACCGCGTTCGCGATCAGCGTCGCGACACCGACGTAGCCGTGATACCACTGCGCCGCGGAGACCGCGTAGCCCACCGCGAGCGCCAGGAGGACGACGAGCAGAACGCGCGTCGAGAGGGCGAGGAGCGGCCGCTTCCCGCCCAGCAAGAACGCCGAGGCGAACGAAAGCAAGAAGACGTAGGTATGGAGGACGGCTACGCTATCCATTCCGTCGTCCTTTCGGCATCGGGGCCCACGAGCCTTAGCCGGTCCCTCGGCCCTTGGTAAAGCGTGACCCTGGCCGCGACTCCCCACCATTCGCCATGGGGAACGAGGACGCGGAGGGCACGACGTTCAACGGCCAGGCGTGCAAGCGCTGCGTTTCCTGGGAGTGATCCTCGGTGCTTCGGCCTTGCTGGCCGCTGCCGCACCGGCTCTTCCGCTGCCCGGCTTCTCCGCCGTCACGGCGTCGCGCGAGCGCGTCGACGAGGCGCGCTTCCTCGATCTACCCAGCGCTCAAGGGGCGCTCGACGCGGCCGCCGTCTTCGGCGCGCATCCGCACTATGCCGGAACCCCGGCCGACGAGCGGCTCGCGCTCTTCACGCGCGACCGGCTGCGCGAGTACGGCTTCGACGCGCGGGTCGAGCCGTTCACCGCGCGCGTCGACACGCCGCGCACGCTCGTGCTCGAACTCTACGCCGACGGCAAGCCCTACGAGCACGCGACGGCGGTACATCGCAGGACCGGCACGCCGCCGCTCGGCCTCGATCTGCGCGAGCTCGGCAGCGACGCCGACCCGTCGACGCAGAATCCCGCCGTCGGTCTGCCGTTCGACGCCGACTCCGCCGACGGCGACGTGACCGCGCCGCTCGTCTTCGCCGATCGCGGCCTGCGCGACGATTTCGCGACGCTCGCGCGCGCCCGCGTCGACGTACGCGGCGCGATCGTCCTGATCCGCGCGGGCGCAGCGTTTCGCGGCTCGCTCGTCAAGAACGCGCAGCGCGCGGGCGCGGTCGGCGCGCTCCTCTACGACGATCCGGCCGACGACGGGTTCGCCCGCGGCGCCGCGTATCCGCACGGCCCGTGGCGCCCGGGCGCGTCGGTCGAACGCGGCGCGCTCGGCCCCGAGATTCGGATCCCGGTCCTGCCGATCAGCGCCGACAACGCGCGCATCCTGCTGCGCTCGCTGCACGGCTCAGCCGGCCCCGAAGGGTGGACCGGCGCGCTCGATGCGCCGTATCCGCTCGGGAAGGGGCCCGCGGTCGTCCACCTCCACGTCGTCCTGAATCACACGACGACGACGCTCTGGAACACGATCGGCGTGCTCACCGGCGAACTGCCGGGGAGCAACGTGATCGTCGGCGCGCGGCGCGACGCGTGGGTCTACGGCGTCGGCGACGGCGGTTCGGGCGCGATCACCGCGCTGGAGGCGGCGCGCGCGCTCGGGAACCTCGCGCAGGGCGGCTGGCGTCCGCGGCGCACGATCGTCGTCGCGCTCTGGGACGGCGAGGAGCTGGGTGCCCTCGGTTCGTCGGCGTACGTGCGCGCGCACGCGGCCGAGGTCCGCGAGTGCGTCGCCTATCTGAATGCCGACGCGAACGTCACCGGACCGCGCCTCGATGCCGCCGCCGCGGGCGCGCTCGGGCCGACGATCATCGCGGCGGCGCGCGCCGTCCCCGATCCGGCACGCGTGACCGCGACGATGGAGGACCGCTGGAACGCGCAGGACGATGGCGAGACGATCGCGCCGCCGGGGTTCTCCTTCGGCTTCGGCACCCCCGTCGCCGAGATCGGATTGCACGGTCCGTTCGGCACCGCGAACTCGAGCTACGACACGCTGCGCTACGCGACGACCTGGAGCGATCCCGGCTTCGCGCTGCATCGCACCGCGGCACAGCTCTACGGCCTGGTCGCGATGCGGCTCGCCGACGCGGACGCGATCCCGTACGCGTTCTCGGCGTATCCGCCGCGCCTGCGCGAAGCACTGCGCTCTCTCGAGCTGCGCGCATTGGCCGACCGGCGCGACGTCGATCTGCGCCCCCTCTCGCGCGCGCTCGACGCGCTCGACCGCACGATACGCCGCGGCGCGGAGCACGACGACGCGCAGGCGCTCGCCGCGGCGCAGGAGCTGGACGCGCTCTCGTACGGGATCGACGACGATGCCGTGATCGCGTTCGCGAACGTCCAAGCCGCGTACGAGAGCGGCGACGACGCGCGACTGCGCGCCGCGATCGCGGGCGCGCGCGATTCGATCGAGCGAGCGGTTGACGACCTGAGCTGAGCCAGGCCGGGCGCTCACGGACGTAGCAGCATGCGCGTCACGATCCTGGGCGCCTCGGGCTTCATCGGCCGTGCGCTGGCCGACGCGCTGCGCGCGCGCGGCGACACGCCGGTCCCGGTGAGCCTGCGCGATCCGGCCGCGGCCGCCGCCGCGAGCGCCGGCAGCGACGTCGTCGTCAACCTCGCCGGCGCGAGCGTCGCGTCTCGCTGGACCACGCGTCACAAACGTGAGATCGAACGTTCGCGCGTCGCGTTGCCGCGCGCGTATCTCGAAGCGCTCGCCACGGTGAAGCCGCATCCCTCGGCGTACGTGAGCGCCTCGGCGATCGGATACTACGGCACGAGCCGCACCGTGACGTTCACCGAAACCAACGGGCCGGGGCACGACTTCCTCGCGCGCGTCTGCGCCGGCTGGGAGACCGAGGCACGACATGCCGCGACGCAGGGGATGCGCGTCGCGATCGTGCGGACGGGTCTGGTGCTCGGGCGCGACGGCGGCGCCCTCGCGAAGCTCATTCCGATCTTTCGCGCCGGTCTCGGCGGGGTCGTCGGGAGCGGGAAGCAGTGGTACTCGTGGATCCATCTCGAGGACCAGGTCGGAATCTATCTGCACGCGATCGACGGTGCCGACGGCGTCCTCAACGCAACCGCGCCCAACCCGGTGACGAACCGCGTCTTCACGTGCGCGCTGGCCGCCGCCGTCCGCCGTCCGGCGCTCCTCCCGGTCCCGGCTTTCGCGGTGCAGCTCTTCCTGGGCGAAGGGGCGATCATCGTGACCGAAGGGCAGCGGGTGCTGCCGGAACGGACGCTGGCGAGCGGCTTTCGCTTCCGGCATTCGGACCTCGACGAGACGCTCGGCTCGATCGTTCGATAGGGGGAGCCGGGCGGGCGCGTGAACTCGCTCCGCATGGCGACGACGCTCTCTGGTTCGACCGGCGGGACGATCCCCTCGACCATGTCCGATCGCCCGCTGGCGATCCGCGCGATCTTCGAGCACGCGCTGCGCAGTCATGCGCGCAAACAGATCGTCACGCGCGAGGGCGGCGGGATCCTGCGCTTCACGTACGCCGAGTTCGGACGACGCGTCGCCAAGCTCGCGAACGCGCTCCGAACGCTCGGGATCGGTCCGGGCGACCGCGTCGCCTCGTTCGCGTGGAACGGGCACCGGCATCTGGAGCTGTACTACGCGGTCCCGATGATCGGCGCGGTGCTGCACACCGTCAACATCCGGCTCTTCCCCGATCAGGTCGCGTTCGTGCTCGATCACGCCGCCGACCGCGCGGTCTTCTTCGACGGCTCGCTGGTGAAGGCGATCAAGGCCGCGGCGGCGCAGCGGCCGAACGCCGAACGCCGCTTCGTCGTGATGGGCGCGGCGCCCGAACCGTTCGCCGGCGCGCTCGACTACGAGTCGCTCCTCGCCGCCGAGAGCGACACGTACGCATGGCCCGAGATCGACGAGCGCGCCGCGGCGCTCTTGTGCTACACCTCGGCGACGACCGGGGATCCGAAGGGCGTCCTCTTCTCCCACCGCTCGACGTACATCCACGCGCTCGCGATCGGTTTGGGCGATGCGGCGCTCGGGATCACCGAGCGCGACCGGCTCCTCCCGATCGTCCCGATGTTCCACGTCAACGCGTGGGGCACGCCGTTCGTCGGGCTGCTCGTCGGCGCCGACTTCGTGCTGCCGATGGAACGCCTCGATCCGGCCGGCGTGATCGAGCTGTGCGAGGAAGAGCGCGTCACCGTCTCGGCCGGCGTGCCGACCGTGTGGATGGGCGTGCGCGACGTGCTGCGCGCGCAGGGCAAGACGCTCCCGCACCTGCGGCGCGTCGTGATCGGCGGCGCCGCGATGCCGCGCTCGCTGATGGACGACCTGGAAGCGCTCGGCGTGCGCGCCGTGCACGCCTGGGGGATGACGGAGATGTCGCCGATCGGAACGTGCAACGCCGACGTCAGCACGCTCGACGACGATCCCGCGCACCAGCGGAGCGAACGCTACACGCAAGGGCGCTTCTCGCCGATCGTCGAGTGGCGGATCGTCGACGAGCACGGCAACGACCTCCCCGCCGACGGCGTCTCGCGCGGCGAGCTGCTCGTGCGCGGGTACGCGACCGCGAAGGAGTATTACGACAATCCGTCCGCCACCGCGGCGGCGTTCGAGCCCGACGGTTGGTTCCATACCGGCGACGTCGTGACCGTCGACGAGTTCGGCTACATGACGATCGTCGACCGCGTCAAGGATTTCATCAAATCGGGCGGCGAGTGGATCTCGTCGGTCGAGGTCGAGAACACGCTGATGGGGCATCCCGCGCTCAAGGAAGCCTGTGTGTTCGGCGTGCCGCACCCGCGCTGGATCGAGCGCCCCGTCGCGGTGGCGGTGCTCCGCGAAGGAGCGCACGCCGACGAAGCGTCGATCCTTGCTTGGCTCGGGGACAAGCTGGCCAAGTGGCAGACGCCCGATCGTATTCTCTTCGTCGAGACGATCCCGCGCACGGGCGTCGGGAAGTTTCTCAAGCGCGAGTTGCGCGAACGCTACGGCGCGATACTGAGCGAAGGCTGAGCCCGAGCAGCAGCTCACCGACCCCCTTCTGAACCGGAGTGTTCCGTACGCTACCGTACCGAACACGCCGCCTCAATATGGGTGTCAGAACGGATTGGTCGCTCGTCCGCTCGGACGCGGCAGAGGCCCTTCACGCGCGCGACGCTATCAAGAGCTTTTTACGGGAGCAGGCCGACCCCTCATCCGACTTGGACGCCGTCGAGGTCATCGTCGGCGAATTGGTCGCGAACGTCATTCGTCATGCCCCCGGCCCGATCGGGATCTACGTCGCTTGGGAAGACGAGGGGGCGACGTTGATCGTCGCCGACCGTGGCCGCGGGATCCCCACGTTGCGCTCCGTGCCGACCGACACGTCGGAACGCGGACGCGGGCTGTTTCTGGTCGAGGCGCTCTCGCGCGGCGTCTCGATCTCGGCGACGCCCGGCAACGGATCGCGCGTGATCGTCGACCTGCCGGTGCAGCGTCGGCGCGCGGACGCCTTCCCCGATTCGCTGCGCTCGACACATGCCGAACGCCGAGTGTGAGCGCGACGACCACTCGCTCGTGATTAAGAGACTCTTAGCGACGACGTAACTCGCTCATAAGCGTCGGACCGTATCACAGCATGCGCGCACCACAGGAGGTAACGCATGCGTATCAGATCGCGGGTGATCGTCGCATATTGCGCGATGGTCGCTTCGCTTGCCGCGGGAACGATGCCCGTGAGCGCTCAACAGGTCGGTGGTCCGCCGCAAGGGCCCGCATTCATTCCCAGCGGTCAGCTCATCACCGCGACCGCCGCACCGGGGTCGGTGTACCTTCCGCTGAGCACGGGGCTGCGCCCCGACACGAGCGCCGACGCGGCCGAGGCCGTGACGACCGCGCTGAGCCCCGACGGCACGACGCTCCTCGTGCTCACGTCGGGCTACAACATGGATTTCTCGACGACCTCGGGACAGCCGATCACGTATCCCGTCCTCGACCCCGTCACGGGAAAGCCCACGACGACGACGACGCCGAAGGCCGAATGGGTCTTCGTCTACGACGTGCGCAGCGGTCTGCCCAAGAAGCTGCAGCAGATCAACATCCCGAACACGTACGACGGTCTGGTGTGGGACCCGTCCGGGAGCCGCTTCTACGTCTCGGGCGGCGGCGACGACCGCGTCTACGTCTACAAGAAGGGCAGCGGCGGAGCGTACGCAGCCGATGCGCCGTTCATTCTGCTCGGCCACAACAGCAACCAGACCGCGCCGATCCCCAAGCACGACGGCGGGATCCTGAAGAACACGCCGGCGAACGCTGCCGCGGGCGGCGCGCTCGCGACGGGCGCGATCGTCGCGGGCCTGGGCGTGAGCCGTGACGGCTCGCAGCTCTTCGCGGCGAACATGGAGGACGACTCGCTCTCCGTGGTCGACACCGCGAAGCGCACGCTCTTCGGCGACACCGCGTTCACGACGCCCGGCTCGGGCCGCGCGGTCGGCGAATACCCGTACGACGTCGCCGTGGTGAGCGGCACGAACGGGAAGGCGGCGAAGGTCTACGTCTCGAGCCTGCGCGACGACGAAGTCGTCTCGGTCGCGCCGAACGGCCGCCAAACCGTCATCAAGGTCGGCAGCGGTCCGAACCGCATGCTGCTGAACAAGAACCAGTCGCGCTTGCTCGTGAGCAACGGCAACAGCGACACGATCAGCGTGATCGACACCGCCTCCGATCGCGTCGTCGGCACCGTCTCGCTCAACCGCCCCGGCGATCCGTATCTGGGCGCCAACCCGAACTCCCTCGCGCTCAGCCCCGACGGCGGCACGCTCTACGTGACGCTCGGCGGCGAGAACGCCGTCGCCGTCGTCGACACCGCGAACGGCCGCGTCACGGGACGCATCCCCACCGGCTGGTATCCGAACTCGGTGAGCGTCGCCGCCAACGGCAAGATGCTCTACGTCGTGAGCGCGAAGTCCGACGCCGGCCCGAATCCGGCGAACGGGCGCACGACCTCCGCCGGGACGGCCTCGAACACGACGCACCGCAACGAGTACGACTGGGCGAACGAGAAGGCCGGCCTGCTCGCCATCCCGCTCCCGATCTCGGCCGGGACGCTCGCAAACCTCTCGCGCACCGTCGACCGCAACAACGGCTACACGAGCCGCCGCAGCTGGCCGATCATGGCGTTCCTGCACTCGAAGATCACGCACGTGATCTACATCGTGAACGAGAACCGGACGTACGATCAGGTGCTCGGCGATCTACCCGGCGCGAACGGCGCCCCGGCGCTCGCGCTCTTTCCGCAGCCGATCTCGCCGAATCACCACGCTTTTGCAAGCACCTTCGGGACGCTCGACAACTTCTACGATCCTGGTGAGTCGAGCGGAGTCGGCTGGAACTGGTCGATGGAAGGCTACGACACCGACTACGTCGAGAAGAACCAGTCCGTCGACTACGGCAACGGCGGCGACGAAGGGATGACGTACGACTATCAGGGGACGAACCGCAACCTGAACGTCTCGTTCCCCGAGCGCGCGGCCAACCCGAGCATCTTCAGCGAGCGCCTCACCAGCGTGCTCGACCCGAGCGGCCGCTCCGGGATCCTGCCCGGCACGAAGGACGTCGGCGCGCCGGCGTATGCGAACGACGAGAGCCCCGACGCGATCGGCGGCTACATCTTCGACTCGGCGCTGCGCGCCGGGAAGACGATCCGCAACTACGGTTGGCAGATCGACCAGACCGCGTACGGGACGACCGCGCTCAACCCGAAGCTCATCCGTCACCCGTACGAGAACCACGCGCCGCAGGCGCCGCCGCAGGACACGGCGCTCAACAACAACACCGACATCTACTATCGCGGTTTCGACCAGAACTACCCGGACCAGTTCCGCATCGAGGAATGGCAGCGCGAGTTCGCCCAGTACGTGCAGAACAACAACCTGCCGAGCCTCGAGATGATGACCGTGCCGCACGACCATTTCGGCAGCTTCGGCACCGCGCTCGAAGGGCTCAACACGCCGACGCTCCAGTTCGCCGACAACGACTACGCGCTCGGTGAGCTCGTGCAGACCGTTTCGCACTCGAAGTACTGGGCGAACACCGCGATCGTCATCGTCGAGGACGACTCGCAAGACGGACCCGACCATGTCGACGCGCACCGCTCGACCGCCTTCGTGATCTCGGCCTACAGCAAGCGCAATCAAGTCGTGCACACGCCGTACACGACCGAGAACGTGCTCGCGACGATCGAGGCGCTGCTCGGCATCCGGCCGGTCAGCTTCCACGACGCGAACGCGATGCCGATGGTCGACCTGTTCACGACGACCCCCGATCTCACCGCGTACGATCCGACCGTCCCGGGCGTCCTCTGCGCCGCGCCGGTCAGCCCGGATCTCGTCGGCGACGCCTGCAAGACCGGCAAGGTCACGGCCGACGTTCACGAGCTGCACGACGGCGCCTGGTGGGCCGCGCAGACCGTCGGCTACGACTTCAGCCGCCCCGATCACATCGATAGCGCCGCGTTCAATCGCCTCCTGTGGGAGGGGATCAAGGGCGACGACGCGCCGATGCCCGACATGATCAAGAACGCGCCGCCCGCGACCGGCGGCGACGACGACGACAACTAACGGCACGCGGCTCCCGCGCTTCGGCGCGGGAGCCGTCTCCATCGCGGCGGCGTTGCTCGTGACGGCGCTCGTACCGCGCGCGGCGAGCGCCGCCGCGGACGCGACGTTCGGCGCGCGCGCGCTGCCGCAGACGACCGCCCCGCCGTTCGCCGCGCCGCTCTTCTCCGGCAGCGCGCCGGGGACCGAGGTCGAGGTCGTCCCGCTCAAATACGCCGACGTCAGCGAGGTGGTCGGACTCCTGGTCGCCGGGCAGCAGATCCCCGCGAACGACTCGTTCGCCCCGCAGGAGCAGAGCTTCGGCACCTCCGGGCTGAGCGGCGGGTTCGGCGGGACGGTCGGCGGCTTCAGCGGCGCGCCGATCAATTCGTCGACGCCCGTGGGGACGAATCCCGGCGGCGGCGGTTCGCTCGGCCAGCAGATCAACGACGTGATCGGCGTCGACCGGCGGCTCAACGCGATCGTGCTGACCGGCACACCCGACGTGATCGCGCGGATCAAGGACACGATCGCGAAGATCGACGTCCCGCTTCCGACGGTCGCGCTCGAGACCGAGATCGTCGAGCTGACCGACTCCGCCGCGAAGGATGCGGGGATCGATCTCACCGCGTCGGGCGGCCCTTCCCTTTCGGCGACGTATCAGATCAAGAACCTGAGCACGGGGACGGGGACGGTCAACTTGCAGGCCGCCGTCTACGCGCAGATCTCCAAGGGGCGCGGAAAGTTGATCGCGCGTCCGAGCATCGTCGCGCAGAGCGGTCAACCCGCGCAGATCATCACCGGCGATGCGCTTCCGATCGTCACCTCGATCGCGGTCTCGGGCGTCAATGCCGTCTCGCAGCAGGTGCAGTACGTCAACGTCGGCGTGAGCTTGCAGATCGAGCCGCGCATTAGCTCCGACGGCTTCGTCACCTCGCACGTCTACGCCGAGGTCTCGAGCGTGACGGGCTACGAGCAGGGTTATCCGACGCTCAGCCAGCGCGAAGCGACGACGGCGGCGACGGTGAAGGACGGGCAGCCCTTCGTGATCGGCGGGCTGCTGCAGCAGAACGACATCACGAACCTCGCGAAAGTCCCGGGGCTCGGCGACCTCCCGCTGATCGGCGGACTGTTTCGCGTCCGGCACGATACGCGGGAGGCGACGAACCTCTACATCATCGTCGTTCCGCACATCCTCACGAACGGCAATCCCGTTCCCGCCGGAGTGCTCAAAGGGTGATCGGCGCGCGCGTCATGCGCGCGCGCCGAAGCCTTCCAGAACGATCTTACCGCGCGCCTTCCCGCTCTCGATGAGCGCGTGCGCCTTGCGCAGATTCGCGGCGTCGATCGTGCCGAAGTGCTCGGCGAGCGTCGTGCGCAGCGTCCCCGCGTCGATCAGCTCCGCCACGCGGTTGAGGATACGGTGCTGCTCGATCATGTCGGGCGTGTGGAACAGCGAACGCGTGTACATGAGCTCCCAGTGCAGCGAGACGCTCTTGCGCTTGAGCAGCAAGACGTCCAGCGGCTTTTGCGGGTCGTCGATCAGGCCGAACTTCCCTTGCGGCGCGACGACGTCGGCGATCTGCGCGAAATGGTCGTCGGTGTTGGTGAGGCTCGCGACGTGGGTCACCGCCGGGATCCCGATCCGCCGCAGCTCCTCGCCGAGCGGCTTGGCGTGGTCGATCACGTGATGTGCGCCCAGGTCACGCACCCAGCGCTGGCTCTCGGGACGCGACGCGGTGCCGATCACCGTGAGCCCGGTGAGCGTGCGCGCAAGCTGCACGAGGATCGAGCCGACGCCGCCGGCCGCGCCGATCACGAGCAGCTGTTCGCCGCGCGGCGTCGTCTCACGCGCGACACCGAGTCGATCGAAGAGCAGCTCCCACGCCGTCAGCGTCGTGAGCGGTAACGCCGCCGCCTGCGCGAAGCTCAGGCTGGCCGGCATCTTGCCGGCGATTCGCTCGTCGACGACGTGCAGCTCGCTGTTCGCGCCGGGCCGGTCGAGCGCGCCCGCATACCAGACGCGATCGCCGGGCCGAAAGAGCGTCACCTGCTCGCCGACCGCACGAACGACCCCGGCAACGTCCCAACCGAGCACCTTCTTCTCGCCGTCGGCCGGTGCGACGCCGCGCCGGATCTTCGTATCGACCGGATTGACGGAGATCGCCTCGACGGCGACCAAGAGATCGTGCGGGCCGGGTTGCGGCTCGGGCAGGGCGAGGTCGATCAAGGCGAGCGGGTCGTCGATCGGCAGGGAACGTTCGTAGCCAACAGCTTTCATGTCGAAGCCGAGTCTAGCCCACACCGGCTCGGCGCGGTAGTACGCACATCCGTGTGGTACAGTATCCGCCCGTATACCGGAACGCGAACTTCAGAGAGCATCATGCCGAAGGCTTACTCGAAATGCGACGTCGAGCGGGCGCTCGACTTCATCGGCGGAAAGTGGAAGTCCGTCGTCCTCTACTACCTGCTCGACGGGACCAAGCGGTTCAACGAACTGCGCCGCCTCCTTCCGGGCGTGACACAGCGCATGCTGACGCTGCAGCTGCGCGAGCTGGAGCGCGACGGCCTCGTCGCGCGCAACGTCTACCCGCAGGTGCCGCCCAAGGTCGAGTACTCCCTGACCGACCTCGGCCGCACGCTCGAGCCGGTCCTCGTCGGCCTGCGCGACTGGGGGCGCTGGTATACGAACGCCCGCCAATCGCAGGCCAGCTAGTTCTTCGGCACGACGTAACCGTCGGTCAGCGTTCGCAAGAATGCGACGAGATCGTCTTCCTGCGCGTCGGTGAGCCCGAGATCGCAGCAATGCGTGTTGAGGTTCCTCGGAACCTCGGGAGCGGGCCAGCACGATACGCCCTCGCCGCGAGCGCCCGCGGCGCAGCGCGGCAGGGTGTCGCGCGTATTGTAGAAGTGCACGATCTCCTTGAGGCTCTTGAAGTAGCCGTTCTGCCCGTAGGCTTTCACGAAGCCCGAATACGGCCGCTTGTCGACGTTCCGGACGGTCACGGTACGGAATCGTCCGTCGAACGCCGGCGCGAGCGCGCGCCACGCGACGTTGCCGTTCTCGGGGCTGCGTAGGAACCCGCCGACGCCGAGATCGACGAACGCGCTGCCCTCGGGATCGGCCACGTAGCCGTACCGATCGGGCTTCGTCTGCGTGTAGTACGCGAGCGCGGGGTTCTTCGGCACGCCGAGATTCGCCGTCGTGTTGTCGGTGAACAGCGGACGCGGATCGCCCTTCGGATCGACGTGGCAGGCGTTGCAGCGTGCCTTCTCGTTGAAGAGCGCGTAGCCGCGCGTCTCCGCCGGACTCAACGCCGCCTTGCCGGCAAGGAAGGCGTCGAACTTCGAGTCGAACGGGCTGACCTCGGGTGAGGCCTCGTACGCCGCGATCGCGCGCGCCATCAGATCGTAGGTTTCCTGCGCGCGCACCCGGTCGGCGGTCGCGAGCGGCACGATCCACGGCGTGTCGTTCGGCCCGGGAACCTCGGAGCCGATCCGCGTCGCCGGGTTGTCGTTCGGCATCGAGCAGAGCGCGTCGACGTTCGCCGGCCAACGGATCGCGAACGCGCGCGGCCCGAGAACCTGCTCGAAGAGCGCGCGATACGGCCGCTCCGCGATGCGCCGCACGACACATGCGGGTTCGCGATTCGCCATCTCCGTCGGATTGATCGGTGAGCCTTCCGCTTGCGACGCCGCAGGATTTCCCAGCCGCAGCCCCGTCGCACGCAGATCCCAGAAGTTGCCGCCGATGAAGCAGTGCGCGCACTTCGCCTCACCCGGTTTCGTCGGATAGATGAGCGGCGGCGAGAACGCAGCATACGCCGCACTCGGCGGCTTGCGCGCGCTGAAGCGCGTGCGCACCGACCCCGGCTGGTTCACGATCGTGCGGTTGATCAGGTCGCTTCCGCCCTGGAATCCGGTCTCAGGATTGTGGCAGAACGCGCACGCGGTGTTGCGTTTCACCGAGAGGTTCTTGTCGAAGAACAGGAGCTTCCCGAGGACGACGATCGCACGCGGGTCGGCGGAAGAGACGTGGCTCGCGTCGGCGAGCGCGGCGCGCTCGTGCGCGTCGACGCTCCCTTGCACCTGCGCGATCTGCGCCTGCAACGCTTGACCGTGGTCCTGTGTCGCCGCGTGCACGGTCAGCAGTGGGCTCGCGACGAGCGCCGCGAACAGGACGAGCAGCACGGTGAACGGCGACTGCACGTCTCGGAGGATAGCATCGCCGCGACGCCGCGTCGATCACCTCGAGGCGGCTTCGGGTGACCGTCGCGCGAGGACGCGCGCGCACAGGCTGACCACGAAGACGACGCCGATCCCGATCACGGTATCGGCGAACCGATGCAGCGCCGTCGTCGCGCTGCTGCCTTCCGGCAACAGCACGACGATCGCCGCGGTAAGGCTCGCCAAGTGCATGTTCTTCTTCAGCGCCGGGAACGCGCAGAGCAGCGCGGCCAGAAAGACCGCCAGGCCGACGCTGAACGGCGAGGTGGGGAGGACCGCGCCGATTACCCCGCCGACGAGCGCGCCGCTGCTCGTCCCGATCAGGCGGTCGAACGACGCCTGGGCCGAGAGCGCGGTCGTCGGCTGCAGCACGACGACCGCCGTGATGACGATCCAAAGTCCGCCCAACCCGGCGTGGAGCAACCAACCGACGAACATCGCGAGCCCTCCGGCCACACCGTAGAGCAACGCCGGTTGCGCGGCGGCGACCAGGCTCCTGACGTTCGGCGTCATCGCGCGAGGAGTAGGACGGCTAGTTCAGGTTCACCTCGAACAGGCCGGCCGCGCCCATCCCGCCGCCGATGCACATCGTCACGACGACGTGCTTGGCGTTGCGGCGCTTCCCTTCGATCAGCGCGTGCATGACCATCCGCGCGCCGCTCACGCCGTACGGGTGGCCGACGGAGATCGCGCCGCCGTCGACGTTGAGCCGCTCGTTCGGGATCCCCAGCGTGTCGCGGCAGTAGACCGTCTGCACCGCGAACGCCTCGTTCAGCTCCCACAGGCCGATGTCGTCGACGGAGAGCCCATGGCGCTTCAGCAATTCCGGGACGGCGAAGACCGGACCGATCCCCATCTCGCCCGGATCGCAGCCGACGACGACCATCCCGCGGTAGAACCCGAGCGGGTCGAGGTTGCGGCGCGACGCCTCGGCCGAGTCCATGATGACGACCGCGGCGGCGCCGTCGGAGAGCTGCGAGGAGTTGCCGGCGGTGATCGACGAGTTCTTGTCGAGCACGCCCTTGAGCGAAGCGAGCCCTTCGAGCGTCGTGTCGGGACGATTTCCCTCGTCCTTGGTCAGCGTGACCTGCTCTTCGCGGACGGCTCCGGAGTCCTTGTCCTCGACGTATTTCCACGACGGGAGCGGGACGATCTCGGCGTCGAACTTCCCGGCCGCCTGCGCGGCGGCGGTGCGCTGCTGCGACTGATACGAGTACGCGTCCTGCGCCTCGCGCGTGACGTGGTACTTCTTCGCCACCGTGTCGGCGGTCTGCAGCATCGGCATGTACATGTCGGGATCGTGGCGGAGCATCCACTCCTCGGTGAAGCCCTTCATGTTCATGTCGTTCTGCACGAGCGAGATCGACTCGACCCCGCCCGCGACGATCACCTTCACGCCGTCGGCGATCACGCGGCCCGCCGCCGTCGAGATCGCCTGCAAGCCCGAGGCGCAGTAGCGGTTGATCGTGGTACCGGGGACGCGCAGCGGGAGCCCGGCGCGCAGCGCGGCGACGCGTCCGATGTTGTGGCCGGTCGCCCCTTCCGGCAAGCCGGTACCCAGGACGACGTCCTCGACCTCGGCCGGATCGACGCCGGCGCGCTCGACGGCGTGCCGCACGACGTGGCCGGCCATCGTCGCGCCGTGGGTCTGGTTGAACGCGCCGCGAAACGCACGCCCGATCGGCGTGCGCGCAGCGGAGACGATCGCCGCTTCAGGCATGGGTCAACTCCTGACTCGTGTTGTCGGCCTTCACGTTGTCACGCTGAGCTTGTCGAAGCGCGACTTCATCGGCGTACCACATCGGGCCGCCGTGGTGCGGCGGGAACCCGTATCCATAAATCCACACGATGTCGACGTCGCCGGGTCGCAGGGCGATCCCGGTGCGGAGCAGCTCCGCGCCGGTGTCGGCGAGCGCGCGCGTGCAGCGAGCGATGATCTCCTCGTCGGAGACGTCGGGGTTCGGCGCGATCCCGGCTTCCTTCGCGAGCTGCGCGACGAGTTGCTCGACGGCGGGGTCGGGGATCGGCTCGCGCCCTTTCCCGACCGCCTTGTCGTACCGGAAGAAGCCCAGCTGCGTCTTCTGCCCGAGGCGGCCTTGATCGACGAGCTTCTCGATGATCGGGATGCGCCCGAGCTGCTGGCCGTGCTCGGACTTCTCGATGTGGCGGTAGACGTCGAGCCCCGAGAGGTCGGCGACCGCGAACGGGCCCATCGCGAAGCCGAAGCGGTTCTTCATCACGTCGTCGATCCGCGCGATGCTTACGCCCTCTTCGGCGAGCCGCAGCGCCTGTCGCTCGTACTCGAAGAGCATCCGGTTGCCGATGAAACCGTCGGCGTTCCCCGAGACGACCCCGACCTTGCGCAGCTTCTTTCCCAGCGCGATCGCGGTGACGAGCGCTTCCGGCGAGGTTTTCGCGCCGCGCACGATCTCGAGCAGCTTCATGATGTTCGCCGGCGCGAAGAAGTGCAGCCCGAGCACCTGCTCGGGGCGTTTCGTGACGGCGGCGATCGCGTCGATGTCGAGCGTCGAGGTGTTCGAGGCGAGGATCGCCCCGGGCTTGCAGATCTCGTCGAGCTTCGCGAAGACGCTCTTCTTCGCGTCCATCGACTCGAAGATCGCCTCGACGACGACGTCCGCGTCGGCGACTTCGGCGAAGTCGCTCTCGAAGCGGATCGCGTTGGCGCGCCGCCACGCTTCTTCTTGCGTGAGCCGCCCCTTGTCGACCTGGTACTTGAACATCCCGAAGACCATCTCGCGCGCTTTGTCGACCTGCGCGTCGTTCGTCTCGACGACGACGACCGGGAATCCGGCCTCGGCGAACGTGATCGCGATCCCCGTCCCCATCGTCCCCGCGCCGATCACCGCGGCGCTCGCCAGCTCGCGCGGCTGCGCGGGCGGGAGCCCCGGGATCTTGCCCAGCTCGCGTTCGGCGAAGAACACGTGGCGCAGCGCCGCCGACGGCTGCGAGCGCACCAGTTCCTCGAACAACCGCGCTTCGCGCGCGAGGCCGCGCGCGAACGGCAGCTCGATCGCAGCCTGCACCGCGTCGATCAGCTTGTGCGCGGCGTAGCCGCCGTTCTCTTCGGGCGGCACCATCTTGTGCGCCGACGCGACGACGAACGGCGTCGCGAAGAGACTCAGGTTGGCGACGCCGAGCTGCGCCTGACGTTCGGAGAGCCGGCGCTTCGGCTTGTCGGCGTAGCTCTTCGCCGCGGCGACGACGTCGCCATCGACGACGGCGTCGAGGATCCCCTTCGTCTTTGCGTCGGCGGCCTTGACCGTCTCGCCCTTGAGCATCATCTGCAGCGCGTCGTTCGCGCCGAGTAGGCGCGGGAGCCGCTGTGTCCCGCCGGCGCCCGGCAAGAGCCCCAGCTTGATCTCCGGCAGCCCGACCTTCGCGCGCGGCGTCCCGATGCGATAGTCGCACGCCAGCGAGAGTTCGAGTCCGCCGCCGAGCGCGTTGCCGTCGATCGCCGCGACGTACACCTTGTTGCCGCGCTCGACCGCGGCGATCACGTCGCGGATCGTGCGCGTCTCGGGAGTCGGCTCGGTCGCGAAGTCGTTGACGTCGGCGCCCCCGCTGAACAGGCCGTTCGCGCCGGTGAAGACGACGGCGCGTACGCCCGGATCGCGCTCGGCCTCCTCCACCGCCGCGAGCAGCTCGGCCGAGAGCGCGAACGAGAGCGCGTTGACCGGCGGGTTGTCGATCGTGATCAGCCGGATGCCGTCACCGAGATCGGAACCGAAGACCTTCCACGCCGGCGCGTTCAGTGTAGACATTTCTTCCCTCACGCGGTCTGCAGCGAGCGGCGTTCGACCTCGAACATCTCTTCGCTCCCGGCCATCACGTCGGCGGCACCTTCGGTGATCTGCTTGCGCAGCCAGGCGCCCTGCGTGAGGACGTGGTGCGCGTAGAACGTCGCAGTCGTGATCTTCGCGGTGTAGAACTCGTCGGTCTCGCCGGCGGCGAGCTTCTCGGCGGCGATCTTCGCGCCGCGGAAGAGCTGCCAGGCGCCCGCGACGATCCCGAAGTAGCGCAGGAACGGGACGCTGCACGCGAACGCCGTACGCAGATCGCCCATCGCGTTCATCCCGATCCACTGCGCCGTCTCACCGAGGCCTTTGACGGCCTCGCCGAGCGGTTCGGCCAGCGCGGCAACCTGCGGGTTCGGCGAAGCGCCCAGCTCCTTCGCCGACACGCCGATCTGCTTGAGCACCTTGGTCGCGCTCGCGCCCATGTCGCGGATCAGCTTGCGCCCGATCAGGTCGAGCGCCTGGATCCCCGTCGTGCCTTCGTAGATCGAGGTGATCCGGACGTCGCGGTACTGTTGCGCGATCCCGGTCTCCTCGATGTAGCCCATCCCGCCGAAGACCTGCAGCGCGGTCGAGCAGACCTCTTGCGCCGTCTCGGTGCACCAGCCTTTGACGACCGGGATCATCAGCTCGACGAACGCGCGATGCTCCTTGCGCACCGCCTCGTCGGGATGCTTCGCCGCGAGGTCGAGCGAAGCGGCGGAGACGTACGCCAGCGCGCGCATCGCCTCGATCTGGGCCTTGCACGAGAGGAGCATGCGGCGCACGTCGGGATGCTTGATGATCGCGACCGGTTCCGGGTTGCGTGCGGCGGCGTCGCGGAACTGAATCCGTTCCTTCGCGTAGGCGACCGCGTGCTGGTACGCGCGGTCGGCGATCGCGAGCGCCTGCACGCCGACGCTGAAACGCGCCGCGTTCATCATCACGAACATGTACTCGAGACCGCGATTCGGCTCGCCGACGAGATAGCCGATCGCGCCCTTGCCGTTCTCGCCGTAGTTGAGCGTGCAGGTCGGGTTCGCGTTGATCCCGAGCTTGTGCTCGATACCGGCGCAATGGACGTCGTTGCGCTCGCCGAGCGATCCGTCGGCGTTGACCAGGACCTTGGGGACGACGAAGAGCGAGATCCCCTTCGTCCCTTCGGGCGCGCCCGGGAGCCGCGCGAGGACGAGATGGATGATGTTCGGCGCCATGTCGTGCTCGCCGAACGTGATGAAGATCTTCTGCCCCTTGAGCAGGTAATGATCGCCTTCGGGGACGGCCTGCGTGCGCACTGCGGCGAGATCGGAGCCGGCCTGCGGCTCGGTCAGGCACATCGTGCCGGTCCATTCACCGCTTACGAGCTTCGGGATGTAGCGGTGCTTGAGCTCGTCGCTCCCGGCCAGCTCGAGCGCCTCGATCGCGCCTTGGTTGAGCAGCGGACCGTTCGCGAAGCCGACGTTCGCCGCGTTCCACATCTCGAGCGTCGGACCGAGCAGCAGCTGCGGCAGACCTTGGCCGCCGTGTTCCGGCGAGACCGGCAAGCCGATCCAGCCCGCCTGCGCGAACGCTTTGTAGGCTTCCTTGAAGCCCTTGGGCGTCGTGACGGCGCCGTCGTTCCAGCTGCAGCCTTCTTTGTCACCGCTCTGGTTGAGCGGATCGAGGATCTCGCTCGCGAACGTCGCCGCTTCTTCGAGGATCGCGTCGATCACGTCGCCCGCGTCCTCGTATCCCGGCAGCGACGCGATCGCGTCCGCTCCCGCGAGCTCGCGAAGGACGAACTGCATGTCGCGCAAGGGCGCTCGGTACGTACTCATGATGCTCCTCCTCGGTCAGTCCGAGGGCAGATCGCCGTACAAGTCGACGCGCAGCCGCTGCAGCGCGTCGATCAAGTTGGTGAGATACGGGAGAAAGCCGGACTTGATGCTCGTGAGGCGCTCTTCGCCTTCGGGAGTGATGCGGTACACGGTCGTCCCGCGTTTCGTCGATTCGTCGATCTCGCCGCGAATGAACCCGCGTTCTTCGAGCCGCCGCAGCAACGGATAGACCGTGTTGGGATTGACGGGGAAGATCCCGCCGAGCTCCCCGATCCGCTGCATCAGGCCGTACCCGCTGTCAGGAAGGACGTGGAGCAATTGGAGGACGAGCATCGGGAAGACGGTCTTGGTCTTGACCTCTCCCTGGAAGACGCGGTCGCCCCAGTTCTCTTCCGGGAACACCTCGGAGGGTGCTCTTGACCGCATCGCCATATATTATCAATAATAGGTTAATCGTAAGCCGTCAAGGCTGGCCTGCGCGATTCTTCTCTCCCACGGAAGGACTTCGCCCGGAATGACGCCTCCCGACGATCTCCCGTCCCTTCCCGCCATGATCGCAGAGCGCTTGGCCGCTCCCCGAGCGATCGCGTTGGCAGAACGCCGGGAGGGACGGACCGTGGCGCTGCGCAGCGACGAGGTCCATTACCGCGCCGCGGCCGTCGCCCATGCCCTCCGCGCCGCCGGGGTCGAGCGCGGCGACCGGGTCGCGATCGTCGCGCGGAACCGGATCGAGTGGCTGCTCGCCGATTTCGGGATCCTCTACGCGGGCGCCGTGGTCGTCCCGATGTTCGCGACGATCGCCGGCGACCAGGTCGCCTACATCCTGGCCGACAGCGGGGCGAAGCTCGTCTTCACCGACGATGCAGGGACCGCTGCGGCGATCCGCCTCGCCGCACCGGACGCGCCGCCGATCGTCATCTTCGAGGGCGAGGGGCCCGCGACGTTCGACGCCCTCCTCGCGAGCGGGCAGCCGCTGCACGACGCCGATCCGGACGCCCTCGCACGCTTCCGCGAGGGGATCGCGCCCGACGACCTCGCCGTGTTGATCTACACCTCGGGGACGACGGGGACGCCGAAAGGCGTCATGCTCTCGCACCGCAACCTCGTCTCGAACGTCGTCGACGCGTACGATCCGGCGGTGAGCGATCTGCACGAGGGCGAGACGGTGCTCTCGGTGCTCCCGTTCGCGCACATCTACGAGCACACGAACGCCCTGGGGTACCTCTACAACCGCGCGGCGCACTACGTGACGACCCCCGAGCAGCTGCTCGAAGACCTGCGCGTGCTGCGGCCCAGCCACATCGCGTTCGTGCCGCGGATCTTCGAGCGACTCTTGGCGGCGATCATCGCCAACGCACGCGCCGCCGGCGGCCTGCGCGCAAAGCTCGTTCCCTGGGCGTTGGAGGTCGGCACGGCGTACGAGCGGGCGCGCCGCGACGGCCCGCCCCCCTCACCGAGTCAGCGCCTGCGCTACGCGATCGCGCGCGCGCTGGTGCTGCGCAAGATCAAGCCGACGCTCGGCCTCGACCGGCTCGACTACTTCGTGAGCGGGAGCGCGCCGCTCCATCGCGACGTCGCGTTGACGCTCGCCGCGATGGGGATCGAGGTGATGGAAGGGTACGGCCTCACCGAGACTGCGCCGGTCGTCACCGTGAACCGCCCCGCCGACAACGTGCTGGGCAGCGTCGGGATGCCGATCCGCAACGTCCAGGTCCGGATCGCCGAGGACGGCGAGGTGCTCGTCAAGGGGCCCAACGTGATGCTCGGCTACTACCACGTTCCGCCCGAAGAGCAGCCGTTCACGGCCGACGGATGGTTCCAGACCGGCGACATCGGGCGGCTGGAAAACGGGCGCCTGCACATCACCGACCGTAAACGCGAACTCTTCAAGAGCACCGGCGGGAAGTGGGTCTCGCCCGCGCGGATCGAGACCGCGCTCAAGCGCTCGATCTACCTCGCGCAGGTCGTCGTCTACGGCGATCACCGCCCGCACCCGTGCGTCCTGGTCGCCCCGAACTGGTCGCTTCTGCGCGCCGAGCTGGGGCTTCCCGGCGAGATGCCGACCGAGGTGCTCGCGCGCAGCGAGGCCGTGCGCGCGATCGTGATCCGCGAGGTCGAGACGCAGACCGCGGACCTCGCAAGCTACGAGCAGGTGCGCCGCGTCGCGCTGCTGCCGCGCGATCTGACGATCGAAGACGGCGAGCTCTCGCCGACGCTCAAGGTGAAGCGCCGCGTCGTCGAGGAGCGTTATACTGCGCTGATCGCGGAAGCGTACGCCGAGGACCTGCACGCTCGCGCTCCCGCGCGCGCACCGGCCGCGACGTGATCGTCGCCCGCACGGACGACGGCCTCGACATCGCGGGCGACCGCTTCGGCGAGGACGCGCGCACGGTGATCTTCGCCCACGGCGGCGGGCAAACGCGGCACGCCTGGGCTGCGAGCGCACGCGCCGTCGCGGCGCACGGATGGAGCGCGATCACCTTCGACCTGCGCGGTCACGGTGAGAGCGACCGCGCCCCCGACGGCACGTACACGCTCGACGGCTTCGTCGCCGACGTCGCCGCCGTCGCCGCGACCGGGGCGACGCCGCCGGTGCTTGTCGGCGCGTCGCTCGGCGGCGCGGCGTCGCTGCTCTACGTCGGAGAACGGCACGGGGCGGCGCGGGCGCTCGTGCTCGTCGACATCGGCGTACGGGCACGCGACGAAGGGGTGGCGCGGATCGTCGGCTTCATGCAGCGCCACGTCGACGGGTTCGCGTCGCTGGAAGATGCGGCCACCGCAGTCGCCGCCTACGCGCCGCGCGCGGGCCGATCCGGGCGCACCGAGGGGCTCCGCAAGAACCTCCGGCTCGATCCGGACGGGCGTTATCGCTGGCACTGGGACCCGGCGTTGCTCGATGCGTTCGAATTCGATCAGGTGACGCGCAACGCGCGCGTCGAAGCCGCGCTGCGCGCGCTGACGATCCCGATGACCGTCGTGCACGGCGGCCGCAGCGACGTGCTCGACGCCGCGACCGCCGACGAGACCGCGCGCCTCGGCGGCGGCACCGTGACTAGCGTCGGCGACGCGGCGCACATGATCGCCGGCGACGCGAACGACGCGTTTACCGAAGCGCTGCTGGGGTTCTTGGCAGCGCTCTAGGGGACCAGATGCCCCGGCTCGGCGGGACGTCTTTCGCTTCCCCGCATATCGGGAGCGCGATACGGTGAGAAGCCCGAGGACTTCCCATGCGCCGTCTGCTCTTGGGCTTGGTTCTTGCGCTGACCGCCTGCGGCGGAGCGGGATCGTCGGCGACGCCCACCTCGCCGGTCGCGCCGCAGACCGTGGGAGTGCTCGCAGACCGCTCGGCACCGTCGCCGCATGCATCGTGCCCTCCGTCGGAACTCGGCTTTCCACCCGCCGGCGCGCCGACATGTCCCGAGCTCGTGCTGAAGATCGTGGGAGGCCGCACGCTGACCGCGAGCGACACGCGCGCGGACGGCCCGGACGGAAGCATCGCGCTGCTGTTCGACGCGAACGGGAACTTCCTGAACGCCCAACAGCGCGGCACGCCGCTTCGCAAGCATCCGACGTATGAACTGGACGTGCTCGACAGTGCGAACGCGCGCGCCGTCGCGACGGACGAATGGACCCTCGTCCATCAGGACACCCCGTCTCTGGCCCCGTTCGCCGTCCATCTCGCAACCGTGAAGCAGCTGAGCGGTAACCACGTCACCGTCGCCGCCTCCGTGCTCAGCTATCTGGTGACGGATCGCGCGGGGAACGCGGTGGGCACCGTCGTCGACACCATGGGGCTTCCGGTCGACTTCACCGTCCCTGCGGAGACGCCGCTTCCGCTGACGTTGCTGACGTTCACGACCGGCGTTCCGGAGTCGCATTGCGGGAACTGTTGGGTGACGCTGCAGCACTGATCGGCTCGCCCGAGGCGGTGACGTGAGCGTGTCGAACGCCTGCCCGCTGTGAGCAGCGCGACAACGTCACGGACGCAGGTCGGGATCGTCGGCGCCGGACCGGCGGGGCTCTTCTTGGCGCACCTGCTGCGGCGCGAAGGGATCGACGCCGTCGTGCTCGAGACGCGTAGCCGGCGCTACGTCGAGGAACGGATCCGGGCGGGCGTCCTCGAGCACGGGACCGTCGCGCTGCTCGACGAGCTGGGCCTGGGTACCCGGATGCACCGCGAAGGGCTCACGCATGCGGGGATCGAGCTGCGGTTCGGCGGACGCAGCCATCGGATCGACTTTCCGGCGCTCACCGGCGGAAAGACGATCACCGTGTACGGGCAGCACGAGGTCGTCAAGGACCTCATCGCGGCGTGGCTCGACGGCGGCGGAGATCTCCGTTTCGAGGTCGCGGACGTCGCGGTGCACGATCTGGAGAGCACGCTGCCGCGCGTCACGTTCCGCGACGCAGGCGGAACCGTGCACGAACTGCGCTGCGAGGTGATCGCGGGCTGCGACGGCTTTCACGGGATCTGCCGCACGAGCATCCCCCATGGCGTGCTGACGGCGTACGAGCGCGCCTACCCGTACGCATGGCTGGGGATCCTCGCGCAGTCGAAACCGGTCTCCGACGAGTTGATCTACGTCAACCACGATCGCGGCTTCGCGCTCTTCAGCCAGCGCTCGCCGACGGTAACGCGCTACTACCTGCAGTGCGCGCCCGACGAAGATCTCGGCGGCTGGTCCGACGATCGCATCTGGTCGGAGCTGCACGCGCGGCTCGCCGGCGAGCAGACGCCGCGGTTGACGGAGGGGCCGATCATGCAGAAAGGCGTCACCGCGATGCGCAGCTTCGTCGTCGAACCGATGCAGTACGGCCGCCTCTTCCTCGCCGGCGACGCGGCGCACATCGTCCCGCCGACCGGCGCGAAAGGGATGAACCTCGCGGTCGCGGATGTGTGGGTACTCGCTCGCGCGCTCGCGACGTTCTTCACGGCGGCAAGCACCTCGGCGCTGGAACGCTACTCCGAAACGTGTCTGCGGCGCGTGTGGAGGGCGCAGCGCTTCTCGTGGTGGATGACTTCGATGCTCCACCGCGCCGTCGACGGCGACCGATTCGGTGCGCGCCTGCAGCTCGCCGAGCTGGACTACGTCACCGGATCGCTCGCCGCCTCGACGAGCCTGGCGGAGAACTATGTCGGGGCGCCGCTGAGCTAGACGACCGACCTCAATTGGGGATGCTTCTCTTCCGATAAAAAGGAGGTGCACGCCATAGTTGACCCCAAGGACCGCAGGGTCGCGTTTTCCTGCGTCGTCGACGCCAAGCCGAAGTTTGAGTGGCAGGCGTTCTTGTGGGCGCATTCCCTTGTCCGCAACGGCTGCTGTGATCCCCGTGACCTGCGCGTGCATTGTCTCCCGGGAGTCACGCAGAATTTTCGTAGAACCGTCGGCAGCCTGGGCGTTTCCCTCGTGGAGATCGAGCCGTTCGACGGTCACGCGTACTGCAACAAGATTCAGCAGTGCTTCAGCGGCGCGTTCGAGGGTTACGACACGGTCGTCCTGACCGATTGCGACCTGTTCTTCGTTGACCGGCCGGAACTGCCGCGGGAGGGAACGTTCGCCGGGAAAGTCGTCGACGTCCCGAATCCCCCGCTGGAAGACCTGCGCGCAATCTACGACGCGGCCGGCGTCCCACTGCCCGGAACCGTTCCGGTCGACTGCGCGCTCTCGGCGAGCGAGGCAACATACCGGACGAACCTTAACGGCGGATTCTACGTCGTCGATGCTGCGATCTTGCCTGCGCTCGGGACGCGCTGGAAGGAACGGGCCTTGTGGCTTCTCGACCGGCTCGCGATGCTCGGTTCGCATACCGCGCACGTCGACCAAGTTGCGATGTCTCTCGCGCTCTACGACCTCGGCATCGAAGTCACGCCTCTGACCGCGCGCACGAACTTCCCAGCACACCTTCCAGTTGAACGTCTCCGCACGCTGAACGTTCCCAGCATCGACGTGCTGCACTATCACTCGCACGTTCTCCCAGGCGGACAGCTCGGAACGACGGGTCTCGCGAACATCGATACCGTGATCGCTCGCGCGAACGCCTCCATCGAAGCGATCATCGGCGAGAACATGGACAACCTGCTCTTCTGGAACTGGCGATATGCATGTTTCCCGCATCTCGGTTCGGGCGTCGGCTCGCGCGGCGAAACGCTGGAGTACAAAAAGCAGCTACTCGCAGGCGCCGTGAGGCCGTTCCGCGAGAAAGCGGTGCTCGATGTCGGCTGCGGAGATCTCGAGACGAGCAAGGCGCTCGATCTACGCGACTACCAGGGGATGGACGTATCCGCCGCCGCGCTCGAAATCGCGCAGAGCAAGCGTCCGGACTGGCGCTTCACGCAGGGCAATCTCGCCGACGAGACCGCGGCGCCACGCGCGGACTTGGTCCTGTGCTTGGACGTGCTCATCCATCAAAAGCGCCGTGAGGAGTACGAAGGGCTCGTTTCCGCCCTCATCAGCTCGGCGCGCGAGCGGCTCATCGTCTCGGGCTATGAACGCCCACCGACGCACAGAAGCAATATCGTAGGCTTCCACGAACCGTTGAGCACGACGCTTCGTAAGTCCGGCGCCTTCAGCGAAGTATTTGAGATCGGTTCCTACCGCGACGTCTCGGTAATCGTCGCCGACAAGCGTCCAACGGGCCCCGCGCGACACCGCAACGACATCACCCCCGCCGTCCTCGACGCGATGTTGCCGATGGTCGCACGACCGGATCTGCTTCTTGAAACGATGGACACGTCACGCCAGCACTTGGGCTTCTTCACCCAAACGGCGATTCGCGCGATCGAATACCCGTGGATCATCGAGAAGCTCGCGGGATCGGCGGCCGGCGCGCGCGTCCTGGACATCGGCTCAGGAGTCTCGCCGATCCCCTTGATGCTTGCTGACCGCGGGCTGCGCGTCGATTGCGTCGACGCCCATCCGACCGTGATGTCCCTCGAACAGCGGATGACTTGGAACGAGTGGGGCTTCCTCGACTACGCGCAGCTGAACCCGAAAATCCGCTCGTTTCACACCGACATTCTGGCGTTCGCGCCTACGGAGCCGTACGACGCGATCTATTCGATCAGCGTCGTGGAGCATATGCCGCGCACGATCTGGGAGCGTACACTGCAACTCGCAGCATCTTGGCTGAAGCCGAGCGGTGCCCTGTTCCTGACAGTTGACGTGACCCCTGGCACCCATAAACTCTGGAATTTGAGCGAGGGGAAGATCGTCGATCAGGTGGACAACCACGGCGCAGTCGAGGACCTCGGCGTAACGTTGATTCGGTCCGGGCTACGCTTGGATGAGGCATTCTTGCGAGAGAACATTCCGCATTCTCGAACCGACGTGGGATTCTTCGTGGCGCGCCGCGCCTAGGCGCCGCTCGTCGTGTCCTGACGGTAGAGGCCCAGCGCGTCGAGCATCGGCCGGTCGTCGAAGCGGAAGAGATATGCCGCTTCGCCGGCGTCGGCGCGATGCGCGACGTCGACCCATGCCGGGACCGCGAACGTGTCGCCGCGGCGCCACACCAGCTCCTTGCCGTCGACCACGGAGCACCCCGAGCCCTCGACGACGTGATACACCGTGCTCGCCGTCTCGCGCGCGAGCTTCACTTCGGAGCCCGGGCTCAAGCGCTCCGCGGCGGCGCCGATGATCTTCGAGATCGGCGCGCTGTCGATGCGCTGCACGTAGCCGATCCGCACGTACGGCGCGCATGCGGCGTCGAGGCGCGCGCGCATCTCGGGCCACGGATAGATCAGGTTCGAGTCGGCCGCCGCGGGGAGCGCAGGATAGCGCGACTCGCCGTACGGCTGCGCGAAGTTGACCGGGACGGCTTGCAGCACGGGAAGCGGGAGCCCGTCGAGCCAGACCATCGGTTCGTCGGTCTCGTTGCCGTGATCGTGCCACATCCACGACGGGGTGAGGATCAGATCGCCGCGGTGCATCAGCACCTTCTCGCCGTTGACGGCGGTGTACGCGGCGTCGCCCTCGACGATCATCCGCAGCGCGAAGCTGGTGTGCCGGTGCGCGGGCGCGATCTCACCGGGCAGGATGTACTGCAAACCCGCGAAGAGCGTATCGGTGGCGCACGGCGGCTTCAACCCGGGGTTCGTCAGCATCAGCACCCGGCGCTCGGCATCCTCGGCGCTGACGAGCGCCGCGGCGCGGTCGAGCATCGGACGCAGCTTCGCGTACTCCCACAGGTGCGGGACGGCGCGCGGCGAGGGCCGCGGCGTCACCACTTGCTTCATCATGACCCAAAGGGGGTCGACCGCGGCCTCGCGGCCGTCGGCATAGAGCGCGTCGAACGAGTCGGAAAGGATCACGTGGCCTGCCCTCCATGAGCGACGCCGTGGCCTTCGGCGACGCCCGGGGCAATCACTGCAGTCTATTCTTGGGTCGAACGGTGAGAGGTACTCGATTGCGCATCACGCTCACTCCACTTCTGAGACCGCAAGGGAAGGGCACGCTCCGATACCCTAATCACCGAGTGCCCCACCCTCGGCGCGACGGCGACCGACCTCCGGTCGCTTCAAAAATATCGTGCGTGTCGGCGATCCGCTCCGTCTCCTTCGGCGTATACCTCGTATCGCGAACGACGCGAGAGAAGAGAGACGATGAGACGATACGTAAGCTCAGCCTTGACCGTTGCGGTCTTCGTGTTTCCCCTTGCGGCGAGCGCAGCTACCTATGAGATGCGCTCGGTCGACCACACCCTTCGCGGCGTCATTCTGTCGGTCGACGGAAAGTACGGTCTGACCGTGCGTGACGCCCGAACCGCCGTCGAGAGCGTCACGCTCCACCAGGGCACCGTCATCACGCCGACGGGCTTACGCCTGAAGCCGGGGATGCAGGTGACCATCGCCGGACACCTCGACGGCGCGACGTTCGCGGCCAATGAGGTCGTGGCACCCGCCGGATACCTCGAGGCTCAGGAACGGGAGAACCGTGCGGGGGAGAACGCCGCGGCGCCGTCGGCTCCGAACGGGACGTTCCAGACGAACGGCCCAAGCGCCGAGGGCGGCGGCTGAAGGCGCGACGGAGCCGGGTTCAGCTCGACTTGTCCTCCAGGATCATGAGACTCGAGGTACCGGTCGCGTAGACTGTCCCGTGCTCGTCGACCAGCTTCGCTTCCGACGTTGCGGTCCGCCGTCCGTGATGGACGACGTGCGCTTCGGCGAAGACTTTCGGGATCGCGGTCGTCAACGGGCGATGGAAGCGGGTGTGCAGATCCATCGTCGTCGCGACCTGGCCGGCCGGGAGCAGCGATTGGACCGCGCTCCCGAGCGCGGTGTCCATCAACGTCGTGATGATCCCGCCGTGCACCGAACCGATCAGGTTGTAGAGCTCCTCGCGCGGGACCATCCCGAACGTCACATGACCGCGCTCGACGCGCTCGAGCGTAAAGTCCATCCAACGCGAGAGGTTCGTCTGCGGCGTCTCGCCGCGCTTCATCAGCTCGAGCGCTTCGAGACCGTCCATGCGACGGAAGATGTCCATCGCATGGGGGTAGGTCTTGGACTCGACGAGCGGCGCGTTCTTCGGTTCCGCGCTCATGCGCTCACCGCGGCGGGGTGCCCAGCCTCGAGCCCTTCGAGATACTTCTCGACGTCGAGTGCGGCTTTGCATCCCGAGCCTGCGGCGGTGATCGCCTGTTTGTAGCGGATGTCGTAGACGTCGCCCGCGACGAACACGCCCTCGACGTTCGTGCGCACGCCGTCCTCGGAGACGATGTAACCGGCGGCGTCGAGCGTGAGTTGACCGCGGAAGATCCCCGTGTTCGGATCGTGGCCGATCGCGATGAACAGCGCGTCGGCGGAGAGGACGCTGCGCTCGCCGTTGAACACGTTGCGCAGCGCAAGCGCGCTCGTCGCGTCCTCGCCCAAGACCTCCTCGACGACCGTGTTCCAGATGACCTGGATCTTCGGGTGCGCGAGCGCGCGGTCGACCATGATCTTCGAAGCGCGGAAGCTGTCGCGGCGGTGGATCAGCGTGACCTTGCTGCCGAAGCGGGTGAGGAAGATCGCTTCCTCCATCGCCGAGTCGCCGCCGCCGACCACGACGATGTGCTTCTCGCGGAAGAACGCGCCGTCGCACGTCGCGCACGTCGAGACGCCGCGGCCGCGCAGCCGTGCCTCTCCCGGAATGTCGAGCCAGCGCGCGCTCGCCCCGGTCGCGACGATCACCGCGTCGGCGGTGTACTCGTCCTCGGCCGTGCGGATCACGAACGGCCGGCCCCCGAACTCGACCTCGGTGACGTCGACGTTGTGGATCACCGCGCCGAACCGCTCGGCCTGGGCGCGGAACGCCTCCATCAGGTCGGGCCCCATGATCCCCTCGGGGAAGCCGGGGTAGTTCTCGACCTCGGTCGTGAGCATCAGCTGCCCGCCGTACATGTGGCCGGCGAAGACGATCGGGGCCAGATTGGCACGGGCGGCATAGATGGCGGCCGTCAAACCGGCGGGACCGGACCCGATGATGACGACCTTGGCGTGGGTGGCGGGCATCGTGCCCTCTTCAACCCCGTCCCAACCCCGCCCCGGTTGCGTCCGGTTCGGCCGACAAGGGTCTGTCCGGTCCTGCGGCGGAGCCACGGCCCGATGGACTGGCCGCGCATCGCCCTCGAAGACGATCCCTCCGACCTGTTGCGCAAGGCGCAGCGCGGCAACCGCCTCGATGACGCGGAGCTCGCGCACCGCACGGGCCTGGACGCGAAGGCGATCGCGGCGTGGAAGCGCGGCGACGGGGTGCCGACGGAGGACCAGGCGCGCGCGCTGGCGGTCGTGCTGCGGCTCGACCCGGGAAAGTTCGCCGACGCCGCGGCGCGGCGCTGGTATCCCGGCGCGGAGCTGCCGCCGGACGTGCGGCACCACCCGCACGACCCGCACCCTTCCAACGGCTACCTCTTCTTCCTTCAGGACGGCAAGACGGCGGCGCTCGTCGATCCCGCCGGCTACCCGCAGACGCTGCTGCGCGCCGTGAACGAAGGACCGTACGCGCTGCGCTACATCCTGGTGACGCACAAGCACGCCGACCACTGCGATGCGACCGCCGACGTCGCGCGCGCATTCCCCGACGCGCAGATCGTGATGCACAAGGCCGACGCGCACGCGATCGGCGACCTCGCGCACCGCGCGCTCCCCGTCGTCGACGGCGACGAGCTGCCGTTCGGCGACGACGCGGCGATCCGCATGATCCACACGCCGGGCCACACCGACGGCTCATCGTGCTTCCTCTTCCGCGAGACGGTGTTCAGCGGCGATACGCTCTTCGCGGGCTCGGTCGGCGGCATCTTCGCCGACGTCGCCACCTACGACGATCTGCTCGCGAGCGTGAAGTTCAAGCTGTTCTCGCTCGGCGACCACACGGTCGTGATGCCCGGTCACGGGCCGCCGACGACGATCGCGCAAGAGCGCGCCCATAACCCCTTCTTCTAAGGAGCAAAGAGGCCGCTTGCGATGAAGCTCGTCCTGGAAGTCCTCGTCTCGGCGATCCTGCACCCGATCGCCGTGATCCTGATGTGGATCAACCTCGCGGGGCGCAACGACCTGACCGGATTGCAAAAGGCGATCTGGGCGATCGTCGGCATCGTGTGGGGGATCGGCCCGATCCTCTACATCCTGGTCGGCGACGGCGTTCTCTGGTAGCCGCTGTCGAAATCGCTGCGCTTCGCGCGACGGAAGAGCGGAGGATGAACACATGCAGTATGTCTTGACGCTCTACATGAACACCGCGGCCTTCGCGGCCCGACACGCGGACGGACCGGCGGCCGCCGAGTTCTGGGCGGGGTGGCGCGCCTACGGCCAAGCCCTCGAGGAAGCGGGCGTGAACGTCGACGGCTCGGCCTTGCAGCCGCCCGAGAGCGCGACGACGGTGCGCGTCGCAAACGGGGCGCGCACGATCCACGACGGCCCGTACGCCGACACGAAGGAGCAGATCGGCGGCTACGTGCTGATCGACGTTCCCAGTCTCGACGTGGCGCTCGACTGGGCGGCGCGCTGCCCGGCTGCGGCGTACGGCGCGGTCGAGGTGCGGCCCGTTCTGCCGCGCCCACGCTGAGCGAGAGCACGGCGCATCGCGCCGCCGACGACGCAGCGCGAACCGCCTACGGCCGGCTCTTGGCGTTCCTCGTCCGACGCACGCGCGACGTCGACGCCGCCGAGGACGCGCTTGCCGAGGCGTTCGCGAGCGCGCTCGAGCGGTGGCCGCGCGACGGCGTCCCGGAGCGGCCGGAGGCGTGGCTGCTCACCGCCGCGCGGCACCGCCTGATCGACGCGGCCCGGCGCGCCGCCGTGCGTGAACGCTTCGCGGCGCCGCTCGCCGTCGCCGCGCAGGCCGCCGAGGAACGCGTGTGGGCCGAGCAGCCCTTCCCGGACGAGCGGCTGGGGATGCTGTTCGCGTGCGCGCACCCCGCGCTCGACGCCGCGCTGCGCGCGCCGCTGCTGCTCCAAGTCGTGCTGGGCGTCGACGCGCGCCGCATCGCCTCCGCGTTTCTCGTCGCGCCGGCGACGATGAGCCAACGGCTCGTGCGCGCCAAGACGAAGATGCGTACCGCCGGGATCGCGTTCGAGGTCCCCGAGCGCGCGCACGCCTACGAACGCCTCGAGGCGGTGCTCGACGCGATCTACGCCGCGTTCGGGATCGCCTGGGACGAAGCCGGCGCCGAAGGCGCAACGGACGATCTCGCGGACGAGGCGCTCTTCCTCGCGCGCACCGTCGCCGAGCTGATGCCGGACGAGCCGGAAGCGCACGGGCTGCACGCACTCCTGCTCTTCGTTTCGTCACGGCGCGACGCGCGACGCGACACGCAAGGTACCTACGTGCCCCTCGACGAGCAAGATCCGCGCCGCTGGTCGCACGCGACGATCGACGAGGCGGAACGCGTACTGCGGCGCGCGGGAACGCATGCGATCGGCCGGTTCCAGCTCGAAGCGGCGATCCAGTCGGCGCACGCGGCGCGGATCCGCGAGGGGATCGACACGTGGCCGACGATCGTGCGGCTCTACGACGCGCTCACGGCGCGAACCGGAGCGCTCGGCGCGGCGGTCGGGCGTGCGGCCGCGCACGCGCGCGTCCACGGAAACGCCGCGGGATTGCGCATCCTCGCCACGCTCGATCGCGAACGCGTCGCGACGTATCAGCCGTACTGGGCGCTACGCGCGCACCTGAACGGGGAATCCGGCGATTACGACCGCGCGATCGGGCTCGCGCACGATCCCGCCGCGCGCACGTTTCTCATTCGGGCTCGCGGCGCCGCTCAGAGGTAGCAGTGCCACTCGACGACGTTGTCGTCGGGATAGCTCTTGCGTTCGACCCGCATGCACGACTCGCGCATGTGCGCGAACTCACTCGCACTCACTTGCCGAAAATCGGGACCGTTGATGAGGAAGTACCACGTGCGCGGTTCCGCCGCGGCGGACGCGGCGGCGATCGATGCAACGAAGAGCGCGGCGGCGACGAAAGCGGCCTTCGGGCCGTGAGCCATGAGAGAACGTCCTTTCGGGCGACGTCGGGCGATTGTACCCCAGTCCAGCCCGAGAGAACCTCAAAACGCGCCGCGTTCTCCGGCGGAGAACTCCCAGGTTACGCGACCGCCAGCTCGCGGCGCGTCCGCGTGCGCCGCGGCCCGCACAGCAGCCAGTCGGCGAGGAGCGCGACGACGAGGCTTGCGATGCAGCTCGCCGCGACGCCCGGCCACGCCCAGCGTTCCCACGCGAGTCCCGGCACGAACGATCCGAACACCGCGCCAAGGTAGTAGAACGACTGATAGAGGGCCGTCGCGCTCCCCTTCGCCTTCGTCGCGGTCGCGGTGACGAACGTCGGCGCGACCGGCTGCGCGATGAACATGCCGGCGCAGAGCACGAAGAGGCTCACGACGACGACCGCGAGGTTCCGCTCGAGCGACGCCGCGATCCCGGCGATCGCGATCACGATCCCCACCGCCATCAGCACGCGGCGTGAGACGCGGTGCGTCAGCCGTCCCGCGATCGGGGAGACGACGACGCCGGCGAGATACGGCGCGTAGAGCCACGAGACGACCGTCATCGAGAGTCCGAACGGCGGCGCCATCACGTAGTACGGCAGGTACGTGAAGACGCCGATGAACCCGAAGAACAGCGCGAATCCGATCACGAACGCGCCGATCAGCCGCAGGTCGCGCACGTGCGCGAACATGCTGCCGTACGAGCGCCGCAGATCGTCGCTCAACGCGCCGCGCTTGCGCGCGCTTCCCGTGCGGAGCGTCAGCCCGAGCATCACCGCGCCGACGAGCGTGATCGCGGCGTAGAGCGTGAAGTTCGCGCGCCAGCTCCACGTGTCGGCGATCACGCCCGAGAGGATGCGGCCGAGCAGCCCCCCGGCGACCGACGAGGCGACGTAGCCGCCCACGATCGCGCCGGTGTCGCACGGGCCGAGATCTTCGTGGATGTACGCGACGGCGAGCGCCGAGACGCACGGCACGAGGATGCCCTGGACGGCGCGCAGCGCGACGAGGACGCCGAACGAGGGTGCGAAGCCGCACGCGAAGGTCGCGAGGGCCAGGAGCGCCGTCCCCCACACCATGATCGGGCGCCGGCCGAGCACATCGCTCAAGGGGCCGTACGCGCCGGAGGCCAGCGCGGTCGTCAGCACGACCGCCGAGATCGTGAGCCCCGCGGTCGCCGCCGAGACCCCGAAGTCGCCGGAGAGCTGCGGAAGCAACGGCTGCGTGATGTACATGTCCGCGAACACCGTCATCGTGGCCAGGTAGAGGGCGGAGACGACGAGGGGTAAGGGCAGCCGGTTCACCAGCCCAGCGTAGCGCGAATGACCCATGCCGTCCAATGCCGAATTAGGCAATTCCCATAGCCTTGCGGATATAGCATGGACCGCCAGCAACTGGAGTACTTCCGCACCGCGGCTCGGCTGCAGAACGTCAGCCGGGCGGCCGAGCGGCTCGCGATGACCCAGCCCGCACTCAGCCGTTCGCTCGACCGGCTTGAGCGCGAGCTCGGGGTCGCGCTGTTCGAGCGCGCGGGCCGCGGGGTACGGCTGAGCGCGCAGGGCGCGGCGTTCCTACCGTACGTCGAACGCGCGCTGACCGCGCTCGAGGACGGGCAGCGCGAGCTCGCCGAGCTGAGCGGGAACGTTGGGCGCACGATCGCGCTGGGCTTCCTGCACACGCTCGGCGCGGAGTACGTCCCGGAGTTGATCCGCGCGTTCAAGGCCGAGCATCCCGACGTACGATTCGACTTCAACCAGAACGCGACGCCGGTGATCGATCGCCAACTCGCCGCAGGCGAACTCGACCTGTGTCTGACGGGTCCGGTCGCGAGCCCGGGGATCGCGTGGCGCCGTCTGCGCGACGAGGACGTCGTGCTGATCGTCGCGGTCGGGCATCCGCTGGCGGCGCGCGAGGGCGTGCGTTTACGCGAGGTCGCGCACGAACCGTTCATCGCCTTCAAGCCGGGGCTTGCGATGCGGGAGTTGAGCGACGAGCTGTGCCGGCGCGCCGGCTTCACCCCGCAGATCACGTTCGAAGGCGAGGAGGCGAACACGGTCGGCGGGTTCGTCGCCGCGGGGCTCGGCGTCGCCCTCACCCCGAGCGTCGCGCCGCCGATCTCGGGGACGGCGCGCCTGCACGTCACGGAGCCGGTCGCGCGCCGCAGCATCGGGATCGCCTGGCGTGAGGACCGTCACCTCACCAGCGCCGCGCGCGCCTTCCGCGACTTCGCGCTCGCCTCGGCGTCGAACCGCTAGCGAAGACGCTGATCCGAACGCAGCCCTCCTGCGTTCACCTCGTGTCCGCACGCAACCGAGGAGACCGCATGCCGCCCGTCCCGTCGTCGCTGCTTCGTGTTTTTCCGTGGGCCCTCGCGGCCGCCGCGCTCGCCCTGTGCCTCGGAAGACCGGCGCTCGCCGACGACGGGGACACGCCGCCGCCGTGCGCGATGCCGATGGCCGGCGCGCTCGCGGACCGTCCCGGGACGGGGCGCAACACGTCGACCGGGGGATCGCCGTGCGTCGCCGATCCGGGCGAGACGATCCTCGAGACCGGCTATCGCCGACAGACGATGACGAACGCCGACGGACAGGTCGTGCTGACGAGCGTTCCGCTCACCTTCGTGCGCGTCGGTGTAGCCCGGCACTTCGAGCTCGGCATCGCGCCGCCGGTCGCCGAGTCGCGCTCCGTCTCGGGCAACGTGCCCCTGGACGCGGCGAACGGACAAGCCGACGTCGTCTTCGCGGCAAAGTACCGTATCCTCGATCGGCAGCAGGCACAGGCGTCGGTCGGCGTCGCGTACAGCCCTCCGACCGGCACCGGCGAGTTCACGGATCGTCTGCCGACGTACTCCGCGTCCGGAAACTTCGCGCTGAGCATCACCGCGCAGCTGTCGATCTCGACGAGCCAGACGTTCGGCACGGCGATCGGCCCGGGCGACAACGGCCAGCTGCACAGCTTCTTCGTCTACACGCCCTCGTACACGCTCGCATACGCGCTCGACGGCGCGACGACCGTCCTCGTGCAGGCGGCGCTCAGCTCGCGCCAGGCTCCCACGCTCCCGTCGGGCGACCGCAACTTCTTCGCCGTGCAGCGCGCGCTCGGCGACCGCGTCGCGCTCGACGCCGAGTACGAAGTGAACGCGAAGCCGACCCTCGGCGCGCCGCAGCACGCCTTCGGCGTCGGGGTCGTGTGGATCGCAACGAAAGGCCGCTCGCGATAGCGGAATTCATGTACGCTCGATCAGCGTCTGGCCCGACGGCTGCGAACCGCATCGTTTGATTTCCACTGCACGGTCCTCTCCTTCTCCGAGCGGAAAGACGTGCGCTAGGGGTGTGCGATCGTCGCGCCCGTCGTGACGCTGCGGCCACGGCTGTGCCCGGCGATGCGGAACGCGATCGGCCCCCGCGCCGGCGTCGTCGGCACGACCTGGAACTCGACGACCTTCACGCCCTCAGGCGGGAGGACGAGCTCCGTGCGGAACGGCGCGCAGACGCGATCGGAGCAGAACGAGCCGATCCAGTGCGCGGGCAATCCGCTCGCCGCGAGCACGACCGTCGCGCCGGCCGCACCGGTGACGACGAGGCGGTACTTGATCGTGCTCGTGACCGAACCGGGAAGGTCGGGGCCCGTCCAGGGCGCGAGCGACAGACCCAGCGTCGCGCCGCGGTCGACGTCGAGCGCGACCGTGCCTTCCTGCGCCTGCTCGAGATACCACACCGCGCGCGGGTCGCCGCTCGCGATGCGCGCCGCCGCCGATCCCGCCGCGGCGAACGCGGCCCGCGCCTTGGCGGCGTTCCCGGCATCGACCTCCATGCGCGCGAAATACAGGTTCGTCCAGGCCAACCGCGCGGCGTCGGCCTGCGCCGACGACACCGCGCGGGTGAACGCATCCTCGGCGGCGTCGATGCGGTGCAGCTTCGCGAGCGCGCGGCCGAGCGCGACATACCCCGGCGCCGAGGGATGGAGCCGAACCAGCTCCTCGCGGAGCTGCACGACGCGCGCGTCGTCGCCGAGCTCCGCGGCGGCGTATGCGTCGCCGCCCAGGGCGCCCGGATCGTCGGGGGCGAGCCGCAACGCGGCCGCGTAACTGGCGTCGGCCTGCGCCCACGCCGCGAACGAGACCGCCTCGTCGCCGCGCAGGCGCGCGAGGGTCACCTGATCGGCGTCCGTCGCGACGGGTGCGAGCGCGGCGATCGCCGCGGCGCGGAGCCGTTCCTGTTCCGCCTGCGTCGCGATGAGATCGTGGTCGCGCGAAGGATCGTCCATCGCGTCTTCGAGCAGCGCGTCGCTCTGCGCGATCGCCGCTTCCGCGCGCGCGACCTGGGTTCGCACCGCAGGCGCGCCCCCGGTGAACGCGTACCGCGCCGGGTCCAGCAGCGCGTCGAGCTGCCGCTGGAACGCGCTGACGAGCGGCGCGCTCTCACCGCGTTGTGCTGCCGCGACGTACGCGCGCAGCTGCGCGGCGGGGAGGACGTTGTCGGCATGGCGCGCGCGCAGCACGCCCCGCGGATCGATGACGAACGTCGTCGGATAAGCCTCGATCGCGTAGGTGCGGACGAACGCGCTCGTCGCTGGGATCGCGATCTGCGGGTACGGCACGCCCTTCGCCGCGACGAACGCGCGCACGACGCTCGCGCTCTCGGTCGTGTCGACCCCGAGGAACGCGACGCGCCGCGGATCCCGGCGCGCCGCGTCCGCCAAGTCGGGGGTCTCGATCCGGCAGGGTGGGCACCAGGAACCCCAGACGTTGATCACCAGCGTCTTGCCGCGATAATCGGCGAGTCGTACCGGCCTCCCGTCGATCGTCGTCAGCGCGAAATCCGGCGCGGGCTCGCCGAGTTGGGGACCCGGCGCATCCGCTCCCACCGGTTGGCACAAGAGACCGAGGCCCGCGACGGCGAGCGACGCCATACCCCACGCTGTGAAACGACGCATCTGTACCCCTCGGGACGCTTGCCTTACGGAGGGAGTTGCAGCGCCTTCCTTACGCGGGCGCTCGTGTCGACCGCCGCGTCGGCGGGTGACCGGCGCGCGTCAGCTCCGCGCTCAGCGCCATCGTGAAGCCTGCTCATCGTGACGTTCGCTCGAACGCCCAGGGTTCCGCGCTCGCCGCCTCGGCGCACGGATCGGCAGCCGCGCGTCACGTGCGATCCGCGGAGACGGCGGAAACACGAACGGCATGGCAACAGTAACGGGAATGTTCATGGATCGCTTGGCCGCGAACCGGGCCTACGACGACCTCATCGCGGCGGGCTTCAAGAAGGACGCGATCTCGCTGATGATGAGCGAGGAAACGCGCAAAGAGTTCAGCGGCACGCCGCGCGGAGATCGGGGCGAGCACGTTGCGACCGGCGCAGCCAGCGGCGGCGTCATCGGCGGCGCGATCGGCGCGATCGTCGCCGGCCTGACCGCAACCGGCGCGATCACGGCCACCGTCGCGACCGGCGGGCTCGCCGCCCCGATCGTCGCCGGACCACTCGCCGCGGCGCTCGCCGGCCTCGGTGCTGGGGCGGCCGGCGGCGGGATCATCGGCGCGCTGGTCGGCGCCGGCATCCCGGCGGAGGAGGCACGCACGATCGAGCGCGGGATCCGCGAAGGCGCCGTCGTCGTCGCGGTGGATGCGCGCCCGACGGAGATCGACACCGCCCGCCGCATCCTGCGCAGCGAAGGCGCGACGCAAACCTCGCCGCGCGTCGGCACGGTTCGCGGTGAGGTCGAGGAACCGGCGACCGAGTCGGAACGGCGTCCAATTCGCTAGCCGGCCCCACTGCGCACGTTCGGTCGCGCGCCCGCAGACCTGCGCGACCGAGCGCGAGCGCGTCCGCGCACCCTTGTGCAGGTGCATGAGATTCGCGACGGCGCTCTCGACAATGCACCATAGCGGACATTACGCGCGCGCGAATATCGTTCGATGAATGACGACTCGCGACGGCCCGATACCGGTCACCATCCTCACCGGATTCCTCGGAGCCGGGAAGACGACGTTGCTCAACCGCATCCTGAACGAGCGGCACGGCAAGCGCATCGCCGTCATCGTCAACGAGTTCGGCGAGATCGGGATCGACGGTCAGCTCGTCATCGGCACCGACGAAGAGCTCGTCGAGATGAACAACGGCTGCATCTGCTGCACGGTGCGCGGCGACCTGATCCGCATCGTGGGCGGGCTGATGAAGCGGCGGGACAAGTTCGACGGCATCATCATCGAGACCACGGGCCTCGCCAATCCGGCGCCGGTGGCGCAGACCTTCTTCGTCGACGAGGATGTCCGCGCCAAGGCGCGGCTCGATGCGATCGTCACCGTGGTGGACGCCAAGCATCTGCCGCAGCGGCTGGAGGACAGCCACGAGGCGGCCGACCAGATCGCCTTCGCCGACGTCATCGTGCTGAACAAGACGGATTTGGTGACGCCTGAGGAGCTGGCCGCGGTCGAGGACAAGATCCGCTCGATCAACCGCTTTGCCGTCATCCATCGCACCGAGCGCGCCGCGCTGCCGATCGATCAGGTGCTGAACCAGGGCGCGTTCGACCTGAAGCGCGTGCTGCAGATCGCGCCGGATTTCCTCACCGATGACGAGCACGAGCACAATGACGACGTGACCTCGGTGAGCTTCGAGGTGGAGCAGCCGATCGATCCGGAGAAATTCAACGCCTGGATCGGCGCACTGCTCCAGGAGCAGGGGCCGGACCTGCTGCGCACCAAGGGCATCCTGTCCTATTCGAACGACGACAGGCGTTTCGCCTTCCAGGCGGTGCACATGATCGCCGATGGCGACTTCATAGGGCCATGGAAAGAAGGCGATCCACGGGTCAGCCGGATCGTGTTCATCGGCCGCAACCTCAACCGGCCGCGTCTGCGGCGAGGCTTCGAGGGCTGCGTGGCCGGTTAGACCGATGAGCGATATCGGGCAGTTCCTGCTGGGAACGCGGGGAATCCATCGCGATCTCGACGCATTCGTCGTCCGCGCGCGCTTCGACCGCGCAGGCGGCACGGCGGCCTTCGCGCTGGGCGACGGATCGGTGCATCTCGTCGGCCTCGCCGACAAGGCGA
>DATJHK010000045.1:0-16139 GCA_035493875.1 Candidatus Limnocylindria bacterium
CAAAGCCTACGAAAGACCGGCACGATCGTTCCCCTCACACCCGGCCGACGGGGCGGCCGATCGCGGCGAGATCGACGGCGAAGCCGGCGACGACCAGCTCGACCCGGTCGGCCTGCGCCGCGACGCGCTGGCTCAGCCGGCCGAGGACGTCACGGAAGACCCGGCCGAGCGGGCTCGCCGGGACGACGCCCCAGCCGGTTTCCTCGGCGACGACGATCGTGTCGGCGCGGCTTTCCGCGAGCGCGCGGGCGAGCGCGAGACCTCGTGCGTCGAGCGCGGCCGCCGCCTCGACCGCGTCGTGGTCGGTGAAATCGGGCCACGCGAGCAGCTGCGCCGCGACCCAGGTACCGAGCGCGTCGATCAGGACGCACGCGTCGGGCGGCGCCTCGCGCAGCACGGTCTCGAGGTCCGTGCCGTGCGCGCCGGCCGTTTCCACCGTGGTCCACGCCGTAGGCCGCTCGCGCCGGTGGCGGCCGATCCGATCGCGCATCTCCACGTCGTCCGGATCGTCGACGGCCGTCGCGGCGAAGATCACGCGCTTGCCGCCGGCCTGCGCGAGCGTCTGCGCGCGCGCGCTCTTCCCCGAGCGGACCGGACCGAGAATCAACGTCGTCACGTCCCGACGCTTCGCCGCAAGGAACGCCGTGCTTGCGTGCGAAGAGCGGGCGGTTCGCTTGCGCGGGAAGCCGGTGGGAATCCGGCACGGTCGCGCCACTGTCAGCGGGGAGCCGCTGCGCGTCACGGTCGAAAGGCTGGAAGGCGGCAGCATACGGGCGACGATCCGCGGAGTCAGGATACCGGCACGCGAGCCAATGCACTCCACCTCGCGATAAGGTCGGTTTCATGTCTGGTCTCGCACGCGCGGGTCTCCTCACCGCGCTCTTCGCCGCTCTTTGCGGCAAGGCGGCGTTCGCGCAAGCCCCGGCGGGCTCGCCGTCGCCTTCCCCCTCACCCTCGCCCTCGCCCTCGACGATCCCCCGCATCGGAAGCGTCGTCACCAGCGATCGCCATGCGGAGCCGCTCACGAACGTCACCCGCCCGACGTTCGTCGTCGATCGCTCGACGATCGAAAGCTTCGGCTCGCGCAGCGTCGCCGACGCGCTCGCGAACGTCCCCGGCGTCGACCTCTTCTCCTACGGCCCGTTCGGCGCGAGCGTTACCTACGGGATCCGCGGTGCGAGCGCCGAGCAGACGCTGATCCTGCAGGACGGCATCCCGATCATCGCCGGAACGACCGGCACCGTCGACCTGGGCTCGCTCTCCACGATCGGGCTGCAGCGTATCGAGGTCGTCGAAAGCGGCTCGTCGACGCTCTACGGAACGAGCGCGGCCGGCGGGGTGATCAACCTCGTGAGCGCCTCGACGGAGCAACCCTACGCGCGCGTGAGCGACGGCACGTACGGCGATCGCGACGCTGCGCTCTCCTTCGGCGCCGACGGATTCGCCGTCTCGTACGAACGTCACGTCGCGACCAACGTCTTCGACTATCCCGCGTTCGCCTACGCGCCGTCCGCCTCGGGGGCGCCGAACGCGACGAGCGCCGGGACGCGCACGAACGCGGACGCTCAACAGACCGCGCTGCGCCTCTCCTATCACGCGAATCTCGGCGGCGGCTGGAACGCGCGCGTCACCGCTGCGAACGACGCGACGCGGATCGGCGTCCCCGGCTCGGTCACCTACACGACCCCCGATGCGCGCCAAGCCACGGCGCTGCAGTCGGCGCAGCTCGATCTCACGCACGCCGCCGGTGCCGGCGCGCTGACGCTCACGCTGGCCGGGAGCGCGCAGAAGCTGGGGTACTTCTACGGTCCGGGGGCCGGAGAGGACGACACCTACGACGGCCGCGCGCAGGCCTCGCTGCGCTATACGCGTTCCTCCGCGCGCAGCGACCTGGTGACCGGGATCGATCTGAGCCGCGAGAGCGCGGCGCTCGCGTTCGCGCCGAGCGATCCCGCCACGACGCCCGTCGGCGCAGCGCAGTCGCAATCCGCCGCCTACGCGCAGTACGGCTACGATCCCAGCGTCGCGACGCGCGTGACGGTCGGCGTGCGGGGCGAGAACGACGCGCCGCTCGGCGGCGTCATCGCTCCCTCGCTGGGGCTGCGCGCCGACCTGGGAGCGGCGCGCCTGACCGCGAACGTGGGCGAGTCGTACCGTGTCCCGACGCTCGACGAACTCTACTATCCGGGCTACGCCAACCCGGCGCTCGTGCCGGAACGGCTGACCGACTACGACGCGACGCTGACGTTTCCGAACGTGCTCGGTGGGCTCGCACTCGGCTACTTCGGCCGCGACGGATCGAATCTGATCGTCACCGATCCGACGACGTTCGTGCCGTTCAACGCCTCGCGCGCCTCGGTCAACGGGATGCAGCTGACGCTCGCGACGCGTCCGCTGCACCACCTGCGCGCGCAGCTCGGGATCACCGACGTCTATCGCGCGCTCGACACCACGACGGGGCTGCGTCTGCCGAAGACGCCCCCGGTAGTCGCGACGCTGGGCCTCGAACGCGCCTTCGACGGCGGCCCCTTCGCGTTCGGCGCGCGCGTGCGCGTCGTCGGCTCGAACGCCGACATCCCGAACTACGGTCCCGCACCCGCCTACGCCGCGCTCGCGCCGCTCGCCGACCCCTACGACGCGTACACGGTCGCCGACGCCTACATCCGCTACCGCGTCGCGCGCGCGGCGATCGCAACGCTCCGCGTCAGCAATCTCGGCGACGAGCGCTACGCGCCGATCTACGGCTACCCAGCCCCCGGCCGGACGCTCGAGGTCGAACTCTCGACGCGCTGACCCCCCGCCGTCGTCGTCGCGGCCAGACGATGGTGTGGGGGCTCACCAGGCGCGCGACCACGGCGGTCCCGGGTGCGCGTCGTCGCGCAGGCGCGCGTCGATCCCGGCGCGCGCCTCGACGACACGTGCCGCGATCCACAGCACGTCGCTCAAGCGATTGAGGTACGCGAGCACCGTCGGCTGCACGACGCCGCCGCTCGTCACGTAGCGCACGGTGGCGCGTTCGGCGCGGCGCGCCATCGCGCGCGCCACGTCTAGCGCCGCCGAGCCGCGGTACTCGCCGGGGATCGACCAATCGCGCAGCACGCCGGGCTCGGCCTCGAACCGCTCGACGAGCGCGTCGAGTGCGTCGACCATCGCCTTGGTGACCTCGGGGATCGGCTTGTTCGCTTCGGGCTTCGTGGAGATCGCCGAGCCGACGAGAAACAGCTCGCGCTGAATCCCGCGCAGCACCGTGCGAATCTCCTCGTCCTCGCAGAGCGTACGACCCAGACCGATCATCGTGTTCGTCTCGTCGATCGCACCGTAGGCCTCGACGCGCAGCTCGCCCTTGGCGACCCGCCCGCCGCCGCCCAAGCTCGTCTCGCCGGCGTCGCCGCGGCGCGTCGCGATCGACGCTTGCGGACGCCGCGGACGCGGGGTCTTCTCTTCGCTCATGATGTCGTTGCCGTCCATTCCTCGATCGCGGCGGCGAGCCGCAGGTTGTCGTTTGCGCCGCGGACCGCGACACGGATCACGGAGACCCCGCTCAGCGCCGGATCGTCGGCGAACGCGCGCACGACGATCCCGCGACGCGCGATCAGCGCCTCGCGCAGCGCGGGCGCATCGGGCGCGAACGCGCCGACGTCGATCAGCAAGAAGTTCGCGGCCGCAGGGAAGACGTGCGCGCGGAGTGCCCGCAGCGAGACGGCGAGCTCGGCACGCGCCCGCGCGTTGGCGGCACGGCTGCGCCGCGCGTACTCCTCGTCGGCGAGCGCCGCGCATGCCGCGCGCTGCTCGAGCGTCCCGACCGGCCACGACGGGAGCACCGCGCGCACCCGCGCGGCCGTCGAGCGGCTCGCGAACGCGTAGCCGACGCGCAGCCCGGGGATCGCGTAGAACTTCGTGAGCGAGCGCAGTACGACGACGGGCTCCTCCGCCTCGAGCGCGCCGGCGATCGATGCCTCCGGCACGTAGTCGACGAACGCCTCGTCGACGATCGTCGCGCACCCCAGGCGCGCGAGCCGGCGGACGAGGGCGAGCACCTGATCCGCCGCGAGCAGCGCCCCGGAGGGATTGTGCGGGTTCGCGAACACACACAGGTCGCTGCCGGTCTCCCGCACGCGCTCGACGAGCACATCCGGGTCGAGCACGAAGCCCGTCTCGGCCCCGAGCGCGAACGGCACGATCGCCGTCCCGGCGGCGCGCAGAGCGCGCGCATATTCGCTGAAGGCGGGGATGGGGAGCACGCAGCGCGCCGCGCCGAGCGCGCGAACGCTCGCGTCGAGCAGCGCCGCACCGCCGTTCGCGACCAGCACGCGCTCGGGCGCGATCCTCTCACGCGCCGCGATCGCCGCGGTCAGCTCGCGCGCGTGCGGATCGGGATACGCCGTCAGCAGCGCAGGCGCCGCCAGCGCATCGCGCAAGACGGTGAGCACGCCGGCGGGCGGCCCGAGCGGGTTGACGTTCGCGCTGAAGTCGAGCAGCGAGGCGGGATCACGGCCGAACGCGCGCGCGACCCCGAGGACGTCGCCGCCGTGCACCGCGCTCATCGTGCCGACCCGATCGCGGCGAGCGTTACCGCCATCGCGGCGCACGCGATCAGGATGCGTCCGTGCGCGAGATCGCCGGCGCACGGCGCTCGTCCGGCGGCGTGCAACACCGCGCGCTCCGCGCGCAGGCCGTCGTACCACGCCTCACCGCCCAGGCGCACGCCGAGCGCCCCGGCGAGCGCCGCTTCCGGCCACCCGCCGTTGGGGCTCGCGTGCCGCGGCGCATCGCGCAACGCGACGCGCAACGCCGCCGCTCCGCGCGCGCCGGCGGCCAGCGCGATCGCGGCCGCGGCGATCCGCGCCGGGACGAAGTTCGCCGCGTCGTCGGCCCGCGCCGCCGCACGGCCGAACCACGTGTACGGCGGCTCGCGATGCCCGATCATCGAGTCGAGCGTGCTGATCGCCTTGAATGCCAGCGCCCCGCCGACGCCGCCGAGCCGCAGCCACAGCAGCGGCGCGACGACACCGTCACAGAAGCTTTCGGCCAAGCTCTCCAGCGCCGCCGCCGCGATCTCCGCCTCTTGCAAATGCGCGACGTCGCGGCCGACGATCGCCGCGAGCGCGCGCCGCGCGGCGACGAGATCGCCATCTTCGAGCGAACGCTGCACTGCCGCGACCGCGTCGTCGAGGCTCCGCGCGGCGAGGGTCGAGGCGCCCAGGACGATCGCGAGCGCCGTGCAGCGTCGTTCGACGAGACGACCCACGACGACGCTCGCCGCGACGAGCGCGCCGGTGAGCACGGCGCCGTGAAGCAGCGCGTCCGCCGGCGCGGCGTGCGCGTCGCGCCGCCGATCGACCGCCGCGATCAGTGCACCGAAGGCGCGGACCGGATGCGGCCAGCCGGGCGGATCGCCCAGCACGACGTCGAGCGCGCACGCGAGCGCGAGTGCGTCGCGTCTCACGCGACGCGCGCCGGAAGGCCCGCGAGCCGCGCGAGCAACGGGACGTCGAGCGAGGCGCGCACGATCGCGGCGAGGCGGTCGTACCGCGCCTCGCGCTCGGCGCGCCAGGCGGCTCGGGCGTTCGCCGGCGCGAGGCCGGCGCGTACGCGCAGCGCATCGAGCATCGCGTGCCGAAAGGCGTCGTCGTCGAACAGCCCGTGCGTGTAGGTTCCGGCGATCAGCTCGTCGTCCGAGCGAGCACCGTCCTCCCGCACGACGCCGTGCGCGTCGCGCAGCGTCGCGAACGGGTCGCCGGCCGTGCGCCGTGAGACGCCGACGTGGATCTCGTAGCCGACGAACGACGCGCGCGCCAGCGTCTGCCCCGCGAAACGGGCGCCGTCGACGACGCCGCGAACGGGCACGGTCGTCTTGCGCGCGGTCAGCTCGGTCACGATCGGCAGCAAGCCCAGGCCGGTCGCCGAGCCGCCGCACTCGATCCCGAGCGGATCGTCGATCCGTTCGCCGAGCATCTGCATCCCGCCGCAGATCCCGACGATCGGACGTGTCCGCGCGTGCGCGCACAGCGCCTCAGCGAAACCGTGCTCGCGCAGCCAGCGTAGATCCGCGACCGTCTCTTTGCTCCCCGCGAGCAGCACGACGTCTGCGCCGTCGAGTTCGCGCGGCGTCGTGACGCGCCGCAGCGCGACGCACGGCTCCGCGGCGAGCGCGTCGAGGTCCGTCGCGTTCGCGAGATGCGGAAACACCGGCACCGCGATCCGCAACCGCCGCTGCGGTCCGTGGTCTTCGGGCCAGCGCACCGGCGCGGGGGGCGGACCGTACCCGTCCTCCTCGTCGATCCCGAGCGCGTCGATCCACGGCACGACGCCGGCGCACGGGATCCCGAGGCGCCGCTCCATCTCGACGATGCCGGGCCGCAGCAGCGCAAGGTCGCCGCGGAATTTCGTGATCGCGAACGCGCCGATCCGCGCACGCTCGTGCGGCTCCAGCAACGCGAGCGTCCCGGCCAGCGCAGCGAACGATCCGCCGCGATCGATGTCCGCGATCAACAGACACGGAGCGCCCGCCGCGGCGGCCATCCGCAGGTTCACCAGGTCCCCGTCCTTCAGATTGATCTCGGCGGGCGAACCGGCACCTTCGAGCACGATCAGCTCGCTGCGCGCGGCGAGCCGCTCGTACGCGGCGACGACGCGCGGGAACAGCTCGACGGTGCGGCGGCGATGGTAGTCCCACGCGTCGACGTCGTCCCAGATCGCGCCCTCGAGGATCACTTGCGAGCGCCGATCGCCCGAAGGCTTGAGCAGGATCGGGTTCATCTCGACCTCGGCCGCCCGGCGCGCGCATTCGGCCTGGACCGCTTGCGCACGCCCGATCTCGCGGCCGTCCGGCGTGACCGCCGCGTTGAGCGACATGTTCTGCGCCTTGAACGGTGCAACGCCGTAGCCGTCGTCGGCGAAGATGCGGCAGAGCGCCGCGACAATCGTCGACTTGCCGACGTGCGAGGCGGTTCCGAGCACCATCAGCGCGCGGGCGCTCACCGCGCGATCCCCCCGACGCGGCGGCGCGGCACGGCCACCATCGCACCGTCGGTCGTGCGGCGCACGGCGATCTCGGCGCCGTAGGCGCGCGTCAGCAGCTCGCTCGTGAAGACCACGTCGACCGGTCCGTCGGCGAGCACCGTCCCCGCACCGACGAGCACGATGCGGTCGGCCGAGACGACGGCGAGGTTCAAGTCGTGCAGCACGACGGCGATCGCCGAGCCGTCGCGCGCGAGCGCGTGCAGCAGGTCGAGCGTTGCGTAGGCGCCGGCGAGATCGAGGTGGCTGGTCGGTTCGTCGAGCAGCATCGTCGCGGCGCGCTGCGCGAGCGCGGTCGCGATCCAGACGCGCTGCCGTTCGCCCGAGGAGAGCGTCGCGATCCTTCGTTCCGCATCGCCGGTGAGCGCGACGCGCGCCAGCGCCTCCTCGACGATCCGCTCGTCGTCGGCCTCGCCGCTCCAGCGCCACCACGGGCGGTGCGCAAGCCGTCCCAGCTCGACGGCCTCACGCGCGGTCACCTCGCCGTCGGCGTGCTCCTCCGCAGGGACGAACGCGACGCGCCGCGCGAGCGCCGCCGGCGAGAACGCCTGCGCGACGACGCCGTCGATCACGACGCTGCCCTCGAGCGGAGCGAGCTGCCCGGCGAGCGCGCGCAGCAGGCTGGATTTTCCCGCCCCGTTCGGCCCCACGATCGCAACCAGCTCTCCCGGACGCAGCGTCAGCGAGACGTCGCGCAACACGGTGCGGCCGCGATAGCCGAGCGCGAGCGCGCGCGCCTCGATCACGCGAGCCGCTCCCGGCGAAACGCGATGTAGAGGAACGCGGGAACGCCCAGCAGCGAGAGCAGCACGCCGATCGGCAGCTCCAGCGGCGGCGCGGCGCTGCGCGCGATCGTGTCGGTGAGGACGACGACGACCGCGCCCGCGGGGATGCTGGCCGGGAGCGCCCAACGCGCGTCGGAGCCGCACAGCGCGCGCACGACGTGCGGGACGATCAAGCCGACGAAGCCGATCACGCCGCTGACGCTGACCGCTGCGGCGGTCAACAGCGACGACGCCGCCAGGACGATCCAGCGCGTGCGTTCGAGATCGACGCCGAGCGCACGCGCGCGCGCGTCGCCCAGGCGTATCGCGTTGAGCGCGGGAACCGCCGTGCACGCGACGACGATCCCCGCAAGCGCGTAGAGCGCGGCCCAGGAAAGATCCCGCCAGCCGTGACCGACGAGCGATCCGCCGAGCCACGCGAGGATGCTCAATGTGACGCTCGCGCTCGGGACGAGCTGGATGATGAGCGTCGTCAGCCCCGCGAAGAGCGAGGAGACCGCGATCCCCGCCAAGATCAGGCGCTCGCGCGAGATCCCGGTCCCACGCCGCGCGAGCGTCGCGACCGCGACCGTCGTCGCGAGCGCGGCCGCGAAGGCGATCGCGGCGTAGAGCGGCGCGGGCGCGCCGAGCGCGATCGCGACGGCGATCGCGAACGCGGCGCCCGCGCTGCCGCCGGTGAGCGACGGATCGGCCAGGCCGTTGCGCAGCATACCCTGCAGCAGCGTCCCGCTCGCTGCGAGCGCACCGCCGACGAGCGCCGCGATCAGCACGCGCGGCAGGCGCAGCGCCCACACGATCGCGGTCGCGTCGCCGCCGCCGTGCGGATGGGCGAGCGCGGCGAAGACCGCACGCAGGGGCAACGTCACCGAGCCGATCGCCACGCTCGCCGCGAGCGCGGCGAAAAGCGCGAGCGCGAGGATGCCGACCGCGAGCGCGCGCGTTCGCGTCAGCGCCACCGCGCGACCCCCGCGACGAGCGCGTCGAGCACGTCGGCGACGCGCGGCCCGGCGCGCAAGAGATCGTCGTCCGGCACGCGCAGAACGCGGCCGGCGCGCACCGCATCGAGCCGGTCCCACGGTTCGCCGACGAGCGCCGGCGCGTTCGCGGGGACGATGACGACGTCGGGCTGCGCGGCCAGCAGCCGCTCGGCGGAATACGCAACCCACGGCGCGTGGACGGCGCCGGCGACGTTGGCGAGGTTCGCGCGCCGCAGCAGGTCGTCGATGTACGAGCCGGAGCCGGCCGTCCAGAGCTCGCCGAGCGCGACGTACGCCGTCAGCCGGTGCGTGCGCGCCGCCGCGTGTGTCGTCGCGTCGAGCCGCGTGCGGAGCGCGGTGACGACGCCCCGGGCGGCGGCCTCGTGCCGCGTGAGGCGCCCGAGCGTCGCGAGCGTGGCGAGGTCGTCATCGAGGCTGTCGATCCGCAGCATCGCCGTGTTCGCGCCGCTCCGCCGCAGGTCGGCGAGGTGCGTCGCTTCGTACGGAATCCCGACGACGAGGTCGGGGTGCAGCGCGAGCACCGCCTCGGCATCGACGTCTCGCAAACCGCCGACGCGCGGTAGCTTGCGCGCAGCCGTCGGACGATCGGAGTAGGCGTCGACGCCGACGACGGCCGGTCCCGCGCCGATCGCGAAGAGATCTTCGGTGAGCGCGGGAGCGAGCGAGACGATGCGCAGCGCCGCCGCTGCGAGAAGGACTGGAAACAACGGACCACCCTGACGCGAGGCAGCGACCGACGACGATGTGCGCTCGCACCGGTGTCCTGACTCGCGGATCCGTGCCTCGTGCCGGCGCCTTCCCAGTCTCGACCGGTGGCGGATCGGCGGCTCCCCGCTGACAGTGGCGCGACCGTCCCGGATTCACACCGGGTTCCCGTCGCGAGCGTTCGCTGACCGTTCGCGTCGGCCGGCGGCGCTCCTCGCACGGTGCCTGCTGGGGTCGAGGGGAGGGCGATCGTACGGCTTGAATGTCGCCCCATGGCAAGCAAGGTGTCCTTTGGTATGCCGATGCTGCTCTTCGCGTTGGCGCTCGCGGGGTGCGGCGGCGGTGGAGGCGGCTCGGTTCAGAACGGCGGGATCCTGCCGACGCCGGCCCCGCCCGCGCAGGGCGCGGTCACGCAGATCAGCCCGACCGCGACGGGCGGCTTCTCCTCGACGCTCCAGAGCACGTCAGAGAACGGAACGCTCGTGATCGAGAGCGCCGAGACGCCGGCGGAGCCGACCGGCAACACGCCGACGCTGCCCGAATATGCCGTCAGCGCGAACGAGACGGCGGGGATCGCCGCAACCGGCGTGCTGCGCACCACACGCGGCGCCGTTCCGGACACCGCGCAGCTCCCGTATCGACCACGGCTCGACCCGCGCACGGCGACGCTTGCGCTTGCCGATCGCGCAGCCTCGCCGCTGCGGATCGTTCCCGGCGCACGCGCGCCGCAGAGTGTGCGCCGCGCGAGCGCGCTGGCGGTCGGCACGCAGAAGACCTTCGCGATCATGACCAACGCGATCACCGGCGTGACGGGCACCTGCGGCAGCGGTCAACTCTCCGCGGGCAGCAGCTGCTACGAGAACGTGTCGGCGCACCTGCTCTCCGTCTCGCAGCACGCCTACGTGTGGGTCGACGACACGCTCCCGGGCCAGGACGGCTTCACTCAAACCGACTGGGACACCGTCAGCACGACGTTCGACAACGACTTCACCCGTGAGACCGCGGCGTTCGCGCCTGCGTTCCTCGCCGCGAATCCGACGCCCACGTACGAGCAGTGCGACGCAAGCGGGACACCCCTCTCGCAAACGCCGTATCAGCCCGTCCCCGATCTGAGCGGCAACGATCCGCACATCTCGATCGTCATCACCGCGGCGCTCGACGGGACGGGCGAAGGCGGCTATTACGCCAACAAGGATCTCCTCAACGACGAGGAGCTCAACTGCAGCAACCCCGACCACGTTCCGTCGAATCAGCTGCCGATGTTCGTCATCGCCGGCGACACCTACGTCACCACGAGCGGGACGGTCCAGGACGAGACCTTCTGGCGCACGCACGACATGCCGCGCAGCTTGCCGCACGAGTTCCAGCACTACCTACATGCGCTCAACAAGGTTATCGCGGCCGACTTCACGGCCAGGAACGGCGAGCAGGACGACGCGTTCATCAACGAGGGCAGCTCGATGCTCGCCGAGGATCTCGTGAACCCCGGCAACGCGCAGTCGGACGACACCCTCGAGGCCGAATGGTGGTTCCTCTACCAGGCCGGCAACAATTCCCTGACCGCGTTCACGGCCTATGCCGCCGACCCGCTCTCGACCGCGCCGAACCCGCCATACGGCTTCTATCGAAACACCGCGGGCAGCTACGGCGAGTCGTATCTCTTCCTGCGCTACCTCTACGACCGCTTCGGCGGCGACGCGATGCTGCACCGCTTGTACGCCGATCAGTCGCCGCGGACGGCGGGCACGGCGAACACGGATCCGGTCGTCGCCGCCGCCGCGAACGGCGAGACTTTCCTGCAGATCTACGGCGACTTCGTCACGACGCTCGCAGCACGCGGCGTCGCGACCGGCGGCGACGCGCGCTTTCAGTTCTCCCCGGCGATCGCGCTGACCGGAAAGAAATCCGTGTCGCTCCCCGGCGGCCGGCAAGCCGACGTCGTGCTCGACGGACCGCGCTCACCGGAGGACTTCAGCTCCTCGTCGCCCGGAAGCGCCGCGCGGATCAAGCTGACGCCGGGCGGCGGGACGATCACGCCGCAGCTCATCCAAGGCGCGACCTTGTTCGTCAACGCGGCACCGTCGTCGAGCGGCGCGACGGTGACCGGCAGCGTCACGACCGCCGCGGGGAAGCTCGGCGCGTCCTTCGTGCAGGGAGCGTTCGACGACAACGGCGCCTGCTACGGGCCGGCTCCGCTCTGCTGAAAATGAAAGGGAGCGCCGGCGTCATGCCGGCGCTCCCCTGCGTTGCGCGGGATCGTCAGAACTTGACGATCGCTTGCAATGCGACGCTTTGGAGCGTGTTGCGCAGCTTTCCGTCCGCGTCGGTCCACACGGCCTGATTCGAGGCGTCCGCACGGCCTTCGATTCGGAAGAGCAGCGAAGACGAGGGCGCGTAGCCGAAGGTCAACGTCGTTTCGCGCCAGTGCTGGTCGAACCCGGTCCGATAGCCGCCGCTGTCGATGAACGTCTCGCCGCGCAGCGAGGCGACCCACCTCGGGGTGATCTGGTAGGTGCCGTAGCCGGCGATGCCCGTCCAGGTGTCGGTGCCGAACACCAATTGATTGAGCGCGTTCGTCTCCTGCGTGCCGTCGCCGAGCAGGATCGGCGCGTTCTCTTGCTGTCCGCGGTCGAAGTTGCCGACGAACGTCAGGCTCGGCGTCGCCTTCAGCGTGCCGACCACGTCGATCAGCGAACGGTGACCGAGCGACGGCCCGACGGGCTCGTCCCACGCGACGTTGCTGATCCGTTCGGTCCCCGAATAGCCCTGCGCGGTGATCGAGATGGCGGGTCCGTTGTAGGCGATCCCGTATTCCGCCGTCTTCGCGCCCGTGCCGTTGCCTTTGAGGTTGTCCCAGCCGTTGTCGACCCCGCCGATGATCGAGAACTTCGAGGTGGGCGAGTAGCTCAGACGCGCGCCCGTGTGCGTGAAGGGGACGGCGAAGCCGAACAGGATCGAACGCGAGATGTTCACGTTGTTCGGGTCTTCGATGACCTCCGCACCCGCGAGCGTCGCGAACTTCCCGACGATCAGGGAGAACGGCCCGGGATTGTACGACGCGTAGAGCTGCGTGACGTCGAAGCTGTCGATGTTCTCGGGGTAGGAGGCGATCACGTTCGCGTTGGTGCCGGCCTCGAGCTCAACCTTGCCGCCGATCAAACCGCTCCTGACGGCCTGCACGTTGAGCGCGTTGAACATCGGCTGCTGATTCAACGTTTCGAACGTGCGCGAACTCGTGCCGTTGGTGAACAGGAACGAGTTTGCCCCGTACACGTTCGGAATCTGCACGGCGGCGAACCCGGAGGGCACCCACGCTTTGGTCGGCGCCGGGTCCGGCGTGGCCGCCGGACTTGCGCTCGCCGCCGGAGAGGGTGAGGGGCTCGGCGCCGGCGCTTGTGCGAGCGCGGGTAGGGCACTGAGCGCGCATGCGGCGCCGAACGCCGCGACGAGATACTTCAAGAACCTCCTCCTTACATGACGGAGAACGACAAAGCCGTGCGCAGCCCCGTGGCTCGCGCACGGCTCGTCAGGAAGACAAGGAGTACCGATTCTCCGCCGTTTCCAGCGATTTAAACGGGCAACGGCACGCTTCTACGGCTAGCCTGCCGGCACCCGCGCGCCTCCATGCGCAAAGGAAGAAGCTAGAACTTCACCAGCGCCTGCGCCTCGACGCTCTGCAGCGAGTTGCGCAGCTGTGCGCTCGAGGACGTCCAAACGGGCTGGTTCGAGACGTCGCCGCGGCCCTCGACGCGCAAGAGCAGCTGCGGCGAGAACCAGTATCCGACGGTGAGCGTCGCCTCGCGCCAATTCTGCGTGAAGCCGGTTCGATAGCCGCCGAAGTCTTGGAACGTCTCCGCACGCGCCGACGCGACCCAGTGCGGCGAGAACTGATACGTGAGGTAGCCCGCCGCGCCGTCCCACGTCGCGGTCCCGGAAAGCGGTGCGCCGAACGAGTCGAGTTCGGTCGCCCCGGTACCGTCCAAGAGCGGCGTGTTGAGCTGCTGCCCATGATCGTAGTTGGCGACGAACGTCATCTTCGGCGTGATGTGATACGTACCGACCACGTCGATGAGTCCGCGGTACCCCGTCGGGGAATCCCCCGTCGTGGACCACGCGATGTTGCTGATGCGCTCGATCCCGGAATACCCTTGCGCCGTGATCGAGAAAACCGGCCCGTTGTAGGCGATCCCGTACTCGACGGTCCCCAAGCCCGAACCGTTCCCTTTCAGGTTGTCCCAGCCGTTGTTGACGCCGCCGATGATCGAGAACTGCGAGGTCGGCGAGAAGGTGAGACGCGCACCGGTGTGCGTGAAGGGGACCGCGAAGCCGAACAAGATCGAACGCGAGATGTTCACGTTGTTCGGGTCTTCGATCACCTCGGCGCCGGCGAGCGTCTCGAACTTCCCGCCGATCAGGGTGAATTGCCCGCTCGAGAACGACGCGTAGAGCTGCGTGACGTCGAAGCTGTCGACGTTCCAGGGATAGGAAGCAATGACGTTCGCGTTGCTGCCGGCCGTCAGCTCGACCTTACCGCCGATCGCTCCGTTCTTGACCAGCTGCACGTTGACCGCGTTGAAGATCGGCTGTTGATTGGCCGTCTCGAACGTGCGCGAGTTCGTGCCGTTGGAGAACAGGAAGGAGTTGGCCCCGTAGACGTTCGGGAACTGCACCGCGGCGAATCCCGACGGCTGCCACATTTTGGTTGGGGCCGGAGCGGGTGTCGGCGTGGGGCTTGCGCTCCCTGCGGGAGCCGGCGAAGGTGACGGTGAGGCTGCCGGGGTCTGCGCCAAGGCGGGGAGAGCGCTCAGGGCACAGGCAGCGGCAAATGCCGCAACGAGGTACTTCAAAAACCTCCTCCTTAACATGGCCGAGAACGACAAAGCCGTGCGAAGCCTCCGTGGCTCGCGCACGGCTTGTCAGAGAGACAAGGAGTACGGGACGACCGCAATCGTCTCCGATCGCGTCAGGCTGGTGAGGGAACTGCGTCGGAGGCCGGCTTACCGGCCACCGCGCGCGTCTCCGAGGGCAAAACGAACCAGGAGACGACCAGGGCGAAGAAGGCGATCATCGCGATGAGGAGTTCCATGTGGCGCTTGGCTCCTTATGACGGGCTGTAAGCGACCTCGGAGTGCTGCGAGAGGTCGAGACCCATCGCTTCTTCTTTCTCCGAGACGCGCAGGGGGACGATCACGTTCACGATCTTGAGGATGATGAAGGTCATCACGGCGCTGAACACCCAGGCCGCGGCGACCGCGACGATCTGGATCCACAGCTGCGAGGGGTTGCCGTAGAACAAGCCGTTCGCGGCGCCCGAGTTGATCGTCGTGGTGGCGAACAAGCCGGTGAGCACCGCGCCTACCGTTCCGCCGACACCGTGCACCGCCCAGACGTCGAGCGCATCGTCGACGTTCATCTTGTCGCGCAGCTGCACCGCGGCGTAGCAGACGACGGAGACGGCCAGACCGATCAGGATCGAGGCCGACGGCGTCACGTAGCCCGCGGCAGGCGTGATCGCGACCAGGCCGGCGACCGCGCCGGCCGTTGCACCGACGACGCTCGGCACGCCCTTGTGCGCCCACGAGATCGTCATCCAGGTCAGCGCAGCCATCGCCGCGGCGGTGTTCGTGTTCACGAACGCGCTGGTCGCCAGGCCGTTCGCGGCGAGCGCGCTGCCCGCGTTGAAACCGAACCAGCCGAACCACAGCAGTGCGCAGCCCAGGACGACCATCGGGATGTCGTGGGGCTCGACCTCTTCACCCTTCTTGTGGGTGATGCGCTTGCCCAGAACCCAGGCCGCGACGAGGGCCGAGACGCCCGACGAGATGTGAACGACCGTGCCGCCCGCGAAGTCGAGCGCACCGAGCTTGCCGAGCCAGCCGCCGTGGCCCCACACCCAGTGCGCGAGCGGATCGTACACGAACGTCGCCCACAGCAGGCTGAACAGGACGAACGCCTTGAAGCGCTTGCGCTCCGCGAACGCGCCGCTGATGAGCGCCGGCGTGATGACGGCGAACATCATCTGGAACACCATGTAGGCCTGGTGAGGGATCGTCGCCGCGTAGTCTTTGTTCGGCGCCAAGCCGACGCCGTTGAGCCCGACCCACGACAGGCTGCCGATGATGCCGAGTCCCTTCACGTCCGGACCGAACGCCAGGGAATAGCCCCACAACACCCATTGCACGCTGATGAGGCACAGAATGAAGAAACTGTGCATCACGGTCGAGAGAACGTTCTTGCGGCGCACGAGGCCGCCGTAGAAGAACCCGAGCCCCGGCGTCATGAGCATGACGAGGGCTGCGGAGGCTAACACCCAAGCGGTGTCGCCGGCGCTGATTTTGTCCACACGACGATTCTAGGCACCGGAAAGCTCGCCGACATTGGGGATTTGGCGAACCGTACCCCACCGCGGCTCGACGAGTGTCGGCGACACAAGTCGCATGCCGAAACCGGACCGGCCCCCGGGACCCATGGGGCCGCAAGGACGTTGGCCAAATGGCGAAACAGAGCGAAAGGGGCTGCTTCGAACGTTGAGCAGGATGGCGAAGAAAGCGCGCGACGTCATCGAGATGATCCGCGAGCGCGGACTCAAGATGGTCGACTTCAAATTCGTCGACGTCCCGGGGATGTGGCA
>DATJHK010000046.1:0-64920 GCA_035493875.1 Candidatus Limnocylindria bacterium
CGCGTCACCCTGAGCTTGTCGAAGGGTCGCGGCGTAGCCGCATCGTCCTGAGCCTGTCGAAGGACATCGCGCCGAGCCGCTTCGACAAGCTCAGCGGAAAAGACGCCCTTCGACAGGCTCAGGGTGACGGGTTACCGAGTCACCGTAGACGGTCCCCGACCGTCGCGTCTCACCCCGACCGACCGTCGCGTCGCCGTCGTGTCACCCTGAGCTTGTCGAAGGGTCGCGGCGTAGCCGCATCGTCCTGAGCTTGTCGAAGGACACCGTGCCACGCACACTTCGACAAGCTCAGTGGAACGGACGCCCTTCGACAAGCTCAGGGTGACAAAGGGGGCGGGACGGGTCGGGTCACTGCAATTGCGGCTGGCGTTAGACCGGCTGGCCTTGGGTGGCGAGCTTTTCGACGATCGCGCGGTTGAAGAGGATCAGGTCGCCGGGGTTGCGTGAGGTGACCCAGTTGCCGTCCTGGACGACCGGCTGATCGCGGTAGAGCCCGCCGGCGTTGCGGATGTCATCGGCGATCGACGCGAAGCCGGTCAGCGTGCGACCGCGCACGAGCTGCGCCGAGATCAGGATTTGCGGCCCGTGGCAGATCACGAACATCGGCTTCTTCGCGTGGTCGAACTCTTTGACGAAGCGCTGGACGTCTTTGTTCGTGCGGATGTGGTCGGGCGACTGACCGCCCGGGATGAGGATCGCGTCGAAGTCGTCGGCGGTCACGTCGGCGACCAGCTCCTCGGCCTTCACGCTCGCGCCCTCGTCCAAGCCGCGCTTGCCTCGGATCTTCTGCAAGGCGCGATCGTCCACGCCGACGATCGTGACGATGGCGCCGGCCTCTTCGAGGGCCCGGCGGGGCTCGGTCAGCTCGGATTCCTCGAAGCCGTCTCCGACCAGGGCCGCGATGCGCTTACCTTCGATCTCCATAAGAGATCGTGCGTTCTGAGCGTTCCGCCGACCCGCCTCTCGGGGAAGCCCCAGCTAGAATGAGCCGCCCATCGCCTCCGCCGCGGACCGCAGCAGGTACGCCAACTCGACCTCGAGCTTCCCCACCGCGTCCACGACCGTGTCCTCCATGAGCGCCCGCAGGACGGGGCTCCGCTTGGTCATGTCGCCCTCCGGCACCGCATGCCGCGGGTTGATCTCGCGCATGTAGATCCGGGCGTCGTGCCGGATCTGGCCGTCGGGGAGGAAGTAGAGCGGATCCAGGCCGGCGGCGTAGACGCCCAGGCCCAGCAGGCCGGTCTGTTGGAGGAAGCCGATCGGCCGCAGCCGGAGCGCCCGCGCCAGCCGCGCCATCGGCGCGACCCCGATCCGCTCCTCACCGGCGGCGACCCGTGCCACGAGGCCGGGGTCGAGCTCGGCCGCGGCGGCGAGGCCGGGGAGGTCGAGATCCTTCTCGGCCGCGAGGCGCACGAGCGCGGCGCCGAACTCGCGCCCGCCCGCCGTCCCGAGCGCCGCGTCGTAGGCCGGCTTCGGTTCCATCGCGGAGGTGATCGCCGCCCAGGTCGCGGAGGCCTCTCGGGTGATCCGCCGCTTCCGCCCACGACCTTCCCGATGAACGAATCGACGGAGGCGCGCAAGGCCCGCCACCTGGACATCTGCCTCGAGGACGACGTCGTCTCGCGGCTCGACGCGGGATGGGACGGGGTGCGCCTCCACCACGAGGCGCTCCCGGAGTTCGCCCTCGAGGACGTCGACCTGACGACCACGTTCCTCGGCCACGGGCTGCGCGCGCCGCTGCTGATCTCCTCGATGACCGGCGGGACGCGCCGTGCTCGTCTGATCAACGAACGGCTGGCCGCCGGCGCCGAGGCCGCCGGGATCGCCTTTGGCCTCGGCAGCGGACGAGCGATGCTCGAGGACTCCAGCCTGCGCGCGACCTTCGACGTGCGGCCCGTCGCGCCGAAAGTCGTCCTGTTCGCGAACCTCGGGGCGGTCCAGCTCAACTATGCGGTGACGATCGACGACGCGCGCCGGCTCGTCGACGAGCTGGGGGCGAACGGTCTCTACCTGCACCTCAACCCGCTGCAGGAGGCCCTGCAGCCCGGCGGCGACACGAACTTCCGCACCCTGGAACCGAAGATCGCCGCGCTCTGCAGCGCGCTCGAGGTCCCGGTGATCGCGAAGAGCGTGGGCTCGGGGATCGCGCCCTCCACGGCGGCGCGGCTCCTGCGCTGCGGGGTCGCGGCGATCGACGTCGCGGGCGCCGGCGGGACGTCATGGGCGCTGGTCGAGGGCCGGCGCTCAGCCGATGCGATGCGCGAGCGGATCGCCGAAGCGTTCGGCGACTGGGGCTACGCGACGCCGCGCACGACCGCCGCGCTGCGCGCCGCGTTCCCGACGACGCCGCTGGTCGCGAGCGGCGGCGTGCGCCACGGCGTGCACGTCGCGAAGGCGCTGGCGCTCGGCGCCGATCTCGTCGGTCTCGCGCTCCCGTTCTTGCGCGCCGCGGAGGAATCCGACACCGCGGTGACGGCGTTGATCGAAGAGTTGCTGGTCACGTTGCGCATCGCACTGTTCGCTAGCGGTACGCGGACCGTAACCGAAGCGAGGACTGCGTTGGTCTAACGGGGGTCATGATCCCAACCGTCATCGCCGCCGTGCTCGTTGCGGCAGCGGCTTCGTCGCCGCATCCTTCACCGACCCCGGTGCCGTCGATCGGGACCGTCACCGTCGTCAGCGGATCGGCACAGTCGCTCCATCGCGCACCGCAGGCCGCCTCCGTGTTGAACGCGCAGGCGCTGCGGACGTCGACGGCACCGACGCTCGACGCGGCGCTGCGCGCGCTTCCCGGATTCGATCGCGGCCGCAGCGACTCGTCGTTCACGAACTACGGCCAGGAGCGGCTCTCCTTCTCCGGCGCGGGCCAGGATCGCGGCTCGCTGTTCGTCGACGGGATCCCCGCGCAGGACGGCTTCGGCGGTCAGGTCGATTGGAGTCTGTATCCGGCGCTCGGGCTTTCGCGCGCCGAGGTCCTGCGCGGACCGGGCTCGGCGCTGTACGGGTCGGGCGCGATCGGCGGCGTTCTTTCGCTGCTCACGATGCCGCCGTCGCTCGAGCCGAACGGCGCGTACACGGCTAGCTACGGCGGGATCGACCGCGGCAGCGGCTCATTCGTCGCGACGGAGCCCCTCGGGGAATCGTGGTCCAGCGCGTTCACGCTCTCGACCCAAAAGCTCGGCTTCGACGACTTGCCTCCCTCGCAAGCTTCGTACAACGAAACCACCGCCTACAGCACGAGCGACGTCGCGCACGCACGCGTGCGCCATACGACCCAGCGCTCCACGCTCGACCTCGACGCGCTCGCCGGGACCGATGCACAGAACAACGGGCGTCCCAACTACGGGATGACCCGCAACGTCAACCAGGCCGCCGCGACGTACACCGTCGGCACGACCGCGACGCTGGCGCTGACCGCGTTCGCGCGCGACGCGCAAGTCTACAACACGTCGGACCGGTACCCGACGAATCCCGGCACGCTGCTCTACGATCAGTACGTCCCTTCGTCCGACGCGGGGGTTCGGCTGCGCTGGGACCGCCCGGCCGGTGACGGCGCGTGGACGCTTCTGGGTGAACGTCGCTTCGTCACCGGTTCGAGCAACCAGCTCAACTACAGCGCGACGGGAGCGCTGCTGAGCAACCCGATCGTCGCCGGAACGCAAGACTCCAACGGCTTCGCGTTCCAGCGCACGTGGGAAGGGCGCTTCGGCGGGATCGTCGGCGCGCGCTACGACGAGATCGCCACCGACGCGCTCGGCCTCAAGCACGCGGGCGCGATCTCGCCGCGCGTCGACGTGCGCTACGATACCTCACCGGCGCTCTCGCTGCGCGCCTCGTACGGAACGGGGCTGCGCGCGCCGTACCTGAACGAGTTGATCCGCAGCTACCGGATCGGCACCGCCCAGTACAACAGCAACCCGAACCTCGATCCCGAGCGCAGCCGTTCGGGGCAGTTCGGCATCGACGTCGGCACGAGCGCCTCGCACCTCGCGGTCGATTACACCGGCACCGTCGTGCACGACGCGCTCGGCTTCAGCACCTCGCCGCTCTCGACGACCGCGGCACCGATCTTCGTGCGCTCGAACTTCGGCGAGACCGCGACGAACGCGTACACGCTCGACTACCGGCGCGGCGGACCGTGCGCCGACGTGCGCGTCTTCGGCGTCGCGCAGCACGACCGCGTCGTCCAAGGCTCGCCGGCGCAGATCGGCAAGCGACTCGCGTACATCCCCGACGAAGCGGCGGCGGTCGACGTGGAGCGCACCGTGCGCAACGTGACGGGCGCGCTCGAGCTCTCGTACAGCGGCCCGACGTTCGCCGACGATCAGCAGCAGCAGCCGATCGGGACGGCGTTCCTGGTCGGTGGCCGGCTCGACGTGCACGGTCCGGGCGGATCGACGATCTCGCTCGCCGTCGACAACCTCGCCGACCGCGTCTACCTCACCAGCATCGACCGCCTCGGGCCGCCGTCGTCGGTGACCCTGCGGCTCTCGGCCCCCGTCGGTGCCGGCGCACGTCCCGCCGCGGCGCCGGCGGCGGTCTGCCCCGCGAGCTGACGGACTCCTAGGTCGGCGTGCGCGTCTCGGGGCGCGGGGTGCGGCAGATCTGCACCTCGTCGCCCTCGACCCGCACGTCGTACGCCTCGACCGTCGCATAGTCGCCCAGCGTCATCTTCCCGGATTCGAGGAAGAACGTCCACGCGTGCCACGGGCAGGTGACGGTCTTCCCTTCGATCCAGCCCTCGCAGAGCGGACCGCCCTGGTGCGGACAGGTATTGTCGAGCGCGTAGAACCCGCCCTCGACGTGGAAGAGGGCGACCTCGCGATCACCGACCATCACCGCTTTTCCCGTCCCGGGCGCGACGTCGGCGACACGCGCGACCGTCACGAACTCATCGCTCACAGCGCGCTTCGGTTCCGCGCGCACAGGAGGACGCCTTGCTCAAGGACTACCGCGACTGGCTCGAATCGGAGCTCAAGCTGCTGGGAAACGCGAGCCATCACGCCTACTCGTTCGGTCAAGCGAACATGGCGAAACGGGCGATCGAGAAGCTCGACCAGGAGCTCGCGCGGACGGTGTACGTCCCGCTCGACCGCGCCGAGGCGCGCCGCATTCTGACCGCGATCGAGGCCCAGGGCGAGCGGACGACGACCCTTCCGCCCGAGCTGCAAACCCTGCGCGAGGCGATCGAGACGGCCCTGGTCGAGGAGGGCGAAAGCCCGGCTCTTTGACCTGTCACCCGCGATTTGCTATGATCCGGCGGTCGCCGTCGCGGACCATGGGAGTCTGCGGACGAGCGAGACTCGCAGCCAAGGAGACGTCCCCTCGTGCCCCTGACTAAGGAACAGAAGTCCGAGCTTTCCGAGAAGTACGGCCGCGGCCCCAACGACACCGGCTCCGCCGACGTCCAGATCGCGATCCTCACCGCCTCGATCAACCAGCTCACCGAGCACCTGAAGGTCCACAAGAAGGACCACCACAGCCGCCGCGGCCTGCTGATGCAGGTCGGTCAGCGCCGGCGCCTGCTCGCGTACCTGCAGAACAAGGACCTGGACCGCTACCGCAAGCTCATCGCCGACCTCGGCCTGCGCCGCTAGGTCTCGCTCCGAGCGAACGATCCGAGAGCCGGCGGGCATCCGCCGGCTTCTTCGTTTTCCCAGCCCGGACGGCCCGACGAGGCCGATTTCGCGCTCCTGGAGAACCTGATCACGTTTACGAAGATGTAAGCGAATATCAGAAAATCAGGAGTACCTGTGCCAGAATCCGTCTCGCTCGAGATCGGTGGCCGTACGCTCGTCGTGGAGACGGGCGAGCTTGCGAAGCAAGCCAATGGGTCCGCTCTCGTCCGCTACGGCGATCAGATCGTCGTTCTCTGCGCCGTAACGGCGTCCGAGAAACCGCGGGAAGGGGTCGATTTCTTCCCCCTCACCTGCGACTACGAAGAGAAGATGTACGCGGCCGGCAAGATCCCGGGCGGCTACATCAAGCGTGAAGGGCGTCCGTCCGAGCACGCGATCCTCAGCGCCCGACAGATCGATCGCCCCATCCGTCCCCTCTTCCCCGACGGCTTTCGCAACGACGTCCAGATCATCGCGACGGTCCTCTCGACCGATCCGGGTCTCGACAGCGACACCGTCGCCGTCGTCGCCGCCGGCGCCGCGCTCGCCGTCAGCGACATCCCGTTCCAGAAGAACGTCGCCTGCGTTCGCGTCGGTCGCGACGAGAACGGCAAGTTCATCGCCAACCCGACGCTCGAACAGTACGAGGTCGGCGGGATGGAGATCGTCGTCGCCGGTACCGCCGACGCGGTGATGATGGTCGAAGGCGGCGCGAAGGAGATCTCCGAGGAAGAGTTCCTCGGCGCCGTCGCGTTCGCGCACGACGAGATCAAGAAGATCGTCAAAGCGCTCGACCAGCTCGCGAAAAAAGCCGGCAAGGCGAAGCGCGAGTACCCGCTGCTCACCGGCGACGACAAACTCGAGAAGTGGGTGCGCAAGAACTTCCAAAAGGAAGTCGCCAAGGCGATGCGCATCGTCGAGAAGCAAGAACGCAACGAGGCGTTCGCCGCCCTCTCGCGTGACGTCGCGCGCGTGAAGCTCGACAAAAAAGAAGATCTGCACGTCCGCGCGCTGATCGACGACAAGAGCAACAAAGAGTTCGACAAGATCATCAAGGCCATGGAGGAGGACGAGCTCCGCACCATGGTCGTCGACGAGAAGATCCGTCCCGACGGGCGCAAGCCCGACGAGATCCGCCCGATCTGGAGCAAGACGCACTACGTGCCGCGCGTGCACGGCTCGGGCGTCTTCACCCGCGGGCAGACGCAGGTGTTCACCGCCGCGACCCTCGGCTCGATCAGCGACGAGCAGCGTTTGGACGGGATCCTCGACATCCCCAACAAGCGCTACATGCACTACTACAACTTCCCGCCGTACTCGGTCGGTGAGACGCGCCCGATGCGCTCGCCCGGCCGCCGCGAGATCGGCCACGGCCAGCTCGCGGAACGCGCGCTCGTCCCCGTGCTCCCGCCGGAAGACGAGTTCCCCTACACGCTGCGCCTGATCAGCGAAGTCCTCGAATCGAACGGGTCGTCGTCGATGGCGTCCGTCTGCGGTTCGACCCTCGCGCTGCTCGACGCCGGCGTGCCGATCAAGAGCCACGTCGCGGGCGTCGCGATGGGCCTGATCCTCAAGGGCAAGGACTACGCGATCCTCACCGACATCCAGGGTCTCGAAGACGCCCTGGGCGAGATGGACTTCAAGGTCGCGGGGACGGTCGACGGGATCACCGCGATCCAGATGGACATCAAGGTCGCGGGGATCACGATCGAGATCATGCGCGAAGCGCTCAAAGAAGCGAAGAAGTCGCGCCTGTTCATCATCGACAAGCTCAAAGAGACGATCGCCGAGCCGCGCAAGGAGCTCTCGAACTTCGCGCCGCGGATGATCGTGCTGCAGATCAATCCCGACAAGATCAAGGACGTCATCGGCCCCGGCGGCAAGGTGATCAACAAGATCATCGCCGACACCGGCGTGAAGATCGACATCGAGAACGACGGCCGCGTCTTCATCGCCTCGCCCGACGGCCCCGGCGCCGACAAGGCCAAAGCGATGGTCGAGTCGCTCACGAAGGAAGTGAAGGTCGGCGAGACCTATCTCGGCACCGTCACGCGCCTGATGAACTTCGGCGCCTTCGTCGCGTTCTTGCCCGGCAAGGAAGGCCTGGTCCACATCTCGCAGCTCGCGCCGCAGCGCGTCGAGCGCGTCGAAGACGTGGTCAAGCCCGGCGATCAGATCATGGTCAAGGTGATCGAGATCGACTCGCAAGGCCGCATCAACCTGAGCCGCAAGGCGGTGCTCGGCGCGCCGGCGGGCGGCGACGGCGCCGCGGCGCCGCAGGACGACGAGGCGGTCGGCGCGGGATCCCGCAACGGCCGCAGCGCCGAGGGCGGGGATCGCGGCGGCGAACGCCGTCCGCGGCGACGCCGTCCGGGCGGCGGCGCAGGCGAGTAGGCTTCGACAAGCTCAGCCTTCGCCGAATCCGCAGTCCAAAGACAAAGGGAAACCCTGGAGGGCCCGTCGCAAGACGGGCTCTCCTGATGTTCCGCCCGCGTACGCTGCTCCTGACCGTGCTCGCGTCCCTGGCGCTCCTGGGTGCGCGGCACCGCCCGCCCGCCACCGTGTTCGACCTGTCCGATGCGGTCGGCAAGCCCGTCCCGAACGTCGCCCTGACCGCGACCGACGGCGCGCCGCTCGCGCTCGAGCAGCCGGACGGCCGGCCGACCTACGTGTTCCTCTTCGCCTCGTGGTGCGGACCGTGCCAGCAGGAGCTGCCGTTCGTGCGCAGCGCGTACGCGAAGTACGGCGACCGCGTGCACTTCGTCGGCGTCGACGTCCTCGAGGAAGCGGACGCGGCGCAGAAGGCCGTCGCCGCCGCCAACCTGCCGTTTCCGGTCGCGATCTACCCGATCGACGCGCTCGACGCGGTCATCAGCCCCGACGACCAGCTCGCCGCCGGGATGAAATACCGCATCCCGGCCGATTTCCTGATCGGCGCCGACGGCGTGGTGCGCTATGCGTGGCACGGGCTGCAGATCAACGACGCGGGCGCCCCGGTCGACGTCCTCCCGTCGTATCTGGCCAAGCTCGGGCTACAGTGACGGTCGCAGGGTGATCGCCGTCGCGCTCGCCGGCCTGGCGACCGTCGGCGGCTGCGCCGCCGAGCGGATCGCCAGCGTCCGGGTCGTCGAGGGGATGCCGTTCGTCCAGCCGCTGCGCGCCGACGTGCGGGTGACGCGGCGCCGGGCGCCCGGCGGCGGGTTCGTGATTCTGGCGGGGACGCGGGCGGTCGCGGAGATCGCCCTCGCGCCGGACGGGATCACGCTCCGCGGCGCGGTCGGCGGCGAAGTTCCCCGCCGCGTCGAGGTCTACGCCGCGCGTGCCGGCTGCCCGAGCCCGCCGTCCGCACAGCGGCGCTTCGACCCGCAAACCGGAGCGGTCACGCCTTGACGCTCGCCCCCGGAACGAGGGGCGGAGCGAGCTACCACCCAAAGCTCCGAACCGGGGGTCTTCACGCTACGAGGAGCACCGATGCGCGTCGACGTCGCTTCCCGCACCATCCATCACCGTAAGTACGGCGCGACGTTCGCCGAGTCGTGGACCAGTGCCGACGGGGCGACGCTCCTCGCCGTCGGCGCCGTCCTGGCCGGGGCCGATCCGGTCGTCGTGAGCGACCTGCTTCGGACGGGGGCACGGGCTCTCGTCACCTCCCGCAAGGCGCTCGCCGGAGCGCTCGCCGCGCTCGACCGGATCGTGCAGAACCATGCGCGCGAGCACCGGGACGACGAGCTCGCCGCGGCGCTGACGCTGCTCGCCGGCGAACCCGGCAGCGACACGATGCAGATCGCCGGCGCGGGCCAGCTCCACGCCGCGCTGATCGACGACAGCGGGGCGCAGCACCACCTGCACGGGCACGCCGGCGCGCTCGGTACCGCGATCGAGCCGCGCGACCTGGTCCAGACCGTGCGGCTGCGCCGCGACGACATCATCGTCATCGCGACGATCCCGATCGAGGCCGAGTGGTGGAAGGCCGGGGATCGTACCGCCGAGGCGCTCCTGCGCCGCAGCGAAGCCCGCGAAGCCTCGGCCGCGGTCGTCAGGCCCGGGTAGCCGCTAGCCTCGGGGCAGGAACCCGCGGTACGGCGCGAGCGGGATGAGCGTCACCTGCAGCATCCCCTTCTCGACGAGCGGGAGCGAACCGACCGCGGCCTGCGCGGCCTCGAGCGTCTCGGCTTCGACCAGGATGACCGCGCCCGGGAGGTCCCCGCGGCCCCACACGGCCCGAAAGACCCCGGCGCCGTAGAGCGCGCGTGCACGCTCCGCCTCCGGCTCGAGGATCGGGGCGAAGTCCTGGTCGCTGAAGCGAGCGGTGTCGCGGGCGCAGAGCGCGATGAACTGAGCCATATCCCGTCCAAGCTTCTGCGCGTGCCTTTCGAATCGCTGTCCGCCTTCGTGCGTGCCCTGCGCGACGCGGGCGAACTGGCGACGATCGATGCCCCGGTCGACCCGCGGCTCGAGATCGCCGAGATCACCGATCGCGTCGTCAAAGCCGGCGGTCCGGCGCTCTTGTTCCGCAACGTGCGCGGCTCGCGCTTCCCGGTTCTGACGAACCAGTTCGGCACCGAGCGGCGCGCCGCGATGGCGCTGAACGCCAAGACGCTGCGCGAGGTCGAGGAGCGGATGCGGCGCACGATCGATCTCGCGCTCCCGGACAGTCTGGGCGGGAAGCTCGGGCGCCTCGCGGCGCTCGCCGCCGCCGGCTCCGCCGCGATCCCGCGCCGCGTCGAGAAAGCGCCGGCGCAGCAGGTCGTGCTCGATCCGCCCGATCTGCGCGCGCTCCCCGTCCTCACCACCTGGCCGCTCGACGGCGGTCCGTTCATCACGCTCCCGCTCGTCTTCACCCGCGACCCGCAGACGCGCCGCCCCAACGTCGGGATGTATCGCGTGCAGATCTACGACGAGCGCACCGCGGGGATGCATTGGCAGCGCCACAAACAGGGCCGCGCGCACGCCGAGAAGTGGGGGAAGCGCATCCCCGTCGCGGTCGCGATCGGCGGCGATCCGGCGCTGACCTACGCCGCGACCGCGCCGCTCCCGCCGATCGTCGACGAGCTCGCGTTCGCGGGCTTCCTGCGCGGCAAACCGATTCGCGTCGCGAAAGCCGTCTCGATCGACCTCGACGTTCCGGCCGACGCGGACTTCGTGATCGAAGGCTACGTCGACAACGACGACCTGCGCGTCGAGGGACCGTTCGGCGACCACACCGGCGTCTATTCCGCCGCCGACCTCTACCCGACGCTGCACGTCACGGCGATCACGCACCGGCGCGGCGCGGTGTACGGCGCGACCCTCGTCGGGAAGCCGCCGATGGAAGACGCGTGGCTCGGCAAGGCGACCGAACGGATCTTCCTTCCGCTCTTGCAGGCCGTCGTCCCGGAGATCGTCGACTACAATCTCCCGGTCGAGGGCGGCTTTCACAACCTCGCGATCGTCGCGGTGCGCAAATCGTATCCCGGTCAGGCCAAGAAGGTGATGAACGCGCTCTGGGGCCTGGGACACATGATGATGCTCACGCGTTGTCTGCTCGTGGTGGATCACGACGTCGACGTCTCCGACGTGCGCGGGGTCGTCTGGACCGCGCTGAACAACGTCGATCCCGGACGCGATCTCGTCGTCATGCCCGGCCCGGTCGACGACCTCGATCACGCCGGCTCGTACGAGCTCGCGCTGGGGAACAAGCTCGGGATCGACGCGACGCGCAAGGGCGCCGACGAAGGCTACCGGCGCGACTGGCCGCCGGAGCTACGCATGGACGCGGCGACGCGCGAGCACGTCAGCGCGCGATGGGCCGAGTACGGTCTGGGCGACCTGGCAAAACAGGCCGTCGCCGACGACTGGTCGGGTCAGGGTGCGGCCCGACTCGCACGTCTGCTCGCCTCGCCCTCCGCCTCACCCGACGACGTCGCTCCGCGCTCGGAGCGGGTGAAGTGACCATCTTCTCAAACGGTACACCTGCTTGACCAACATCCGTCTCTTCCTGCGCGACATCCGCGTGGAGCACTCGCTCTTCGCGCTGCCGTTCGCCTACGTCGGCGCCGTGATGGGCGCGCGCGGCATCCCCTCGGCGTGGCAGCTCTTCTGGATCACGCTCGCGGTCGTCGCGGCGCGCACCGCGGCGATGGCGGCGAACCGCTACTTCGACAAGGACCTCGACGCGAAGATCCCGCGCACCGCGAAGCGCGCGCTCCCGAGCGGAAAGCTTCCGCCCTCGGTGATGCTGTGGGCGATCGCGATCGGCCTCGTCCTGCTCGTCGTAAGCGCGGCGATGCTCAACCCGCTCTGCGTGCGCCTGCTCCCGCTCGCCGCGCTCGGCGTCGTCGCGTATCCGCTCTGCAAGCGCTTCACCTGGCTCGTCCATTTCGTGCTCGGCGCGGTCGACGCGTGCGCGCCGCTCGGCGCGTACGTCGCGATCACGGGGACGATCACCGTCCCCGCGCTGCTGCTCTTCCTCGCGGTGACGGTCTGGGTCGCCGGGTTCGACATCCTCTACGCGCTGATGGATCTGCAGTGGGACGTCGCGCTGGGCGTGCGCTCCTTCCCGCAGAGCTTCGGGGAGCGCAACGCGCGCCTCTGGCCGGTGCTGCTGCACGTCACGATGACGGTCGCGCTGCTCGGTGCGGGGTATCTCGCGCACGCCGCGTGGTTCTACTACGTCGGCGTCGCGCTGGCCGTCGGCGTCACGATCTACGAAGAGCGGCTGATCGCGCTCGCCAAGGACGTCTTCGTCCTCAACGATCGTGTCTTCGTCACCAACATGGCCTTCTCGGTCGCCTTCCTCGCGACGACCCTCACTTCGTACGTCGCGCGATGAAGCGTCGCGACTTCCTCGCGCTGGCCGCTGCGGCGCCGCCGGTCTTCGGCGCGCCGCAGCCCCTTCCGTACCCGACGCTCCCCGGCGTCTACAACACGACGATGCGCGTCGGCGTCGTCGCGCCGCTCAGCGGCGACTACCGTGAGCTCGGACAACAGCTGGTCAACGGCGTTCAGGCGGCGATCGCGGAGCTGAACGACCTGCGTTTCGCGACCGATCCGGTGCTGGTCTTCAACCGCTTCGACGACCACAACAGCGCCGCCGACGCGATCGTCCAGGCGCAGTTCGCGACCAACACCCCCGACATGGTCACGGTGATCGGCCATCTCGGCGCGGCCCCGACCCTCGCCGCGCTCCAGACGTACTACACGGCGCAGATGCCGCTGATCGTCCCGACCGTCACCGACGACCGCATCACGGCGAAGGGCTACCGCAACGTCTTTCGCCTTCCGACGAAGGACTCGGACGAAGGCGCACTGCTCGCCGCGTACGTGCTCGGGAACGGCGCGAAGGCGCCGGTGGTGGTGACCCAGCAGGCCGACTACGGTCCCGACGTGGCGCAGGGCTTCGTGCACCGCGCCTCCTCGCTCCACGTCAACGCGCCCTCGACGACCTTCCCGCTCGTCGACCCCGACTACGCGAAAGCCGCCGACGCCGTCCTGGCGCACACGCCCGCGCCCGACTTCATCGCCCTCGCCGGAAACGTCGGCGACATGGGGCCGCTGCTCGTCGCCCTGCGCGCGAAAGGCTACACCGGCCGTTTCGTGGCCTCCCAAGGCTTCTTCGACGCGCTGACGATCCAGAAATACGCGAAGGAAGCGGACGGGATGATCATCTCGACCAGCGTCCCGTATTATCCGCTCGCGCCCAACACCTCGCGCGACGTCCAGAACTTCCAGCAGCGCTACGGCGCGCTGACCCCGGTCACGGCATTCGGCTATGCGGGGGTCCAGCTGGTGCAGGGCGCGTATCGCAAGGCGCAGGCGACGAACCGGCTCACGATCGCGCAGGCGCTCAGCTCCGGCGGCGTCTACGACACGATGACCGGCGCCTACACCTTCGGGCCCTACGGCGACGTCGTCGACCCCAACTGCTACTTTTACTCCGTGCACAACGGGAAGTTCGGCTACGAACGCCAAGCGCACCCCAGCGGTTTCATGCTGAAGTGAACTAAGGAGGGTCCGGCGCATGAGGGTCTCGCTGTTCACCGGGGCCGATTCGCTGCGCGTGCGCGGCGAGCGCCGGCGCCTGACCCTCACCCTGCTCTTCCTCCCGGTGACGCTCGCCGTCGTGGGGTTCTTCTTCGAGAACACCTTCACGCTCCACAGCCTGCTGCTGATCGTGATCGGCGCGATGCTCTTCGTCGCGCTGAGCCGGGGCCGATTCCTCGGCGGCGGGGTCCGCATCCGCGCGGGGCAGTTCGACCACGTCTACGAGATCGTCGCGGAGTGCGCGCGGACGATCGGGATCCCCGAGCCGCACGTCTTCGTGCGCGACGACCCGTTCGTCCCGATCGTCGCGGTCGGGACCGGCGATCCGTACGCCTTGGTCATCTCCGCGCAATGGGTCGAGCTGTTCAGCCCCGACGAGCTGCGGTTTCTCGCCGGCCGCGAGCTGGCCCACATCGCTTCCGGCCACACGAAGCTGACCTCGCTCTTGAGCGCCAACGGACGCGAGAACGCCGTCATCGCGATCGCCTTCGGCGCCTGGCTGCGCACGATCGAGTACACCGCCGACCGCATCGGCTTGCTCTGCTGCCGTTCGCTCGAAGCCGCGTTCTCCGCGATCGCGGTCTCCACGTTCCACAAGGTCGGCCGCAGAATCGACCTGCATAGCTTCGCCGAGCAGCGCCGCGAGCTCGACGCCGAACCGTCTCTGCGCCTGGGTGAATGGCTCAGCTCGACGCCGTACGCGACGAATCGCATCGCGCGGCTCGCGGCGTTCGCGCGCGACCCGCTCTTCCTCGAGTGGTCGAAGCGCTTCGAGAGCTGGCGTGACGCGCCGCCGGCACCGGCCGACGACACCTCCCGTTTCGCCGGCTTCTGGCGCCGCGCGACGGCGTTCGTGATCGACTACATCATCGTCTCGGCGCTCAACCCGGCGAGCCAGCGCGCGCTCCACGCGACGGGCGGTCTCCCGCCGGCGGCGCAGCAGGCGCTCTCGACCTCGGGGATCCCCGCCCCGATCGCTCACGCCGCCGCGGCGCTCGGGAACGGCAACGTGATCACGCTCTTCGATCACGACGGGCTCACGTGGCTGCTGCTCGCGGCCTATGTCGTGCTGCTCGTCGGCTTCGCGGGCCAGACCCTCGGGATGATGATCTGCGACCTGCGGGTTGTGGGCGAGGGGCGCGAGCGGATCGGACTAGGCCGTACCGTGACGCGGTACGTGTTTCTGATCGCGAGCCTTCCCCTGCTCGTCGGCGTGCTTGCGATCTTCCGCCGCATTCAGCCGTTCGAGAAGTGGTCGCGCACGCGGCTGGTCAGCGGAAGCGGCGGCAGCCGAGTTTAAAGGCCGCGTCCCCGAGCCGAACTTCTCTGCGCAGACGCACGTGAACTCCGCGCCGAAGAGCAAGATCATCGACGAGTAGTAGACCCACAGGAGCAGCGCGATCAGCGCACCGGCCGCGCCGTATGCCGAAGTGACGCCGGCGCGACCGAGGTAGAGCGCGATCAGTGACTGCCCGATCGCGAAGGCGACCGCGGTGACGAACGCGCCGGGCCACACGTCACGCCAGCGGATCTCGGCGTCCGGCACGACCTTGTACATGACGCCGACGAGCAGCGTGATGAGCGCGACGACGACGAGCGCATCAAGCGCGCCGGCGAGCGCCCCCGCCCCGGGGAACGGCAGCATGTGCGTGAGGAACGCCGAGAGGTACCCGATCGCCGCGTTGATCGCCGTCGTGACGAGCAATAGGAACCCGATCGCGATCAGCAGGCCGACCCACGCCACGCGATCGCGAATCGCGAGCCACAGATTCCTGTGCTTGGGTTCTTCGACGTGCCACACCGTGTTGAGCGCGTCGTGCAGCGCCGAGAACAACCCGAACGCGCCGAAGACGAGGACGACCCAGCCGATGATCGTCGCGATCAGCCCGTGACGCGGCTTGTCGTACGTCGCGCTCACCATCGCGCGCACCATCTCGGCCGCGCCCTGGCCGGCCGAGCGGCGGACCGCCGCGAGCATCTGGTCCTCGACGAGGTGATGGCCGTGGCCGCCGTTGCTCAAGCCGAGGACCTGGCCCGCGATCGCGATGACGATGACGAACACGGGCGCGATCGCGAACAGCGTGGTGAACGAGAGCGCGGCGGCCAAGCGCGGCGCTTTGTCGGCATTCCAACGTTCGTAGGTTTGCTTGAGCGTCGCGAGGTCGAAGTGCAGCGCCATCGTGGCGACCACGTACCCCGTTTGCTGGTTGCGCTTGCACACGGCGGGGTACGCAAGGGCAACGCAACGGCGAAAACACTACGACGCGAGGGGCGGATGGCAGAGCACAGAGCAGCGGTGACGGTGAACGCGCCGGTCCACCAAGTCTACGAGATGTACACCCATTTCAACGACTATCCGAAGTTCATGACGTTCGTGAAAGAGGTGACGTATCTGGACGACCAAAGGAGCCATTGGGTCGTCGATGTCGCGGGAACGCATGAGTGGGACGCGCTGAACGAAGGCTGGATCAGCGATCGCCGGATCGGCTGGCGCTCCGTCGACGGCCTCAAGAACCGCGGCGAGGTGCTCTTCGCGCCGGAGAGCGATCGGGCCACCCGCGTCGAGGTCCACGTCGACTACGCTCCACCTGCCGGTGTGCTCGGCGATCTCGGTGAAGCGGCCGGCATCGGCAAACAGTTCGAGAACCGTCTGCAGCACGATCTCGAGCACTTCGCGCAGATGGTGGAATCGGCGCCGCCGGGTGCGCTCGATCCCGAATCGTCCTCGTACCTCTTCCACGCCGACTCCGCGAGCGGGCGCGGCGCGACGACGCGCGCGCAAGAAGAGTCGATGACGATGCGCCCCGGCGAGCTCGACGATCTGACCTAACGACTATGGACGCCGATCAGTCGTCGACGTCGTCGTCCTCGTCTTCGTCGTCCTCATCGTCTTCGTCGTCCTCGTCCTCGTCGTCGTCCGGCTCGACGGTGGCGCGCGGCCGCGGACCGGGACCGTCGTCCTGCAAGGCGTCAGGATCGAGGGTCTGGGTCCCGGCGACGATGTCGCGCTGCACCGGCGAGGCCATCCGCTCCTCGGTGAGGTCGTCTTCGTACAGATCGCGGCGTTCCACGAGGGCAGCATACCACCAAAGCGCCCGACGAAACGCGAGCGTACGACGGCTCGCCCGGCGCCGCGGTTAACGGACGGCCGCGAATAGCGGCGGCGCGGCGAGGATCGCAGTTTCAGGGGTGGGCTCCGGAACGCCGGCGAGCATCCTGAGCGGCACGACGCCGGCCCACACGTCGGGTCGCACATCGTCCGCCGGCTCTTGCGGGCCGCCCGTCCGCACCTTCGCCGACGCGAACGCGAGGGAAAGCGCGAGGACCTGCGTCGCGGACAACTCGCCCTCGCTCGTCGGGCGAAACGACGCGCGCCAGCCCGGGAACTGGTGATCGACGAACGCATCCAGCAAACGCGCCTTCTCGGCGGGATCGGTCACCGCGCGCGCGCTGCCGCGCACGACCACGGAGCGGTAGTTCATCGAGGAGTGGAACGCGCTGTGCGCGACGACCAGACCGTCAAGGTGCGTGACCGTCGCGCAGAGCGGCACCCCCGCGGCGCTCGCGCCGAGCGCGCCGGCGCGCGTCGAGCCGTGCAGGATCAACTCGTCGCCGACCCGCGCGCAGGCGTACGGCAGCACGACCGGCGCGCCGTCGACGACAAGGCCGACGTGCGCGACGTATGCGTCGTCGAGGATCGCGTCGATCTCGGCGCGCTCGTAGCGCGCGCGCTCGGCGAGCCGGCGCACGCGAAGATGGTTCGGGATGTCCCTGTTCACGCGAGCGATCGTAGCGGAACGCTAGCCCCGGCGGCCAGGGCCAATTTCTTCGGGCCGACGGGGCCACGGTGCGAGCGCCCGCGCGAGCAGCGCGACACCCGAGACGATCGCGTCGGGCTCGCCCGCGCCGAAGCCGAGGACCAGACCGCGCGGTCCGGCGGCGTCGAGCGCGTAGCCGGAAAGCGCGGGCGCGACGATCCCGGCGGCGCGCGCGGCGTTGCTCGCCGCGACGTCGTCGCGCGCGAGCCGTGCGACGAGGTGAAGCCCCGTCGCGGCGCCTTGCAGCGCGATATGCTCGCCGAGCTCGTGCTGCAGCGCGTGCGCGAGCGCGTCGCGGCGCGCACGGTATGCGGCCGCCGCGCGCCGCACGTGCAGCGCGAAGTGTCCCTCGCCGACGAACGCGGCGAGCGCCGCTTGCACCGGGAACGCCGGACCCGCCGACGCAACGGCGCGGACCGCGGCGAACGCGTCGACCAGCGCATCCGGGACGACGATCCAGCCGACGCGTAGACCCGGCGCGAGCGTCTTGCTGAACGTCCCCACGTGGAGCACGCGTTCTTCGTCGAGCCCCTGCAGCGCCGGGAGCGGAGGCCCATCGTACCGGAACTCCGCGTCATAGTCGTCCTCAATCACGTACGTCCCGTTCGCACGCGCCCAGGCCGTCAGCGCGAGCCGCCGCCGCAAGCCCATCACGACCCCGGTCGGATATTGGTGCGAGGGCGTGACGTAGGCCAGCCGCGCGCCGTGCGGGGCGCGCGCCGGATCGAAGCCCTCGTCGTCGAGCGGCACGGGGACGATGCATGCGCCGGCGGCGGTGGAGACCTCGCGCATCGCGACGTAGCCGGGATCCTCGATCACGACGACGTCCCGCGGGTCGAGCAGCACGTCGGCGATGAGCGCGAGCGCCGCACGCGTCCCTTCGACGACGATTACGTTGTCGGCGCCGAGCGTCACGCCGCGCGTCTGCCGGAGTTGCACCGCGATCGCCTCGCGCAGCGGCCGGTACCCGGCGGGATCGCCGTAGCCGCGCGTCGCGGTGCGCTCCAGCCAGCGGTTCGCGACGCGGCGCCACTGCGGTGCCGGAAAGAGCCGCAGGTCCGGGACGCCGGGGCGAAACAGCGCCGGGCCGTCGTCTCCGTCGGGATCGCGCATGGGCACGACGCGCCGTGCACGCGCGGCGAGGCGCGGCGGCGACGGCGCCGCCGCGACGCGCGCCGCGCGCGGCAGCAGGCCGCTCGCGACGTACGTCCCCGCGCCGATCCGTGTCTCGAGGTAGCCTTCGGAGGCGAGCTGCTCGAGCGCGTGGACGACCGTGTTGCGCGAGACGCCGAGCTGCTGCGCGAGCGCGCGCGCCGCGTGCAGACGCGTCCCGCCGGCGAGCTCGCCGGCGAGGATCGCGTCGCGCAGATGGCCGGCGAGCTGCCGGTGCAGCGGCACGCCCGAGGCGCGGTCCGGGAAGAACGACACCGCGGCTCGCCCGCGCCTTTAGTTCTGCGGCAACACGGGATGGTGGTTCGGGTACGACGGCGGCTTGTAAGCCGGCAGCGGGTGCTCGCGCAGGAGTTGCAGCGCCTTAGCGACGGCCGCTTCGAGCTGCGGATCGTGCCCGTCGCGCACCGCCTTCGGGTCCTGCGTCACCTCGACGTCGGGCGAGACGCCGTGGCCTTCGACCTCCCAGCTTCCGTGCAGCCCGCCGATCGCGGTGCGCGGCGCGGTGACCATCCCGCCGTCGATCAGCGGCGGGTAACCGCCGATCCCCACCAGACCGCCCCACGTCCGCACCCCGACCAGCGGCCCGAGGCCCGCCTTGCGGAAGTACCACGGCAGCGCGTCGCCGCCGGAGCCGGAGAACTGGTTGACCAGCATCACCTTCGGGCCGTAGATCGCGAGCGGCGGATCGAGCGTCGGCTTTCCGTCGCGCGGAACGACGATGCTCATCGGCTTGCGCGAGAGCACGTCGATAACGTAGTCCGCGATCTGCCCGCCGTGGTTGAAGCGCTCGTCGAGGATGACGCCTTGCTTGCCGATCTGCGAGAAGAAATAGCGGTTGAAGTTCGTGAAGCCGCCGTACTCGGTGTCGGGCATGTAGACGTACGCGAGCCTCCCGCCGCTCAGCCGGTCGACGGTGCGCCGGTTCTGCTCGATCCACGCGAGGTTGCGCAGCGCGTTCTCGCGGGCGACCGGCACGACCGTCACCTGCCGCGATCCGGCGAGGCTCGGGTTCGGCCCGACGGTGATCGTCGTCTGCTTCGCGGCCGTCTCCTGGAAGAAGCGATAGATCTCGTCGCTGCCGTGCAGCTCGCGGCCGTTCACCGCGAGCAGGTACTCGCCGGTCTTCACGTCGGTTCCCGGTTGGGTCAGCGGCGCGCGCAGCTCCGGGTTCCAGTTCTCGCCGTCGTAGATCTTCGCGAAGCGATAACGATCGTGGTCGATCGTGTAGTCGGCGCCGAGCAGCCCGACCGTGACGTGATCGGTCGGCGGCTCCGTCCCCCCGCGCACGAACATGTGCCCGACCGAGAGATAGCTCAGCATCTCCTCGAACAGGAACGTCAAATCGTCACGCGCCGCGATCCCGGCGAGATACGGCTCGAAGTGCTTCTCCGCCGTGTCGATGTCGAGCCCGTGATCGTCCGGATCGTAGAAGAACGCGCGCTGCAACCGCCACGCTTCGCGATACATCTGCGCCCACTCGGCGCGCGGATCGACGTTCAGCTCGAGCGACGCGGTGGCCAGCGGCGTCCCGGACGTGAATGCGGCGCCTGTCGGCGCGATGTACCACATCCGCCGCTGGTTCAGCAGCATCTTCTGACCATCGGCGGAGAGCGCGAAACCGGAGATCGCCGAGGCGAGCACGGTCGTCTTGCGCGTGCTCACGTCGAAGCGCGAGAGGACGAGCGGCGCCGGGCCGTCGTCGACCTGCGTGAGCGGCGCACGCACGAGGAAAAGCTGGCCGGTCTTGCCGGGGACGATCTCGACGTAGTTGCCTTCGTCGATCGGCAGCGTGACGACGCGCTGCGAGATCCCCGCGAAGTCGATCGTCACCTTCGGCGCCGCGCCGGGCTTCGGCGAGGGGCTGGGACTCGGGCTCGGAGTCGCGGCGCCGTCGGCCCGCTCGTCGTCGCTCTGCGGGAGAACCGGCGAGGGGACGTCGCGGCGGAGCGTCACCGCGTAGACGGTGCTGCTGACCGGGTGCTGGTCGCTCGTCATGTCGAGCCCCTCGGTCGTCAGGCCGGTGTTCGTACTGGCGGTGAAGTACAGCACGCTGCCGTTCTTGTCGAACCCGGGGTTGCGTGCGTCGCTCATCCCGTCGGTGACGCGGTGCGAGCTGCGCGTCGCGAGCGAGTAGACGTCGACCGCGTGCAGGAAGCTCGGCAGCTCGTTCGTGTACGCGAGCCACGCGCTGTCGGGCGACCAGGACGGCGCGAAGTCGGCCGGTCCGAAGCCGTCGTGCAAGGCGGTCGCGACCTTGACCGGCGTCGGGTGGTCGAGATCGACGTACCAGAGGTTCAGCCGCGAATCGGTGAAGGCGATCTTCTTGCTGTCGGGCGACCAGATCGGCGCGTATTCGTACGTCGACGCGTTCCCCACGTCGATCGTCCGCGGCGCCTGCAGCCCGAGCTGGTCGCGCACGACCAGGCGATACGCGCCCGACGCATCGGAGAAGTACGCGATCCAGCGGCCGTCGGGCGACCACGCCGGTTCGCGCTCGGCGGTCGCGGGGCTGTTGGAGACGTTGCGCACGTCGCCGTGCTCGGCGGGGACGGTGAAGATCTCGCCGTGCGCCTCGAAGACGGCGCGCGCGCCGCTCGGCGAGATGTCGGCGTTGACGATCTGCATTCCGACGTGCTGCCAGTGCGAGCGCAGCTGCGGCATGTCGCCCGTGACGCTGACGTGGATCGTCTCGTCACGCGCCGTCGCCGGATCGTACAGGTGCAGCGAGTCGAACTTCGCGTAGACGATCGCGCCGGCGCCCGCGGAGGCGCTGGTGATGTCGTAACCGCTCGCCGGGAGCAGCCGCGCGACGCGGTGCGAGCGCACGTCGTACGAGAAGAGCGTCGAGCTGCCGTCGCGGTCGGAGACGAAGTAGACGTGATCGCCGACCCACATCGGATCGTCGTCGTTCGAGCCGGCGCTCGGGATCTTCACGATGCTCGAGTCGGCCAGGTTCGCAAGGTAGATCGGCGTCGCCTGACCGCCGCGATAGCCTTGCCAGAACGGCTCCCAGCGGAAGTTCGGAACGTACGCGAGGTGCGTCCCGTCGGGCGAGTACGAGCCGCGCTCCGCCATCGTGAGCGGCAACTCGGTCGGGAAACCGCCCGTGACCGGGACGGTGTAGAGCTGATCGGGATCCGAGTAGCTCGCGCGGTTCGAGCGGAAGAGCACGCGCGAGCCGTCGCGCGTCCAGCCGACCGCGACGTCCGGCGCGGGATGGGAGGTGAGCCGGCGCGGCTCGCCGCCCGACGCGGAGACGACGTAGACGTCGACGTTGCCGTCGTAGTTGCCGCTGAACGCGATCTGCGAGCCGTCGGGCGAGAAGATCGGGCCCGAGGCCAGATCCAAGCCGGTGACGAGCCGGCGCGCGTCGCCGCCGGCGCGCGGCACGACCCAGATGTCGCCGCCGTAGCTGAACGCGATCTGCGTCGCGCTGACCGTCGGGTCGCGCAGCAGCAGCGGCGGCGGAGCGACGACGGCGGCGGCGGCCGGATGCCCGACCATCCCGAACGTGAACGCGGCGGCGAGCGAGACGAGCGCGCGCGCGAAGAACCCGATCCTCATGGCGGGCGTTCCGTCGCCCGCCGACAAGGCCCCTGCCTGCTCGCCTCCTACACGCCGAGCGTCGGCGATCCCAGATCGAGCGCGTCGCCCGGGATCACCTGCACGTCGGCGTGCGATGCGCGCAGCGCGTCGACGAACTTCGACGCGTCGCCGACCAACACGACGAAGTCGTCGGGGATGAGCCCGCGCGCGGCGAACGTGCGCACGGTCTCCGCGTCGACCGCTTCGATCCGCGGCACGAACGCGTTCAGCTCGACGAGCGGAACATCGTAGAGCACGAGCTCCGCGAGCGCGCCGACGATCCCGTCGATCGTCTCGATCCCACGGTAAAACGCGCCGGTCACCGTCGCCTTGCGCGTGACTAGATCGTCGTTGCTCGCCGGGGTGTCGGCGAGCGAGGCGATCGTCGCGAGCGTCACCTCGGTCGCCTCGGCCGCGCGCGCGTGATCGACGAGCGTCGCGGCGATGAAGAGGCCCGGGAGACGGCGCGGCGCGACCGATGCCCCCGCACCGTACGAAAGGCCGCGCTTGACGCGAATCTCCTGGTTGAGCCGGCCGCTGTAGCCGGAGAGCACCGCGGTCGCGACGACGGCGGCGTAGTAGTCGGGCGAGGCGCGCTCGATCCCCAAACGCCCGGCGACGAGCGCGGTGCGGCCCGACTCGGGCTTGTCGATCGCGACGACCCGCGCGCGCGGCGGCGGAAAGGCGCCGTCGGGACGCGCGGGGAGCGGGACGCTCGGCGCGCGCCACGAGCCGAGCACGCGGTCCGCGAGCGCGAACGCGTCGTCAGGAGCGAGATCGCCGCCGATCACGAGTACCGCGTCGTCGGGCCGGTAGAAGCGCTCGTGAAACCAGGCGACGCGGTCGCGCGTCAGCGCGGCGAGCGTCGACGCGGTCCCGGCGAGCGGATGACCGTACGGCGCGCCGCCGTAGGCGACGCGCTGCGCGGCGAGCCGCGCGACCGCGCTCGGGTTGGCGTAGGTCAACGCAAGATCGGAGATCGACTTGGTGCGCACGCGCTCGACCTCACGCGGCGCGAACGCCGGACGGCGCACGATCTCTTCGAGCAAGCCGAAGGCCTGCGGAAACGCCGGCGTCGTCGCGCCGACGGTGACGAGCGAGGCGTCGAACCCCGACGCGGCGTCGAGCCGCGCGCCGAGCGCGTCGACCGTCGCCGCGATCTCGAGCGCGGTGTGCGCCGTCGTCCCTTGCGTGAGCAGCGCCGCGACGAGCGCCGCAAGCCCCGCTTCGTCCTCGTGCTCGGCGGCGCCGCCGCAGCGCACGACGAGCTGCGCGCCGACGAGCGGGAGCCCGCGCTGCTCGAACGCGACGACGCGCAAGCCGTTGTCGAGCACGCGCTCGACCGGTGCGGGGAGCGTCGCCGCGCGGGAGGGTCCGGGCGCGGGGAGCGTGCTGGAAAGCCCTTCGATCACGCCGGGAGATACTCGATCACGGTGCGGTTCTCCGCGCGCAGATATGTTTGCGCGACACGCTGCACGTCGTGCGCGGTCACCGCGAGGTAGCGCGCGAGGTCGCTGTTGACGCTCTCGGGATCGCCGCGCTCGGTCGTCGCGCGCACCAGCGCGAGCGCGACCCCGCTGTGCGTCTGCCGCGAGCGGACCACCGCGCTGGCGATCTGCGTCTTCACGCGCTCCAGCTCGAGGTCGCCCGCAAGCTCGTCGCGCACGCGATCGAGCTCGGCGGTCAGCGCCGCGCGCGCCTCCGCGAGCGTGACACCGCCGGCGCACGTCGCGCGCACGCCGAACAATCCCGGCTGCTCGCGCAGATCGGCCGTCGCGTACGCACTCGAGGCGAGCTGCTGTGCGTAGACGAGCGAGGTGTAGAGGCGCGAGGAACGCCCCGCGCCGAGCAGCGTCTCGAGCACGTCGAGCGCGGCGGCGTCGGGATGCGCGGCGTGCGGGATGTGATACGCCTCTTCGACCGCCGCCAGCGGGACGTTCGCCGCGCGGTAGACGTAGCTGCGCTCGGCGGTCTGCGGCGGCTCGACGACGCGCACGCGCGGAACCGTCCCGGCCGGCGTCGGGATCGCACCGAAGTAGCGCTCGACCCACCGCAGCGTCTGCTCGACCTCGAGGTCGCCGGCGACGACGAGCACCGCGTTGTCGGGACGGTAGTACGTCGCGTGGAATGCGACCACGTCCTCGAGCGCCGCGGCGTTGAGCTGGTCGGGATCGCCGATCACGCCGCGCTTGTACGGATGGAGCGCGAACGCTTCGCGGTTGACCAGCTCGTCGAGCATCCCGTACGGCTCGGCGAGGATGCGCTGATCGTACTCGCCGATCACGACGTCGCGCTCGGTGGCGAAGTTCTCCGCGTTCACCTGGAGCGCGGCGAGCCGGTCGGCCTCGGCCCAGAGCAACCGCTCGAGGTGGTTCGAGGGCACCACTTCGTAGTAGTTGGTGATGTCCTCGGAGGTGAAGGCGTTGTTGTAGCCGCCGACGTCCTCGGTGAGACGGTCGATCGTCTCGGGCGCCGTCCGCGAGGTCCCCTTGAACATCAGGTGCTCGAAGAGGTGCGCGAAGCCGGAACGCCCGGGCGGGTCGTCCTTCCCCCCGACGCGATAGGCGACGTTGATGGCCACCGAGGGCACACGGCGGTCGGGGACCAGGAGGACGCGCAGGCCGTTGGCGAGGGTGCGGTCGATGTAGCGAATCGGCGGGACGTCGATCGCGGAGGCGGAGATCGTCGGTTCGGTCGTCACGGGTTACTCCCGTTCATCCCCACCCCGGACGCCGGTACCTGCCTGCTGACGTTGACATCGAACACATGTTCGATTACCATGAGCCTCCCATGGGCGCTTCGACAGGCTCAGCGCAGGCTAACCCGGCCTTCGCGGCCTTGCGTGAACGGCTCGACCACCGTCACCGAGAGGCGACGGCGGCGGCGTTCGCCCAGGGGGAGGAGGCCCTCGTGCGGACCGGCCTCGCGGAGCTGGACGCGGCTCTGGGGGGTGGCTTTCCGCGCGGAGCGATCGGCACGCTCGAGGGCCCTCCCAGCTCCGGCCGCGGCGCGCTCGCCGCGCGGCTCCTCGCCGCCGCGACGCGCCGGGGTCTCGGCGCGCTGATCGGGGTCGACCTCTTCCCGCCGGCGCTCGGTGCTGCGGGGGTACGGCTCGACCGGCTCCTCGTCGTCCCCGTGCGCGAGCCGCTCGGCGCGGCGCGGGCCGCCGACATCGTGCTGCGCTCCCACGCCTTCACCGTCGTCGTGATCCCCGCGCTGCCCAGCGGTCGCGGGACCGGCGCCGCGACCTGGACGCGCCTGGCGAGCCTCGCCCACCGCGCGAACGCGCTGCTCGTCGCGGTCGGCGACGAGGCGTCCTCGGAACTGCGCTACTTCGCCTCGGTGCGGCTCGAGACGGCGATCGAGCGCGTGCGCTGGAACGGCCCCGCCGGCCATCTCGGCGAGCTGGCCGGCTACGACGTGCGCGCCGTCGTGCGCAAGCACAAACGCGCCGCCCCGGTCGGCGAAGCGCTCGTGCGCTGCGAAGGCTTCGAGGATCGTCCGCCACTGGTCGACCTGCGCGAGCGCGAGCTCGACGCCGCGATCGCGCCGGCGATCACGCGCCGCGCGGATGTCGTGTAAGCGATACGATCAGGCCATCGCCCGTACGCTGTGCTACCAAACCGTCGTGCATCGCATCTGCGGCGAATCGGGCGGCGACGCGTCGAAGCGTTTCACCCCCGATGCCGCGACGGGCGGCTGGCGCGCCGCGGTGCAGCGGCGCGGACCGTGGACCCTCCGGGAGCGCGGCGTCCTCGATCCCGAGCGCGGCCGCGACGCCGGCGCACGCCCGGCCAACCTGCGAGTTTACATGGGGGCTCCGCCGGATCGCGCCTGCGCGACGAAACGCCGGCCCCAGCGGCGTCCGCCTTCGACCAGCGCGCGTGCCGGACGCAGCCGTTCACGTTCGTACACGGCGAGCACGTGCGGCGCGCGCCCCCCGGCGAGACCCGCTTCTTCCACCAGCCGTTCGAGCGCGAGCAGGTCGTCGAACGTCGTCGCCAGGCCCGCACCGGTCATCGGCGTCGCGACGTGCGCCGCGTCGCCGATCAGCGCGAGGCGGCCGCGCACGAGCCGGTCGGGGGCGTACTCCGCGATCGGCGTCGCGAAGATCCCGCGCCGCTCGGTCGCGGCGACGACCGCTTCGCGCCACGGCGTCGGCCACGCGCGCGCGTCGGCGCGCAAGCGCGCGAGCACCTCGTCCGGGAGCCGCCGCGTCGAGATCGTGCCGCGCACCGTCCCTTCGACGATGCACCCGAAGCGCGCGAAGAGCGCGTCGGCGCCGGCGTCGTACCAGGCGAAGCTGATGCGGCGGCGCCCGCGCGCCGTGCTCCCGTCGGCGCCGGGGACGGCGTACCCCACCAGCGTCCAGCGATCGGTCGAGACGAGGTCGAGGTGGTTGCCGGGGAGCGGCGTGCCGCGCGCGAGCGCGGACTCTTCGACCAGACCGCGCCACATGACGTAGCCGGCGTACTCGGCGTAGGGCCGGCTCGGATCGACGACGGCGCGCGTCACGCTGCGGTAGCCGTCGGCACCGAAGAGCGCGTCGGCCTCGAAGACCGTGCCGTCGGCGAGCCGAGCGCGCGCAGCACCCTCGGTCTCCGTGATCTCGACGACCTCAGCCTCGACGAACGCGATCCGCGGCTGGAGACGCGCGACGTCGAAGAGCCAATCGCGCAGGAGATGCCAGCTCGCCGAATCCCGCGAGCCCCGCACGACGGGGAGCGTGCGTGTGTCCGCCCCGCTCAGACGCGCGAGGATCGCGCGGTCGATCCCCAGCCCCGAGCCTTCACGGACGTCGTCGACGCGCTCGATCACCGTCACGTCGGTCCCGGCTCGCGCCAGGACGATCGCGCAGCAGAGGCCGGCGAGCGACCCGCCGACGACGATCGCGTTTCCGCGCTCATGCTCCGGTTCCACGAAGGGCTTCGACCCCGCTCGGCGCTGCGCGGTGGCGCCGAACGGGGCCGAAGATTTGGCGCCTAGCGATGGTTCCAGGCGTTATGCTTGTCGTCGTAGATGCGGGCCGAGACGCGGTTCTCCTGACGGTTGAGCCGCACGCGCTCGCCCGCGGTCAGATGACCGTCGTTGCGCCGCAGATCGTAGTTTCGCTCGGCCTGGATGCGGTTCTCGCTGCGCTGCAGGCGGTTCGTCTCGCCGTTCGTCAGCGAGCCGCTGCGCACGCCTTGGTTGATGCGGTGCTGCTGCGTGTCGATGCGGTTCTGCACTTCACCGGCGCTCGCGGCCAGCGGTGCGACGAGCGCGGCGAGCAGTGCGGTCGAGACGAGAATCTTGTTGAACATGGCGGAGGATCTCCGTTCGATGAGTGCGCGGACGCTTTCGAGTCCGTTGCTCCACACTACGCGCTGCGCCGCGCGAGCGGTAGCGGATCTCAGCGAACCCTCACCACGCTCTCAGCGACGGTTCATCCGCGGCGGCCGTCACCGCACGAGTGGACGCCGTCGCACGGTGACGCCCGCCGCGGCGGCGATCGCGCGCGCGTCCTGCACGAGCGCAGTTCCCGCCGAACCGCTGGGGCAGTTCAGATCCGGTGACCGCTTGCCGCGGTACGCGACCGTCGTCGTCGTCCCGAACGACGCGCTCTTCATGCAGAACGTGTGCGGCAGCGCGTCGAGCGGCCCCGCCGCACGCAGATCGGCGAAGAACCGGTCGGCGAGCGCGCGCGAGACCTGCACGCGATGCTCGTCGCCGTCCTGCCGGAGCGTCCCGTTACCGTCGGCGGAGACGCGCAGCACATAGCCGGCGGTGTTCGTCGAGCCGGAGTTCACGATCACGGCTTCGGTGGGGGAGGTGGGGGTCGTCACCGCCGGGCGAGGCGCCGCGAGGGGAGCGATGATCACGGCCAAGGCGAGGACGAGCGGATGCGGCATGCACGAGGAACGCAGCGTGCGCCCGGTTCGGCACACTGGATGGCCCATGCTTCGACAGGCTAGCAGGGCACAAGCTCAGTGGTTGCGCGTCGAACATATGTTCGGTATTCTAGCGGTCCGATGCCGGTCGTCTGTGTCTGGATCCCCGCCTTCCGCTTGGCCGTCGCCAAGCTCGCGCAGCCCACGATCGACCTGGACGCGCCGCTGATCCTGGCCGACCGAGCCGAGCGCGGCCGGGTCGTCGACTGCACGCTCGGTGCGGCGGCCCTGGGCGTCCGGCGCGGGATGACCCTCGTCCAAGCGCAGGCCGTTGCGCACGAGGCACGGACCGTCTTCGACGATCCGGCGGCCGACGCGCGCGTCTGGGCCGAGGTGCTCGAGGCGCTCGACGCCGCCTCGCCGCTGATCGAGGACGACGAACTGGGACGCGCGTTCCTGGAGATGCAAGGGATCGCCGGCGCCCTCGCCGGCTGGCTGCGCGGGGTGCGCGGCGCCCTGGCGGGGTTCGCCCTGCCGGTGCGCCTGGGCTTCGGGCCGAACCGCTTCGTCGCGCGGGTCGCCGCCTGGCGCGGCGACGGGGTCGCCTGCGAAGACGACGCGGCCGCGTTCCTCGCCCCGCTCCCCCTCGAGCTGCTGGAGATCGATCCCGGGGTGATCGAGCGGCTGCGCCTGCTGGGCGTGACGACGCTCGGCGAGCTGGCCGTGCTCCCGCACGGCCCGTTCGTACGCCGCTTCGGCGGCGAGGCCGCGATCTGGCACGCGCGCGCGCGTGGGATCGACGAACGGCCGCTCCACCCGCGCCCCCGCGCGCTGCGCGTCGATCGCACGCTGTACGGTCACGGCGAAGCGACCTCCGAAGAGCAGGTGCTCTTCGCGCTGCGCGCACTGGTCGGCTGGGTCGTCGACGATCTCTGCGCGGCGGGGAAGCGCGCCGGACGTCTCGTGCTGCAGCTCGAGTGCGAGAACGGTGAGACGCGCGAGCTCGCGACGCGCGTCGCGCAGCCGACCGCCGTCCCCGCGACGCTCTTCGAGCTGCTTCGCGCGCGGCTCGAAGGCGTCGTGCTGACCGCGCCGGTCGTCGGCCTGCGGCTCGCGGCGGAGGAGCTCGCGAGCGGCGGCGTCGCGCTCTCGCTGTTCGCCGCGAGCGATCCCGACCCCGACGCGATCGGTGTCGTGCTGGCACGACTCGACGCGGCGCTCGGCGCCGGGAACGCGCTGCGCGCGCGCGTCCTCGAGGGACCGCGCATCGAACGGCGCTTCGCCTTCGAGCCGTTCACGATCGAGACGCTCGCCACGCATGCGCCGCAGACCGAACCGCCGCCGCTGCCCGTGACCGCGACGCTGCAGTTGCGCATCGTCGAGCCGCGGCCGGTCGAGGTGCGCGTACAAGGCGGCGCTCCGCGTTTCGTCGGCACGCCGCCGCAGCCCGTCGTCGAGCTGGCCGGACCATGGCGCGTCGAGGAAGGATGGTGGATGCGCGCGACCGGCGAGGGCTCGCCGCTCGCGCGCGACGAGTACGACGTCTGCCTGGACGACGGCTCACTCTTGCGAATCGCGCGCGAGGGGAACACCTGGAGCGTGCGCGGCGTCTACGACTGATCGACGGCGTGCCGCCGCTCGGTCGTCACGTCGTCGTTGCGAGCGAACGAACGGCACGCGCTGCAAGGCCGCGTTTGTACGTTACGCAAAAAGGGACGCAGCATCCAGGGTGAAGCCGCAAAGGAGAATGAGAGGTACGGTGCCTGTTCGCAACGCGTCTGGTCGCGTCGGTTCGTTCGTGCTCGGCGTGCTCGCGATGATGATCGCGGCAACGGGGACGAGCAGCGCACAGACGTGGCAGTGGCAATACGTCGCTCACCCGACGAACAGCCAACCGATCACCGCGCAGTCGACGGTCACGCTCTCCGCGAACGAGCTGAGCATCGCATACACGGCGCCGATCGAACACCGGCAGGCGGTGATCGAGTCGTGCCGTGCGACGCTCGCCGACGTGCAGCACGTCGCGACGATCCGCACGCGCGGCCCGATCTTCTTGGTGATCCAGCTCAAGCCGCAGCGTACTGCGGACTGCGATTCGGGGAAGCGGCCCGTCGCGGCGCTGCCCGGCGACGACTACGCGGCGATGAGCCGCGCGGCGAGTGCGATCAACCAAGCCTTGGGTGCGACGACCGCTACCGTCGCGCACGCGCCGCGCAGCGCCGCGCCCTCGACGCGCGCGAAGCGTGAGATCGCACAAGCGCCGACGCCCAAGCCCGCGACGCCTCCTCCGACGCCGCGGCCCACACCGACGCCCACGTCGACGCCGACCACCGCGCCGCCGACACCGCGTCCGACGCCGACGCCGTCCGCCGCGCCGACGCCCGGGGTGCGGCTCGAAGACTGGGTCGAGAACGAAGGGCTCTTCTCGTTCGTGCGCGTGCGCAACATCAGCAAGCAGATCGTCATGATCACCGACGGCGAGGTGCTCGACTGCAAGAACGTCGACACCGGCTGCGGCAAGCTGCCGCATCATTTCTCGCTCGATCCCGCGGGGACGGCGACGATCGCGACCGTGACCTCCGCGCAGCAGGCGCCCTCGTTCACCTATCGCTACACGGCCCAGGCCGGCAACGACACCGTCGCCAAGGGCGGATCGTCGACGAAGGGGCCGCCGCCGCGTGTCGCGCGCATGACCGACGAGCAGGTTCGCGTCGCGGAAGCCGCCGCGCTGAACGGGCTTCACCCCGCCGCGTCGGCCGCGCCGTACAGCTATTCGCCGCCGCGCTTGGTCAAACGCGGCACCTCGCGCTTGGCGATCGGGCAGACGGGGACGGCACAAGTGAAGGTCCTCGTCTCCGCGAACGGCTCGCCGCAGGAAGCGACCGTCGTCTCGACGAGCAATCCCGAGCTGACCGCCGCGGCGATCGAGACCGCCGTCTCGTCGACCTACACGCCCGCCGTTCGCAACGGCCAGTCGGTCGCCGCGAACTACGTCGCGACGTTCACGTTCAACGGGCTCGATCCGGCGACGGAATCGATCCCGGTGTGGCGCCGCCCGGTTACGCCGGCACCGGCGAACGCGACGCCCGCCGCGACGGCGGCTCCGTCGCCGGCCGCGCCGCACGGCTGACGCGAACAGGCGCAACGACCTTGGGTCGGGTACAGGGGGCGGGATGGAGCCCATGGACCCGCTGGACGACGACCGGGACGACGACGATGACGACGACGACGTCCCGCCGCAGTTCTACCTGACGACGTTCATCCCGCGGCCGGCCTGGTACGACCTGACGGAAGACGAGGCGACCGGGTTTCTGCAAAACCGCGTCGCCCAGCTCAACGAGGCGTTCGTCGAGGAAGACGAAGGCGTGATCTGGGCGTACCGCTATCACGTCGTCGAGCGCTCGCGTGAGATCGACGCGGTCGTGCTGCTCTGGATGATCACCTCGGACGAGGCGCTCGAGACCCTCGAGAGCACGCTGCGGCGCTCCGACGTCAATCGCTACTTCGACTGGAGCGTGATCGGCGGCCCGCAGAACAACGAGCCCGCCGACATCCTGGGGGCGTTCCTCGGCACGCTCATCCCCGAGCGCGCCGACGGCGACGACTAGCGTCCCGCGTTCGGCCCCAAGGACGGCCACGGCGAGGGCGACGGCGGTACCGACGGTGATACCGACGGTGGCGGCGACGCCGGCGCGGAGACGACCGGGGAACAGCCGTCGGGCGTCCCCGGCGGCGGGGTGTAGGCGATCGGCTGCGTCGCGCTGACGCCGAGCTCGATCGGATAGAACGAGCCGCCGTCGGTCATCGTCAGCGTCGTCGACGCACCCGTGGAATGCGGCGGAAGCCGGTACGTCATCAGCCAGTACGGCTGACGCAACCGCACGCAGCCCAGCTCCTTGAGCTGTCCGTCGACGAAGAACGTGCTGCGCACCGGACCGCCCAACGGCTTCTCGTAGAGGTAGACGAGATGCTCGTCGCCGGTCGGGTTCGCGAGCGTGAACGTGATGCGATGGACGACGCCGTAGTCGCCGTAGTCGCGGCCGGGATCACCGGCGTCGAGGTTGCGCAGCGTCGGCGTCGTTCCACCGTATTTGACGGAGACGTCCGGGCCGCCGACGGTGTAGGTCGCCGCGATGTCGCCGTAGTTCGTCAGGTCGAACCGCCCATGCCGGTGGTGACCGTCGAGCGGGATGCGCGGTCCGTCGAGATAGGCCTCGGGTCGACCGCCGGCGGCAGAGGCGACGACCGAGACGGTCGCCCCCTCGCCGTTCAGCACCTGCAGGTCGATCGCACCGGCGACCACCTCGCCCTGCAGCAGCAGGTCGTGGCGCACGATGAACGGCTTCCCCGGTTCCAGGTCGACGACGATCCCCTCGCCGGCGCGTTGGAACAGCAGAAAGTCGCGCGAGACCGTGTGTCCCACGCTCATCACGTCGAGATCCGGGCCGGCTCTCGACGCGATCACGTGCACGCGTGCGGGCGCCTTCGCGGTCAGCACGACGTCCAGATCGCGCGGGACGCCGATGTCGTCCTGGTAGTAGTACAAACGCGCCGGACGGCCGGGATCGACGGTGCCCTGGAACACCAAGCCGTTGGCCTGCAAATATTCCGGATCGTCGCTCAGGTAGAGCACGGCGGGCGTCGCGGGCGGCACGGCGGTGTTGTCGATGACGACGGTCGTCGTTCCCGTCACGCCGGCGGTCGCGGCGTCGCCGGTGATCGTCACCGTGACGTTCACGGCGGCGGTCTGCCCCGGCACGAGCGGCAGGAGCGGCCACGGGACGAACGGGCCGTAGGAGACCGACGCACCGGGCCGGAGCGTCGGCCGAATGCTGCGGTTGAGCACGCCTCGGATCTGCGTCTCGAGAAAGGCCGGATCCGCCGGCGAGCCGGTCGTGTGCAACGCGACGGTCGCCGGGATCATGCCCGCGGGCGCGAGCGACGGCGCGGGCGCGGGGGACGGGCTCGCGGCGGCAGCCGGCGACGCCCCCGGAAGCGGGAGCGTCGGCGGGGGCTGCTGCGCGCACGCGGCGCGCGCGGCGCAAAGGAACGCGATCGCGAAGACCGCGATGGATCGCTTTCTCAACACCGCACCGCGAGTTACGCTGGCGCAGCGCCCGTCTCCCGCCCGTGAACCGCGGCGCGCTAGGCCGTATAGGGCTCGAACGGCGCGACCGGCGCGAGGATGTCGTCCATGCGCCGGAAGATCTCGGGCTCGACGTCGAGATCGGCGGCGGCGACGTTGTCGTCGACCTGCTCGGGGCGCGTCGCGCCGACGATCACCGACGAGACGACGTCGGTGCGCAGGCACCACGCGAGCGCGAGCTGCGCGAGCGTGCAGTGCGCTTCGTCGGCGAGCGGCTTGAGGCGCTGCACCGCGTCGAGCACCGGCTGCGTGAAGTAGTCCTCCATCATGTCGGCCGACTTCCCGGCCGCGCGCGTCCCGGCGGCCGGCTTCGCCGCGTCGGTGTACTTACCGGTCAGGATCCCCATCGCGAGCGGCGACCACACGACGTTGCCCAACCCGAATTCACGGCACGCGGGGAAGACGCGAGGCTCGACGCGGCGCCAGAGCGCGCTGTACTGCGGCTGGTTCGAGACCGGCTCGGCCCAGCCGCGCGCGCGGGCGAGGTTGGCCGCGGCGGCGATCTGGTCGGCGTTCCACTCGCTCACGCCCCAGTACAGGATCTTGCCGGCGCGCACGAGGTCGTCCATCGCGCGCACGGTCTCTTCCAGCGGCGTGCTCAGGTCGTAGCGGTGGCACTGGTAGAGATCGACGTACTCGACGCCCAGACGCCGCAGCGAGGCGTCGATCTGCTCGCGGATGTGCTTGCGCGAGAGGCCGCCGTCGTTCGGGCCGTCGCCCATCGGGAAATACACCTTCGTCGCGAGCACGATCTCGTGACGCGGAAACTCACGGATCTTCCGGCCGACCACCTCTTCGGAGCGACCGCGCGCGTAGGCGTTCGCCGTGTCGAAGAAGTTCACGCCGCGCTCGAACGCGCGCTGCATGCACGCGCGCGCCGCGTCCTCCTCGACGCTCCCGCCGTAGGTCAGCCACGAACCCAGACCAACCGTCGAAACTTTGACGCCCGAGCGCCCAACTTGCCGATATCGCACGGGCCGTAGCGTACCCGTGACCCGCACCGTATCCCTTCGCCCGACGTGCGATCGCGCGCCGAACGGGAACACGACGGGAAGAGATATGAGGGATGTGGTGGTCGTCGTGAACCGTCGTTCGCGCCGGACCGACGCCGAGCTCGATCGCGTGCACGAGGCGCTCGCCGCCCACGGGCTGCGCGTCGCCGAGTTCCACGCCGGCGCCGACGAGGCCGCGTGCCGCCGAGCGATCAAGCGCGCGGTGAAGGACGGCGCGCCCGAGATCGTCGTCGGCGGCGGCGATGGGACGATGACGCACGCGGTCGGGCTGCTCGCGCACCGGAAATGCGTGCTCGGCGTGCTGCCGCTCGGGACCGGGAACAGCTTCGCGCAGACGCTCGGCTTGCCCGGAAACGACGTGGACGCGGCGGTGGCGACGATCGCGCGCGGGCACGTCGCGCAAGTCGACCTCGGGATCGTCAACGGCACGTACTTCGCGAACTTCGCGACGATCGGGTTCTCCTCGCGCATCGCCGCCGCGACGCCGCGGCCCTTGAAGAGCGTCCTCGGCAGCCTCGCCTACGCGTTGGCCGGGCTCCCGATGCTGCTCCGCGCGCGGGCGTTCGACGCGACGATCCGCTGGCCCGGCGGACGACTAGCGCTGCACACGCAGGACATCATCGTCGCGAACGGCCGGTACTTCGGGGCGACGGCGCTGAGCGCGCACGCGACGATCGCAGACGACCGGCTGACGCTCTTCACCACCGCCGACGCATCGCGTCTGGGCACCGTGCGAACCTACCTCGCGCTCGGCCGCGGGACGCAGACGCACCTGCGCGACGCGCACCTCGTGCGCGCGCGACGGTTCACGATTCGCACGCGCAAGCGCCAGCCGATCAGCATCGACGGATCGCTGCTCGAGAAGACGCCGGCCCGCTTCGCGCTCGCACCGGGCGCGCTGCGGGTCTTCGTCCCGGAAACCGGCGTTGCGCGCGCCTAGCACGGCCGAACCGCGGCTCGCGCTCGCCGCGCTGCTCGCGCTCTGCGTCACGCTGGCGCTCGGCGCGTTCGTCTCCGGCCGCCCAGCGCTCCCGCTCGACGTCGACGCGGCGAAGGTCCGCGGCGAGGCGATCCCGCTCGCCGTCTTCTTCACTACGCTCGGGCGCTGGCCGGTGCTGCTGCTGCTCGGCGCGGCGGCGCTCACGCTGGCGGCGTCGCTTCGTACCGGCGTCGCCGCGGTCGCCGTGATCCTCGTCGCGCAGCTGCTCTCGCAGGGCGCGAACACGCTGCTCAAGCTGGCCTTCCACCGCGCGCGTCCCGACGCATGGCTGCGCATCCGCGAGGTCGATTTCTCGTACCCGAGCGGCCACGCCGTCACCGCCGCGCTCTTCTTCCTCGGCCTGGCGCTGCTGGCATCGCAGGCGCCGCTGCCGCGCCCGTTCGTCTCGCTGCTCGTCGCCCTGCTCGCGCTCTGCGTGATCGGTCTTCCCTGGTCGCGTCTCGCGCTCGGCGCGCACTATCTCACCGACGTGGTCGGCGGATTCTGCTTCGGCTTGGCGTGGCTCTGCGTCGTCGCGGTCGCGCTCGTGCGCCTGGCGGCGCGTTCGTAGCGCTACGACTCGAGCAGCTCGATCAGCCGCGGATAGACGAGATCGGTGCGCGCCTGCGGAATCCGCGGCTCGATCAGATCGTGGATCGGCGGCAATCCCTCCCATACGACGTCCTCGAGGGCGACGCCCGCGCGCGCCAGCGCCGCGAACCGCCGCAGCGCGCAGACGTTGCTGACCGCCGGTTCGCTGGCGTTGAGCACGAGCGTCGCACGGCGCGCGTGCGCGGACGCGCCGGGCGCCTCGAGCGTGGTGGAGACGAGCAGCGACTCACCGAGCGCGCGCGTCGCGAAACGCGGATAGGCGTGCGGCGGCGGCTGCGCCGCCCCACGACGCGGATCCCACCACGCGAAGCGGTTCGGCGCGGCACGCAGCATCGAGCCCAGCGCTTCGCTGACGTGTTCGGGGATCCCACGCGCGCCGCAGAACGGCGCGACCGCGACGGCGTGGTCGACCGCGACGCGCGCCGCGAGCCAGCCTGCGAGGGTCGCGCCGAGCGAGATCCCGGCGACGGCGACGCGACGACCGCAGAGCGCCGCGATCGCCAGCGTGCGCAGCGCCGTTCCTTCCAGATCGCTCGCACGCATCGCTGCGAGCGCGGTCGTGAGCCGGTCGCGGTAGCCGTGGAACGGCATTCGCGGGACGAGCACGGCGTGCCCGCGCGCGGCGAGCTGCGGCGCCAGCTCCGCGTACTGCAGGGGCCCGTTCGAGAGCCCGTGCAGCAGCACGATGACGAGCGGCGCCGGCTCCTCGCCGAGCCACCACGCGGTGACGCTTCGCGGATCGATCCGCGGATCGGCGCGCTCCTGCGCGCCGATCGCCTCGAGCTTGCGGCGCGCCTCGGGGAGCCCGTTCATGCGCGCGGTACGTCGCGCAGCACGGCGCGTTCGATCCAGCGCAGCGGGCGCGTGTTCCACGGATCGCGCCGGACGAGCGGCTCGACGAGGATCACCTCGAGTCCGGCGAGGCGCGCGCCGAGCACGTCGGTGAAGAGCTGATCGCCGATCACGACGACCTCGTGACGCGCGAGCTCGAGCAGCGCGAGCGCGCGACGGAAGCCGTGCGGCAACGGCTTGCGCGCGCGAGGGATGCACGGGACGCCCAGATCCTGCGCGACCCGCGAGGCCCACGGCGTCCCGTTGTTCGTGAGCATCGCGATCTGGAACTCCGCCTCGCGTGCCGCGCGCACCCACGCGGCGTCCTCTTCCAACGGCACGCGCGTGCGAAAGCCGACCAGCGTGTTGTCGAGATCGACGATCGCCCCGCGGATCCCCCGCGCACGCAGCGAGAGCACGTCGATCTGCGTGATGCGCGGCGCGTACGCGTGCGGCTTGAACAGCGAGAACATTCAGCGGATCTCCGGAAGGCGGTTCGACGGGACCAGGACGTGCGCCCCGGCGGGGACCGTCGTGAACTCGGCCGGCAGCCGCGTCACGTCCTCGCTGTCGGCGAAGACGCGGTGGCGGCGGCCGTGCACCGAACGCACGACGAACCGCTTTCCCCGCAGCGCGAGGACGTTCGGCGCGTGCGGGAACCGGCGCAGCGCGACGGCGAGCAGGATCGCCAGGGTGTTGAACGGGCCGCGCACGTCGATCGCGTAGAGCCACACCTGCCCGTCCTCCAGGCTCGCCTCGGGGTTCTCGACGACCCCGCCGAACCGGTAGCTGTTCGCGACCGTGAGCTGCACGGCGCGCACGACGCGCCGCGACCCGTCGTCGCCGGTGATCTCGAGATGCAGCGGGCGCATCCAGCGCAGCGCGCGCAGCGTCGCGACGGGGATCGCGAGCATCCCCAGACGGCTCTTCACCGCGCCGGTCTGCAGGCGCGTCACGCGCGTCGAGAGCCCGACCGACGCTTCGTTGAAGTAGTAGACGCCGTTGACGCGACCGACGTCGACCGGGAGCGGGACACCCTCGTCGATCAGCGCGGCGACCTCCTCGGGCTTGGTCGGGACGCCGAGGGTGCGCGCCAGCTCGTTGAAGGTTCCGAGCGGGAGGATCGCCAGCGGGAGACCCGTCTCGACCAACCCGGGGAGCGCACGGAGCAGCGTCCCGTCGCCGCCGCCGACGAGCACGACGTCGACCGCGTCGCGGTGCGCGGTGATCGCACGCGACAGGGCGCCCGCCGAGGAGTCGCGCGGAACCTCGATCACCTCGTGGCCGCGCGCTCGCAGCGCGGCGGTGGCGCGCTCACGCGCGTCGCGGCCGCGACGCGCGCGGGGGTTCACCGCGAGCAATACGCGCTTGGGCATCGTACCACGATGTACCCGCCGCAGCGGCCGCGAACACGCGCGGCATGGCTCAGTTCGAGATGCGCTGGATCGACGCGTTCACCACAACCCCGCTCGCCGGGAACGCGTGCGCCGTCGTGCTCGACGCGCGCGGGCTCGACGCGCGAGCGATGCAGGCGATCGCGCGCGAGACGAACCTCTCCGAGACGGCGTTCGTCTTCCCGGGCGACGGCGAGGCGGACTTCGTCGTGCGCTACTGGACACCGAACGGCGAGATCCCGCTCGCCGGCCACCCGACGATCGCGACGACGCACGCCTTGTGCGAGACCGGCGCGATCGCCGCCGACCGCGAGATCGTGCGCCTGCGGATGCCCGCCGCGCTCGTCCCCGTGACGATCAGCCGCGGCACGGGATCGCCGAGCTACGCGATGTCGCAGCCGCCGCCCATCTTTCTCGACACGGTCGCGCGCGAGGCGGCCGCCGCGGCGCTGCGCCTGCACGAGGACGATCTCCTCGCGGGGACGACGCCGCAGATCGTGAGCACCGGGACACCGCAGCTGATGATCGCGCTCGCCTCACGCGACGCGCTCGACCGCTGCGAACCCGACCGGCACGCGCTCTTCCCGGCAGGGCACCCGTGGTTCTCCGTGCACGTCTTCGCGCGCGGCGAAGGCGAAGCGGCGCTCGTCGCGCGGCATTTCGCCGACTTCGGCGACGTCGCCGAGGATCCGTTCACCGGCTCGGCGACCGGCGGGATGGCGGCCTACTGCGCGCGCTACGGGATCGTGCGCGAGCGCGCGTACGTCGTGCACCAGGGCGCGCACGTCCACCGTCCCGGCCGCGCCGAGGTCTCGATCGACGGCGAGCCCCCCGACGCGATCGGCCGGATCAGCGTCGCGGGGCACGCGGTGACCGTCATGCGTGCGACGCTGACGGTGTGAGCGTGAGCCGCCCCTGCTCGACCAGATAGGAGCGGCGGATGAAGGGCGGGAGGTCGTCGTCGTGGTGCGAGATCATCACGATCGTCGTCCCGCCGGCGACCAGCTCGTCGAGCAGCTCGCTCAACACGCCCCGGAACGCGGCGTCCAGGCCGCTCCAGACCTCGTCGAGGATCAGCAGATCGGGCCGGCGCACGAGGCCGCGCGCGATCAGCACCTTGCGGCGCTCGCCGAACGAGAGCGCGAGGAACGGCCGTCCGGCGAGAGCGCGCAACCCGAGCCGTTCGAGCAGCGCATCGGCGACGCGACGCTGCTCGTCGTCGGGCTTTGCCTCGATCACGCCGATGCTGGAGGCGAAGCCGGTCGCGATCACCGTCTCGGCCGTCGGGCTCACGTCGTAGGCGATCTGCAGCGCGTCGGAGACGTGCACGATCCGCTTCTTCAGCTCCCACAGATCGAACGGACCCTCGCTGCCGAAGCGCGTGATCCGCGCGCCGTACGCCGCCGGGAGCGTCCCCGCGAGCACGCCGGCGAAGGTGCTCTTCCCCGAACCGTTCTCGCCGTGGATCACCGTGTGCTCGCCGCGCCGGATCTCCCAGTCGATCCCGCGCAGCACGAGCCGCTCGCCGTACTCGCCACGATAGACGTCGGCGTCGTGGATCGCGACGAGCAGCTCGCCGGGCTCGTGCGCGTGCGCGGCCGCGTACGAGCGCGCCGCGGCGCGCGAGACGCGCGCGGTCGGCCGTCCGGCGCCGACCTCGACGATGCGGCCGTCGACGACGGTCGCGTGCTGCGTCGTCGTCGCAGGGAGATCGTCGAAGCGGTGCGAGGAGCAGACGATCTGCGTCTCGGCCGCGACCTGTTCGAGGAACGCGAGCAACGCCGCGCGCGAGCCGCGATCGATCCCGTTGGTGAACTCGTCCAGCACCAGAACCCGCGGCGCGCTCACCAGCGCGCGCGCGATCAACAGGCGCCGCAGCTGACCGAACGAGAGCGCCGAGACCGGCTGCGCCGCGATCTCCTGCAGCGCGAAGCGTTCCAGCAGCGCTTCGACGCGCGCGTCTTCCTCCGGCGTCAGCCCGCCCTGCAAGTAGAGCGTGTCGTGCAGACCCGCCGCGACGAGATCGCGGCCGGGGAAGCCGAGCTGCAGCCGGCTGACGTGCTCCTGCTGCTCGGGCGAGACGTAGCCGATCCGGGTCGCCGCGCTGCGCACGCTCTCGGGGGTTCCGTCGAGCGCGTAGCTGCGCACGCCGCCGTCGCGATCGATCCATTGGTCGCCGCGGATGACCTTGAGCAGCGTGGACTTCCCGGCACCGTTCGCGCCGACGATCGCCCACTGCTCGCCGCGCTCGAGACGCCAGCTCACGTCGTGCAAGACGTGGCGCAGGTCGAGATGGACGTTGATACGTTCGAGCGCGATGAGCGGAAGGTGCATGTATTCCTGATGAGACAAGCGGGAGGAGCCGGCGACGTGCCGTTGATTCGAAAGCAGCGACGTGAAGACCATCCTCGTTCCCTATCACCACGCCGAACCGCTCCCGGTCCTCGCGCAAGCCTACCACGGGGACGATGCGGTCGTCGTCTCCAAAGGTCCGGCGGGCGCGATGCTCGCGCGGCTCTACGAGCAGGTCGCGACGCGCGTCGCGGCGAGCGATGAACCCGTCACGGTGATCAGCGGCGACTGCACGACCGCGCTCGCGACGATCGCCGGACTGCAGCGCCGGGGAGCGGTACCGGGTGTGATCTGGATCGACGCGCACGCCGACTTCCACACCGCGCGCACCACGCGCAGCGGCGATTTGAGCGGGATGGCGCTGGCGATGGCGACCGGCCGCGGCGGCGCCGCGCTCACCGCGCCGCTCGGCCTGCGCGCCGTCCCCGACGAGGCGTGCGTGCTCGCCGGCGTGCGCGACGTGGAACCCGGCGAGCGCGAAGCGCTCGAAGCGTCGGCGATCCGCCGCCTCCCGCTGGAGGAGCTGGCCGCGGCGCCGCTCCCGGACGGGCCGTGGTACGTCCACCTCGATCTGGACGTGCTCGATCCCGCAACGCTCCCGCCGCTGCGCTTCCCCGTCGCGGGCGGGCCGTCGCTCGTCATGCTCGGTGAGGTGCTCCGCACGCTGGCGCGGCGCGGGACGATCGCGGCGCTGGGCGTCGGCTGTACGCTGACCTCACGAGCGCTCGCCGAGCCGGATGCTCTGGAGCCGCTCCGTCGGCTCGTCGAGAATGCCATGGGGACGCTGGGTTAGAACTCGGTAACGGCGGCAGCGCTGGGGGGACGGTCTCTCGTACTGAAGGGGACGCGTCCTTCGCTCATGGGGAGTACCGCCATGCGTGTCGCGGCCCTAACCTTGGCTTCTCTGTGCTGCACGGCGTCGATCGCCGCCGCGCAGGACGCGCCGCTGCGGCACGTCGAGTACGCGGTGAACGGCGAGTTCGACGGACGGCCGCTGCACACGCGGCTCGTGCTCGACCTCGTCGGTACGACCGCCGACCGCGGGATCAGTCTCGATCTCGACGAGCCCGGCGCCGCCGAGCCGGCCCATCTCGATGTCGACCGCTACGGCGCCGTGCACGTCGTCGACGGCGTGACGCTCACGCGCGAGGAGGCGCTGCTCGTCTACTTCTTCGCGCTCGGCGCGCAGAACCTGACGGGGATGGACCGCGGCGACGCCTGGAGCGATACGGGCGAGACCGGTGTGGGCGCGGAGCACCTCACGCGCTTTCGCGTCGTGCGCACGCCGGGCGAGGGGCGCATCGAGGTCGCGTTCACGCGGGAGATCGAGGACGGGTACGAGCACGACGGCTATCGCGGACGCCTCCTCTACGACACGCACAAGGTCGTCCCGGTCGCATTCGACGCGCGCGGCGAGATTCGCGAGACGCAAGACGGCTCGCCGCGCATGCACGCCGTCCACCTGACGGTCAGCCTGCTGCAGGATTCGCAGCCCTAGAGCCGACCCGCCGTCCCCTCGTCGGCGCGCGTCACGACGTCGAGCCGATAGGTCGGCGCTCGCGCATGCGTGCGGGCGCGAAAACGCCGGTCGCCGAGGAACGCCGCGTGCACGTCGTTCGTACTCTGCGCGTGCCCGGCGACCGGCGGCGTCCAATGCACGAGCACGAGGTCTCCGCCGGGCTCGAGCGCACGGGCGATCGACTCCCGCATCCGACCCAGATCGCGCGGCGAGAAATAGAACCCGAGCTCGCACAGCGTCACCAGATCGTACGCGCCCTCCGGAAACGCGCGGGAGAGGTCGCAAGGCGCGAAGCGCACGTTCGGCAGATCGCCGCAGCGCAGCGCGGCGCGGTGCAGCGCATCGACGGACACGTCGACGGCGAGAACGTCGTTGCAGCGCGCGGCGAGCATGCGCGTGAAGACGCCGATCGAGCACCCGAGCTCCAGCGCGCTGCGATAGCGCCGGCGCGGCAGCGCGTCGAGCGTCGCGGTGTATTTGTCCTGCTCGTAGCGTGAGCTCGCGAAGTTCCAGGGATCCTCGTGATCACGATAGAGTCGCTGAAAGTATTCCGGCGACACCGTCGCGTCGTGACGGCGGCCTGACGAGCGGCTCACCACACGCGCGGCGCGCGCGAGCGCGCGACGCTCCGAGCCTGGTGGCCTTCGATGCGCGCGAGCACGTCGGTCAGCGCCTCGATCGCGTCGACGGCGTGCTCGCCCTCGCCCAGCAGCACCGCGTCGGCGCGTTCGGCGAGCGCGCCGTCGGGGAGCTCGGCGCGCATACCGACCCCTTCGCGCACGAGCGCGTCGAGCGCGTCCGTCGTCCGGATCACCGGGACGTGGGCGGCCTCGCAGATCCAGAGCAGCTCTTCCTGCAGCGCCGCGAGCTTGCGGCGACCGAGCGCGACGGCGAGGTCGCCGCGCACGAACGACACCGCGGTCGGCCGGCAGCCCGCCGCGCGCACGAGCAGCTCCGGCAACGCCGCGAGCGCGCCGGCGGTCTCGAGCGTCAGCGCCACCGCGGCCCCCGTCGGTGCGCCGTGCGCGTCGAGCGCGTCGAGCAGCGCGTCCAGATCGGCGGTATCGCGCACGAACGAGGAACCGATGACGTCGACGCGCCGCGCGAGGAATGCGAGATCCGTATGGTCCTTTTCCGTCAGCGCCGGAATCCCGAGATCGGTGTTGGGGACGCTGATCCGCCGGTCGGACTTGAGCTTCGCGCCTCGCGGCGGGGCGTGCGTCACCAGCAGCACGGCGCGATCGGGGATCGCACGCTCGACGACCGTGCCGATCTTCCCCTCGTCGATCCAGCACGGATCGCCGGGGCGCACGCGCGCGAGGACCGACGGCTCCGCGCAGCTGATGACGGCGGTGACGCCCTCGAGATCGGCGCGCGCCGCCTTGCGGGTGAGCGCGATGCGATCGCCTACCGCGACGCGCGCCGCGTCGTGCTTCGTGCGCACCTGCGCGACGCGCAGCTTCGGACCGGCCAGGTCCGCGTAGATGCGGCACGGTCGACCCATCGTGCGCGACGCGGCGCGCACGTGCGCGATCATCGCGGTCCACGCACCGTGGTCGTCGCGCGCGCAGTCGATGCGCAGGGCATCGGCGCCGGCGACGATCATCCGCCGAATCACCTCGCCGTAGTCGTCGGCGGCCTGCGTCGGCAGCGTCGCGAGGATCCGCACGTCGCGCTCCGCCGGAGCAGGACCGAAGACTGCGGCGCTCTGCGCCGCGAGCAGCCGCGCTCCACGAAAGTAGAGGCGCGGCGTGGGCGCCGGCGAGCAGAGTTGGCCGGCGAGCGCGCCGAGCGCGGCGAGCACCGCGTCGAGCTCGGGGACGACCCGCGGTTCGCAGCGGTCGAGAGCCGAGAGGCCGAGCGGCATCAGCGCCGGCTGCAGCTCGCGCAGATCGTGCCGCCGCAACGCGACGTACGCGGCGAGGTTGAACGCGCTCGGCAGGTACGCGCGCCGCGTCACGCGCGGGCGCCAGCGGTGGTAGGCGGCCGACGCCTCGGCGCACACGTCGGCGCGCAACGCCCCGAGCCGCGCGAACAGCGCCTGCGCGCTTGCGGCCTCCTCGGAGTCGACGACTGCAACGGCCACCGAGCTAAGCGTAACCGCAGCAGCCTTAAGGCAAGCTCAAGAACGGCGGTTACCGGGCGGAAACGTTCGCAGCGCTCGACCCGGCGGACGGGTCCACAGGAGGGCAATGTCCGTTCAGATCACCGGCGCGGCCCGTTCGCTGGCCCGCGTCATCCGCTCCGTCGAGACGCTCGAAGGCGGCGGGTTCCACGTGCGCCGCCCGGTCCCGATCCGCGGCGTCGACCAGGTCGACCCGTTCCTGCTTCTCGACGAGATGGGGCCGCAGGACGAGATCGCCGGCCGCGTCGTCGGCGCGCCGGATCACCCGCACAAGGGCTTCGAGCTGATCACCTATCTGCTCGCCGGCGAGATGGAGCACCACGACTCGCACGGGAACCACGGGATCCTGCGCGCCGGCGACGCGCAGTACATGCTCGGCGGGACGGGCCTCGTCCACTCCGAGATGCCGACCGATGCGTTCCAGCGCACCGGCGGTCGCCGCCACGGCTTCCAGATCTGGGTCAACCTGTCGCGCGAGGACAAGAAGCTCGCCCCCGCCTACAAGGACGTCCCGAACGCGACGATCCCCGTCGTCCACCCCGCCGAAGGCGTCACGGCGCGTGTCCTCGCCGGCAACGTGTTCGGCGTCGAGGGCCCGGTTCACACCGTCGTGCCGTGGACGTACGTGCACGTCACGCTCGAGCCCGGCGCGACGATCGTGCAGCCGGTCGCGCGCGAGCTGACGGCGACGATCTACCTCTTCGCGGGCGGTGCCGGCGCGATCGGCAAGCGCGAGGTGCGCAGCGGCGACTACGCGGTGTTCAACGACGACGGCGAGACGATCGCGCTCGAGAACACCGGCAAGGAGCCGCTGGAGGCATTGTTCCTGTGCGCCCGCCCGACGCGCGAGCCGATGGCGCGCTACGGCCCCTTCGTGATGAACTCCGTCGAGGAGCTGCAGCAGGCGTTCACCGACTTCCAAGCCGGCCGTTTCGGCACGATCAAACCCGTCGTCGCGAAGTGACTATACGCCCCCGAGGCGCGCGCCGCGGCGTTGGACGAAGGGCGTGATGATCGCCTTGCCCCAGACCCCTTCCGTCGTGAAGGGGTCTGCCGCGTTGAAGGCCTCGGCCGCGGCCTGATCCGGGGCCTCGATCAAGAGCAAGTTCCCGATCGCGGTGTCGCCGTCGTCGGCGACGAGCCGCGCGGCGAAGATGATCGTCACGCTCCAGCGCTCCAGATCGGCGAGGTGCGCGGTGTGGCGGTCGTAGCACTGCGCACGCAGCGCTTGGGTCCCCGGATTGTCGAGCACGTGGATCGCGAACTGCATCGTCCCCCGCTTCGCCGCGCATCGACGATGTCGGGGCTGAGCGAGCGGGGCCGCATCAAGCGGGGATCGTCATCGGTGCATCAGTCGCTGATGCTGACCGTCGTCGCCTGGCCGTTCGTCACCGGGACCGGGCTCGGGTACGTCACCGGCGCCGTGCCGTCGGCGCCCGTGGCGGTGTTCGTCGCGCCGGACTGGCTCGTCCACTGGTTGTTCACCACGAGCGTGTAGCTCCCGACCGGCAGCGCGTTGATCGAGAAGGCGCCGCTCGAATCGGTCACGCCGGAGTTGATCGTCGTCCCGTTCTGCTGCGCGAGTACCTCGGCGTTCATGACGGGCGTCGTCCCGGCGGTATCCTTCACGGTCCCGGAGATCGAACCGGCCTGCGCCTGCGCCGTCGCGACGAGGACCGGCTTCATGAGGTACTTGCCGCTCGCGCCCGACGAGACGATCGACTCCGCCGCGTTGAAGTCGATCACGAACCCGTAGCTCTGTCCCGCCTGCGCGTTCAGCCCGACGTTGACTTTGATCCCCGCCGTCCCCGGACCGTCGCCGGCGTCGGTCGACGTCGCGTTCGAGAAGCCGGCCGGGGCGGTCGCGCTCGGGATCGTCAGCGGATACGTCGTGCCGTCGATGACGACCGACGTGTTGTTCGGGCTCGAATCGTCGAGGACGAGCCGCAGCTGCTGATACTGTCCGGCGGGGATCGACGCCGTGCCGAGCTGGAGCGGCGAGGACTGCGAGGTGTAGCTCAGGAGATTGATCGGCTGCGCGGGAGAGAACGTCGCGATCGTCTGCACCCCGTTCGCACCAACCGCCTCGACCTTCGCGACCGCGATGTTCACCGCGGTGACGGTCCCGCCGCTGGTCCGGAAGGGCCCGTCGACGAGGGAGACGTCGACGCTCGCCGTCCCGCTGCCGCCGGTCGGGACGGTGCCGGCGCTGGTCGAGCCGCCGCCGCCGCATCCGGCGAGCGCGAGCGAAACGGCGGCGAGCACGATGAGCGATCTGGTCATGGGGCACGGTCGTTCGGGCCTCCGAGTCACCGCTCCCAGGTCGGCCGTAAGAGTGTGTCGGCCGTCGCCCGGCGGGGAATCGAACATATGTTCGCGTAGTCTCGGGGTCCCATGCCGGACGCCCTGGAGTACGCGGAGCTCCACTGCTGGTCGAACTTCAGCTTCCTCGAGGGGTCCTCGCACCCCGAGGAGCTGGTCGAGCACGGGCGGCGCCTCGGGCTGCGCGGGATCGCGCTGACCGACCGTGACGGGCTCTACGGCGCGGTCCGCTTCGCCAAGGCGGCGGCGGGGAGCGGCTTTGCCGCGCTCTGCGGGGCGGAGCTGACCCTCGAGCCGGCGGAGTCGCGGCCGATCAAGACCCGCCATCGTGAGCTTGTCGAACGGCGGCCGGCGCGGCCGGCCAAGGAGGTCCCCACCGACACCCCGCGGATCGTCCTGCTCGCCGTCGACAAGCGCGGCTACGGCAACCTCGCGCGGCTGATCTCGACCGCGCAGCTGCGCGGGCGCAAGCGCGACGCGCGGCTGCGACTCGATGATCTCGAGGGCCGCACCGAGGGTCTCGTCGCGCTCTCCGGCTGGCGCAACGGGTTGGTCGAGAAGGCGCTGCTGCGGCGCGACGACGCCGGTGCGCTCGCGCTCGCGACGCGGCTGCGCGACTTGTTCCCACAACGGTTCTACCTCGAGCTGCAGCACCACGTGCGACCCGAGGACCCGGCGCTGATCCGCGCGCTGGTGGAGCTGGCGCGCCGGATCGACGTCCCGTACGTCGCGACCAACGGCGTCGCGTACGCGAACCGCGACGACGGGATGCTCTGCGACGTGCTGACCTGCGTGAAGTACGGCACGCCCTTGCAGCAGGCCGGAAACCTGCTGCGCCCCAACCACGAGCACCACCTCAAGCCGTCGCTGCAGATGGCGCGTCTGTTCGCCGAGTTTCCGCGGGCGATCCGCAACACGCTCGCGATCGCGGAGCGCTGTACGTTCCGGCTCGACAAGCTCGCCGGCGAGTTTCCGCTCTTCCCGCTCCCGCCGGAGCACCCGTCGCCGCAATCGTACCTGCGCGCGCTCGTCGCCGCCGGCGCGCGCGTGCGCTACGGCGATCCGCTTTCCTCGAAGGTCGAGCGGCAGCTCGAATACGAGCTGGGGATCATCGCGCGGATGGATCTCGCCGGCTATTTCCTGGTGGTGTGGGACATCGCGCGCGCCGCGCGGGAACTGGGCGTCCTCGCGCAAGGGCGCGGCTCGGCGGCGAACTCGGCGGTCTGCTACGCGCTGGGGATCACCGCGATCGACCCGATCGCGAGCGATCTGCTCTTCGAACGCTTCCTGAGCGAGGAGCGCGGCGAGGTCCCCGACATCGACATCGACTTCGCGCACCAAGACCGCGAGAAGGTGATCCAGTACGTCTACGAGCGCTACGGGCGCGAGCACGCCGCGATGGCCTCGGAGGTGATCACCTACCGCACGCGCTCGGCGATCCGCGACGTCGGCAAGGCGCTCGGGCTCACGCTCGGACAGGTCGACCAGATCGTGCGCGAGTACGACGCGCGCGAGTCGCTCGCCGGCGCGCTCGGCACGACCGAGCCGCGGACGCCCACGCTCCCGGAGTCGGTGACGAAGCGGCGCGATCTCGACGCCGGCTCCAACGTCTTCCTCTCGCGCGGCGACGACGCGCCGGCCGCCTCGCCGGGACGCACGCACGTCCCCGGCTTTGCGGACGCCGACGAGGCGACCGCCGATCCCGATCCGCAGCTGCGCGGGCCGGTCGGCGGCGGCGTCGGCGCGTTGCTGCTCGCGCTGTGCCGGCGGATCGACGGGTTTCCGCGGCATCTGGGGATCCACAGCGGCGGGATGGTCGTCACGCGCTCGCCGCTCGTCGAGGTGGCGCCGGTCGAGTGGGCGTCGATGCGCGACCGCACGGTCGTGCAATGGGACAAGGACGATCTGAGCGATCTCGGCCTGATCAAGATCGACCTCTTGGGTCTGGGGATGCTCTCGCTCTTGCGCGACGCGTTCGCACTCTTCCGCCGCCGGTATCCGGAGCGTCCGCCGCTCGATCTTGCGAGCATCCCGCCCGACGATGCGGCGACGTACGCGATGCTGCAGCGCGCCGACTCGATCGGCGTCTTCCAGGTCGAGTCGCGCGCGCAGATGTCGATGCTCCCGCGGATGAAGCCGGTGCGCTTCTACGACCTGGTGATGCAGGTCGCGATCATCCGCCCCGGCCCGATCCAAGGCGACATGATCCACCCGTTCCTGCGGCGGCGCAACGGCCTGGAACCGGTGACGTATCCGCATCCGAAGCTGCGACCCGTGCTCGAACGCACGCTCGGCGTCCCACTGTTTCAAGAGCAGGGGATGCGCATGGCGATGGAAGCCGCGGGGTTCAGCGCCGGCGAGGCCGATCAGCTGCGGCGCGCGATGGGCCACAAGCGCTCGCGCGAGCGGATGGCCGAGATCTATCCGCGGCTGATGGGCGGGATGGTGGCGAACGGGATCCCGCGCGAGGACGCCGAGAAGCTCTTCCACATGCTCGAGGGGTTCGCCGACTACGGCTTCCCCGAGTCGCACGCGGCCTCGTTCGCGCTGCTCGCGTACGCGTCAGCGTACGTGAAGTGTCACGAGCCGGCGATCTTCTGCGCCGCGATCCTCAACGTGCAGCCGATGGGCTTCTACTCGACCGAGGTGCTGGTCAACGACGCGCGCCGCCACGACGTCGCCGTGCGGCCGATCACCGTCAACGCGAGCGAGTGGTGGAGCTTCGTCGACGACGAGGGCGCGTTGCGGTTGGGATTCCACCTCGTGCGCGGGATGGGCGAGGTGCAGCAGGAGCGCGTCGTGCGCGCGCTGGGGCCCGCGTTCGTCGACCTGGTCGACTTCGCGCGCCGCACCGGCCTCGAACGCGAGGCGCTCGAGAACCTCGCCGCCGCGGGCGCGTTCGCGCCCTGGTACGCGACGCGCCGCGAGGCGATGTGGGCCCTGCGCGCGCTCGACGAGCGCGAGGCGCGCGGCGAGCTGGGCCGCGCGATGGAGATCGACGACGAGCCGGAGCCGCGCTTCGCCGCGCTCAGCCCGACCGAACGTACCGCGCTCGACATCCACGCCACCGGCGTGAGCGAGACGCAGGCGATCGCGCACTACCGCCCACTGCTCGACGCGCGGCACGTCCTGGCCGCCGCGCGCCTTCCGGCGATGCCGAAGAACCTCGTCTGCAAGATCGGTGGGCTGGTCATCACGCGCCAGCGCCCGGGGACCGCCAAGGGCTTCGTCTTCCTCACCATCGAGGACGAGACGGGCCTGGTCAACGTGATCGTCCGCCCCGACGTCTACGAGCGCTACCGCCGCACGATCCGCGGCGCACAGTGCCTGATCGTCGAGGGCGTCTTACAGAAAGAAGACGGTTGCATCGACCTGATCATGAAGCGCTGCTGGCCCTTGGACGAGGCGGAGCCGACGACCAAGGGCGTCCGCCCGCGCAACTTTCACTAACGCAGCGCGGCGGTGACGGGGACGCTGCCGATCGTGATCCGCGCGATGAGCTCGAAGAGCTTGAAAACGACGTTGCAGCTGATCGCAGTCGCCGTCGCAGCCGTCGCACCGTGTGGGAGCACGTTGAAGTCGTCGACCTCGACGTGCACCGTGCCGTTGAGCACGCCCGCGGCGATCGGAAACTGGACCGACGAGCCGTTGTGGAGCGGGAGCGACTGCGAAAAACCGGGCGCGTTGATCTGCGCCGAAAACGCCTGCTGCGGATCGTGCACGGTCGTGTCCCGCACGACCTGCACGTGGATCGCGCCGGCGACGGCATGATCCGAAACGACCTTGAGCGACACGTCGGCACCCTCACAAAGCGGCTTGCTGTTCGCCTGCCTGTTTTGCTGAGCGAGCATCATGCTTCCTACCGCCTCCCCCGTGACGGCGAAAACGCTCGGGCCGTCCCCTAAAGACGCCACGATCCTCGCGCTTTCGCGGATCACGGCGGGAGCAGCCACTCCAGCGTGCCGCTGAGCCGCGCGGGATCGGGGAGATCGATGCGTGCGAGAGCGCCTTTCTTCAGCTTGATGCTCCCGCCGCCGATCAGGTGCGCGATCGCGCCGCTCATCGACGGCTCGTGGCCGACCAGCAGCAGGTCCTCGACGCCGTGGTTGTCGCGCAGGATCTCGGCGAGCTGCTCCGGTCCGAACTCCGCGCCCAAGCGCGGATCGGCCACCACGCGATCCTCGTGCGCGAACTCGACGGCGACGATCTCCGCGGTTTGGCGCGCGCGTAGGAGGGGACTGGTGACGATGCGGTCGACGTCGAATCCCAGACGTCGCATCGTCCGCGTCGCGCGCGCGATGCGCTTTCGCCCGTCGTCGGTCAAGGGCCGCTCCGCGTCGCCGCGTTTCCACTCCGCCGGATCGACCGCGTCGCCGTGCCGGAGCAAGTACAGCTTCATCCCCGTCGCCTCCGCTTCCTGATGTACTCCGCGGCGGTGGCGCCGAAACACGAAAGCAGCCGTTTCTCGAGCGGGTGGAGAGACGGCGATCGAACGTTCGCCTCGGCAGACAGGAGGGAGGTCGTGCCGCGAGGCTACGGAAGGCGCTGCCATGGCGACGAGCGACGACGCGAAGCGGTGCGACAACCTCGCCTGTCTGTGCGAGGTCCCCCTGGATCAAACGGTGTGCAGCCCGTATTGCGATTCGCGCGAGGCGCGCGACCCCGTGACGATCACGTGTTCGTGCGGGCATCCCGCGTGCGAGCGGGAGATCGACCAGCAACTCCACGGCGCGATCGGGAAGGAGACGCTCTGAGCGTTCAGAGCCAGCGGCGGACGCGCGTCTTGTAGTCGCGATACTCGGCGCCGAACTTGCGCTCGAGGTAGGCCTCCTCGCGCACGATCACGAGGTAGTGCAGCGCCGCCGCGGTCGGAAGCGCGAGCATCCAGTGCCAGCGCGAGTTTCGCAGCGTCCCGAGGCCCAGAAAGAGCAGGATCAGGCCCACGTAGAGCGGGTTGCGCGTGTAGGCGTAGACCCCGTTCGTCACGACCGCCGTGGTCGACTCGCGCACGTCGAAGGTCGTGTTCGCGTCGTGCAGCGCCCGAAAGCCGGAGGCCGCGACGGCGGCCGCCGCGAGCGTCAGCGCGAGGCCGAGCGGGCGGGCGACGCGCCTGGGCATCGCGGGCAGCGGGAAGAACCGGTGGAGAGCAAAGGCCAGCAGCGCGGAGCCGCCGATCAGCGCGGGCGGGAAGACGGCGACGTCGGGATGGTCGGCATGATCGTCCATGGCGTCGAGCTTCGCCGCACGCGCCGCCCCACCCAAAAGAGCCGTCCCTCGACGACTCGTTCGGGCGCGATGGTCAGTTGCCCAGCGGGTGGTCGACCTGAACGAAGAACGTCCGCGGCTGGTAGGGATACCACTGCCGGTACGTCGTCGCGCCGCTGAGCGTCGCGTAGCTGTACCCGTAGTTGTTGATCGTGTAGACGTTCCCGTCGTCGTGGTTGAAGAGGTTCGTCGCGCCGACGTTCACTTTGAAGCCGTTGCCGGCCGGGAAGATGACGTTGGTATCGAACACCGCGAATCCCGGCTGGCCCAGCGAGTTCGACGCGCCGTATGACGTCCCGCCGAAGCGGATCTTTGTCCCCGCCGGGAACGCGTACGTGAGCGCGTAGGTCTCCTTGCTGTACGGGATCTCGGGGATCTGCACGCCGTTCGCCGTGGCGAAGATCGTCCCGGGTGCCACGCCGACGCCGGGCTGCGCAGTCTGCCCGTAGGCGTAATCGCGGTGCAGCTCGGCTGCGAGATCGAAGCCCAACCCGACGCGCGGCGCCTTGACGAACGTCAGCTCGGCGCCCTTCTCGCGCGCGTTGGCCTGGTTGAAGTTCTGCTGGATGTTGAAGTACGGCGTGCCGTTGTACGTCCCGCTCACCGCTTCGGTGGCGGTGGCGAAGCGGTTGAAGATGTTCGTCGAGTAGAGGTCGAGCGTGACCTTCGCGTCGCGGCCGACGACGACGTCGGAGCCGACGTCGAAACCGGACGACGTCTCGGGCTTGTCGTTCGTCGCGGTCATCACGAGCGTCGCGGCGGTTCCGCTGCCGTACACGTTCGTCCCCGGCAGCGCATAACCCGGGTACGGCGCGACGTACGAGCTGCCATACGAGGCGCGGAGGGTGGTCGACGGGCTCGCGCGATACATCAGCCCGGCGTGCGGATCGTAGCGCCAGCCGGCGCCCGTCGCGTTCGAGAAGTAGTTGCCGAGCTGGAAGCGCAGGTTCGGCGTGAGCGCGATGTCGCCGCGCAGGCTGTAGGTCGTCGAGGTCGTGAGCACGTTGTTGAACAGCCCCGCGCCCGGCGTGCAGTTGTACGGCGTCCCGCCGATCCCCAGATACGAGGTCGTGTCGCCCTCGCACATCGTCGCGAGGTCGGTGTGACGGTCGAAGCCCGCCGTCACCATGCTCGCGCCCAGCGGGTACGCGTACTGCGCGTCGTATCCCGCGAGCCGGTCGGACTGCACCTCGCCGAACGGCACGCCGGACTGGTTCAGCGTGCACGTCGGGTTGTCGCAGGTCGTCACCGCGTCGCCGTCCGGACCCTGGTCGATCGTGCGGTAGATCGAGCCCTGATAGGCGCTCGCGAGGAACGTCCCGCGCCCGAGCGCCGTGCGGAAGTCGGCCGAGTAGAACGGCTCGTTGTCGTACTCGTTGTCGTTCCCGCTGGTCGAATCGACCATGACGGTCTTCCCGACGAGCCCGGCGTACTGCGGCGCCGTGTAGTAGAAGCCGTTCGGGCACGTCGAGGAGACCTTGCACGGGATCTGCGAGACGATCGTGTACGGGTCCACGGATCCGACCGTGCCGCTTTCGTCGTTGTAGGTCTGCGTCGCGTACATGTTGAGCGTCAGCGACGTGGCCGGCGAGAAGTCGTACGAGAGCTTCGCCAGCTGCGAGCGGGTCTGAAAGTTCTGCGTCATGTTGACGAACCCGGAAACCGTCGACTGGACGGTGGTGCCGGGGATCGGATTGCCGGTGTGATAGCCGACCAGGACGTGCGTCGGGTCCATGTATCCCGGCGTCGAGTCCTGCGCGGCGCCGAAGAGCACGCCGAGCTTGCCGAACGTGTCGGAGAACTTGAGCGCGAAGTAGTTGCCGCCCCACGAGTCGTGGCCGACGAGCGCGTCACCCGTCGGCGACGCGGTGATCGGCGGCGTGCGAAAGTTGAGCGAGCCGCCGATCGCGTTCTGGATCATGTTCGGCATGTTGCCGGGACCCTTGTCCGCGTCGACGCCGCCGAGCAGCAGCGAGTTGAGGAACGTCGAGTTGAAGCCGTACGCGCCCGCGGCGCCGGCGTCGATCGGATGTCCGTCGAGCAGCACCTGCACCTCATAGGGCATCGCGCCGCGAATCGAGATGTTCGAGTTCGCGCCCGGCGCGCCGCCCTGATAGCGCATCACGTCGATCCCGGGCATCTGGTCGAGGACGTTCAGCACCTGGCGCTGGCCCTGCTCGGCGAAGGTCTCGCCCGACGTCGTCGCGACCGACGCGACCGAGAGGTTCAGCGCGGTCGAACGGTTCACCACGGACGACCGTCCGATCGTGGAAAGCTGGACGGGAACCATCGACACGCCCACGACGGCGGCTTTCCCCGCGGCGACCGTCACCCCATCGGTCTCCGATCTCTGGAAGCCGCCGACGCTCACGAGCACCGAGTACGTGTCGGGCGGGAGTCCCGCGAACGCATAGCGTCCGTCGGGTCCGCTGCGCGTCGTGCGACGCAGCGTGACGCTCGCCGCCGTGACGCTCGCGTTCGCGATCGGGCGGCCGTCGGGATCGCGCACGATCCCCGACAGAGCCGCCGACGATACCGTCGAGATCGCGGGTTCGGATGATTGCGCGTACGCCGGTGCGATCGGAACGGCGGACGCAGAGCAGAGAAGACCCGTCGCGAGCAGCACGCGCATGATGCGCTGCGCACGTCGCGCAGGATTCGTCGTACCGGAGGGGTGGATAGCCGTCTCTCCCTGTATTTGGTTATCAGATCAACTGCGTCGCAACGCGACGGACGCTGAACACCATATTCATGTGCGCTTATCACGTCGTTAAGGAAGATGGCGCAACGATCGCATGTGCGCAGGACAATAATTCGCGCTTAACGTGCGGCCACTAAACTTGCGCGGTCGTTTGAAGGAGAACCATCAGGTGAAACGCATCGCGCTCGCCGTTTTCGGCTGCGTTTGCGCGTTGGGCACGGTCGTGTACGCGGCGCCCGCGATCACGACGTTGCCGACGCAGTGGCACATTCGCGCCTCCGAGAGTCCCGTTGCGACGGTCGGCGATCTTCCCTCGGGTCTCGCGCTCTCACGTGACGGCTCGCACATCATCGACGTCGACGCGGGATACGGACCGAAGATGGTGCGCGTGCTCGACACCGCGACGTGGCGCGAGGAACGCACGATCACGCTGCGCGGCGCGTTCGGCACACCGCTGCGCGACGCGAACGGCGACGGCGTGTGGGTCAACGTCCCCGGACCGTTCCAGGAAGAGGTCGCGCACATCGACACCGCGCGCGGCGTCGTCGACCGCGACATCGCGCTCCCGCTCCCGTTCTATCCCGTCGCGATCACGCGCGCACCGAGCGGTCTGCTCGCGGTGGCCGGCGACGTCGGCAACCGCGTCGCGTTCATCGATCCGGACCAAGCGCGCATCGTCGGGATGGTCGACGTCGGCGAGCATCCCGCCGCGCTGCAGTTCTCGCGCGACGGCCGCACGCTTTACGTCGCCGATCGCGCCGAATCCGATCTGGACGTCGTCGACGTGCGCGCGCGCCGCGTGCGCACGCGCATCCGCGTCGGCCTCCATCCGGTCGCGCTGGCGAGCGACGGGAAACGGCTCTTCGTCGCCGACAGCGACGACGACGACGTCGCGGTCGTCGACCTCGCGCAAGGCCGCACCGTGCAGCGCGCGCGCGTGCCGTTCGCGCGCGACGGCGTGATCGGCACCTCGCCGAACGCGCTCGCCCTCGCCGGCGGCCGCCTCTACGTGACCTGCGGCGCGGCGAACGCGATCGCGGTCTTCGGCGTGAACGCGCAGGGGTTGCGCGCGCTCGGCGCGATCCCGACCGGCTGGTATCCGACCGCGCTCGCGGTCGACTCCACGCACGGCCTGCTCTACGTCGCCGACGGCAAGGGCGAGAGCAGCCACGCGAACCCGGGATTCGACTACCTCAAGGGCCATTCGCCGGGCTACATCGCCGCGGCGCTCGTCGGCTCGATCCGCCGCATGGCGATCCCGACCGACGCCGCGCTGGCGCAGGGTCTCACCGCCGTGCGCGAGCTCGCCGAGCACGATCCGATCCCGCCGAGCCCCGTGATCCGGCCGAACGGCCCGATCAAGCACGTCATCTACATCATCAAGGAGAACCGCTCGTACGATCAGGTTCTGGGCGACGAGAAGGCCGGCGACGGCGATCCGTCGCTCGTCCTCTTCGGGCGCGACGTGACGCCGAACCAGCACGCGCTCGTCGAGCGCTTCGGCATCTTCGACCGCTTCTTCGTCGACGGCCACGTCAGCGCCGACGGACACAACTGGTCGACGGCCGCGATCGCGAACGACTACCTGGAGAAGATGTGGCCGCAGCTGTATTCAGGCGCGCGCCCGTACTTCGACTTCAAGGACGGTGCGAAGGCCGCCCGCCCGCACGACGGCTACCTTTGGACCGACGCGGTGCGCCATCACGTGACGATGCGCAACTACGGCGAGTTCACCGCCGAAGGCTCGGGAGCGCCGACGCCGGTCGCCGTCAACTCCGACGTCCTGCGCCCGAACACCGACCTCTGGTTCCCCGGGTTCGACTTCGCGATCCCCGACGTCCAGCGGTATCAGGCCTGGAAGCAGGAGTTCGACCGCTACGAGCGCACGCGCACGCTGCCGCAGCTCGAGATCGTCTACTTCGGACGCGACCACACGGAGGGAACGAAGCCCGGCGAGGTGACGCCGCAGGGGATGGTCGCCGACAACGACGACGCGGTCGGCCGGCTCGTCGACGCGGTCTCGCACAGCCCGGACTGGAAGAGCACCGCGATCTTCGCGCTCGAGGACGACGCGCAGAGCGGACCCGATCACGTCGACGAACAACGCTCGACGTTCTATCTCGCCTCCCCGTACGCGGCCGGCGGCCTTCAGCACGCGCACTACACGACGGCCTCGGTGCTGCGCACGATCGAGATCTTGCTCGGCCTCCCGCCGATGACGCCGTACGATGCGGGCGCCGCCCCGCTCAGCGCCGCGTTCCGCGCGACGCCCGACTTGCAGCCGTTCGAGGCACTCCCCGAGCGCACCGACGTCAACGCGCGGAACACGGCGCTCTCCTACCGTGCCGAAGACTCCGCGAAGATGGATTTCGCGCAGGCCGACGACATCGACGACGGCTCGCTCAACGACATCCTCTGGCACGCCGTCAAGGGCCCGCGGGCGACTCCGCCGCCGTACGGCGCCTTCGACCGCAATTGACGGTGCGCGCTACTCGGAGCGCAGGACCTGCGCGCGCGGCAGCGCTTGCACGGTAGGCGAACTGCCGTTGGAGTCGGCCAAGCCGCGTTCGTTGACTTGCTGAACGATGTCCAGCAGCCGTGCGAGGTTGTAGACCTGCGGGATCGTGAGCGTCACCGACGCGTCCGAAAGCCCCGTGCGGACGACGACGTGCTCGATCACGTCCTGGCCTTCGGCGTTCTTCTTGTAGACGACCTCGAAGGAGCAGCGCTCGTGTGACATCGGCATGTCGAGATCGTTCCCGTTCCGCGCGCCGAAAGGCTTCTTCGGTGTAAAGAACGAGCCGCCGTGCGTTCGTCGAGTTAGACGACGGCATGCCGGGCGTTGGGATCCCCGCCGGGTAAGGAAAAAGGCATACGTATGAGTGTTCTTGCGGTGACCGGTGGTGCACACGGGATCGGTCGTGGAATCGCGCTGCGCTTCGCGCGCGCGGGCTATCACGTCTCGATCGCCGATCCGGACGAGGCGGCCGGTGAGGCGACGGCGCGTGACGTGCGCGCGCTCGGGGTGCAGGCCGCGTTCGTGCGCGCCGACGTCTCGCGCGCCGACGAGGCGCAGGGCTGGATCGCGGCGACGATCGACGCGCTCGGTTCGGTCGACGTGCTCGTCAACAACGCCGGGATCGCGAAGAACGGTCCGTTCCTCGAGCTCGCGCCGGAAGATTTCGACGCCGTCATCGGCGTGAATCTGCGCGGAACGATGCTCTGCTCGCAAGCGGCGGCGCGCTGGATGGTCGCGCACGGCGGCGGCGCGATCGTCAACGTCGCCTCGACGCGCGCGTTCATGTCCGAACCCGGCACCGAGGCGTACAGCGCCTCGAAGGGCGGGATCGTCGCGCTCACGCATGCGATGGCGATGAGCCTGGCGCCGCACGTGCGCGTGAACTGCGTCTGCCCCGGTTGGATCGAGACGCGCGTCGCGCCGGTGACCTCCGAGCGCGATCACGCGCAGCATCCCGTCGGCCGCGTCGGGACGCCCGAAGACGTCGCCGGCGCGTGCCTCTATCTCGCCGGCGCCGGGTTCGTCACCGGGCAGCGGCTGATCGTCGACGGCGGGATGACCGTCAAGATGATCTACGAGGAGTGAGGCTCAGACCTGCTGGGTCGGGCGGATCAGCACCTCGTTGATCGCGACGTGGCGCGGTCGCGTCACGACGTACGCGATCGCGTCGGCGATGTCTTGCGCCTGCAGCGGTCCGTCGAACGCGAAGCGCGAGCGGATCGCGTCCTGGACCTCCGGACGGTTGTGGCTCTGCAGTTCGGTCTCGACGAAGCCGGGCTCGACCACGCCGATGCGCACGTGCTTCTCGGTGATCTCCTGACGCAGCGCCTCGCTGAAGGCGTTCACGCCCCACTTCGTCGCGTTGTACGCGCCGGCGCCCGCACGCGCGACGCGACCGGCGACGGAGCTGATGTTCACGACGTCCGCGACCTTGCGCGGTCCGGTCTCGGCGGCACGCAGGAGGTGCGGGAGCGCCGCGTGGGTGCAGCGCATCAGCGCGACCACGTTCAAGTCGATCATCCGCGTCCATTCGGTCACGTCGGCGTTCGGGATCGGACCGAGCAGCATCACGCCCGCGTTGTTGACCAGCGTGTCGAGCCGGCCGAGCTTCGCAACGGTCGTCTCGACGATCTCGCTCGCCTGACGTTCGTCGGTGATGTCGGCTTCGAGGACGAGCGCGCGCACACCGAGCGCGCCGATCTTCGCCGCCAGCGTATCGAGGCGCTCGCGGCGGCGCGCCGCGAGCGCGACGTCGGCCCCTTCGGCCGCGAGCGCGAGCGCGGTCGCCTCACCGATCCCGGAGCTCGCGCCGGTGATCAAGGCAGTAGTTCCTTCGAGTCGTTTCGCCATACCGCGTTTGTGAACCGGCGCGAATGCGTGAGCGATGCGGCGATCTGTACCCTGCGGGAAGGGGACCGACCCCTCGCCGAATCGTACCGCAATGCGAAGTGCGTGGAGGTTCGCTGCGGCTGCACTCGTCATCGCCCTGGCGGGCTGCGACACCTCGAGTAGCGGCGTGCTCGGCAACGAGATCGACGGCGCGACGATCCAGGACCGGATCGACCAGACGATCGTGCCGAAGCTGCGCGACCAGTATCCAGACCTCACGATCGGCGCCAGCCGCTGCCCGCGCACGATCGACGTCGGTTTCCAAGAGACCGGCGAATGCACGCTACCGATCGAGGGAACGATGCTCCCGATCGAGGTCTCCGCAGTCGACGGCACCGACGGCTTCCGCGTGCGACCCGAGGACGTGGTGGTCGAACGTGCGGCCGCCGAAGACGCGATCCGCGCGGAGGCGCGGTACGAGTACGCGGCGCAGCTCGACGCGCAGTGCGACGGCGCTCCCGTGCAGGCCGTCCAGAGCGGCGCGCCGCTGCACTGCGCGGTCTCCGGCCCGGGGCTGCGCCGGCATCCCGTCGTCGTCACCGCGCTGCGTTCCGGCGACGTGGAGGTCGATGCGTTCCGCATCCCGGAGCTGCGCACGATCTACGCGATGACGGTCGGGCCGTATCTGCGCGCGCACGCGAGCGGAGCGCGCACGATCGTCCCGGGCACCGTGCTCGCCCGGTACGTGCGCATGAGCTCGCGCTCGCTCCTCGACGGCGAGATCGAAGAGCGCGGCGTGCTCGGCGCCGCGCGTTGCCCCGAGCACGCCGATCTCACGGGAACGCACGGCGTCCACTGCACGATCGCGGTCGGCGGTGCAACGCTCGAACTCTGGGTGTGGATCGCCTCCGGTGAGAGCCTGCTGACCGAAGCATCGAAGGCGGTCGTCGATACGGCCCGCGTCGAAGCGGACGCCGCACGCGCGTACGGCGGCATGGTCTTCTGCGGGCGGGATCGCGTCGTGGTGGTCGATCCGGGTTCGACGCTGGCGTGCGCGATCCACAGCGCCGAGGGCACGAGGCCGGTCCCCGTCACGATCACGGACCTGAAGGGGACGCCGCACTTCGCCGAGCTCTGACGCGCTACTGCGCGGTAAGGTCGCGTTCTGCATCTGCGTCGCGGCGTGGCCGAACCCGTCGACGACTTCCGCAGTGATCGATCGCCTCCTCGCGAAGGAGGGCGGCATGGGTGTCATCGTTCGGATCACCGCGTTCGCCGTCGCGCTCGTCGCGGCGGCCGCGCTACCCGCCGCCGCGCGGGTGACGCGCTTCGAGCTCGTCTCGCGCAGCCCGCTCGCCGGCGGCGCGCCGTTCGGAACCGTCGGACCGTACGAGAAGATCGTCGGCCGGCTGTGGTTCACCGACCGGCCGGATACCGCTGCGAACCGGCGCGTCGTCGATCTGGAGCGCGCGCCGCGCGATCGTTCCGGCGAGGTCGAATCGTCGGCCGACGTCGTCATCCTCGCGCCGCGCGACGCCGCGCGCGCCAACGGCAGCGCGATCGTCGACATCCCGAATCGCGGCAACGCGACGGCGCTCACGCTCGACGGCGGCCGGCTCGACGACGTGGGCGACGGCTTTCTCATGCGCCACGGCTTCACCGTCGTCGCCGTCGGCTGGCAATGGGACGTACCGCGGGAACCGGGACTGCTGGGCCTGCGCGCGCCGGTCGCGACCGACGCCGGAGCACCGATCACGGGCCTCGTGCGCAGCGATTTCCACGTCGACGCGCCGGCCGCCGAGCACGACGTCGGCGACCGCGGCCACACACCGTATCCGATCTTCGCGCGGAACGATCCGGCGAACGTGCTCAGCGAACGCGACGACGTCCTCGCGCCGCGCCGCACGATCCCGCGCGACCGCTGGCGCTTCGTGCGCGACGGCAACGCGATAGCGCTGGACGGGAACTTCGTCCCCGGGCGGATCTACGAGCTGGTCTACCGCGCCCGAGATCCGGTCGTCGTCGGCCTGGGCCTCGCCGCGATCCGCGACGCGGTCGCGTTCCTCAAGCACGACGCGCACGCGCCGATCCACGTCGCGCGCGCATACGGCTTCGGGATCTCGCAGAGCGGTCGCTTCCTGCGCACGTTCGTGCAGCGCGGCTTCGACGCCGACGAGAACGGGCGTCCCGTCTTCGACGCGATCATCCCGATCGTCTCGGGTCCGTCGCTGGGGAGCTTCGATCACCGTTTCGCGCAGCCGTCGCGCGACGCGGCCGATTTCTCCTCGTTCTTCTATCCGACCGACGTGCCGCCGTTCCACGAAGCGGAGTGGCCGCTCCCGCCCGGACTCAAGGTGATCGACGTCGACACCTCGCACGAGTATTGGGGCCGCACCGCGTCGCTGATGACGACGAGCGAGGACGGAACGCGTGACGTCGCGCTTCCCGAGAACGTGCGCTTCTATGCGATCGCGGGCGGGATGCACATCCCCAACCTCGCGCCGACGCTCCGACCCGGGATGCGCCAGCGCACCGATCCGCTCGACTATCGCTGGGTCGAGCGCGCGCTGCTGGTGCGGCTCGACGCCTGGGTCCGCACGGGGACGCCGCCGCCGCCGAGCATCTATCCGACCGTCGCCGGCGGCACGCTGGTCGCACCGGAGGCGTGGACGTTTCCGGCGATCCCGGGGCTGACGCCGCCGACGCCGATCGCGCTGCACCGCACGTGGCGCTACGACTTCGGGCCGCGTTGGAGCGAGGGGATCGACGAGCGCGAGCCGCCCGGCATCGGCGCGCCGTACGTCACGCTCGTCCCCAAGCCCGACGCCGACGGGATCGATCTGGGGGCGCTGCGGTTGCCGGAGATCGCGGTCCCGCTCGCGACCTACACCGGCTGGAACCTGCGCGCGCCGCAGACGGGCTTCGGCGACCGGCTCGTCGATTTCTTCGGCAGCTTCGTCCCGTTCGCGCCGACGCGCGCCGCGCGGATCGCCGCCGGCGATCCGCGCCTCTCGATCGCCGAACGCTATCCCGACCGCGCAGCGTACCTACGCGCCTACGACGCCGCGACGACGGCGCTCGTGCGCGACGGATACGTGCTGGCGGAAGACGAGCCCGCGCTGAGGGCGCGCGCCGAGACGCTCTGGAAGGAGCTCGCGGCTCCCTGAAGCGCCGCGGCCTGGGGCGCCTCCTCGTCGCGGAACACGAAGCGCGCGACCAACCCGTCGAGGTGCTCCGCCTGTTCGCGCAGGTGACGAGCCGTCGCGTCGATCTCCTGCACTCCGCTCGCCAGCTCCGCGGTCGCCATCGCGGCCTGCTGCGCCGCGGCCGACTGCTCTTCGGCGGCGCTCGCGACCGGAACGATCGCCGCGGTCACCTCGAGCGTCGTCGTCTTGAGCTGCGTCGCCGCGGCCGCGCTCTCTTCGGTCGCGCTCGCCGTGATCGCGACGCTGCCGGTGACCTGTGCCGACGCTTCGCGCATCGCGCGGGCGCGCTGCGCCAGCTCTTGCGCAACCGACGAGGTCTGCGCGATCGCGCGCTCCACGGTGGAGAGCGCATCGGCGGCGCGCTCCGCGACGGAGATCCCGCCTTTCATCGAGGTGTCCGACGAGCGCATCGCGTCGGCCGCCGTGAGCGTCTCGCGGCGGATCGAGGAGAGGATCGCCGAGATCTCGCGCGTCGCCGACGAGGAGCGTTCGGCGAGCTTGCGCACCTCGTCCGCGACGACCGCGAAGCCGCGCCCGTGCTCGCCCGCGCGGGCCGCCTCGATCGCCGCGTTGAGGGCGAGCAGGTTCGTCTGATCGGCGATCTCCTCGATCGTGCGCACGATCTCTTCGACCTGCGCCGAACGGTCCTCGAGCGCGAGCATCGCCTGCGCCGCTTTCTGCGAGGCCTCGCCGAGACGGCGCATCGCCGCCTGCGTCTCGGCGACGGCGCCGTGCCCGCCCTCCGCCTCGACCGCCGCGTCGCGCGCGTTCGCCGCGAGATCGTCGCCGTGGCGCGAGAGCGCGCCGATCCCCTCGTCCAACCGCTGCATCGCCGCCGTCGCGCCGACGGTCGCCTCGGCTTGCGAGGCCGCACCCGACGCGATCGCCTCGGCGGTGCGCGCCAGCTCCTCGACTGCGGCGCCGGCCTGCGCGATCTTCGCGGCTTGGTCCTTCGCGCCGCCGGCGACGTTGTCGACGGCCTGCGCGATCTGGGCCACCGCGACCGACGCCTGGTTCGACGCGGCGGAGGTCTCCTCGGACGCGACGGCAAGGCTGCGCGATGCGTGCGCGACCCCGGCGATCACCTCGCGGAGCTGCGCGAACGCCTCGTTGAGCCGCACACCGGTGCGCTGCAGCCCCGCGGCGAGCGCGTCGTAGCTGCGCGCGACGTCGGCGATCTCGTCGGCACCGCGGTCGTTCAGCGCGACGCGATGCGAGGTGAACGTCGCGCGCAGATCGCCGGCGGCAAGCCGGTTGAGCGCACCGGCGAGGTGCTCGAAGTCCTCGCGCACGACGTCGTCGAGCGCCTGCGCGACACGCCCCAGGCGCCGTGTCATCCGGCGCGAAAGGATGGTGCTGAGCACGACCGTGAGCGCGATCGTGACCAGTCCGACGACGATCATCATCGCCGTGAGCACGTGCGCGAGGCGATCGAACGCGTCCGAGGCGCGTTGCGCGACGTCGTCCGCCTCGCTCACCAGCTGCGTGAGGCGCGCGTCGAGCGCCTTGTTGTCGACGACATTGCCGTTGACGACCGCGTACGCATGCGCGTAGACGCCGGTCTTCTTCCCGCGGTAGACGCCCAGGACGATCGCGACGTCCCGGTCGTCGAGGACCGCCACCTCGCGGCTGCGCGCGTTGATCGTCGTCATCAACTCCTTGATCGCGCCGAGCTGCGCGGCCGAACCCGGCAGCACGTCGGGGTGCGCGAGGAGCCAGCTGACGTCGTCGTCCGCTGCCGCCTGCGCGGCGATCTGATCGGTGAGACTCGATCGCTTGCCCGTGAGGGTGTAGCCCCGCGTCGCGTACCGGCTCTCGTCGACCCGCAGCCGCACGTCCCGCGCTCGGGAACGAAACGCCGCGCTCGTCTCGAGGCGCTCCTTCGCGCCCGCGAGGTGCGCGAAGCCGAACGCCACCGCAACGACGAGCAGGACGAGTGCCACGACGGGGACCGCAAAGCCGACGGCGAGTTGAGCGCCGAGACGAAGTCGCATGAGGCCGGCATTGGCAAGCAAGCCGGCGTTCAACTGCGCCGTTCGTAAAGCCACGGTTCACCGACGGTCAAGATTTTCGTCCGAGCGGCGCCGACACGCAAGCTTTCTCCGAATAGCGGCTCAGCGTGCGTCCTACCGGTTCGCTGGGTATGGAGAACACCACTCGCACGAGGAGGTCTCGGATGAAGCGTCTGGCTTCCGCGCTCGGCGCGGTGCTCCTCACGACCGCGGTCGCCGCGGCGCAATCGTATCCCGGCGATCCCGGCAGCGGGGTCCAGCGCGGCATCCAGCAACTCGACAACTCCGGTCAAGTCGGCACGGTGACGCTGCTGCGCCGCGGCGATCGCACCGCGATCGTCGTGGAGCTGCACGGCGTCCCCGCGGGACGCACGCAAGCCGCGCGCATCTTCCGCTCGCGCGCGTGTTCGCCGCCGTCGACCGCGCCCGCGTACGTGCTCGCCGCGCTTCACGACGGCGTCTCGCGCTCGACCGTGAACGCGAGCGAGGACCGGCTTCTCTCGGGCAACTACAGCGTCGTCGTGTTCAGCTCGACGCAGGCAGGTGCGAGGCCGACGGCCTGCGGATGGTTGTATGCGTCATGAGTATCGAGCTCACCGATCCGCTGAACGCCACGAAACCTGATGTCTCGCGCCGAGGCTTCGTCGCGCTCGGCGCGGGCGCCGCGTTTGCGATCGCCAACGGCGCCGCCGCGGCCGCGCAGACCTCCGGCTTCGGCAAGCCGCACCCGCCGATCGTCGCCGAGGTCGATCCGGCGATCGTCGTCTCCGAGCCGCGCCTCACGCCGTCGGCCGGCGGCCCGATCGGCAGCTACGCGGCGGTGCCGCGCACGCTCACCCGCACGACGCCGGGCGTCGTCATCGCGCAACAGATCTGGGGTGTCGACACGCAGATCCGCGACGTCGTGCGCCGGCTCGCGAAGGCGGGCTTCATCGCGATCGCCCCGCAGCTCTTCGATCGCGTCGATGCTCCGAACGGTGACGGCGCGACCGACATCGCTCCGTTCACG
>DATJHK010000047.1:0-25459 GCA_035493875.1 Candidatus Limnocylindria bacterium
CGACGTCGCGATCGCGTTCGGCGGCTCACAGGGCAACTTCGAGCTGAACGTCTTCAACCCCGTGATGATCTACAACTTCCTGCACTCGTGCCGCCTGATCCAAGACGCGTGCACGATGTTCCGCGAGCACGCCGTCGAGGGGCTGCAGGCCAACGAACCGGTGATCGCGCGCTATCTGGCCGAGTCGCTGATGACCGTCACCGCACTCACGCCGAAGATCGGCTACGACAAGTCCGCGGAGATCGCGAAGAAGGCGCATCACGAGGGCACTACGCTCAAGGACGCCGCGCTCGCGCTCGGCCACATCAGCGCCGAGGACTTCGACAAGCACGTCGTCCCCGCCAACATGACGCACCCGTAAACCGGCGATCAGCGAATCGGGGGCACCAAGGTGCCCCCGATTCACGTCCGCACGTTCGCCGCCGAGCCCCTCGAAGCGTCGTCGAAGCGTCGTTCCTTTTTTGGGAACGATCGCAGCATGGGTTGTTCTTGCTGCAGCGCGCCTTCTCGCGCGCAATTTCTTCGCCGTTCCGCATTCGCCGCGGCCGCCGCGGCGGGGCTCGCAGGCGCTACGCCGCTCGCCGCGTCCGCGCAAACCGAACCGTCGCCGGCATCCTCGCAGCTCGCGCGCGACGCGGTCCACGGGGCGCTCGACCTCCACGTCCACCCCGGGCCCGACGTATTCCCGCGCAAGTTCGACGACGAGGAGGTCGCACGACGGTATCAGAGCGCCGGGTTCGCGGGCTTCGTGATCAAATCGCACTACGTTCCCACCGCCGAACGCGCGACGATCGTGGGCAAGCAGATTGCGGGGCTCGCGATCGCCGGCGGGATCGTGCTGAACAACGCGGTCGGCGGGATCAACCCGATGGCCGTGGAGCTGGCGGCCCGCGAAGGCGCGCGCTTCGTCTGGATGCCGACGCTCGACTCGCCGGCCGACGACTCCGGCCGCGTCGATCCGAAGCCCGGGCAGAAGGTGCCGTCCTGGGCGAAGCTTCAGCTGCAGCTGCGCGATGACGGCTACCCCTCGCGCGCGGTGCACGTCACCGACGAGCACGGCGCGCTCTTGCCGGAGACCGTCGCGGTGCTGCACTCCGCCGCGCACCACGACCTCGTCGTCGCGACCGGTCATCTGGGGCGCAACGACATCTTCGCGGTCGTTCGCGGCGCGAAGGCCGCGGGCGTGAAGCGCATCGTCGTCACGCACGCCGACTATCCGTCGCTCGGCCTGAGCGCGGACGATCAGAAGGCGCTCGTGGCGATGGGCGCGTGGCTCGAGCGCTCCTTCTCCACCTCCGCGGCGCTCGGCGTACCGTGGGAGCAGGTCTTCGCAAACATCCGTCACGTCGGATGGGAACGGAACTATCTCTCGACGGATTTGGGTCAGCCGGAGCGCGCCAACCCGGAGACGGGCCTGCCGCTGATGGCGCAGCGGATGCTCGATGCCGGGTTCAGCGCCGACCAGATCCACCGGCTTGCGGTGCGCAACCCTCACGACGTGCTGTTGGCCTGAAGCGCGGCCGTAACCCGCGCAGCAAGCTCCCGCTATGGTCGACGAGGACGGATCGCCGAATTCACGTCGGCGCGGGGAGGGAGCGCCATGATGGGATACGGCAAGGCCTCGGCGGCATTCGCGCGCGAGCATCCGGTCATCGCGATCAACGTCGCGCTGGATCCGGACGCAGCGATGATCGCGCGCGCGAATGCCGCAAACGCCCGTTTGATCGAAACGCGCGCGGACGGCTTTGCGCTGGACGAGACACACGCTCCGCATCTCTCGCTCCTGCACCGCTACGTCCGCACCGCGGCACTCGACGACGTCCATGCCGCCGTCGCCAGGATCGTCGCCGACTTGTGCTCCGGCGACTGGACGCTGACGGCCCGCGCGTATTCCGGGAGCCCATGGCGGGATGTCTTCCTCGCGAACATCGTCGTCGAATCGACCGACGCCCTGCATAAGCTGCAGCAGGCGTTGATCGACGCGATCATCCCGTTCACGGTCGAGGCGGGGAGCGCCGCGGCGTTCGTCACCACCTCCGACGAGCGCGAGATCGATCAGCCGACGATCGACTACGTCACCGCGTTCGTTCCCGACGCGACCGGAAGTCGCTTCACCCCGCACGTCACCGTCGGCATCGCCTCCGAGGCCGCTCTGCAGGGGCTGCTCGCGGAGCCGTTCGACCGCTTCACGTTCTCGCCGTCGCGCATCTCCGTCTATCAGCTCGGCAGCTTCGGGACCGCTCGCAAGAAGCTCGCCTCTTGGAAGCTGCCGCGATGAGCGATCCGAGCCGCCGCCAGGCGATCACGTGGCCCGCCGCGCTCGTCGTTACCTCCGCGCTGTTCCCGCGAAACACGGCAACGGCGCAGACCGATCCGCTGCCGTCGTGGAACGACGGCAGCGCGAAGCGCGCGATCATCGATTTCGTGCGCGCGACCGTCGACCCGACACGCCCGACGTTCGTACCGGCGGACGCGCGCGTCGCCGCCTTCGACCAGGACGGGACGCTCTGGGTCGAGCAGCCGCTCTACACGCAAGTGCTCTACTGCCTGGATCGCGTCGCGGCATTGGCGGCCGCGAAGCCCGCGTTGAAGACGGAAGAGCCGTACAAGACCGTGCTTTCCGGCGACCGCGAGGCGATGGCAAGGCTCTCGAAGCGGGACCTCGAGACGCTTCTGTCCGCCACGCTCACCGGGATGAGCGTCGAGACGTTCGCGGCCGAAGCAGACCGCTGGATTCGCAGCGCGAGAGACCAGCGCTGGAAGCGCGCCTACACCGACCTCACCTACCTGCCGATGCAGGAAGCGCTGCGCTACCTGCGCGCGAACGGATACACGACGTACATCGTCACGGGCGGAGGGCAAGACTTCGTGCGCGCGTATGCCGCGCGGACCTACGGCATCCCCGTCGAACACGTCGTGGGCAGCGCGGGCGGCACGCACTTCGGCTACGCCGCGGACGGACGCCCGATCCTCACCAAGGATCCGGTACTGCTCCTGAACGACGATGCTGCCGGCAAACCCGAAGGGATCCACCTCATGATCGGCCGCCGGCCGAACGCGGCATTCGGCAACTCGCTCGGCGATCGTGAGATGCTCGAATACACGCGAGCCGGTGACGGCGCGCGGCTCGCGATGCTCGTGTTGCACGACGACGCGCGCCGCGAGTTCGCCTACGGCCCCGCGCGGGGACTACCGACCTCCCGAATCGGGACCTTCACGCAAGCGCTCTCCGACGAAGCCGAGCGAAACGGCTGGATCGTCGTCAGCATGAAGAACGACTGGAAACGCATCTTCGCCTTCGAGCCCTAGGTTCGGTTCGGCTCGGCGCGTCGCGCATGCGTGAGGGGGGCGCCGCCCGTCGGCCGACGAACCGCGGCGCCATGATCGCACGGCGACATCTCGCCAGTGGGCTCCTCGTCGGCCTCGCCGTCCCTCTCCTCGCCGCCGCGCCGACGCCGGCACCGAGCCCATCCCCGGTCGCGACGCCGGCGATGGGCGCCGCCGCGTCGATCCCCTCGCCGGAGTTGGCCGCGAAAGCACGCGTCGAGTTCGACGCCTGGCAGCATGGCAAGGTCGATCTCAATCGCTATCTCCCCGCGGTGCGGCGGCAGTTCGACGCCATGACGGTCACCGACGTCTCGACCCACGTGCTCGCGCCGCTCGGCTCGCTGACCTCGTTCACGCAGATCCGCAGAACGACGTTCCAAGGGATGTCGCTCTACGTCTTTCGCGCGGTCTGCGCGAACGGCGCCGTCGATCAGATGATCTCGTGGGACGATGCGGGCCGCGTCATCTTCATCTTGTTCCGCCGGCCCGACGCGTGAGGAACGCCGATCCCTTCGACGCCTCGGCGACGGTCTCGGACGTCACCGTCTGGTTCGCGCGCTGGCGCGCGTGGAGCGACGCGGTGCGCGAGACGATGCCGATGGTGCGTGACTTGCGCTACGGCGCAAGCGACGCGGAGACGCTCGACCTCGTCGTGCCGCGTCCCGGCGCGCCGCTCGTCGTCTTCTTCCACGGCGGCTACTGGCGCCGGCTGCACAAGGACGATGCAACGTACGTCGCGCGCGGCCTCGCACCGCACGGCGTCGCGAGCGCGATCGTCAACTACGCGCTCTCGCCGGCCGTTTCGCTCGAGGAGATCGTTCGCCAAGCGCGCGCCGCGGTGGCGTGGCTGCGCCTTCACGCCGCCGAGCACGGCGCCGATCCGAACCGCATCGTCGTCGCCGGCCACTCCGCCGGCGGGCACCTCGCCGCGATGTGCGCCGTCGACGTCCCGGTCAGCGCGCTCGTGACGCTAAGCGGGCTGCACGACCTGCGCCCGATCGCGCATTCGTTCGCGAACGCCTGGCTCCAGCTCGACGAGGAGCGCGCCGCGGCGCTGAGCCCGGCCTTGCTTGCGCCCTCGGCACCGATAACGGTCCTCGCCGCCGACGGCGCGCGCGAGCACGAGGTCTTCCACGCCCAGTCGCGCGAGTTCGCCGCAGCCTGGGCGCAGCACGGCTGCGCGACCACATACGAGGAAACGCAAGACGACCACTTCACGATCGTCTCGCGGCTCAACGAGCCGAACGATCCCCTGACGACCCGCATCGCCGCGCTGGCGCAGAGGTAGCGGCACCGGCGCCCGTACTCCTGGCCGACAACCATGCGTGCCTCTCCCAGGCGATCGCAAGAGCGAAGGTTCCGCGCGGCAGGAACACGGCGACCGCCGCAGGACCGTTAGTCCGTCCTCTTTCGAACAGGAGAGGAGGCGAGCGTGAAACGTGTCCTCGCATCGTTCGCCGTCGCACTCGCAGCGTGCGGCGGCGGAGGCAACACCTCGAGCTCACCGGGTTCGAGCATACCGTTCGTTCAGAGTTCGAACTTCCCGCGTCTGAGCGTACCGAGTCCGCCTGCGTCGAATCCCAGCGTTCCGAACGTCCCGAGCGCTCCAACGGTTTTCCCGACGATCGTTCCGATCCGCGCTCCGACGAGGTTCCCGACAAGCGCTCCGATCGGCGTTCCGACAGGCATCCCGACGACCGTTCCCATTAGCGTTCCGACCAGCGCACCGGTCGTGTTTCCGACACTCGCCCCCATCACCGTTGGGAGCCGGACGATCACCGGGCGGCATCGTGCGACGTTCCCCGCTGTCAGGGTTCGGTCGCAAGGCGCTTGACGTAATGCCGGTGCCCCGGCTCGTAGCCGCGGCGCGCGTAGAAGCGTTGCGCCGCGACATTTTCCTCGACCACGTTCAGCGTGACGTAACGGTACCCGCGCTCGCGAGCCCAGCTTTCGGCGGCGTCCATCAGGAGCGCGCCGACGCCGCCGTTGCTGCACGCGACGGCGATCTCCGAGACGTGGAGATACGGCTCGGTGGTGAAGAAATCGGGCACCGTGACGGCGTAGACGAAGCCGGCGCGCGCGCCGTCCTCGTCTTCGGCGATGAGGAAGACGTCGCCGGGCCGCGGCACGACGATCGCCTCGCGCAGGACGCGCTGCGTCCCCGCGATCACCTCGTCCGGCGTGTGGCCGTCGGCGGCGCCGTGCTCGACGAAACGCGGCACGAGGCCGACGACGAACGCGACGTCGTCGACTCGTGCCTCCCGCAGGCGGATCAATGCACGTGCGGGAGGATGTTCGAGGGGGTCAGCGGGATGAGCCCCAGCACGAACGTCGCCGCGGCGCAGACGCCGACGGCGAACCAGGGCAGCACGCTCGCGGAGCGCTCGTCGTGGACGTGCGCCGCGTCGACCTGGACGAACATCGCGCGCACGATCTTGAAGTAGACGTACGCCGAGATCGCGGTGCCGAGGATCAGGATCCCGGCGAGCCACGCGTAGCCGGCGCTCGTCGCCGCCGCGAGGATCAGCACCTTTCCGGTGAAGCCCGCGGTCGGCGGCAGCCCGGCCAGGCCGATCAGAAAGAACGTCATCGCGCCGGCCAGCCACGGACGGCGATGCGCGAGGCCCGCGAAGCGGCCCAGGCCGACGACCGCGTCGCCTTCACGCGCCATCAGCGCGACGACGGCGAACGCGCCGAGGTTCATGAAGGTGTACGCGGCGAGGTAGAAGATCGCGTAGCGCAGACCCAGCGGCGTCTGTCCGGCGAACGCGGCGACGATGTAGCCGACCTGCGCGATCCCGGAGTACGCGAGCAGCCGCTTCATGTCGATCTGTGCGAGCGCGGCGAGGTTCCCTATGATCATCGAGAGCGCGGCGACGACCCAGAGCGGGACGAGGATCGCCGACGCACGGTCGGCCGGCAGCGCGCCGTAGGCGAAGCGCGCGAGCACGGCGAGCGTCCCGGCCTTCGTCGCCACCGACATGAACGCGGTCACCGGGAGCGGCGCGCCCTCGTAGACGTCGGGGGTCCAGACGTGGAACGGGACGAGGCTCAGCTTGAACGCCAGCCCGACGAGGAACAGCCCCGCGCCGAGCGCGAGCAGCGGCGTGAGCGGCGCGACGGCGAGATCGGAGAAGTTCACCGATCCGGTCGCTCCGAAGAGCAACGCCGAGCCGTAGAGCAAGAACCCCGAGGCCATCGAGCTGAGGATCAGGTACTTGAGCGCCGACTCGCGCGACGTCTTGCGCGGCGACATCGCGCACAGGCAGTACAGCGCGAGCGAGAGCAGCTCGAGGCCCAGGAAGACCGTCATGAGGCTGTTCGCCCCGGCCATCAGCATCGCACCGCTCGCGCTCCAGAGCAGGAGCGCGGTCGTTCCCGCGACCTGATCGTCGCGCCCGATCCCGAGCGAGAGCAGCAGCGTCGCGATCGTCGCGATGATCACGATCTCGCCGAAGACGACCGAGAAGCCGCCCTGCACGAACGCACCGCCGAACGCGACGACGTCGTGTCCGTACTGGGTCGCGTCGACCCATCCGGCGGCGACCAGGCCGATCACGGCAAGGAGGACGGCGACGGCGCGGCGCGGCGTCCCGCCGCGCCGGAAGAACAGGTCCACGAACAGGATCGCGAGCGGTGTAATGGCGACGATGAACGCCGGGAGGAGCGCGGCGTAGTCGGTGCCGAGCGGGAGACTAACGGGAGCCGACGACACGCGATCCCTCCGGGACGAAGCTGGTGGTGGCGGCCGGCGGCGCGCCGATCGTCGCCGCGAGCGAAATGACGGGGCCTGGGCTCACGCCGAGCCAGACGAGGCCGGCGACGAGCGGCGCGATCGCGATCCCCTCGGCCCACGTCAGGTCCCGGCGCTCGGGGAGATCGGGGACGTCCGGGCCGTTCATGATCCCCTGGAAGAGGCGCAGCATGTACGCCGACGCCAGCACGATCGGCAGCAGCGCGACGACCGCCGGCCAGACGAAGCCGGCCTTGAACAAGCCGGTCAGGATCAGGATCTCCCCGGCGAAGCCGGCGAGCCCGGGGAGTCCGAGCGCGGCGAGCGAGCCGAGCAGCAGGGCGCCGGCGAGCCGCGGGTTGCGGCCCATCAGCCCGCCCAGGCGCGTGAGATCGCGCGTCTCCTCGCGCTGCTCGACCGCGCCGAGCGCGAGGAAGAGCGCGGCGCTGAAGAATCCGTGCGCGATCATGTAGACCGCCGCACCCTCGTAGGCGAGCTGCTGGCCGCTGAAGACGGCGAGCAGGATCAGCCCTAGATGGGAGAGCGAGCTGTAGGCGACGACGCGCTTCGCGTCGCGCTCGGCGAGGGCGGCGAACGCGCCGTAGAGCAGCGCGGCGAGGCCGAGCGCGAACATCAGCGGGCGCGCCGCCTCCATCTCGCTCCCGAAGAGGGGCAGCGTGATCGTGAGGAAGCCGTAGAGCCCGGCCTTCGACTGCACCGACGACACGACCGCGACGACCGGCGCGGGCAGCTCGGCGTAGGTGTCGGGCATCCACGTGTGCAGCGGGAAGACCGGCGTCTTGATCAGGAACGCGAACGCGTAGCCCGCGAAGATCCACAGGCCCCAGGTCGCGCCGACCGCGCCGGCCGGGACCGCACTGCCGATCACGTCGGTCGTCCCGGCGACGACACCGTACGCCGCGGTCGCGAGCAGCAGCGCGAGACCGCCGACCAGATTGTAGATCAGGTACTTCCACGCGGGGCGCGCGTGGTTGCTCGTCCCGATCAGCACGAGGAAGACCGGGATCAGCATGAGGTCCCAGAAAAGCGCGAACAGCAGCAGGTCCTTCGCCAGGAAGACGCCGTTCATCGCGCCCTGCAGCACGAGCAGTTGCGCGGCGACGTTCCGCGTGCGGGGACCGCTCAGCGCGAGGACGCCGCTGAAGGTGGCGACCGCGAGCAGGATGACGATCCAGTACGAGAGCGGGCCGAAGCCCAGATGGAACGCGGCGGTGAACGGGCGCGCGAGCCAGTGCAGGGTCGCGTCGGACGCGTGCGGGTCGAGGATCGCCAGGAAGAAGGTCAGCGCCGCGACGACCGCGGCGACGATCTTCGCGAGCGACTCGGCGCTGCGCGGCAGCGCGTAGAGCGCGAGACCGACGACGATCGGACCCAGGACGAGCGCGGTGACGGTCATCGCGCACCTCCGGCGAACGCGAACGCGTAGTATGCGACGAAGCAGACGACCCCGATGACGATCGTCAGCGCGTACGCGCGGACGAGCCCGGTCTGGAAGCTGCGGAACAGGTGGCCGAGCCACTGCGCGGAGATCGGAACCTCACGCACCGCGCCGTCGATGACGAGCGGGTCGATCACGCGATCGAACCATTCGCCGAGCGCGCGCGCAGGCCGCACGAGCAAGTAGTCGTAGGCGGCGTCGAAGTAGTACGCGTTCACCAGCAGCGCCGGCGTGCGGATCGTCTCGCCGCGCAGCCGCACCACGGCGTCGGCGAGCGCCGGCGGGAGCGCGTAGCGCACGTACGCGATCGCGAACCCGACGATGACGCAGAGCAGCACCAGCAGCGTCGAGTACGTCTCGCTAAGCCCCGGGATGGTCGCGACGTTCAGCGCCGGCGCCGGGAAGAACCCGTTGAAGAAGCGCGCCCAGGCGCTGTTCTCACCGCCGAAGTTCAACCAGCCGATCAGGATCGAGAACGGGATCAGCACGGCGACCGGCCCTGACATCAGCCACGCCGGAGCGTGGCCGTGCGGCTCTTCTTCTTCCGCGTGATGCCCCGCGGGCGCAATGCCGGCCAGCTCCGGGTGCCGGATCCCCAGCTCCGAGGGATCGACGTCGCCGCGATAGCTGCCGAAGAACGTCACGAACAGCATGCGGAACATGTAGTACGCGGTGATTCCGGCGGTGACGACGCCGACCGCGTAGAGGAACGGGTGCCCGAGGAGCAGGGTGTCGTACAGAATCGCGTCCTTGCTGAAGAAGCCGCTGAAGCCGGGGACGCCGCAGATCGCGAGCACGCCGACGAGCATCGCGACGAAGGCGAACGGGAGCCGCGTGCGCAGCCCGCCCATCAGCCGCACGTCCTGCTCGTCGTGGAGCGCGTGGATGATGATCCCGGACGTGAGGAAGAGCTGCGCCTTGAAGAACGCATGCGTGAGGAAGTGCAGCACGCCGCCCTCGAACGCGCCGACCCCGACGCCCATGATCATGTAGCCGATCTGCGACATCGTCGAGTAGGCCAGGATCCGTTTGATGTCCCACTGCACGCAGCCCAGGATCGCGCCGAGTAGCGCGGTCAGCGCGCCGATCACGCCGACGAGGTTGCGCGCGTCGGCGGAGGCGCTCCAGAGCGGGGCGCAGCGCGCGATCAGGTAGACGCCCGCGGTGACCATCGTCGCCGCGTGGATCAGGGCCGAGACCGGGGTCGGGCCTTCCATCGCGTCGGGGAGCCAGGTGTGGAGCGGAACCTGCGCCGACTTCGCGGCGCAGCCGATGAACAGCCCCAGGCAGATCAGGAACAGCTCCTGCCCCGAGAAGCTGGCGACCTTGCCGAACGCGTCGGCGTAGCCGGTCGCGCCGACCTTCGCGACGATCAGGAAGATCGCGAACATGATCCCGACGTCGCCGACGACGTTCATGACGAACGCCTTGCGCGCCGCCGCGACCGCCGACGGCTTGTGGAACCAGAACCCGATCAGGAAGTAGGACGCGAGGCCGACGAGACCCCAGCCGACGAGCAGCCCGACGAAGTTGTCGCTCAGGACCAGCGTGAGCATCGCGAACACGAAGAAGTTCAGGTACGCGAAGAACCGCGCGAAGGCGCGATCGCCGTCCATGTAGCCGATCGAGTAGACGTGGATCAGGAAACCGACGCCGGTGATGATCAGCGTCCACACCAGCGAGAGCCGGTCGAGCTGCAAGCCGAAGCTCCACCCGGGCAGCCAGTCGAGGAGCGGGACGTGGTAGCCGCCGACGCTCGCGGCGGGTTGCCACATCGAGCACGTCGCGATGAACGAGACGCCGACGAGCGCCGAACCCACCGGCCCCGCCATCGAGCGGAGCTGCGGCCCGAACGCCCAGAGCAGAACGCCGCCGAGCAGCGGCAAAAACCAAACCAGTTCTAAGATCACGGGTCAGCCTTTGAGCGCGGCGACGTCGTCGACGTCGACGTGCGGCATGCGGCGGAAGGTGACCGCCACGATCGCAAGACCGATCGCGGCCTCCGCGGCGGCGACGGTGATCACCAGGAAGGCGAAGATGTGCCCCGCGTTGTTCGCCCACGCGCGCGCGTACGTCACGAGCGCCAGGTTCGCGGCGTTGAAGAGCAGCTCGATCGACATCAGCATGATGAGCGGGTTACGCCGCACGATCACGCCGACGACGCCGACGAAGAACAGCACGGCGGAGAGCGCGACGTAGTTCTCGGGAGCGACCATCATCGGCGATCACCGTGGCCCACGGGCAGGTCGCCCTGAGCTTGTCGAAGGGTCCGCTTCACGATCGGCTCGCGTTCGATCGAGCGGCGCTTGGGGCGCCGCGGCCCGAGCGGTCCGCCCTCGTCGCCCGCGATCAGGACGACGCCGATCACGGCGACCATCAGGATGAAGGCGGTGACTTCGAACGGCAACAGGTTCTGGTAGAACAGCGTCGAGCCGAAGTTCGCGACGCTGCCGAAGACGTCCGGATCGCCCGGTGCGCCCTCGATCGGCTTGACCGCGACCGGGGTGCGCAGCGCGGTCGCGACGATCCCGCCGAGCGTAGCGAGCGCGAGGATCACCGCGATCGGGAGGGTCGCCTTCGCCATCTTGTCGGGGCCGATGTCGAACGGCCGCACGCCGCTCGAGAGCAGCGCGATGACGAACACGAACAGGATCAGGATCGCGCCCGAGTAGACGACGATCTGCATCACCGCGAGAAACTCGGCCTGCAGGCTCAGGTAGAGCATCGCCAGCGCGACGAAGTTCACGAGCAGCCCGACGACGGAGTAGACCGGCTTCTGGGCGCTGACCGTGAAGACCGCGCTCGCGATCATCACCAGCGCAAGGATCCAAAAGGCGATCATCCCGCTAACCCCCGGCGCTGGTCCTTGAGGATGTGCCCGCGGTTGGTCGCCTCGTAGCCGGCGGTGATGTCGACGGTGTCCTTGGCGCGGTAGACGCCGCCGAGGTCGGCGGGGATCCCATTGGGTCGCTCGTCGGGCGGCGTCCCGACCCCGGCCTGCGGCGGGACGAGCAGCCGGTCCTTGGCGTAGACGAACGCACCGCGCCGGTAGTCGGCCATCTCGAAGCGCGGCGTGAGGACGATCGCGTCGGTCGGGCACGCCTCCTCGCAGAGGCCGCAGAAGATGCAGCGCAGCTCGTCGATCTCGTAGCGCGCCGCGTACCGCTCGCCCGGCGAGCGCCGGTCCTGCGGCGCGTTCTCGGCGCCGATCACCGTGATCGCGTTCGCCGGGCAGGCGATCGCGCACAGCTCGCAGCCGATGCAGCGCTCCTTGCCGTCGGCGTAGCGCCGCAGCTCGTGCAGCCCGTGGAAGCGCGGCGCGTGCTGCTTCTTCACCGACGGGTACTCGATCGTCGGCTTCTTCACGAACATGTAGCTGAACGTCGTCGTCAGCCCGCGCACGAGCGCGCCGACGTTGAAGAGGTTCTTACGCATGGGGCCACACCGCGACGGCGACGGCCGTCAGCACGAGGTTGAGCGTCGCGACCGGCAAGAGGATCTTCCAGCCGAAGTCCATGAGCCGGTCGTACCGGAAGCGCGGCAGCGTCGAGCGCAGCCAGATGTAGAAGAACAAGAACAGCGAGGCTTTCAGCACGAACCACACCAGGCCCAGAATTCCGGCGCCGGGGAGCCCGAACGGCCCGTTCCAGCCGCCCAGGAAGAGCAGCGTCGCCAGGCACGAGACCGTGATCATGTTCAGGTACTCGGCGATGAAGAACAGACCGAAGCGCAGCCCCGAGTACTCGGTGTGGAAGCCGCCGACCAGCTCGGTCTCCGCCTCGACCAGATCGAACGGCGCGCGGTTCGTCTCGGCGACCGCGGTGATCAGGTAGATCACGAAGCCGACGATCTGCGGGAGGATGAACCAGACCTTGTACTGCGCGCCGACGATGTCGGAGAGGCCCGTCGAGCCGGCCAGGATCAGCACGCCGATCACCGACATCGACATCGAGAGCTCGTAGGAGATCATCTGCGCGGTCGAGCGGACCGAGCCGAGCAGCGGGAACTTCGAGCCCGAGGCCCAGCCCGCGAGCGAGATCCCATAGACGCCGATCGAGGTCAGCGAGAAGATGAACAGGATCCCGGCGTTGACGTCGCCGACCGACCACGGCGTCCCGTCGGCCGACGCCGAGAACGGGATGATCGCGAACGTCCCCATCGCGCAGATCAGCGAGATGAAGGGCGCGAGCCGGTAGATCAGCGGGTCGGCGGTCTCCGGCGTGAGATCTTCCTTGAACATCATCTTCACCGCGTCGGCGGCGGGCTGCATCATCCCCCACGGCCCGACGCGGTTCGGACCGGGACGCAACTGCATCCAGCCCATGATCTTGCGCTCGAAGAGCATCGAGTACGCGAACGTCGTGATCACGACGAGCAGCACGACCGCCGCCTTGATGACGACGATCAGCCAGAAGGGGACGGAGCTCACGCGGTCACCAGGGCTTTCTCCACGGTCACGGTCGCTGCCGCACCCAGCGCGTTGACGGGGGCGGCCGGAATTCCGCCGAGCAGCGAGACGGCGTCCTCGGGGACGCACGAGTCGAGCACGACGGGGAGGTCGCGCAGCGACGCATCGTTCGCCGCGGTGAGGGTCACGCGATCACCGTCGGTCAGGCCGAGGCCGGCTGCGGTACGCGGGTTGAGCGCGGCGCGCGGCCGCGCGCGCAGCTCGGCGACGCGCGGGTCGAACGCGAGCGTCCCGCCGCCGGTGAAGATCGCCTCCTCCGCGATCACGCGCAGGCGGCCCGCGACGGGGGTGCTTACCGCCCAGGGCGCGACGTCGCTTGGGCTCGGCGCCGGCGGCGGCGTGCGTACCAGCTCGCGGACCTTCGCCTCCATCTCGGCGACCGACGGGAGCGCGACGCCGAGCGCCTCGGCGAGCATCACCAGCAGATCGCCGTCGGCGAGCACACCTTCGGGCGGGCGCACGGCGCCGAGCACCGGCAGGACATCGCCCACGAGGTCGGTCGTCGTCCCGCTCTTCTCGAACGCGCTGCAGACCGGGAGGATGAGGTTCGCGAACTCGGCCGTCTCGGTCATGAACAGCTCGGTCACGACGACGAACGGCGTCGCGCGCAACGCGGCCTCGACGAGCGCGCGGTCGGGGAAGCGCAGCACTGGGTTCGCGCCCAGGATCGAGAGGACGCCGAGCTTCCCGTCGCGCGCGGCTTCGAGCATCGCGCGGGTGTGCAGTCCGTCGCCGCGCGGGCGTAGGCCGAGGGCGTCGGCGCCGCGTCCGTTCGGTGTCTCAGGAAGAACGTAACGGATCACGTCGGCCTGCGGGAGCGCGTGCAGCGGCGCGGTCAGCGCGGGGCCGCCGGGGAACGAGACGCCGTCCCAGACGATCGCGACACGCCCGGGCTTCTCGCCGAGCGCGGCTTGCAGCTCGGCCGTCGTCGTCGCGCGCGTCTCGGGGACGAAGCTGCGCGCCGCATGATCGCCGACCGAGATGAGCCGCGCGCCGCGCCGCGAGACGGCCTTGCGGATGCGCAGGTCGAGGATCGGTGCGAGCTGCGAGGGCGGCCGCCCGAGCGTGACGATCGTGTCGGCGTTCTCGAGATCGGCGTGCGAAGCGAAACCGTCGTGGTGGACGATCCCCTGCGCGCCGACGCGGTGGTCGAGGTTCTCGATCCCCAGCGCCCGGAACACGTGCGCGGCGAGATACGCCTCTTCGTTGAGAAGCCGGCCGCCGCCGAGGACGCCGGCGTTCTTCCCCGCCTTCCTCAGCTCAGCGGCCCAGAGCGCGATCGCATCGTCCCAGCCGATCTGCACCCACGCGCCATCTTGTTTGAGCAAGGGCTGCGTGAGGCGGCGCTCCTCGTTGACGAAGCCGATGTTGTAGCGCCCGCGGTCGCACAGCCAGCCGTCGGAGATCGCGTCGTCCTCGGGGACGCTCATCGTGCGCATCAGCGTGTTGCCGCGCTCGTCGACGTGCATCTGGCAGCCGACGGCGCACTCCGTGCACGTCGTCGTCGTGCGGTGGTTGTCCCACGGGCGCGAGCGGAAGCGATAGGTCTTCGAGGTTAGCGCGCCGACCGGGCACAGCTCGGTGACGTTCCCGGTGAAGTCGGAGACGTACGGCTTCCCCGTCGCGGTCGCGATGATCGTGTGCGCGCCGCGGTCCTCGGTGCGCAGCGAGCTCTCGCGCGTGATGATGTCGTCGAAGCGCACGCAGCGCTGGCAGACGATGCAGCGCTCCTCGTCGAGCACGATCGTCGGCCCGAGATCAACCGCCTTGGGCTTCGGCGTCTTCGCGTCGACCATGCGGGAAGCGCCCTGACCGTACGCCATCGAGAAATCCTGGAGATCGCACTCGCCGCCCTTGTCGCAGATCGGGCAGTCCAGCGGGTGGTTCAGCAGAAAGAACTCGAGGATCGCGCGCCGCCCCTCGTCGACCTTGGCATTGCGCGTGTTGACCTTCATCCCTTCGGCGACCGTGGTGTTGCAGCCGATCTGCAGCTTCGGCATCCCCTCGATCTCCACCAAACACACGCGGCAGAGACCGGCCGGTCCCAGTTTCGTATGATAACAATAGACCGGGATGTCGGTGTTGATGACCTTCGCGGCTTCGACGACGAGCGTCCCCTTCGGAACGCGCACCTCGACGCCGTCGATGAAGACGGTCACGAGCTCGGTCTGCGGTACGGTCGTGGACACTTAAACGGCGACCTTCTCCGGCGTACCGGGTTTGATGTAGGCGCGGAACTGCGGCTCGAAGCGCTTCACGACCGAGGCCAGGAACGGTTCGATCGAATCGCCCAGCGCGCACAGGTTGAGCCCCGTCAGCTGATGCGCCGCCGAGACGAGGACCTCGATGTCGGACTCGACGCCTTTGCCCTCGAGGATGCGGCGCAGCGTCTTCTCGATCCAGTGGCCGCCCTCGCGGCACGGCGTGCACTGGCCGCACGACTCGTGCGCGTAGAAACGGATCAGCGCGTGCGCGGCCTTGACGAAGTCGGTCGTGTCGTCGAAGACGACCATCGCGCCCGAGCCGAGCATCGAGCCGGCCTTCGCGATCGTGTCGAAGTCGTACGAGAGGTCCAGGTGTTCTTCGAAAAGACACGCTGACGATCCGCCGCCGGGCTGCACGCCCAAGAACGTTCTTCCAGGACGCAAGCCTCCGGCGCAATCCCAGATCAGCTGGCGGATCGTCGTCCCCATTGGAACCTCGTAGTTCCCCGGTTTGACGACGTGCCCCGAGATCGAGACGACCTTGAAGCCCGGCGAGCGCTCGGGGCCCGCTTTCGCGAACCACTCCGCGCCGTGCTGCATGATGTACGGCAGATACGCCAGCGTCTCGACGTTGTTGACGACGGTCGGCTCGCCGTAGAGTCCCTTGATCGCCGGGAACGGCGGTTTCAGGCGCGGCTCGCCGCGGCGTCCTTCGAGCGAGTTGAGCAGCCCGGTCTCTTCACCGCAGATGTAGGCGCCGGCGCCGCGGTGGATCGTGAACTCGAGCTTCTTCCCCGAACCGAAGACGTTCTCGCCGATGATCCCGGCGTCACGCGCCTGCTGTACCGCGGCGCGCATGATCTCGTAGCCGCGCTTGAACTCGCCGCGGATGTAGATGAACGCGTGCTCGCAGCCGATCGCGTACGCGCCGATCAGGATCCCCTCGATGATCTGGTGCGGGGTCTCCTCGAGCAGCATGTGGTCCTTGAACGTGCCGGGCTCGGCCTCGTCGCAGTTGCAGACCATGTAGCGCGGACGTCCGTTGTTCGGCAAGAACGACCACTTGCGCCCGGTCGGGAACCCGGCGCCGCCGCGACCGCGCAGGTTCGAGCCGTTGCACAGCTCCTGCACGGCCTGCGGCGTCATCTCGGTCACCGCGCGCTTGAGCTGCTCGTAGCCGCCCTGCGCGCGATAGACGTCGATCTCCCGGAGATTCAGCTCACCGATGCCTTTGGTGAGGATCGGGGTGATGAGCGATGCCATGCTAGTGGTGTCCGTTCTCCGAAATCTCCGGCCGCAGGGTCGTCTCGCGCAGGAGCCGCTCGTCGGAGCGCTGCTCGTAGCGCGGCTTGCCGACGATCAGGTCGAACATCGCGATCCCGCTGCGGTCGCCGATCCCACCCGCGTTGTTCGGGCTCTCGACGCCGACGCCGCCGGCCGACTTGCGACCCGTCTCGGATTCGACCTTCCAGGTCCGTCCGGGCTTGACGGTCTGCGTGAGCGGTTTGATCTCGTACGTCCCGGCCTTGATCGCGTCGATCATCTCGTCGACGCGCTCGCGCGTGAGGTCGTAGACGAACTCGAGGTTGACCTGCGCGCACGGCGCGCGGTCGCACGCTGCGAGGCACTCGACCTCTTCGTACGAGATCAGCCCGTCGTCGGTCGTCTCGAGGTGATCGATCCCGAGCCGCTCGCGCGCGTATGCCATGATCTCTTCCGCACCGTTGATGATGCACGAGAGGTTGCGGCAGATCTGGATCATGTACTTGCCGACCGGCCGCCGGAAGAGCAGCGTGTAGAACGAGACCGTCGACTCGACGATCGCCGGCGAGAGATCGAGCATGTGCGCGATCACCGCGAGGCCGTTCGGCGAGACGTAGCCTTCGTGCTCGACGAACAGGTGCGCCATCGGGATCAGCGCCGAGCGCGACTGCTCGTACTGCGCGATAATGCGCTCGAACTCGGGCTTGAGGCGCGCGAACAGCTCGTCGAACGGGTGCCCCGGGCGATGGACGTACGGGTTCCAGTCGGCCGGCGGCAGGTCGGGCGCGGCGGCGTTGATCTCGAGCGCGCTCACCGGTCCACCTCGCCGAAGACGGGATCGAGCGAACCGATCATGACCACCATATCGGCGATCAGCTCGCCGATCGCGATCTTCTTGAGGACCTGCAGGTTGTACATCGACGGAGGCCGCGTGCGCACCCGCCAGGGCCGGTTGTCGCCGTTCGAGACGACGTAGTAGCCGAGCTCCCCGCGCGGCCCCTCGACGGCCTGATAGACGTCGCCGGGCGGGACGCGGAACGACTCGGAGACGAGCTTGAAGTGGTGGATCAACGCCTCCATCGAGAGCGCGATCGTCTCTTTGGGCGGCGGGGCGAACTTCGTGTCCGGGATCTGGACCGGACCGGGCTCGTCGAGCTGCTTGCGCACCTGGCGGATGATCCGCATCGACTCGTCCATCTCGTCGAGCCGTACGAGGAAGCGCGCGTACGCGTCGCCCTCGGTGCGCGTCGGCGTGTCGAACTCGTACTGCTGATAGCCGCTGTACGGAAACGCTTTCCGCACGTCGTACGCGATCCCGCATGCGCGCAGGATCGGGCCGGTCATCCCCCACTGCACCGCTTCTTCCGCCGAGAGGATCCCGACGTCGATCATGCGGTCCTGAAGGATCGGATTCTTCTGCAGGAGCGCGCGCACGTCGCGCATCCGCGGCTCGTACATCGCGATCACCGCGTCGAGCTTGCCGAGGAACCCTTGCGGCAGATCCTGTGCGAGCCCGCCGACGCGGATGTAGTTCGGATGCATGCGAGCGCCGCCCGAGGCCTCGAAGAGATCGAGGATCCGTTCGCGCAGGTCGAAGCAGTAGAAAAATCCTGTCAGTGCGCCCAGATCGATCCCGCCGGTGCCCAGCCAGACGCAGTGCGAGGCGATCCGCGAGAGCTCGGCGAGGAGCACGCGCACCTGGTTCGCGCGGCGCGGGATCTCCGCTTCGATCCCCAGCAGCTTCTCGACCGCCAGGTAGTAGCAGAGCGCGTTGGTCAGCGGCGAGAGGTAGTCCATCCGCTCGATGACCGTCGAGGCCTGCGACCAGAAGAGGTTCTCGGCGCTCTTCTCGATCCCGGTGTGCAGGTAGCCGATCTCGGGCGAGGCTTTGGTGACGATCTCGCCTTCGATCTCGGTGACGACCTGCAGGACGCCGTGCGTCGAGGGATGCTGCGGTCCCATCGAGAGGACCATGCGGCCGTCGCTCTTCTCGACCACGTCGAGCGCGAGCGCGTCGGGTGCTACGGAGCCGGTCACGGCGTCTTCCCCTCGTCGGCCTGGGCCTGGGTGCGGGCTTGCACGATCTGCTGCTGGAGCGCCGCTGCGGTGCGGCCAGAGGCGGGGGTGCCGGCGGCGACGTTCGACTTGAGCGCGAACGACGGGCGCGGCGCGCGCTCGCGGGCGGGGCCGCGCAGCGGGTAGTCCTTGCGCAGCGGGTAGCCCTCCCAGTCGTCGGGCATCTGGATCCGGCGCAGATCGGGGTGCCCCTCGAAGCGCACGCCGTACAGGTCGAAGACCTCGCGCTCCGGCCAATCGGCCGAGGGCCACAGGGCGACGGCGGTCGGGACGACCGGATCGGCCTCCGGGACGCCGCACAGCACGCGCACGCGCTCGGGGGTGCCGACCTCGCCGATCGTCGCCTCGGCGGTCGGCAGCTTCAGCAGATGGTAGACGACCTCGAAGCGCGGCTCGCGGCCGGGATAGTCGACGCCGCCGACGTCGATGAGCATGGAGAACCCCTCGCGCTTCAAAGCGCGCAGGGTAGCGATCAGTTCTGCTGGCGCGACCCGCAGGATGCGGGCGTCGGCGATGTCGGGACGTACGGCGGTCGGGTCGAGGGCGGTCGCCCCGGCCGGTGGAGCTTGGGAGCTAGGCATCTCTCTCTAACTAGGCTCGGGCGAGGATCCCGCCACGGCCACCTTGCTTGATCTGTTGCTGGATCAGGTTGACCGCGTAGAGCAGACCGTCCGGAGTCGGTGGGCATCCAGGAACGTAGACGTCGACCGGGATGATCGTATCGACGCCCTGCACGATCGCGTAGTTGTCGAAGACGCCGCCGCTCGAAGCGCAGGCGCCCATCGAGATGACCCACTTCGGATCGGCCATTTGGTCGTAGAGACGCTTGACGATCGGCGCCATCTTCTTGGCGACGCGCCCGGAGACGATCATCAGATCGGCCTGGCGCGGCGAGGCCCGGAAGACCTCGGAGCCGAGGCGGGCGATGTCGTACTCCGGGGCGGTCGCGGTCATCATCTCGATGGCACAACAAGCAAGCCCCATCGTCAATGGCCATACGCTGGACGACTGCGCCCAGCGAGCCACCGAATCGACCGTCGTGAGGAGGAAGTCCCCTCCGCTCCCTAACGCCACTGAAATCCGCCTCTCTTCCAGACGTACGCATACCCGATCGCGAGCACGACCACGAAGCTGAGCATCTCCAGGAGACCGAAGACCCGCAGCTGGTGCATCTGCACCGCCCACGGATAAAACGAAGCCGCCTCGACGTCGAAGATCACGAACAGCATCGCGATCAGGTAGAATCGAACGGGGAACCGCCCGGAGACGTCGGAGGTCGGCTCGACGCCGCACTCGTACGCCTCGGACTTCACCGGGTTCGGTTTCTTGCGGCCAAGCAGACCCGGCAGCACGCAAAAAGCGAGCGATGCCAGGAACGCGATGGCTAGGTAGATTGCGACCGGACCGTAGGGAGACATCGACCTGAGGATATACACGACGTTAACCCAACCTGCCTTCATGTCGGGCCTGCTGGCCCTGGCAGTCGCATGCTCGCCCAATCCAAACGCACTGGGCGTCACTGACACCGGGACGGTGACGGGGCGGGTCGTCGACGCGAAAACTCAGCAGCCGATCCCGACCGTCGTCATCAATGTCGGCGGGCAGACACGGTATCTCTCGCCCTCGGACCAAGGGGGCTTCACGGTGCAAGTGCAGATCGGCACACAGCCGGTTCTGATCCACTCGCCCGGCTACAGCGACTACAGCGGCTCGATCGTCGTCCGCAAGGGCGAGACGAGCGACATCGGACTGATCGGCCTGGCGTCGACCGGACCCGGGTAACGTGCTCGAGTTCCTTGCCGGGGTAACGGGACTGGCCTTGCTGGTCGCGGCGCTGGCTGACGTCTTCCAGTCGGTGATCGTACCGCGCTCCGTCGGCGGCCGCTACCGGCCGAGCGTCCTCCTCTCGCGCCGCGGCTGGCGGATCTGGCGCGACGCGGCACTGCGTCTGCGCGACGCCGAGCGCCGCGAGGACACGCTCGCCCTCTTCGCACCCTCGATCCTCATGCTGTTCCTCGCCGCGTGGGTCGCGATGCTCATCGTCGGCTACGGCCTGGTCTTCTGGGCGCTGCGGGCCGAGTTGCGGCCGCATCCGAGCCTCGGCTCGGCGATCTACTTCGCCGGCACGACGCTCACCACGATCGGCTACGGCGACATCGTCCCGGTCGCACCGCTCACACGCCTGGTCGCGCTCTGTGCCGCCGCGAGCGGCCTGGGCGTCGTGGCGATCGTCGCGACGTTCCTCTTCCAAAGCTTCGCCGCGTTTCAGCGGCGCGAGGCGTTCGTCGTCACGATCTCCGTGCGCACCGGCGCGCCGCCGAGCGGCCTGGAGTTCGTGAAGAACCACGTCAGGCTCGACCTCGTCGACGACATCGGGCCGCTGCTGCGTGAGACGCAGCGCTGGATCAGCGAGGTGATGGAGACGCACCTCGCCTACCCGATCCTGAGTTATTTCCGCTCGAGCCACGACGACGAGTCGTGGGTCGGCACGCTCGGCGCGCTCCTGGACGCATCGACGCTCCTGATCACGACCGTCGATCTCGATCACCGCGGCCAAGCCGAGCTGACGCTGCGGGCCGGCGCTCACCTCGTGCACGACTTCGCGAACTTCTTCAGCCTGCCGAGTGGCGACGAAGCGGGCGTCGAGTACGACGAGTTCGTCGCGGCGTACCGCGCGCTGCGCGAGATGGGCGTCCCGTTGCACCCGCTCGAGGACGCTTGGCCGGCCTTCGCCGCCAAACGCGCCTCCTACGCGACGCCGCTCGACGCGATGGCGCGGTGGTGGCGGATCCCGCCTGCACGCTGGATCGGCGACCGCTCGCGCGTGCGCCTCCACATCAACGCCGGCATCCCACGCTAGCCGCGCCGATGGCCCGGAGGTCCCGCGCAGCATGGTCTGTCGACCCGCGACGGCGTCCAGCTTCGTCCCCACAATGACCCGGTATGACGCTGAGCGCTGACGCGATAGTCCGTTCCCCACAAACCGAATCGAGGCCGTGTTTCGCATGCGGCAACTCGACGTCGATCCTCGTTACCCGCCTCGAAGGGCTCCCGGTCGACACGAACCGGCTCTGGCGCAGCGCGGAGCAGGCGCGTGAGGCAGCGCGCGCACCGCTGGTGCTCACCCTGTGTACGACGTGCGGTCACCTCTTCAACGGCGCCTACGACGACCGTCTCGTCGACTATGAGGTCGACTACGAGAATTCGCAGATGTTCTCGGGCCGCTTCCGCGACTACGCGCTCGAGCTCGTGCACGACCTCGCGCGGCGGCATGCGATCCGCAGCGCGAACGTCGTCGAGGTCGGGGGCGGCAGCGGCGATTTCCTGCGCCTCCTAGCGGCGGAAAGCGGCTGTCACGGCATCTCCTTCGGGCCGAGCTATCGGCCTGCTCCGGGCGAAGACACCGGCGGTATCGAGTTCGTCACCGATTACTACGACGAGCGCTACGCGGGGGTGCGCGCGAAGCTGCTCCTTTGCCGTCACGTCCTCGAGCACTTCGAGGAACCGGCGACCCTCCTGCGCTCGGTGCGCAAGGCACTCGACGAGCAGTCCGACACGACGGTGTATTTCGAGGTGCCGAGCGGCGACTACATCCTCGGGGACCGCGCGCTGTGGGAACTGCACTACCAGCACCCCTCGTACTTCACGTCGGCCTCCCTGTGCGCGCTCTTCACGCGCGCGGGCTTCGAGGTCAGCACGGTGAGGCCGCAGTTCGACGATCAGTTCCTCGCGCTCGAAGCCTCCGTCGCACCCGCGCCGCGGGACGCGACGGTTCCCGCGGCCGCCCTGGCGCAGTTGCGCGCGGAGGCGGCCGCGTTCAGCGACGCAACCCGAGAGGCGATCGCACGCTGGCGAGAATGCCTTTCGGACGCGGCGCACCGCAAGACCATCCTGTGGGGAGCCGGCGCGAAAGGCGTGACGTTCCTGAACCTGCTCCAGCCGGAATCGGACGGCGTCGACGTCGTCATCGACGTGAACCCCCGCAAGCACGGCCGCTTCGTTCCCGGCACGGGCCATCGGATCGAACCGCCGCACGTCGCGCTCGACGGCTCCGCCGAGGTCGTCGTCGTCGCGAACCCCGCCTACCTCGACGAGATTCGCGCCGCGTTCGTCGGCGTGGGGAGCCCCACGCTCGTCACGCTGTGATCAGGGGTGGCGGTGCTTGGCGAGAAAGGCCGTCGCCTCGTCGATCGGCGTGGCGAACCCGATCGCGCGCTCTTCCTCGAAGCGCGATTCGGCGATCCCGATCACCGCGCCCGACGTCGCCTCGAAGACCGGCCCGCCGCTCTCGCCGGGGATGATCGGAACGTCGATCTCGAGCGCGCCTTTGCGCACGCTCGCGATGCGTCCGGTATAGAGCGAAACCGTGCGGCCGAGGTGCTCATCCTCGAAGGCGTCGGGGATCGGATAGCCGAGCACGCCGATCGCCATTCCGGGGATGAGGCTCTTCGAGCTCCCGAGCGTCACAGGCTTCGCGTTCGGGATCGCGACGTCGACGAGCGCGAGGTCGATGTCGTCGTCGGTCCGCGCGACGACGGTCGCCTTCGCGTGCGGTCCGTCGCCGATCGTGCCGACCAGATCGCGCGCGTCCTGGATCACGTGCGCGTCGGTGAGCACGCGCGAGCCCCATGGACCGCTCTGCACGACGACGCCGCTCCCGTACGCGTCGTCCCACTGCCCCTTGCGTTTGGGGTCGTCGGCCGGGATCTTCATCGTGAAGAAGACGATCGACGGGTGCAGCGAGCGGTAGAGCGCGACGAAATCGTCGTTCTGCGCCGCAGTCGTCGTGTGCGCGGCTCCGGCGCAACCGCTCAGCGCGAGGGCGATCGTGAGCGCGAGCGCGCGCGCGCGCATCAGCGCAGGCGCTCCGCGATCGCTTCGCGCAGCCGGTCGATCCCCGTGCCGCTCTTCGCGCTCACCTCGATCGCGTCGCCCGGAAGCGCCGCCTGCGCGCCGGCCTCGAGCCGGTCGACCTTGTTGAAGACCGCGATCGTCGGCTTCTCGTCGAGGTGCAACTCGCGCAGGATCGCCTCGACCGAGCCCTTCTGCCGCGGCCAGTCCGGATTCGCCGCGTCGCTGACGTGGATCAGCAGATCGGCCGCGTCGAGTTCCTCGAGCGTCGCACGGAACGCGTTGACCAGTTCCTGCGGGAGCGCGGTGATGAAGCCGACCGTGTCTGCAAGCCGCACGTTGAGCCCCGGCGCGACGTACGCGCGGCGCAGCGTCGGGTCGAGCGTCGCGAACGGCTGGTCGGCGACGAACGCGCCGTCGCCGTCACGCGCGCCCGCGATGCGGTTCAAGAGCGAGGACTTGCCGACGTTCGTGTAGCCGACGAGCGCGACGAACGGGTCGCCGCCGCGGCCGGAACGGCGCGTCGCGCGCTGCTTGCGCACGTCGTCGAGCTGGCGCCCGAGCAGTGTGACGCGCTGCGCGATCCGGCGCCGGTCGGTCTCGAGCTTCGTCTCGCCGGGGCCCCGCGTGCCGACGCCGCCGCCCAGGCGCGAGAGCGCCGCACCGACGCCGATGAGGTTCGACTGCCGGTAGCGCAGCTGGGCCAGCTCGACCTGCAGCTGCCCTTCGCGGGAGCGCGCATGCTGCGCGAAGATGTCCAGGATCAGCATCGTGCGATCGACGATCGGCAGCGGCACCACCTTCTCGAGGTTCGTACGCTGGCGCGGCCGCAGGTCGTTGAAGACGAACAGCACGTCGGCGTTCAGCTCGTTCGCGCGCTCCGCGATCTCGCGCGCCTTCCCGCTCCCGACCAGCGTCGCCGGATCGACGTGCGGCAGCTTCTGCACCACCTCGCCGACGACGTTCGCGCCCGCGGCGCGCGCGAGCGCGACGAACTCGGCCAACTCCGGCGCGAGCGGACGCTCGGGGTCCTGCAGGTCGACGGCGACGACGAGAGCGCGCTGCGGCGCGGGTCCGGTGGGATAGAGACGGCGGTCTTCGTGCACGATTCTTACGATGCGAGGTGGTTGAGCGTGTCGATCAGCCAGGCCAAGCCCTCGTTGTAGCGTGGCCCGGGTCGTTCCAAGATCGCCGCGTCGGGAAGGGTCGAGACGCGGTGCTCCCGCACCGCTCGCAGCGCGTTCCAGGGCGCACCGGAGAGCACCTCGCCGAAGCGCACGGCCGGGTCGACCACGAGCACGTCGGGTTGGCTGGCGAGCAGCGCTTCGCCGCTGTAGCGCCCGTAGGGAACGCGCAGATCGCCCGCAGCGTTCGCTCCCCCGGCAAGCTCGATCAAGCGCGCGATGTACGAACCCTGGCCGACGGTGAAGATCGGAGCGGTCCCGAGGACGACGAAGACCGTCGGTCTGCGCCGGCGCGCGCGGACGGTGCGCGTGAGCGCGGCGGTTCGCGCGCGCAGCCGCGCGAGCAGCGCGTCGGCCGCCGCGCCGCGTCCGCTCAGCGCGCCGAGCGCGCGCAGATTCTGATCGAGATCCGCCAAGCTGTCGTCGCGCAGAAGCACGACGCGGATCCCGGCGCGGCGCAGGTCGTCGGTGAGGCGCGCCTGCGCGACGATCCCGACGACGACGTCCGGATGAAGGGCAAGAATACGCTCGGTCGAGATCGTGGCGAAACCGGCAACGACCGGCAGCGCGCGCGCGGCGGCCGGGTAGTCGCTGTAGGCGGAGACGCCGACGACCTGCGCCCCCGCGCCGATCGCGTAGAGATCCTCGGCGAGCGAGGGCACCAGCGTAACGATGCGCCGCGCCCCGGCGGGCGTTGCCACGGCGGCGGTCGGTGCGATCAGCGCAGCGGCCGCGGTGAGGGCGAGCAGGCAGCAAAGCCTACGAAAGACCGGCACGATCGTTCCCCTCACACCCGGCCGACGGGGCGGCCGATCGCGGCGAGATCGACGGCGAAGCCGGCGACGACCAGCTCGACCCGGTCGGCCTGCGCCGCGACGCGCTGGCTCAGCCGGC
>DATJHK010000048.1:0-16977 GCA_035493875.1 Candidatus Limnocylindria bacterium
CGTGCGCCGTCGAGCAACGCGTCGTCGATCGGCACCTGCGCCTCGCGTGCGCGAGCCAGCGCGGCGAGCGCCGGAAGCGAATCCCACGCCGACGATCCTTCTGCCCGCCAGTACGCGGCGAAGCCGCCGTCGGCGCGCCGCAAGTCGCGCAGCGCCGCGATCTCCTGCGCCGCGCGAGCACGCGCCGCGCGCGGATCGCCGCCGTTGCGTGCGACGAGGATCGCCAGATCGCTCGCGACGGCGAGGCGGCTCGCCGCCGAGAGCGCGAGCCGCTCGTCGCCGCGCAGCGCCGCGTCGGCCGCGACCCCTATTTCTGGGATCAGGGAGGGCGCGAGCACGAGATCGAGCCCCCCGGCGTCGCGCGGCGTCCCCGCCGCGACCTCGAGCGGCACGCTCGCGCGCGCCTGCGTCGACCCCGTTTGCGCGACAGCCTCCGAGACATCGAGATCGCGCACCGGCAGCGGAACCGCGAAGGCGTCGGCGGCACCGGCTGCGGCGACGCGCACCGTCGCGGTCGCCCCTCCCGCACCGGTGGCGACGATCGGGAAGCGATACGCGCGCGTGATGCGCTCCAGCGGCGCCTCGAGCAGCGTCGTCGGCTGCTGCTTGCGGTCGACGAGGAACGCCAGCGGCCCCGCGAGCGAGGCGTCGACGTGCAACGTTCCTTGCGCGCCGGTGCCGTTCGTCACGGCGACCCCGCCCTCGAACGTATCGCCGGGGCGCGCGAATTGCGGAAACGCGGGGTTCGCGACGAGCGGGAGCGTCGTGCGAAACGTCGCTTCACCGTTTCCGAAACGGCCGTCGGCGCTCGCGGCGACGACCATCGCGCGCCACGTCGTCAGATCGTCGGGAAGCGTGAAGCTCGCGCTCGCGTCGCCGTGCTCATCGGTGCGCAACGCGCCCGCGAAGTATGCGAGCGGCGAGAAGCGACGCCGCACCCGCGGATCGGCCTCTTCTCCCGAGAGTCCGCCACCGTAGCCCCAGCCCTTCTCCTGCGGCCGCTCGGGCGATGCGAGGACGAGCGCGCTGCGGTTGTCGGCATAGCGCGTCGAGATCGGCTGATCGGCGTAGACCGTCTTCACCAGATCGGGCGGACGGTAGCCGGTGAGCGCGAGGACCGCATCGTTGGCGACGATCAGCGTCGCTTGCGCGCGGAGCGGACGGCCGGCCGCATCGGTCAGGTGGATGCGCACGGTCTGCTTTCCGCCGGGCGCGAGGACACCGGCGTCGGCGCGCACGGTGACGGCGACGTATTTTCCGCCGAGCGCGACGTCGAACGGCGCGAAGCCGACGCGTGCGAGCGCGTTGCCGCTGTCGCCGGGGTTCGTCTTCGGCGGCGCGCCGCGGCGCACGGCGAACGCCTCGACGACGGCGTTCGGCAGCATCGCGGGCGTAACGGTGAAACGCACCGTCGGTGCTGCGCTCGTCGTGAGCTGCGTGGTCTCCCACATGACGCCGTGGCGCACGACCAGCACGTGCAGCTCGGCGTTCGGGAACGGCGATTGCACGAGTACCGTTGCCGTTGCGCCGGGCGCGTACGTCGCCTTGTCGAGCTTGACGGTGAGGAGGTTCGGATCGCGCGCGTACCACGCCGTCTCGCCGCTGCCGCCGACGAACACCTGGTCGTCGGTCTCCGCCGCGCCGTCGCTCGCGCCGGCGAGCGTCGCGCGCAGGCGGTACGTTCCAGGTTTCGGCGGCGTGAGCGACGCGCTCACGGGCGCGCTCGCGCTGGTGACGTCGATGCTGGCGACCGTCGCGTACGTCACCGACTGCACCGCCTGTTCCGCGCCCTCGACGATCTGCGTCGCGCTCGCGTAATTCGCCGCCTGCAGCTCGAGATGGATCGCCGTCCCGACGCGCGCCGCGCCGGACGGATCGGTCGCGAGCGTCGCGACGGCGAGCGGCGTCCCGGCGGTTCCCACGTCGTCGGCCCGCAGCCCGATCAGCGTCTCGCTCGGAAGCGCGGTGAACGTCTTGCTGTCGGCGACCGCGATGTTCGACGCGTCGGTGGTTTCCGCGTCGACCTCGTACTGCATGGGATACGGCAAGTCGCCGGCGACGGAGACACGGACCGCGCTCTTCCCGTTCTCGTCGACGCTCGCGGTCGTCTGCAGTACGTCGGTTGCCGCGTCGGGTGGCTCCTCGGGCCAGAACCAGCGCCGTCCGAACGTGTAGTCGTCACGTCCCTTCGGCGTGAAGTCGCTCGGCGAGCGCGTGACGGTGAACGCGGTCGACGCGCCCGTGAGCGGTGCGCCGAAGAGGTACGCGCTCGTCGCGGTTCCGCCGACCGTCTCGCCGCGCCGCGCGACCGTACGATCGAGCGCGAGATCGACCTTGAAGTTCGGCGGCTTGAACTCGGCGAGGCGGAAGTCGCCGATGAGCTGCTCGCCGTTCCCCGCGCTCGCGCGCACGAGATAGACGCCGAGCGGCGCGTCCTTCGGGAGCGCGACCGGGAACGAGAACGTCCCGTAGGCGTCGAGCGCGCCGCGGCCCAGATCGCGCTTGCGTCCGTTCGGCATTTCGAGCACGAGGCCGTACGACGGCGCCGTGCCGCGCCGCAGTACACCGTCGGTCAGGAACCACCCCACCGCGGTGAGCTGCGCCGTCTCACCCGGCTGATAGAGCTCACGATCGGAGAAGATCGTCCCGCGCGAAAGCGGCGTCGCCGACGACCAGCCGTTGAAGAAATCGCCGGCGTACGCGCCGTTGAAATCGCTGCTGCGCACGTACGTCCAGTCCGTCCCCGCGCGAACGATCGTCACGAACGCGGGCGCTTGGTTCTCGCCTCCGTCGCGCGCGGCGCAGCGCGCGAAATCCGCGGCTGCGAACCGCGCGACGCCGTTCGCGTCGGTTTTCCCACGGGCGCACGCGGCCGGCGCGGTCTTCTCCTTCGCGTCGGCCTGCGAGGGATAGATCTCGACCTGTGCGCCGCCGACCGGCCTCCCGTCGGCGATGCGGTTCACGCGCACGAGCCCGCCGTCGGGAAACCACTGAGCGAAGACGCCGAGGTTCGTGAGCTGCACGACCCCGCTCGCGACGAAGGTCTCGTTCGGCCGCAGCGGCCCCGCGACGCCGTACGCGAGCACGCCGCCGGCCGCGCCGAGCTTCGCGCGCAGCGGCACTTCGATCGTGCGCTCGACGTTACGCGGCGCGCTCGCGTCGAACGCGGGCCACTGGGCGGAGGGCGGCAGCACGTCGCCGCGGTCGCTCTCGCCGTACGGATCGGGATACTGCACGACGTCCGCCGGACGAAGCGCGCGGAACGTCGCGCGCACGCCGCTCGTCTCGTTGACCGCATACAGATGCAGCCGCACGTCGCTCGCGGCGGGGAAGAGACTCACCCCGCTCGGCGCCCAGAGATCGGGGACCAGATCGCTCGTCTCGAACGTCGCCTGCTGCGGTTGCGCGAGCCGCTGGCCGAACCGGTCGCGCAGGTCGGCGCCGATCGTCACCGTGTAGGCCGTGTTCGGCGCGAGGACGTTCGGCGCGATCCCCACCCCGCCGTCGACGACGCCGAACGCGCGCACGCCCGGCGGCGGTGCGGGCGCGAGCTTGATCGCGTCGAGCGACTTCTCGTCGATCGGCGTCGAGAACGCGAGTACGGGATCGCCGTCGACGAAGCGCGTCCCTGGCGGCCGCGTCGCGATCCCGTCGAAGCGCAGCGTGTCGTAGGTGCGGAAGCTCCCGCTGAACGCCTGGTCGCTGCCGCGGTTCCCGTCGCGCGGCAGCACGCCGGGCTCGATCACCAGCTCGTACGACGTCCCTTTTCGCAGCGGCGCCGCCGGGACGAGGACGTAGCGCCACGTGTGGTTGGCGGGATCGAACTCCTCGTCGGGCTGCGGGGTGGGCGAGGGCGAAGCGGTCGCCGTGTCGGCCGGGACGATCAGACGCGTCCCGTCGCCGCGTTCGCCGTCCGCGCGCACCCATGCGTGCGCTTCGAGCGACGCGCGGTCGAGCGCCATGTTCGCGGTGAACGCCAGGCGCGGACGCACGTCGAGCGGCTCGCGCTCGTCCGCGCTTCCCGGGAGCTCGGCGAGCGCGATCGCCGGCGTCGCGAACGTCCACGTCACGTCCTGGTCGAGCGCGCGGCCGTGCACGTCGTGCAGCCCCTTCGCGATGTGCACGCGCACGCGCGTCGCACCGGGCCACGCGCGCTCGGCTTCGAACCCGATCATCCGCGGCGTGAGGAAGCGGAACCGTCCCGGCAGCGCCGGTTCGATCGAGAACTGCGCCAGGACCGCGGCCTCGTCGGGCGACTCGAGCCGTTCGAGCGGGATCAGATCGTCGCGAAAGCGGACCCGGATCTGCGCCAGCGTCCCCACCTCGCCGACCGGCGCGACCGACGCGACGAAGGGCGGCGGCGAGGGGGCGGGGAGCGGCGCGACCGCCGCGAGCCGTCCCGGGCCGGATTGGCGCGGCGCGCATCCCGTCGCGAAGCAGAGCGCGACGGCTGCGGCGAAGACGACGACGAGACGTCCGAGCGCGAGCACGCGCGTTCGAGCTTCGTCCGAGCAGAGGTGCAACCTTGCGGTTCGGTCCCCTCGCGGTAGCCCTCGCCCTCGCCGTCCTCGCGTTCGCGTGCCGGCCGATCGGGCCGCGTGCCTTCGGCGGCGGTGCGAACGCGCTCGTGTTCGAAGACCGCACCGGGCTGCCGCTGGGAACGATTCTCGCCCGCGACACCGAGCACGCCGTGCGCGTCCCGCTCGCCCGCGTCTCGCCGCGCTTCCTCGCCGCGATCGTCGCCGCCGAGGACGCGCGCTTCCCAATGCACGACGGCGTCGATACCGCGGCGCTCGTGCGCGCAGCCTGGCAGACGGTTCGTAGCGGGCGGATCGTCTCCGGCGGCTCGACGATCACGATGCAGCTCGCGCGGCTGCGCTACGGATTGCCGCGCACACCGTTCGGGAAGCTCGAGGAGCTGGTGCTGGCGCGCCGCATCGAGACGGGTACGTCGAAGGCGGCGATCCTGGAGGCGTACGTCAACCGCCTGCCGATGGGCGGCGACCTCGTCGGCGTCGAGGCCGGTGCGCGCACGTACTTCGGCCTCCCCGCGAGCGAGGTGGACCTCGCGCAAGCCGCCTGGCTCGCCGCGCTGCCGAACGATCCGGTCCGGCTCGACCCGTACGCGCACCGCGACGCGCTCGCGGTGCGCGCGCGTGCGATCCTCGCGCGGATGGCGGCGCTCGGTCTGGCCCGCCCGGACGATGCCGCGCGCGCCGCGCACGAGCAGATCGCCGTCCTGCCGCGCCGCGAGGGGATCGCCGCGCCGCAGCTCCTCTTCCGCCTCACGGCGAGCGTCCCGCCCGACGCGACGCGCGTGCGCACGACGATCGACCGCGACCTGCAACGCTACGTCGAGAACGCCGCCGCGCACGTCGTCGCGGCGCTCGGCGAACGGAGCGTCCACGACGCCGCGGCGATCGTGCTCGACAACCGCGACGGTGCGATCCTCGCCTACGTCGGCTCCGCCGACTACTTCGCGCGCGCCGGTGCGGGGAAGAACGACGGGGTCGTCGCGCTGCGCCAGCCGGGTTCGACGCTCAAGCCGTTCCTCTACGAGCTTGCGTTCGAGCGCCGCACGGTGCGGCCGACGACGATCCTGCCCGACGTCCCGACGACGTACGCGATCCCGGGCCTGCGCGTCTACGAGCCCAGCGACTACGCGGAACGGTTCGCGGGCCCGGTGCGCGCGCGGATCGCGCTGGCCGACTCGCTCAACGTCCCCGCGGTGCGCGTGCTCAGCGCGGTCGGCGTCACGCGCTTCCTCGACCGTCTGCACGCGCTCGGCTTCGCGCACCTCGCGCAGACGCCGGAGCACTACGGCCTCGGCCTCGCGCTCGGCGACGGCGAGGTGAGCCTGGAAGAGCTGGCCGGCGCGTACGCGACGATCGCGAACGGCGGCCGTCCGGTGCAGCCGCACGCGCTCCTCGGCGAGCGCGCGCCGCCGCGCGAGCCGATCGGCGCCGCGACGGAATGGGCGCTCGTCACCGACATCCTCGCCGACGCGCACGCACGCGCACGCGCCTTCGGCGTCGCCTCGCTGCTGCGCACGTCGTTCCCGAGCGCGGTGAAGACCGGAACGTCGTCCGACTTCCGCGACACGTGGACCGTCGGCTTCACCCGCGATTACACCGTCGCGACGTGGGTCGGGAACTTCGACGGCGCGCCGATGCAGCGCGTCAGCGGCGTCACCGGGGCTGCGCCGCTCTGGAACCGCGTCATCCGCCGGCTTGCCGAACCCGGTACGCCGCCGGCGTTCGCGCCACCGTCCGGCTACGTGCGCCGCCCGATCTGCGCGACGACGGGTGTGCGCCCGACCGCTGCATGCGAGAGCGTCGTGCGCGAATGGCTCGACGCGGGCGATCTCGTCGCATACGTCACGCCGCCGCGTCCGCTCGGCCGCGTCTACGACGCCTGGCTCGCCGCGCAGCCGCCGCGCGCGGGAGAACCGCTGCGCATCGTCGCACCGCGCGACGGCGACCTCTACGAAGCCGCACCGGGCGCTCGCATCGCCGTCGCCGCGCGCGGGGCCGGCCCCGTGTCGTGGAGTCTGAACGGTGCGCCGCTGCTTACGCGCACGACGCGCTGGACGCTCCCGCTGACGCGCGGGCGCTGGACCTTACGTGCAAGGGCCGGCGCGCAAGCCGACGCGGTGACGTTCACCGTCGGCGACCCGCTTGCGCACCGGCGGCGTGTGGGCTTCACGGTTCGATGACGCACGCAACATCTCGCCTGCCGACGTCGCAAAGACGCGAGAGCCGATTGTACCGTGTCGCACGCTACACGGAGCGTGTCCTTAAACGTTGCTTAACGGAGCGGTGCGAATCTGTGCGCGATCCGATCGCATGCGCCGCGCGCAACCAAACACATCGTCTTTTCACGGGGGGAAAAGAGACGTGCCTTCGGCAGAGTTCAAGAAGAAAGCGGGCGAGGTATTCAATTACCTCGCCGCGACCGGCACCACGGTTTCCGGCGTCGCGAACATCCTGACGGCCGCATCGAGATTGAGTTCGATCGGCGGCTGGATCGGCTTCGCCTCCGGCGCAGCGCGTCTCACCGGCCTTGCGCTGCGCGACTCGGGCGAACACGACGCACACGCCGCGGGGCGTGCTGCCGACGCGGAGTTCCGAGAAATCCAAGACGCCGTCAAAGGCCATAACGAGCGCGTTCGGCGCAATCCGGCCGACGCGATGGAACGGGGCGAGGCGTTCCCCTTGCCGCTGACCAAGGGCGACATCGTCGAGCTTCCGGAGGGAGCGACGGGACGGACGATCGCGTACGGCCCGAACAACGAAAAACTCGCGCAGGACCTCGGACACGGACGGTATGCCAAAGTGCCGACGCCGGCGCAGACGATCGACATGACGCCGGTCCGTCAGCCCGCACCACCGTCTCCGCCCGCGCTGCCCGTCCCGCCTCCGCCCCGCCGGAATCCCCCGAACCCGGACCTCGAACGCGTCGCCGCAGCCGTTCGCGCGCACAACGACGCGCCGGGACGCAGCGGCTCTCCGATCCCGAGACCGACGGAACTGACGGCGTGGTCCGGCGAGCGCGGACACGAAGGGACGGTCGTCGTGCTCGGCCGGACCGCGCACGGCACGCCTGATGACGACGCTCCGGTCCTCGCCGTCCACGGCGGCAGCGGACGCTACACCGCGCTGACGGCGGCGCAGGCTCCGCGCTTTCCCTTCAACGACGCGCAGATCGAGCAGCTCACGCCGGCGCAGCGCGGACAGTTCGCGATCGGGAGTCAGCCCGCGGCCGTTTCACGTTCGCGCACGCCGTCGCTTCAGCGGTCGCCCGCGAGCCGCACGTAGAGGAGCGCATCGCAGATCGTTCCGTCGCGGGCGACGCAGCGTTCGCGCTGCCGTGCTTCGAGATGGAAGCCGGCTTTTTCCAGGACGCGCGCGGAGGCGGCGTTCGGGGCGAACACCATCGCCTCCAGTCGCCGCATCCCCGCCTCGCGCAGCGCGTGGTCGGCGAGCAGTCGTGCGGCTTCGGTTCCGATCCCGCGGCCCCAGAGGCGTTGCGCGACCCAGTAGCCGAACTGCGCGACGCCGCGATGCTCGCCGCCCAGCGGCTGGAAGCCGATCCCGCCGGCGAACGCACCGTCAACCTCGATCGCGAAGTGGCGCTTCGGCGCGGCCGTCGTCGCGACGACGACCCATGCCTCGGCATCGGTCCGCGTGTACGGATGAGGAAACGTCGCGTTCATCCAGCGCGCGACCAGCGGATCGTCCGCGGCGGCACGGAGCGCCTCGACGTCGCTCACGCGGTAGGGCCGCAAGCGACACGCGGCACCGGCCAGGACGAGTTCGCTCATCCCGGCGCCGCCGCGATCGCCGCGTGCCCCGTCGCGACGGCGGCGATGCGCTCGTGCTCGCCGGCAAGCGCGTTGCCGCGCCACACGACGTGCAAGTCGGGACGAACCAGCACGAGATCGCGTTCGTACAGCTCGCGCGAGCGCGTATCGGGGACGTCGAGCACGGCGAGCGGCGCGCCGGACGCATGCAGGGCGTGCTCGAGCGGCGCGGTGTCGGTCCGCGTCCCGCCGAGGCGCAGCAGCGTGTAGCCGTCGCGGAGGCGATCGTGGAGCGCCGTGCCGTCGTCGAGCCAAACGTGCGGAAGACGTGCGCCCGGCCATGTCGTCGGGACGTAGCTGCGGTCGTCCGGATCGGGCGCCTCGCCGGACTCGGCGCAGATCAGCGGCGAGTCGACATACCGGTAGCCGGCCTCGATCCCGAGGATCTCCGTCACCTTGCGCTGCTCGGCGTCGAACCTTCGCCCCATCTCCTCGGGTGGGGCGGCGCGCCAGGTGTTCCGTCCCTGCATCGCGGCGCCGGACGCCTTGACGTTGCGCAACCCGATCTGCCGGCGCTCGGTCTCGTACGCGTCGAGCAGCCCCGGGCCGCCCCAGCCCGCGAGCGTCGCGGCGAGCTTCCACCCCAGATCGGTCGCGTCGCCGACACCGGTGTTCATCCCGAGGCCGCCGGTCGGGATGACGAGATGCGCGGCGTCACCGGCGATGAAGACGCGTCCTTCGCGGTAGCGCTCGGCGCAGAGCAGATGCTGCGTCCACTCGTTGACCGAGAGCAGCGCGAAGTCGATCGGCATCCCGAGCGCGTCGCGAAAGATCGTCACCATCTGCTCGTCGCTCTCGGCGGCGGCGTGGAGGGTCCAGTGCCGCGTGCTGTCCTGGAGGATGATGAACGGGAAGAGCGGTGCGACGGCGATGTGGTAGTGCCGTCCCTTCCCCATCGGGATGCGCTCGTAGAGCGCGTCGCTGCGGAAGAGCGCCTGGCGGAGCTTGCGGATCCGCCCTTGCCCGGCGAGCCCGATCCCGAGCTGCTTGCGTACCGTGCTCGCGCCGCCGTCGCAGCCGACCAGATACGCGGCGCGCTGCGTCTCCGTCGCGCCGCCGCTCGTGCGCAGGAACGCCGTCACGCCCTCGCCGTCCTGTGCGAACTCCGTCAGCTCGCAGCCGAAGCGGATCGTGACCGACGGCAGCGTCTCGGCGATGCGGCGCAGCAGCGGTTCAAGCGTGTACTGCGAGATCAGCTGATACGGCTCGAGCGGGCGGCCGTCGTTGTTCGCGGCGATCGCCGCCTTCGCGTCGGCGACCGACGGATACGGCAAATGGACGATCGGCGGCGCGGCCATCGAGGGCGCGAGGAAGACGTCCATCGGGGCCTCGCGCGGCAGCCCCGCGTCGCGAACCTGCTCGGCGATCCCCAGGCGCCGGAAGATCTCCATCGTGCGCACGTTGCAGCGCTCCATCTTGGGGAGCTGGATCGAGGTCTCGTTGCGCTCGACGAGCGTGCAACGCACGCCGCGCCGCCCGAGATCGATCGCGAGCGTCAGCCCCACCGGGCCCGCGCCGACGATCAGCACCTGCGCGTCAGTCATCGAGCAGGCTCGTATAGTAGCGCCAGCGTCCCTCGAAGCCGAACGCGTCGGAGGCCTGCAGCTCGAGCTCCTCACGGCGCATCCCGCGCGGGGTCCCGATCATCGAGGCCCACAGCGTCAGCTTCGCCTGATGCTCGAGCCAGATCGCGTTGATCACGACCTCTTCGACCCGCCGGCCGACGATCGTGACGCCGTGGTTCTGCAGGTGCACGATCGTTTTGTCGCCGAGGACGCGCGCCACTTCGGCGCCCTGCTCCGTCGTCGTCACCTTGCGCGAGGACGGATAGATCGGGATCTCCTCGCGCACGACCGACGCCATGACCCCTTGCATCGGGAGTATCGGACGCTCCAGATCGCCGAAGATCGTCGCGATCGGCTGGTGCGTGTGGACGATCGCCGCGACGTCGGATCGCACCTTGTAGATCTCCGTGTGCAGCTTCGTCTCGTCCGGCTGACGGAACGCGCCCTCGACGTGATTCGCCTCGAGATCGACGAGCGTCACCTGCTCGGGCTGCAGGCGCAGTTGGTTTCCCTGCTCGGCGCCGCGCGCGCGGATCAACACGTAGTCGGTCCCCGGAACGCGCGCGCTGACGTGACCGAGATAGTCGACGAGCTCGAGCTTGGCGAGGACCCGGCTGCCGAGCGCGATCGTCTCACGCAGTCCTTGAACGACGGCCGGATCGAGGCCGAGCGCGACGAGCGACATGGTGGAACTTCTCCTTACCGTGGCGGACGGATGCTCAGTGCGTCGGAGCGATCAGCTCCGCGGCGGGGAACGGTGCGCGCAGGACGTTGGTGCGCGCCGACGCGTCGATCAGCGGCTGGACCTGCGCCGGGTCGAGCCGCACCGCCCACGTCGCGCGGCGCATCCCGCTCGGGACCGCGATCTTGGTGTACTTTTCGAGGACGCGCGCCGACTCGGCCTGATGGGTGTTGGCCCACGCCGCCGTCTGCGCGATCGCCGCGGCGAAACGGCGGACGAGGTCCGGATGCGCGCGCGACCAGGCTGCGGTGGTGAACCACGCGCCGACAAGAAAATTCTTCCCGATCGCATCGTACACGGGAGAAACGACGCGCCCGCCCTGTGCCAGCACGTCGGAGAGGTCGGGCTCGGCGATCACCGCCGCGTCGACGCGCCCGCCGGCGAGCGCGGGACCCATCTGCGGAAACGGGAGCTCGATGAAGTGGACGTTCGCGACGTCGACGCCGCTGCGCGCGAGCCAGCTCTGCGCGGCGACCTGCGTGATGTTCTTGATCCCACTGATGGCGATCGTCTTGCCGGCGAGATCCTTCGGACCGTGCACCGGCGAGGTCTTCGCGACGACGAGCGCGGTCGTTGGGTTCGCGCTCGCATAGAAACCGCCCGGCGCGACGAGCACGAACGGGATGCCGCGTTCGTGTGCGGTCGCGAGCGAGACGATGTTCGCCTGCGCGACGTCGACCGCGCCCGACGCGACGGCCGCGGCGATCGCGGAGCCGTTGTTCATCAGCTCGACGTCGACGTCGAGCCCGGCTTTCGCGAAGAAGCCCTCGTCCTTCGCGAAGAGGACTTCGGCGCCGATGTCGAGCGGCGTCGTCGCGACGCGCAGCGTCGCAACGCCTTGCGCGCGCGCCGCGCCGGTGAAGCTCGCCGCGGTGAGAGCCGCGAGCAATCCGGTTCGCAGGAGCGACCACACCCGTCGCATCGCTGCTACACCCGCTGCGCCGCCGCTGCGAGCGTCTCGCGGTCGTATCCGGCGACGCGCTTGTAGCGGTCGAGGAACTCCTGCAGCTCTTCTTTCGAGATCACGTCGTCGATGTTCGCGAACGGCTTGTCGCCGGTACGCTCGACGACCTCACGCACGATCGCGTCGGGTGGGTTCCGGCGGTTCGTGCGCACGACCTCGGCGGTCGCCGGGAGCCGCAGGGCCTCGTACTTCTGCAGCGCCTCGGCGGGATCGGCGACGCCGGCGAGCAGATCGGCGAGCGCGTGCGCGTCGAGGATCGCCTGACCGGCGCCGTTCGAGCCGCGCGGCACCATCGGGTGCGCCGCGTCGCCGAGCAGCGTCACGCGTCCGAACGTCCAGCGCTCGAGCGGCTCTTGATCGACCATCGGAAATTCGAGGATCGCCTCGGCCTTGCGCATCATCTCGGGGACGTCGAGCCAGTCGAAGTGCCAGTCCTCGAAGGCGTGGATGAAGTCCTCGAGCTTGCCGCGTCGGTTCCAGTCGCGCTCTTCGTACTTGGGCGTCTCGATCTCGGCGACCCAGTTCATCAGCTGATTACCCGCCTCGTCGATGTGGTCGCGGATCGGGTAGATCACCATCTTGCCGTGGCTGAGCCAACCCGCGCGCACCATCGAAGCGCCCGAGAGGATCGGCTGCATCCGCGTCACGCCGCGCCACATGTTCACCCCCGAGTAGCGCGGCGCGCCCTCGTGCGGGTAGAACTGCCGGCGCACCGCCGAATGGATCCCGTCGCACGCGATCACGACGTCGGCATGCTGTTCGGGGAGCGGATCGCCGTTGACGGGGTTCACGAACCGCGCGCTCGCGCCCGTCTCGTCGGATGAGACGCCGACGCAGCGCCAGCCGGTATGGATGCGGTCGGCACCGATGGCGCGCCTCGCGTGCTCGAGCAGCACGAGGTGCAGGTCGCCGCGGTGAATCGAGAACTGCGGGGTCGCGTAGCCGGCGTACCGCCCGAGCGGCTCGCGATAGATCAGCTGGCCGAAGCGGTTGAAGAATGCCGCTTCCTTCGTCGTCACGGCGACGCGCGCGAGGTCGTCCTCGAGGCCCAGTTCGGCGAGGATGCGCGCGCCGTGCGGCAGGATGTTGATCCCGACGCCGATCGCCTTGATCTCGGGCGCCGCCTCGTAGACACGGGCGGCGATCCCCCGACGATGCAAGGTCAGGGCCAGGGTGAGACCCCCGATCCCTCCGCCGACGATCGCTACCTCCACGGTGCCTCCTCCTGGTGCCGCGGCCCGCGGCCGCCCCTGACGTCTGGAAGATGATTGCGGATTCGTCAGTGTGCTGTCAATATATGAGGGCCGAATCGGCGTCCGCTTGCGTGCATTGTTGCGGCTTAACCGAACAGGGACGCAGCGAAATTTGACAGTGTACTGATTATTCTGCTACCGTCTCCCGCGTACGGAGGTGGTGTGCGGATGGTCCCCCTGGAGTCGCCCGAGTCGCGGGGCGCCGATCTTTGGGAACGAGACGAGCGCCTCGACGCGCTCTACCGCCGCCCGGGCTTCATGCTGCGGCGCGCCCACCAGATCGCGGTCGGGATCTTCGCGGAGGAATGCGGCGCCTTCGACCTCACGACGACGCAGCACGGCATCCTCACGGCGCTGCAGACGTTTCCGGCGCTCGATCAGATCTCGCTCGGCCGGCTCCTCGGGTTAGACCGCTCGACCGTGGGGACGGTCGTCAAGCGCCTCGAGGAGCGCGGCTTGATTCGGCGCGAGGTCTCCGGTGAGGACAAGCGGCGGCGCGAACTGCACCTCGCCCCCGCCGGCGAACAGCTCCTCGCCGCTGCGGGCGAGGCCGCGACGCGCGCCTCGGAGCGCTTGCTCTCCGCGTTCACCCCGCTCGAGGCGCAGATGCTTCTCGGCTTGCTGACCCGGCTGACCGAGGTAAACAACGCGGCGACGCGCGTGCCGCTGCGCGCCGACATTCGCTAACCGAGCGAGAGCGGGCCGTAGCGCTTCGCGAGCGCCACCCGCTCGGCTTCGAAACGTTCGCGGATCTTCGCCGACGCCTCCACAGCCTCGCGGGCCAGGACCTCGCTCTCGCGCGCCTTCCGCTCCGACTCGGCAACTTTGAGAGCGGCAGCCGCGCTCGTTTTCTCTTTCATAGCTATCCTGTTGCGCCTCGGGCAGGAATGACCCCCAAGACGGGGGAGATTCCCGAATGGTCTAGCGCAGGTAGGCGTCGGTCTTCGCGAGCCAGTCCTCGCGCGGCGGCGAAAAGACGTCGATGTCGACGGTGTCCTCGAGCGCGAACGCGGCGTGCGGAACGTGCGGCGGGATCACCAACACCTCGCCGCCGCGCACGACCGTCTCCCTCTGCTCGTCGCCGAGCACGAACTTGAGCGCACCGGAGAGGACGAAGGTGATCTGCTCGTTGTGGTGCGCGTGGCGCGGCACCTCGTCGCCCTTCTTGAGCAGCACCTCGGCGATCATCATCGAGTCGCCGGTGATGAGACGCCGCGTGATCGTCCCTTTGAGCTGCTCCTGCTCGACCTGGCTCCATCTGTAGTGTTTGGCTTCCGCCGTCTGGTTCATCGCACTACCGCCCTTCGCTTGCGAGTCGGGCGACCGGGCTTCGTGAGGCGAGGAGCTCCCACCCCTCGCGCGCTGCGCACGCGCGCGCCGCGCGCGCGGGACCGGCTCAACCCGAGGCGCGCATCCGCGCGAGGAAGGCGGCTAGCGATTTGTCCGGCTCGTCCTCGAACGGTTCGGCGAGCTGCGGCGCGACCAGACGGTCGATCCGGAAGTTCCGGAAGTCCGCGCGCAGTTCGCACCACGCCGCCAGCGTCCACACCTTGCCCCAGAAGTAGAGGCCGAGCGGCCGGATGGTGCGGGCGCTGGCGTGTCCCTCCTCGTCGGCGTAGTCGATCCGCAAGCGGCGGCGCTCGCCGATCGCGCGATGCACGAGTTCGAAGTGTCGCTGCGCGGAGCTGCCGCCGCGCCGAAGCGCGTAGATCGGACTCTCGTCGACGTGCGCGACCAGCTCCGCCGGGACCGCTCCGCGAATCCGCGCGAGCGCCGCGCGCGCCGACGCGGCGAGTCCGGGACCGCACCACGCTTCGACGAGCCGCGCACCGGCGACGAGCGCTTCGATCTCGTGCCGCTCGAACATCAGCGGCGGGATCTCGAAGCTCTTCGGAAGCCGGTAGCCGCGGCCGGGCTCACCCTCGATCGGGACGCCGCAGAGGGTGAGCTCATCGACGTCACGGTAGATCGTGCGCTCGGAAACCTCCAATCGCTCGGCGAGGTGCCGGGCCGTGACGCGCCGACCGCCGCGCAGCAATTGAACGATCGTGAACAAACGGTCGGCACGGCGCATCGTCGCTAGGACATCGCGTGCAAGCCGACCCGATTCCCTTCCGAATCGATGATGCGCGCGAACCAGCCCATCCCCGGCGCCAGCGCCGTCTTGCCGGTTTCGACGCGGCCGCCGGCGGCGGCGACGCGCGAGAGCGCACCGTCGAGCGAGTCGTGCACGTACAGATAGACGACGGTTCCCTGCGCGGACGGCTCTCCGACTTCGAGGGATCCGCCGATCCCCGGGCGTTGATACGGGAAGACGACGATGCGCTGCCCGTTCATCTCCCGCTCTTGGAGCGGCGCTTCGAGGACGGTTTCGTAGAAGCGCCGAGCGCGCTGCGGATTACGGACCTGGATTTCGAACCAAGTGACGGCGGTGACGGCCGTCGCGGCGGCGGTGTCGGACATGGGCCATGCTCCTCAAGCAAAAAGTGAAAGCGATGCCCCGATGCTATGCGATCGCTCCTGACACCGTCGTGTCAGGAATGCGGCCCGGATCGCGGCGCAAGGCGCGTTACCCGTCCTGCTCCTGCTCGGCTCGCGCCGCGATGCCGAGGAGCTGCTTGCGCTGCATGATCCCGTGAACGAGGGTCGCGAGCACGCCGCCGAGGGCGGTCGGTGCGCCGAAGAAGCGGTACCCCGCGCCGCCGCGCGCGCGGACGATCAGACGCGTGTGCGCCGGCAGCGGTTCGTCGAGAACGAACGCCCAAGTCACGACGCTCTTTCCTTCGGCATCGCGCCACGCGAGGACGAGCGAACGCTCGGGCTCGACGTGCATGATCGTGAACCCGCGCGTCTCGCCGGGAACCGCCGGGAAAACGTCGCCGACCGCGATCGTCGTCAAGTGCGCGAGGATCCGCCGGCTACTCGGCACACCGCCGTTGTCGAACGCGTCGTAGCTGTACCAGCCCGCGCGTCCCGCGCCCATCTGCGCGAGCCACGGCCAGACCGCGCGCGGCGGACGCTCGATCGTGACCGCATGGGTCAGCGACGCGAGCGGGTCGGAGATCAGCTCGTCGCCCGCGAGCCGCCGCATGCGCTCGGAGCGCGTCGCGCGCACCGAGCGCGGCCGCCACGCGACGACAAGGTACGCGCCGGTGATAGAGACGATGCCGGCGGCGACGAACGCGACCCGCCGAGGGTTCATGCGCTTCTTCTACCCGCCAGCGCCTCACCGCACCCGGAGCACGAGGTTTCATCGCCTCACGAGAGGGAACCCTCACGGTGCACTGTTACCACGCGTATCTCGCACGCTTCTCTCCTTCGAGATACTGCGAGCGCTTTTTCGGTAATCACTGCACGCTCTCCAGATCCGGCACGAACCATTGGAGGCTACCATGGTCACAGCGACGCGAGCGGCGTTCGTCAGACTTTCGGTTCTCGCGATCTCGTGCATGGCGACGTTGATGCTTCTGCCCGTGGCGGCTCGCGCTCAGCCGGCCGAAAACGTCACGAAGGCGATGGCGATGCTCAAGGCGGAGACCGCGAAGTTGGGGCAGCCGGAGATCAAAGGGGAAGACCCCGTAGCCGGCAAGACCGTCCCTGCGTTGTTCTTCGGTCAGACCAAAATGAATAACAACTTCGCTGTGGTCGACCAGGTCCAACAGCAGATGGGGGGCACGGCGACGCTCTTCGTGAAGAGCGGCGACGAGTACGTTCGCGTCGCCACGAACGTCAAGAAAGACGACGGCTCGCGGGCCATCGGGACCGTGTTGGATCCCAGTGGCAAGGCGATCGCCGCCATCAGGAACGGCGAAGCCTACTACGGGGAAGCGAACATCCTCGGGAAAGCCTACATAACAGGGTACGAACCGATCCGCGGCAACGACGGCAACGTCATCGGGATCTATTACGTAGGCTATCTCAAGAATCAGTAGCGCGCGTCAGCGCGTCTCGACGATGTAGAGCCGGCCGTAGTTGCGGTCGCTGGCGAACACGACTCCCTCGCGGTCGACGAACAGGTCGTTCACCTGCGCCGTCGACTCGCCCGGCGGCGGCTCGGGGACGTACGCCGCGACCTCGCGCGGCGCTTGCGG
>DATJHK010000049.1:0-4164 GCA_035493875.1 Candidatus Limnocylindria bacterium
GCGCCACCGCGCCGGTCGACCGTGGTTACTACCGCATTTTCGGGTTATTTTCTGGGTGGCCCGCTAGCGTCGAGGCGTGTCACAGCCGGTTCGTTCTGCCGCGCTCGGCGTAGCCATTGCCTTGTTAACCGCCTGCGGAGGGCGGTCGAGTGTCGTGCCTCCCTCCTCGCATGCGGCGACGAGCAGCGACGCGCGACTCGCCATCACGATTCCGCGCGCGAGTCCCCGCGCGAGCGCGACGGCGCGGCGCGGGCCGAAATACGTGTCCGCCGCGACCCAAAGCGCGACGCTCGACGTCACCGTGCAGGGCAGCGGGACGCAGGTGAGCGGCTATCCGACCACCGTCGACCTCACGCCGACGTCCACGGGCTGTAGCTCCTCGCTCGCGAGCACGGTGTGCACGCTCTCGCTCGCGCTCGCGCCGGGCAGCTACGAGCTGACCGTTACCACGTACGATCAACTCGGCGGAGCGGGGAACGCGCTCTCGGCGGCGCAGAGCGTGCCGTTTACGGTGGTGGCGGGGCAGGCGAACTCCGTCTCGCTGACACTCGGTGGTCTGCCCAGCAGTGTCGCCATCTACTCCGGGAGCGCGTTCCTGACGACGACGAGCGGCGGCTTCACGCTGAAGATCGACGCGACGGCGACCGCGTTCGTGTACGGCCTCGATGCGGACGGCAACATCATCCTGGGCGCGGGAGCGCCGACCGTCAGCCTGACGAGTAACACGCCGGCGCAAGTCTCCGTCTCCGGCCCCTCGAGCGCGAATCCCAACGCGTTCACGCTCACTTCGAACGCGCAGTCGGCGTCGGTCACGCTGACGGCGAGCGCCACCCCGACCGCGACGAGCGGCGCGAGCGCGCTGACCGCGACCGCCGCGGTCGCGCCCCCCGGCGGGGCGACGATCGTCGTCCTCACCGGGCGCGGCACGACGGCGTACGACGAATTCGGGAACCTGAAGTCGAACGTCGACAGCGCCTTGCCGGTGGAAGCGGTGGGGATCACCTACGCGGCGGGCACGGGGACGTTGTACGCGACGACGTCCGGTTCGCCGCTCGTCGAGGCCTCGACGGTCGGTGGGGTGAGCGTCCCACTGACGGGCAGCTTCAGCGGGATCAACAACGGCCAGGGCACCGCGCTTGCCTACGATCAGGCCGACGGTTGGCTCTACATCGCCGATCAGGGGAACGGGACGGTGACGGCGTACGATCTCAACGGCAACGAACAGACGCTCACCGCGCCGATGGTGCCGTACGTCGTCTCCGGGATCACGTATGACGGCGCGAACGGCTTCCTCTACCTGACGACGCCCTCCGGTACCAGCAAAATCACCGCGTACGACGGCCAAGGGAACCGGCAGACCCTCAGCGGGGGCTTTCCCGGTTTTATCAATCCGACGTACAAACCGTCCGGAATCGCATACGACTCCGCCAACGGGCTCATCTATGTCACCGTTCCTGGGCCTGGAAAGATCTTCGCCTACGATGCCGACGGTAACGCGCGGACCCTGGCTGGGACCTTCCCAGGACTCGGCACCGTCACCCTGCCGATCGCATACGATTCCGACGACGGATTGCTCTACGTTGGGAATTTATCGGCTAAGACGGTCCAAGCGTTCGACGAAAACGGCAACTTCGTCCGCTCGTTCAGTAGTGCCGACACGGCTGCTCCGACAGGCATCGCCGTCGTGCCGTGAGTGCGGGTCAGTCGATCGCCGCGCCGAGCGCGATGAGCCGCAGTTCAACGGCGGCGCCGCCTTCCGGACGGACGCGCGCGGCGATCGTGCCGCCGGCGCGTTCGACCGCGAGCCGGGCGATGGCCAGACCCAGACCCGCACCGCCCGGTGCGCGCGCGTGATCGCGGCCGCGGTAGAACCGCTGGAAGACACGCTCCGTCTCGTCCGCTGCGAAGCCGGGGCCGCGATCGCTGACGGTGACGACGACGGCACGGCCGTCCTTGCCTTCACGGTCGAGCGCGATCTCGATCGGGCCGTCGGGCGCGTAGACGAGCGCGTTCTCGACGATCGCGCCGAGCGCGTCGCGCAGCTCCTGCTCGTCGCCGTCGACGAGATGGTCGGCGGTGGCGCGCACGCGCAGGCGCTCGCCGGCGAGTGGGCGCAGCCCGTCGCGCAGCTGTTCGGCGAGCAGCGTGAGGTTGACGGGGCGCGTCGGCGCGGGCACGACGGGCGTCTCCAGGCGCGCGAGCAGGATCAGCTTGTCGACCAGCGCGCGCATGCGGGCGCCCTCGTCGCGAATCGCGGCGATCGCCTGCGTCGCGGTCGGGTCGCTCGCGGCCGAGCCGGTGAGGATCTCGGCGTAGGCCATGATGACGGTGAGCGGCGTCCGCAGCTCGTGGCCGGCGTCGGCGACGAAGCGGCGCATCCGTTCCTCGCCTTGCGCTTCGACGTCGCGCGCGCGCCGAATCGTCTCCGCCGCCGCGTTGTACGCCTGGGCGATCTCCGCGACCTCGCGGGCGCTGCCCCAGGTCTCGACCGGCGAGGGAGCGGCGTTACCCGCGGCGAGTTGCAGCAATCGTTCGCGTAGCTCGTCGAGCGGACGCGCCGCGTTGCGCGCGAGCGCACCCGCGACGACGTACGAGATCGCGATCGTCGCGAGCAGCAGGGGAAGGACGACGATCGCGTACAGGCCGGCGTCGTGGAGGAGGTGCGCGCGATCGACGCTCACCACGACCGTTGCGCCCGCGACCGGCGCCTGGACCACGTTCGGGAAGACGCCCGGGACGGTGGGTGCGGCGACGCCGCCGGCGATCAGCGAGCCGTTGCGATCGTAGACGCCGATCGTGACGGGCGGGTGCGCGTACTCGGCGACGACGCGGGCCGCGGCCCGGCGGAGCGGGAGCCCGCGCGCGAGGTACTCGCTCATCCGCGCGCCGGCGTGTTGCGAGGTCCATCCGATCTCGGCGCCGATGTCACGCGCGCGGAACAGCACCGATCCGCCGATCGAGACGGCGCAGAACACCGCGACCAGCAGCAGCGCCAACGTGAGATAATAGCGGGCGAAGAGCCGCGCGAAGCCGTTCACGTCACCGAGCCGCTGCGCACGCAGTAGCCGACGCCACGCACGGTGTGGATCAGCGGCTCGGCGAATCCCGCGTCGACTTTCGCGCGCAGGTACGAGACGAACCGTTCGACGCTCGCCACCGTCGTCTCGCTCTGCGCGCCCCAGACGAGATCGAGCAGTTGCTCGCGGGTGAAGACGCGGCGCGGCTGGCGCAGCAGCGTGGCGAACAGGTCGAACTCGTAGCGCGAGAGCTGCGGGATGCTGCGTCCGGCCCGCACGACGGTACGCAAAATGAGATCGACCTCCACGTCGGCGTAGGCGATCGTGCGGACGTCCTCGAGGCGCGGACGCCGTAGGGCCCCGCGCAGGCGCGCGACCAGCTCGTCAAAAGAGAACGGCTTGCCGAGATAGTCGTCGGCGCCGCGCTCGAAACCCTCGACGCGGGTCTCGACGTCGCCGCGGGCGCTGAGGAGCAGGATCGGCGCCTCGGTGATGCGGCGCAACGCCGGGATGAGCGAGAGGCCGTCGGTTCCCGGCATCACGATGTCGAGGATGACCGCATCGGGGTGCCAAGCCCTCACGAGTTCGGCGCCGCGAACGGCGTCAGCCGCGGACCGGACCTCGAAGCCGCGCGTGCGCAAACCGCTCTCGAGCGCGGCACGCAGGTTAGCCTCGTCGTCTATGACAGCGACGCGCGGGGACGACACCTCGCCTTCTCCCCGCTCCGCAGGCGAATCGCCTGCCACCGGCGTTCCAGGTTTCTCCAGCACCGTGCCACCATAACGCCACTGCCGGAAAGTGGCCAGAAGCGCCGGCGGTCGAGGTCCGGGCGCATGGCGGCGGCGCCGTTCGGCAAACGGGCGGTTTCGATAGTCGAGGCCGCCAGGACGTCGAAATCACGCGAGTATTCGACGGCCTGCAACGCGGTCGTCAATGCCGTCCCAGCACGTTGGGAAATCGACGCGTACGAGTGACGGCTCTTGAAGACCGATACGAGGTAGACCGCACTTCGCGACCCGATACGCAAAGGCCGAGGAGAAGGCATCGGGATCCCACGGTTCCCCATCCGGTATACAGAAGATCGAGTCCGGATCACCGTTCAGACCAAGCTGGTCGCGGTAGGCGGACTGCTGCGCGCGATGTAGGC
>DATJHK010000050.1:0-27129 GCA_035493875.1 Candidatus Limnocylindria bacterium
GAAGTCGCGCGCCCGTAGCTCAACTGGATAGAGCAGAGCACTCCTAAGGCTAAGGTTGGCGGTTCAAGTCCGCCCGGGCGCAGATGCTACGGAATCGCGTCCGGACGTGGAAAGGCGACGATGCGCCCGGTCGCCGCCCCCGTCGTGCACACTAGTGTGCGAAGCCGTCGGTCGCGCTGACCTTGTCCTTCGGCGTCACGTGCACTGCCTGCGCCACGTAGACTTCGATCTTCTGGTCGCGCTTGACGATGACGTCCTTGCCGTGGACGAAGTTGTGCGCGAAGAGTCCGAGCGGGCCGAGCAGGACGTACGACGCGATCGTTGCGGTCGATGCTGCGCCCTTCGCGCCGGCTCCGTCGTTCGTCGCAGGGACGTCGGAGAGACGGACCTTCAGATCGTTCGCGTCATAGATCCAGTCGAATTGGAGCTGGAGTTTTCCGGGGTGGCCGTTGCCCCCGGCCGATTCCGCATGCACGACCTCGCCTTCGCCCAGTGCACCCTTGGGGATGACGATCCACCCGTCCACCGTGATGTCGTCGAGCGCGTGAAATCCGAATTTGTCGCCGCTGTGCGCGCTGTTCGAGGCCAGCTGATCGGTGAGCGCGATCTTCAGCGGCGTCCCGGCGGGGACAAGGACCGACGCCGCCGCCGGAGCTTCGACCTGGGCGGTGCTCTGCGCGAAGGCCGTGTGCGGCGCAAGGACGAGAAGCGCAACGAGCGCCAGCGGGCGCACGAGATTCGAAAGCACGCGGTTCCTCCTCACGGGGTATGACGAAGTCAGCCCGTGTTCATACGGGCAGCTGCTCGCTTGTCATTACAAACGTTGCCTTGCCGAACCTGCATCTCAAGGGAGCAAGGTCCAAGGATACCGGCGCTTTCGGTGAAAAAGCCATGTGCTCGGTCGGCTGTAGGGAGCCAGCCTTCCCCCGTCGCCTTCGGAGCAGCACCCTGATCGCTCGACGCGTGTACGGTTTCGTTCGCACCGCCTCGCTCGTCGCGGTGACGGCCCTGGCCATCGGGTGCGGCCGGGCGTCGTTCGCGTACGTGCGGGGCGAGAACGTCGTGCTGCTCGCCGGTGCGCTCGTCGCCGTCTCGTTTCTCGGACGGCTGCGCGCCCCCGTCGCGCACTTCGAGCGCAGCGCGCGGCCGACGCCCGACAGCGACCGCGCCGGGCTCGTCGCACCGATCCTGCTCGTCATCCTGGTCCAGTGCGGCTGGTGGTGGGCGATGGCGGGGAACGTGCTCGCCGACCTGATGCGCCCGTCCGGGGCGCGGCGGCGTTCGCTCGCGCACCGCGCACTCTCCGCCGCGCTCCGCGGGCCGGCGTGGGCTGCCGGCGCCTTCGTCGCGCCGCTGCTGCGCGTGAACGTCGATCCCGTCGCGTTCGTCGCGATCGCGTCGCTGTACATGCTGGCCGTCGACCTGCTGTGGGTCTCGCCGCTCTTCGCGCTGCGCCGGAATCAAGCGCTCACGCGCGTCTGGCGGCGACAGCTTACGGATCTCGGCAGCGTCGCGATCATCGTGGCCGAAGCCGGCTGGGCGTACGTCGTCGTGCGCATCGCCGACGGCGAGGGCGCGGCGCTCGCACTCGCGGCGCTGCTCCCGCTGCTCGTCCTCGCCGTGGTGCTGGCCCGTCTTGCGCGCGTCAACGCGCGGCTGCACCGGCTCAAGCTCTCGCGCGATGCGCTCGACGCGATGCTGCGCGCGAGCGACCCGCAGCCGCAGATCCGCTCGCTGCTCGAGAGCATCGACCCGCGCATCCTGCGCGAGGCGATCGAGATCGCCGCGTTCGGGCGCGGCGGAACCGATCGCTGGTCGCGCCTCGTCCACTTCGGGCCGCCGGTTCCCGCCCCGCTGCAACGGCTCGGCGGCCGGGCGTTGATGGAACTTCAGACGACCGGCGAGGACGTGGTCCTGGAACGCTCGGCCGAGGGGAGCGTGCGCGCGTTCGCGGCGCGCGACGACGAAGGGCTGCGCGGCGCGCTCGTAGTGTTCCGTGAGGCGGAGGGGGTGGCGCACGTCGGGACGCGTACGCTGGAACGCGCCGCGGCGGAGCTCGGCCCGCTGCTCGGCGAGTACGGCGCGATCGCGGCTTCGCACACCGCGGCCTCCCTCGACACGCTCACGGGCTTGCCGAACCGCCGCGGCGTCACGCGCGCGTTCGAGCAGGCGATGGAGGACGTGCGCGCCGGCGGCCGCTGCGCGGTGCTCTTGATCGACGTCGACCATTTCAAGACGATCAACGACTTGCTCGGCCATCAAACCGGGGACCACGCGCTCGCGCGCATCGGCCGGACGATCGCCGAGAACATCCGCGGCCTCGACGTCGCGGGGCGTTTCGGCGGCGAGGAGTTTCTCGTGCTGCTGCGCGACGCCGGGCGTGAGCGGGCTCTCCAAGTCGCCGAGCGGCTCCGAGCCGCCGTCGAGACGAGCGGGCTCTGCTACGCGGACGGCAAACCCGTCACCATCTCGGTGGGGGTGGCCTACGCGCGGCCGCTCGACGGGACGAGCGACGTCGTCGAGCGTGCCGATCGGGCGCTGTACCGCGCCAAGCATGCCGGCCGGAACCGGGTCGTCGAATCCCCCCTCGTCGCCGTCTGACCGCGCCACGGAGTAGTCCCATCACTACCACCCCGATCTACGTCATCGTTCAGCTCACCCCGACCGCCGCGTGGCTCGCGCTGCCGCGCGGCGAGCGCGAGCGTTGGGTCGAGGACCGCTTCGCGCAGCTCGCCGAGTCGTTCGCCGACGACGAGAGCGGCCCGCTCTGGTCGCAGAGCACCGAGATGCACACCACGCGTGGGATCGAGCGCAGCGTCGTGATGCTCTGGCGCATCGAGGACGACGCAGCACTCGGCGGGCTCGGTGAGATCCTGCAGCGCGACGACGTGACGACGTACTTCGGCGTCGCGACGATCGGCGGGTTCCACGCCGAAGACCGCACCGCGATCACGGCGCCGCTGATCGACCTGTGAAGCTCGTCGGCGCGGGCGTCTTCGCGCTCGCGCTGGCGTTCTACGCCGCGCTGCTCCCGATCGGCGTCTCGCAGTGGGACCCGGGCGAGATGCAGACCGTCCCCTACATCCTCGGGATCCCGCACCCGCCGGGCTTTCCGCTCTACGTGCTGACCGGCTGGCTCTGGACGCACGTCGTCCCGCTGGGCGACGTCGCGACGCGGATGACCGCGCTCAGCGCGCTCTGCGGCGCGCTCGCCGCGTACGTGCTCTTCCGGGCCGCGTGCGAGCTGGGCGCCTCGCGCGCGGCGGCGGCGCTCGGCGCCGCGCTCTTCGCGCTCGCGCCGATCGTCGTCGTGCACGTGACGCGCGCGGGCGTCGAGCCGATGCTCGTGCTGCTGGTCGGGATCGCCGTGTGGGCCGCGCTGCGCCGTGCGCGCACCGGCTCGCGGCGCGCGCTGCTCGTCGCGAGCGGCGCCGCCGGGCTCGCGCTCGCGGTGCACACGCTGGCGATCTGGTTTCTGCCGGGGCTCGCGGTGCTGCTCGCGCGTCCCGCCCCGAAGCCGCGCGAGGCGCTGCTCGCCTGCGGCGCGTTTCTCGCCGGGCCGCTCCTCTACGCCTATCTCCCGCTGCGCAGCGCGGTCGTCGCGCGCTTCGGACTCGACCCGACGGTCGCGCTGGGCCTCGCGCCCGGGGTCCAGGGGCTGCTCGACAACGACCATCCGGCGAGCTGGGCGGGCTTCGTCCGGCACGTCAGCGGGGCGCAGTTCGGCGCCTCGGGCGCGCTCGGCGCGCCGTTCGTTCTGGCCGCGTATCCCGCGTATCTGGACCGCTGGTGGGAGATCCTCGCCGGCCCGGGGATCGTCGCGGGCGCGCTCGCCCTGATCGGCCTCGCCGCGCTCCTCGCACGGCGTGCGCGCATCGGCCTGGGCGTGGTGCTGATCGCGTTTCTCGCGATCCCGTTCTCGCTGCGCTACGGCGCCCTCGTGGATGCGGCGAAATACTACCTGGTCGCGACGTGGGTCGGTGCGCTCGCGGCGGCGCTCGGCGTGCAGGCGATCCTCGGCGCGTTGCGTCCCGGCCTCGTGCGGCGCACGGCGGCGTACGCCCTCGCGGCCGCGACGGTCTTCGGCCTTGCGCACGTCCTGGCGGCCGACCCCGGGACGTACGCGCAGCGGCATCTCGTCGACGGGCGTCAGGTCATCGACGGCGTCCTCGCCTCGACCCCGAACGATGCGATCGTCATCGCGGCATGGACCTACGCGACGCCCCTGGCGTACGCGCAGTACGTCGAGCACGCGCTGGGAGGGCGGCAGGTGATCACCGACGAGGCGCCGCCGGAGCTGATCGCGCGTTGGCGCGCGACGCGGCCGGTCTTCGTGATCCCGTTCAGCGTGCAGAGCAAGCCCGCAGCGCTTCGCCTGCAGCCGGTCCCCGCGAGCTGGCCGGCGATCTACCGCGTCCTGCCCTGACGCGCGCTAGTCGCGCTCGACGCGTTCGACGACCGCGTCTCCGTCTGCGTCGACGACGACCGTGAAGACGAGCGGCCGGCAGCAGACGGGGCAGTCCTCGACGAGTCTTTGCCGGCGGCCGGCGGTCGGATCGACGCCGAGCGCGTTCGTCTCGCCGCAGCTCGGGCAGGCGTAGAGGGCGTCGGTCTCGAGCGGCATCAGCCGCCGGCCGTGACGAGCCTCGCGGCGGAGAAGCCGACCCAGGCCGCGACCAGGCCCAGGGCGACGCTGCCGACCGCGTACGCGAACGCCGGCCCCGCCGCGCCCCGCTGGAACAGGCCCAGCGTCTCGAACGAGAAGCTGGAGAAGGTCGTGAAGCCGCCCAAGCAGCCGATGACCAGGAAGGTGCGCACGTCGGGGGTGACGCCGAGGCTCGCCGTGCGGGCGAGCTCCCCGATCGCGCCGATCAGGAACGAGCCGATCAGGTTCACGGTGAGCGTCCCCCAGGGGAAGGCTAGGCCCACCTGCTGGCCGACCAGGAAGACTGCCGCCCAGCGGGCGACCGAGCCGATGGCGCCGCCCAAGGCGACGAGGAGGGCGGACTGCCAGTTCACGGCCCGCTCCTTCGGTTTACAGCGGTCCGGACCTGTGGTACACTTTCTCCTCGGAACGGACCCCGCGTCCGTTTTCTTCATGTTCCCCGGTGCGCCGGCTCCCCGAGAACTCTGATGGCGAAAAAAGAGAATCGCGTGATGGTGACGATGGCTTGCACGGAATGCAAGCGCCGGAACTACAACACGTTCAAAAACAAGCAGCACACGACCGACCGTCTCGAGCTGAGCAAGTATTGCCGTTGGTGCCGGTGCCACCGGTCCCACCGCGAAACGAAATAGGCTCAGCGGTACCCTAGCTCGAATCTAGGGAACTCCATCTGATGTGCCGGGCGCGGTGCCCGGCGTTGGATTCGGCAGGGCCGAATCCCATAGGGCGGTAGCTCAATTGGTAGAGTTGCGGTCTCCAAAACCGTCGGTTGCAGGTTCGAGTCCTGTCCGCCCTGCCAGTCCCCTCCAGCGGTGCAAGGCATTATGAAGTCCAATCCCACTCGACCGGGCGCCCCGGCGCGACCGGCCACGGACCGTCCTCAGACGAAGCGCCCCGCGGCGACGCCCGCGCAGCGCGCGGCGAACGCGCAGCGGACGCAAGCGTTCGTCTCCGGCGTCGTCTCCGAGATGAAGCGCGTTACGTGGCCCACCCGCGAGGAGTGGATCGCCGCGACGCTGCTCACCCTCGCCCTCGTCATCGGCGTCGGCGTCTTCACCTACCTCTGCGATCTGCTCTTCGGCCTCGTCTTCAGCTGGTTGACCGGCGGAGCGCGCTGATGGAGCAGCAGGATCTCTCGGCCGTCCAGGAACACGAGGCCCCGACGCCCGCGCCCACGCCCGGCGCGAAGAAGGTCGACGACCGCAAGCGCTGGTTCGTGATCCACACCTACTCGGGCTACGAGAACAAGGTGAAGGCGAACCTCGAGCGCCGCATCCACTCGATGAACATGCAGGACAAGATCTTCCGCGTGCTCGTCCCGATGGAAGACGAGGTCGAGTTCAAGGACGGCAAGCGCAAGATCACCCCGAAGAAGGTCTTCCCGGGCTACGTCCTGGTCGAGATGGACATGGACGACGCCTCGTGGTACGTCGTGCGCAACACCTCGGGCGTGACGGGCTTCGTCGGTTCGCCGGGGTCGGGTGAGAAGCCGGTCCCGCTGCAGGACAAAGAGGTCAAGACGATCCTCAAGCAGATGGGGATCGAGACGCCCAAGCTCAAGATCGACTTCGCCAAGGGCGACCGGATCAAGGTCACCTCGGGGCCGTTCTTCGACTTCACCGGGATCGTCGACGACATCCAACCCGAAAAAGAAAAGGTTCGCGCGCTCATCTCGATCTTCGGGCGCGAGACGCCGGTCGAGCTGGAGTTCTATCAGATCGAAAAGGTCTGAGCGAACGATCTCCAGGTTGTTGGAGGACCGGACCGGGGTAGGGCGAGGGCGCTCTGCATCCGGTTGGCGGGGACGCGGCCCTCGCGCATCGTGCGCGAGGGCCGCTCCGTTTCGCCGAAAAGGCGCCGCCGGCCGGACGCAGAGCGCCCTCACCCATGGGTCGGGCCGGTGTGGCGAGCTTAGACCGCGCGTGGGGTCAGCGTGGGGTCCTTAGCGGCCGGGGGACGGGGAGCGTGGGGCTAGGGCGGCTTGGTTGAAGAGGGGTTGGGGGTAGCGCATCGTGGGGTGTGGGTTGTCGTGGAGGCGCTCTTGTTGGGCGGGGTTTTCGTAGAGGACACGGGCGTCTTTGGTGATGCCGATGTGGATCGTGTCGTTGTGGGCGCGGGCGTCTTCTAGGAGCGCGACGGCGTTGTCGAGGTCGTGCATGCCGTGGCTTAGGTGCTCGGTGTTGATCTTCAGTTGGTCGTTGGGGTTGGTGCCGTTGCCGCGGACGGCGAGGGTCGTCATGTCGTCGGCGACTTCGATGACGCGGCCGTGGCGGTTCCAGGGGGCGGCGGCGTAGCCTTTCGCGCCCTGTTGCTCGAGTTCGAGCGTAGCGTTGATCGTGTCGATGCGGTTCACGGGGAATTTCTCGCCGAAGTGCGATTCGCGGGGTTTGCGATCCAGGATCGCCATGTCGCGGTTCTCGGTGCCCTCGACAGCGCGTTGCTCTTCGCGGTCGCCGTAGAAGCCGGAGGGGATCGCTGCGAGCACGTCGCCGGCGTCGCCGATCGCCCAGTGAGCTTCTTCGTGGAGTGCCGTCGTGTCCGGCGAGACGCGCGCGCCGTTCTCCGCGTCACGCGTTGCGAGGTTCGGGTTCCAGTAGAGCGTCCGCTCCTCGTGCACGTACGCCGACTCCGGTACGGCGGTCGAGGCGCGAAAGGTCAGCGGCTGTTCCGGGGTGTGTTCCATATGGTAGAGCAGGTCGAGCGCTTCCGGATTGCGTTCGGACAGACCGCGTTGCAGCTTCGAGAACGTCTCGTGCTCGTACGCGTGCACGCGCAGCGAGCCGAGGTGGTAGTAGCCTTCCGCGTCGGGCGTCTTGCCGCTCACGTCCAGCAGCTGGTCGACCGTCGTTCCCCGCGGCGCCGGCGTCACGGGCTCCTGATAGGGGGTCTCGTTCGTCGTGATCACCTTGTGCAGCATCGCGAGCTGCTCGGGCGTGCCGCCGATCGCACGCTGGTCGTCGACGTAGTGCTCGAACATGCGTTGGTCGACGAATCGCAGGTTGCCGACGTAGTGGTGACCTTCGTCGTCGGTCGTCGCGTCGAACGCATCGTTGAGCGACCAGCCGGCGGGAGCGGGCGGGAGCGGCGTATAGGGGCGAGACATGGTGCGACCAGAATTGCGCACCACCCTACACGGATCACCCGAAGGCAGCCGCGGGTCCGCCCGCTCAGCATGACGCGGCGGTTGGGGCGATGATCGCGTCGCTCGAGAAGAGGCGACCTTCGGCGGCGTCGTGTTCGAAGACGCTACTCGATCACGACGAGCGCGATCGTGTCTTCGCCGCTGCAGGCCAGCACGAGGTTTCCCTCGCGTGTCGGCATCATGTTGCGCACGACGCCGCCGCCGGAAGGGATCGTCCAGGTCTGGAAGCGCGCGCTCTTGGGGTCGAAACGCACGAGCGTGTTGGGGCGCACGCCGGACTCGCTGTACCAGATCGCGCCGCGCGCGGCGGTGATCCCGTAGGGCCGCGCGTTCGGACCGCCGGGGGAGGGCCATTCACGCGCCTCGCCGGTGCGCGGATCGTAGCGGCCGAGATAGCCGCGGGCGTAGTCGGAGTACCACAGCACGTCGTCGGAGGTGATCGCGATGCGGCGCGGGCGCGCCTCCGGGTTCGGCAGCGTGTACTCGCGGATCGCCAGCGTTCGCGGATCGATGCTTCCGAGCTTGTTCGCCCCGAACTCGGCGAAGTAGGGCGTCCCGTGCGAGTCGACGACGATCCCGTAGGGCTGTGCGTGCGGTCTGGGAAGGGTGACGAGCCGCATCTCGCCGGTGCGCGGAACGAGCCGGCCGATCATGTTCGCGCCCTGCAACGTGAACCAGAGCGTCCCGTCCGGCGCGAAGATCGGGGTGTGCGGATCGCGCGCGGCGGGATCGGCGAGGTGATACTCGGTGAAGCCGCCGGTCCTCGGGTCGAGCTTGCCGACGTAACCCTTGAAGTTCGCCGTGAACCACACGTTGCCGGCGGTGTCCGCGACCAGGCCGTGCGGACCCGACTCGGCAAGCGGTATACGATATTCTTTGAACGTTCCGGTCGCGGGATCGAGCCGCCCGAGGACGTTCGCCATCTGGCCGGTGTACCAGATCGAGCCGTCGGGCGCGGCGAGCGGATCGTGCGGCCGCGAGCCCGGCGTCGGCACCTTCCACTCCTTGATCGCGACCTTTACCTCGCCCGGGATCACGACGGCGGCGGGCGCATCCTTCGGCGGGAAGTGCGCGGCGAGGTAGTCGACGACGACCGCGACCTGATCGGTCGGAAGCGTCGCGCCGGTATTGCGCATCATCGTCACGACGTTCTGCCATCCGGCGCGGTCGTATCCCGATCGCGTCACCTGACCGAGCCCATGACACCGGGCGCACGTCGTCTGCACGATCGTCTTGCCGGGACCATCGGGCAAGGCGCTCTGACCCCATGCGAGGGAAGAGCAGAGCCCCGCGGCCCCGGCGATCAGCGGTATCGCGACGCGTTTCCCCATGACGGCGATCCCCCGTGCTTCCGAGTCGCCGCACGACTGCGCCGTCCGTCTCGCCCGCTCCCCCTCGCGGAACGAGCGCCTAGAAGATGCGCTCGATGAGATCCTCGCCCAAGCCGAAGCCCAAGCCCGTTTCGATCGCGCGTCCGAAGCCGCTGTTGAGGAACCCGCTCAAGGGGTTGCCGCCGCCGCCCTGATTGTAGCTGGGATCGTACGCGGGCTGCTGCGGATACGGCTGCTGCGGATACGGCTGCTGCGGGGGATACGGCTGCTGCGGCGGCTGCGCGTATTGCTGCGGCGGCGCTTGGAGCTGGTTGGCGGTGAAGCCGTGCATCGCTTGCAGCAGCGCGGCGACCTGCGACTCTTCCTCACGAACCGCGAGCGCGATCTCGCGCAGGTCGAGCAGCCATTCGCGGGCGCGCTGGTCGCCGGCTTGGGCCGCGGCTTGGAGCTTCTGCGCGAGCGCTTGCAGCTTGCCCGCGGTGTCCGCGGCTTCGCGCTGGAGCGCCTGATAGGCGTTGTCGATCGCTTGGATTTCCACCGCGGAGACTACCACCGCGTACCGCGCTTCTCCCCAGTCGCTCGGGTGAACGGGGACGGCGCGCCGATCGTGATTCAGCCGGCCCCGCCTTTGAGCGTCTGCGCCAGATAGATCAGCGCCGCCGCGGAGACGATCGCGGCGACGCACCAGCCCGCGCACGCCAGCGGCACCGAGATGCGGCGCTGGTGCATCACCTTGCGGTTGCGCGCGACGAGCAGCATCAGCGCCATCGTGAACGGGGTCGCGATCCCGCCCGCGATCCCGCTGTAGAAGAGCAGCGTGATCGGCTTGACGCCGGCGAAGGCGATCGCGACCGCGACCGCGACGCAGCCACCGAGCGTGAGGTAGAAACGCCGCGCGTGCGCGAAGCTCTCGTCGAGGCTGCGGCGCCAGCCGAACATCTCCGCGGCGACGTAGGCGCACGTTCCGGCGATCACCGGGATCGCGACCAGCGCCGAGCCCAGCAGCCCGATCGCGAAGACGAGCTGCGCGTAGTGTCCGGCGATCGGTGCGAGCGCTTGCGCGGCCTGTTCGGCGGTGTCGACCCGGCGATGATGGACGCCGAGCGTCGCGCCGGTCGAGATCAGGATGAACCAGAACGTCAGCCCGGCGACGACGATTCCCAGGGCCGCGTCGACCTGCACGAGGCCGAGTCGCCGCAGAGGCGGCTTCTCCTCGCTCACCTCGATCGTCTCCCACACGTACGCGTACGCGGTCAGCGTCGTGCCGAGCAGCGCCAGCGCACCGCTCACGGTCTCCGGCCGGAAATCGAAGTGCGGGATGAACGAGGCGTGCAGCACGGCGCCCCAGTCCGGATGCGCGAGGATCGCGGCGCCGATGTAGGTGAGAAACAGCAACGGGATCACGCGCAGGACGCGCTCGATCGCGCTATAGTTGCTGAAGATCAGCGCGGCGACGGTCAACGCGCCGAGCGGGATGATCCACCAGCGGTAGGGGAGGGGCGTGAGCAGCCCCAGTGCGGCGCCGCCGCCTTCGAGATCGGCGGCGAGGGTGAGGATGTTGACGGCGAGCAACGCCGCGAGCGCGACGAACGCCCAGCCGCGCCCGTATTGCGTGCGCACGCAGTCCTCGAGACCGCGCTTGGAGACGGCGCCGACCTGCGCTGCGATCGCCTGCACGACGGCGAGCATCGGGATGACGAGGAGCGTCAACCAGCCGAGCTCGTACGCCGTCGTCGAGCCGACGACGGCGAGCGTCGCCACGGTGGTCGGATCGTTGTCGGACGCGCCCGAGACGATCCCGGCCCCGAAATGCTCGGCTCGCGCACCGGCGCGGCGTCGGGGCTCGTGCAGGTTGCCGGGCCGGGATCGGGGCCCTGTCTTGCGCATCGGTCGACGCTGTTCCCCGGCTCGCCGTCGTCGCTCGCTTGGCCTGGTGTTCCAAGGGGACCGATCGCCCGGCATGACATGCCACCCGGCACTTGGCACGTCGGAGCGCGGCGGGCTACGGTGGAGCGCCGCCTCGGTTCGGCCGACACCTGCCCACCGCCAGCCGGGCCGAGGTGGCACCGGCTCGCGGTCAGTGACCTGGGTCAGCGCGCGCGTCGCCGCGCTACGCGATCATCGTCGGCGATGCTTGCTCCTCGTCATTTGCAAATCGTTCAGGCGACCGTTCCCGTGCTGCAAACGCACGGCGAGGCGATCTCCGCGTGGTTCTACCGCGACCTCTTCGACGCACATCCCGAGCTCTTCAACGTCTTCAACCCCGTCAATCAGCGTGACGGCAGTCAGGCCCGCAGTCTGGCGGCCGCGATCCTGAGCTACGCCGCCGCGATCGACCAGCCCGAGCGTCTCGCCGCGATGGTGGAACGGATCGCGAACAAGCACGGCAGTCTCGAAGTCCTGCCTGAGCACTACCCAATCGTCGGGGAGCACCTGCTGCGCGCGATTCGCAGCGTGCTCGGCGACGCCGCGAGCGACGATGTTCTCGAGGCCTGGGGCGCGGCCTACGGCGTGCTCGCCGAGATCATGATCGGGCGCGAGGCCGAGCTCTATGCCGGCCGTTGGCGCGGCTTCAAGCCCTTCCGCGTCGCGCGCCGCGTCGAAGAGAGCGAGACGATCGCGTCGTTCCATCTCGTGCCGGAGGACGGCGAGCTTGTCGCGCACCGGCCGGGCCAGTACGTCTCGGTCAACGTCCACGTTCCCGGCGCGCCGTACGCGCAGATCCGCCAGTACAGCCTCTCCTGCGCGCCGAACGGCCGGGAGTACCGCATCAGTGTGAAGCGCGAGGCTGCGCCGGCCGGCGTTCCCGTCGCCGGAGGCCTCGTCTCGAACTACCTGCACGAGCACGTGCGAACCGGCGATACGCTGCTCGTCCACGCGCCGCTCGGCGATTTCGTGCTCGACGAGGAGTCGTCGCGTCCGATCGTCCTGCTCAGCGGCGGGGCGGGGATCACCCCCGTGATGGGGATGCTCGAGCAGCTTGCCGCGACGCGGTCGTCGCGCGCGATCGTCTTCGTCCATGCCGCGACGCAGCGCTCGCACCACGCCTTCCGTGACGCTGTGCGCGAGATCGTGAGCGGTCTGGAACGCGCGCGCGCCGTCGTGTTCTACGAGCGCGTGAGCGCCGAGGAGCGCCGCGGCGAGGACTACGACGAGACCGGGTTGATCGACGCCGCACGGCTGCGCGGGTATCTTCCGGCCGAGGCGGACATCTACACGAGCGGTCCACCCGCGTTCGTCGACGCGATGGCGGGGATCCTCGACACGCTCGGCGTTCCGCGCGCGCGGCGCCACGACGAGTCCTTCGCGCCGGATCCGGAGGCGATCACGGCGAGCGCCGCCTAGAGAAACGCGGAGAGGCGGGCGCGATCGGTGCGAACGATCCGCCCGCCCTCACGCGCGATCGCGCCGGCGGCCTCGAACGTGCCGAGCGTGCGCGCGACGACCTCGCGCACCGTCCCCGCCGTCGCGGCGAGGTGCGCGTGGCTCAGCGTGTCGAGCGGTGGAAGGACGAGCGTGAGCCCGAGATCGGGCGGCGCATACGGCAGGATCGCGGCGGCGACGCGCGCGCGCGTCGACTTCGAGACTTGTGCCACGAGACGTTCGGCCAGGGCGCGCGTCTGCTGCGCGACGATGACGCTCAGTTCGCGCGCAAGCGCCGCGTCGCTCGCGACGGCGGCGGCGACCTCCTCGCGCGGGAGCAGCACGATGACCGCGTGCGGCGAGAAGACGCGCCCCACCGCCAGCGTCGTGCCGCCGTCGAGCACCGCCGCGGCGTTGACGAGCTGCAGCGGGAGCGCTTCGAAAAGGACGGTCTCTCGGCCGTCCTCGCCGGTCCCGACCAGCGCGAGCGCGCCTTCCGCGACGATCGCGAGCGACGGCCAGTGCTCGCCCTGCGTGAAAAGGATCTCGTCGCGGACGAGCGTGCGCGTCTTCGCGAGATCGAGCAGCCGCTCGCGTGTTCGCGCGGAGCAGCGAGCGAACGGCGTGCAGCGCGCGATCAGCGGCGCGGGATCGATCGGCGGGAAGGCCCCGCCGAGCCGCGTGATCGCGGCCTCCCAGCGGTCACCCAGGTTGCGCGTCGACCAGACGAAGCGGCCGCTCCGGAGAGCTTCGAACTGCATCCGCAGCGGCCGCGGCTCGTGATCGACGATGATGTGCAGCGTGTCCCCGTCGGCGGCGCCGTCGAACGCCGAGAAGATCAGCGGATGGCGTTGCCATGGGGCGATCCCGCGCACGTCGAGCTGCATGAGACGCATGCCGACGACTTGGCGGAAGAGGGTCGTTCGCCATCCCCCCTTCCGCGCGTCGTGCGTCAGTTCATCGCGTGCTGCTGCGGCTTGAGCAGGATCTTCGTGTACCCTTCGATGCGCTCGTCGAACTTGTGGTACGCGTCCGGCGCGGCCTCGAGCGGCAGACGGTGGCTCACCAGGAAGCTGGGCTTCGCGATCCCGGCGACGATGAGGTCGCGCAGGTACTCGTTGTACCGTTTGACCGGGGCCTGGCCCATCTCGATCGAGAGCCCTTTCTCCCACGCTTGCCCGAGCGAGATCGTGAACTTCCCCTGTTTCTCGTTTTCGTCGACGCCGCGCGGGTCTTTGGGGAAGTAGACCCCGATCAGGCCGACGTTTCCGGTCGGGTTGGTGACGCGGATGACGTCTTCGATCACCTGCGCCGGCGACTGGCGCCGTCCGGGCGCGTCGTGGGCCCACGCCTCGTAACCGACGGCGTCGATCCCGCACATGACGCCCGGCATCTTCTCGCCGGCTTGCGGACGCAGCCCCTGCACCTGGTCGCGGTGCGGCTTGCGCAGCGCGAAGATCTGCTCGACCGGATCGCCTTTCGCGAAGTCGATCGGTATCGCGCCGAGCTCGCGCACTTTTTGCAGACGTTCGGGGACCGTGTCGACGACGTAGATCTCCGAGGCGCCGCGAATTTTCGCGCTCAGCGCCGCCATCAGCCCGACCGGGCCGGCGCCGAAGATCGCGACCGTGTCCCCGGGGCGCACCTTCGCCTGTTCGGTCGCGTGGTAGCCGGTGGGGAAGATGTCGGCCAGCAGCACGAAGTCGTCCTCGAAGCGATCGCCGGGCGTGCCCGGCAGCTTGAGGCAGTTGAAGTCCGCATACGGGACGCGCACCATCTCCGCCTGGCCGCCGCGGTGCGGTCCCATCCCCGAATACCCGTAGCCTCCGCCGTGGCTCTGCGGATTCGTCGTCAAGCACGCGTTGCCGTAGCCGCGCGTGCAGTTGAAGCAGAAGCCGCAGCCGATGTTGAACGGCAGGACGACACGGTCACCGGGTTTGATCGTGCGCACGCCGGGGCCGACCTGTTCGATCACGCCGAGATTCTCGTGGCCGAAGACCTCGCCCGCCTCGACCGGCGCGCGACCTTCGTACATGTGCAGATCGCTACCGCAGATCGCGGCGGTCGTGAGCCGGAGGATGGCGTCCGTCGGCTCCTCGATGCGCGGTGCGTCGATGTTCTCGACGGCAACCTTGTACGGTTCTTTCCAGACGACAGCTCGCATCTCGTTCATACACTCCTTCACTGAACGCCTCACCGCATACCCAACGCGCAAGGATACATGCGGGGAGCCGATGTGCCGCACCGTCGCCCGGAGCATGGGCGAGCGTGCGGCGCACTTCCTACACCGATCGTCCTGGAATTGTGCGGCGATGCCGCGCATGGTACGCTGCCTGGTCCCGGAGAGCGATTCCACTCCGGTGATTGCGAGGCGTTCCGATGACGACCACGACGCAGACCGAACTCGACAACATCGCGCTGATCCGTCGCGGATATGAAGCGTTCGGCAAGGGCGACATGCAGACGCTCGCGACGATGATCGCCCCCGAGGCGCGCTGGCACGTCCCGCCGACGGGGATCTTCACCGGCGAGTATGCCGGGCGCGACGCGATGTTCGGATACTTCGCGCAGCTGCACCGCGAATCGGAGGGGACGCTGCGCGCCGTACCGCTCGCGATGGCGGCGAGCGGTGATCGCGTGTTCGTCCAGGAGGCAGTTACCGCGCAGCGCAAGGGGCGGACGCTCGAGCAGAGCGAGGTATGCGTGTTCACGGTCTCGGGCGGCCAGGTCCGCGACGTGCGGGAATACATGGAGAATCATTCCGAAGCCGCGCGGTTCTGGGGCTGAGTTCGGCGCGCCGGACGAAGATGGTCGCTATCGGCGCGTGCGATAGCGACTATCTCGGCTGCGCGCGAGCGCGCTGACGCGCTATCGTAGAGCCGTGGAACAGACCGTCCGCCGCACCGCCACGATCACGCCGCACCATCCGGTACGTGCGGCGCTGGCGACGGCTTTCGCCCGGCTGAGGAACCTCTGGCGGTACGACAGCACCGATCACGGGACGCTCGTCGGCGCGCGGCTCTTCGCCGAGCTGCAGTACCAGCACGCGGAACGCGAGTTCTACCGGCAGCTCTAACCGCCAAGGCGACCGCTACTCCCTGCGCCCAACGTAGCGGCCGGTGGTCGCTCGATGCGCTACGCTAGGGGCGTCGTGGAACGTCAAGCGTCTTCGCCTTCCTCGCAACGCTCGCTGGTCATCGCGTTGATCGTCGCCGGCGCGTTCTTCATGGAGCAGCTGGACGGGACCGTGATCTCGACCGCGCTCCCCCAGATGGCGCGCTCGTTCGGCGACGATCCGGTACGGCTGAGCATCGGGATGACGGCCTATCTGCTGACGCTGGCCGTCTTCATCCCGATCAGCGGATGGGTCGCGGACCGGTACGGTTCGCGCAGCGTCTTCGGCGGGGCGATCGTCGTCTTCACGGCGGCGTCCGTCCTCTGCGGCATCTCGAACGATATTTGGGAGTTCGTCGCCGCCCGCGTGCTGCAAGGGATCGGCGGCGCGATGATGGTTCCGGTCGGGCGGCTGATCGTGCTGCGCACGACGGAGAAGAAAGATCTGCTCCGCTCGATGACCTTCATCACCTGGCCCGGCCTCGTCGCGCCGGTGCTGGGTCCGCCGATCGGCGGCTTCATCACGACCTACCTGTCGTGGCGCTGGATCTTTCTGCTCAACGTCCCGATCGGCGCGGCTGGGATCGCGCTCGTGATCCTCTTCATCGCGAATCAGCGCGCTACCGAGAAGCGCGCGCTCGACGTGCTCGGCTTCGTCCTGAGCGCGGTCGCCCTTGCGAGCTTGGTGTACGTGCTGGATCTGGTCGGCCGCCCGCGCGTCGCGTGGGGGGAGGTCGCGGTGCTCGCGCTGATCGGTGCGACGGCGGGGACGCTCGGGGTCCGGCACGCGAAGCGCCACCCGTACCCGCTGCTCGATCTTTCCACCCTGGCAATCCCGACGTTTGCGGCGGCCGGCGTCTGGGGCGGCTCGATGATGCGGATCGCGCTCAGCGCGGTCCCGTTCTTGTTGCCGCTGCTGTTCCAGATCGGGTTCGGCCTGAGCGCGTTCGCCTCGGGGATGCTGCTGCTCGCCTTCGCCGCGGGGAATCTCGGGATGAAGACGATCACGACGGCGATTCTGCGCCGCTGGGGCTTTCGCAGCGTGTTGATGGTCAACGGGGTCCTCGCGGCCGTCGCGATGTTCGGCTGCGCCGCGCTCTCCGTCCGCACGCCGGTCGTGCTCACCGTGCTGGTGCTGCTGCTGGCCGGGCTGACGCGCTCGATGCAGTTCACGAGTCTGACCTCGCTGCAATTCGTCGACGTCCCGCCGCCCGTGATGAGCGGGGCGAGCACGTTCTCGAGCATGCTGCAGCAGCTGTCGTGGGCGATGGGGATCGCGCTGGGTGCGCTGGCCCTGAAGTTCGCCGCCTTCGTGCACGGCGGCGGCGGGACGTCGGTCGCCGAGTTCCGCATCGCGTTCTGCGTGATCGGCGTGCTGATGCTCGGAGCGCTCGCGCACGTCGTCGGTCTGCCGGCCGACGCCGGGGCGGAGGTCAGCGGCCACCGGCCGGCGCGCGCGGCGGCGTAGCGCGTCGCCGGCCGGTGGCTACGGCAGGCGAGCGATCAGCTGGGTGTGCGCGTTGATTCCGGGGTTGCCGAGCGACGAGGCGTGGTCCGTCCCGTCGCTGTGGTAGATCAGGACGACCTGCGTCCCGGGCGGCAGCGCGAGCGGCGAGCTGACGACCGCTTCGGCGTTCCCTTGGTCGTCCGCGCTGAAGCTGTTTGCCATCCCCGTGACGTCGAGCGGGGTGAAGACGGCGCCGGTCCCGCCCGCGAGCTGCCGGAGGAACAAGCTGTAGCGGCCGTCCGCGATCAGGTGGTGGAACACCGCACGAACGCGCTCGCCCTTCGGGCCCGGCGTCACCTGAAGGTTGCCGTCGGCCGTCCGCCAGATGCCCAGGACGGCTTTGAGCGGGTCTCCGTTCGCGTTCAACAGCGGCACGGTGTCGGGGTCGCCGCCGGTCGGCGGCCGGATTCCCCAGACGTGGCCGCCGGGACCGGGCTGCGCTTGTGCGCTCGCGTCGCGCACGAACACGTCCGACGGCTGCGAGGTCGTCGCCGGGGTGACCGGCTGAAACGTGACGGCACCGAGAGCGAGCAAGATCGCGGCTAGCATGTCCTTACTACGTTCGTCGTCCCTCCGGCGTTCCGCCTCGCGGGGGACCGGCGGCCGGTGATACGGTCGAGGGAGGCCTTCAATTGTTGTTAAGCCGGTGGAGGCCCGCCCGCCGATCTGCTATCATGACCATGCGCGGTACTTTCGGGAGGACGACCGATGGCTTTGGGGATTCGTACTCGGCGCGCGTTGGGGCTGCTGGCCTGCGCGGCGGCGGTGTCGGCTCCGCTCTGCGGGAGCGCTCAGCCGTTCTCGGACGAACACGTGCAGGGCGTCGTGGCGGATTTCGACGGCCAGGAGCATCTGACGCTCCGCGACGACCGCGGCTTCATCGACGACGTTTCGCTGGGCGACCAGACGCGGATCACCCCCGAAGGGTCGCGAATCGTACCGGGGATGCGCTTGGCGCTCACGGGCTACAACGCCGGCAAATGGTTCGACGCGACCGCGATCGACGTCGTCTCCGGCGGACCGCCGCCGCCGAGCGACACGCCGTCGTACGCGCAGAGCGAGCCGCCCGCGAATCCCCCGCCGACGAACGCCGCGCCATCGTACGTTTATCCGTATCCGCAAGCGTACTCCGATCCGTACGCTTACGCGTATCCCGTTCCCGTGTACGCGTATCCCGTTCCGGTGTACGCGTATCCCGCTCCCGCGTACGCGTATCCCGCTCCCGCGTACCCGTACTACGGACCGCGTTACCGAACGTACTACCGGCCCTACTACGGTGCGCGCACGTACTACGGCGCGCGCGTGAACGTCGGCGTGCGTTACAACGGCGGCGCTCGCGCCTGGGCGAGCGCGCGAGGCTGGCGCCGCTAAACGCGTCTTCCCTTGGGCGCGCGCGGTGCGGCGTCCAGGGGCCTCCAAGCAGACGCCGCTATCATCGGCGGGGTGGAATCGATCCTGCATCTCACGCCCTACGCGTTCTCACTCGTAGCCGGGCTGATCGTGGTGACCTTGCTGCGGAAAGAACATTTCGTGATGCAGGCCGGCGCGGCGGCGACGATCGTCGTCCTCAGCGGCGGAGTCATCGCCGTCGCCGGTGGAAATCTCGTCGGCTGCGGTCTGATCCTCGCCTCGCCGCTGTTGATGGCGATCGTGACGTATCTCTTGCCGAGCGGCGCCGGCAGCTGGAAGTAAGCGCGTGGGACGAGGCGAGCGATTCCCCTCGCCCCACGCGCCGCATCCGTCAGCGCGGCAGGATCGCGTTGTTCTGGTGCGGGACCCGCGCGAGCGTCGCGGGATCCAGGTTCAGATGCTGCTGGATCAGTTCCGGCGGCATGTGCGTCATCCAGTCGTTGAGCGAGAAGTCGCGGTACTTGTGCGTCTTGAACATCTCGAGGAAGATCAGGTCGTCGGTGCCGGTGTTCTCGATGTAGTGTCCCAGCGTGCGCGGGACGTACGCCAGATCGCCCGGGCCGAAGTCCTGCGTGCGCGCGACGGCCGCGTTGAAGAAGATGGTCATCCGGCCCTTGCCCGAGATCCAGTACTGCCACTCGTCCGCGTCGGGGTGCCAGTGCAGCTCGCGCATCCCGCCGGGCTTGACGACGACGTACGCCATCGCGATGTTCCGCGAGACCTTGAAGTTGGTCGAGTCGACGATGCGCACGCTGCCGGAATGCGTCTCCTTCGTCGGCGGCATCTGCATCGTGCGGAAGGCGAAATCGGTCGGTGAGAGCGGGCCGCCGTCGGCGGCGCCCCGGAGGTCCGTCGAGAGCGCGCCCGGGACGGGCGCCTGGAAGATCCAGTGCCCGGCCGGGGGGATCGTCGACATCGCGCGCTCGACGTCGCTGACCGAGATGCCCCAGTTTTTCGAGAGCACTTCGCTCGGCGTATGGACCGCCCAGTCGGAGATCAGCGTCGTATCTTCTTCGGAGAAGTCGCCCTGGTCGAACACGAGCAAGAACTCGCAGCCGTCAGGACCGAGGCCCTGCAGCGAATGCGGGACGCCCGCGGGGAAGTACCAGAGATCGCCCTTCTTCACGTCGCCGACGAACGGGCGCCCGTCGTAGTCGAGCGCGGTGATGCGGCAGTTGCCGCTGAGCATGATCGCCCACTCGTCGGCGACGTGCCAGTGCAGCTCGCGGATCCCGCCCGCGTCCAGACGCATGTTGACGCCGGCGATCTCCTTGGAGATCGGGAAGTCGTTGATGTTGACCTGGCGTGCCCAGCCGCCGCCCTGGATGCGGCGGTGCGCGGTGTTGAACGAGCTCCAGAACTGCGGCGGAAGACCGTGGTCCGTGATCGGCGGCGTGTACGAGTCCGGGAACTGGCGCGCCAGCGCCGGATTCTGCGGACCCGGATCGGTGATCGCGGCGCTGTTCCGGCCCGCGCGTGCCTCTTGCAGCGATTGCGCGCTCGCGGCACCCGCCGTCAGCGCGGTCGTCGCGGCGGCCAGAGCGGCGGCACCGAGAAACTTCCCGCGGCTGGTGGCGGCGTCGGGCTGTTGATCTTCCATTGTGTTCTCCTGGATTTTCTCAGACATGACGTGATGCGACGATGGAAAAGTACGAATGACCCGGCTCATGCGCGGATCGTCTGCACGAGCATGATTGCGTCGAACGCGATGCAAACCACGGCCATGCCGGCCGTTGCGGCGACCAGAATGCGGCCGCAGGCGCGCGACATGATGATGACGAGGGGGATGAGGACGGCGGGAAGGACGAGCGCCAGCGCGACCTGCGACCAGATCAGCAGTGACGGGATGCTCACGCCGGCCGCGATGATGATCGCAGCGGGAACGATCGTGAGCGCGCGGCGCACGATCGGGGAGATGCGCAGCGGTGAAAACGCCGCGAAGATGTAGTCGCCGGAGACGGTCGCCGTCGTCGAGGCGGCGATCCCGGAGACGAGCAGCGCGCCGCTGAAGACGACGGCGGCTCCGGCGCCTACCGGAACGAGTGAGGAGAAGGCCTGTTGGAACGAGCCGTTCGCACCGCGCAGGATCGCGCCGACGACGAGGATCGCCGCGTTGATCGCCGCGGCCACGTTGAGCGCGACGAGCGTTTCGCGGGTGAAGAATCGCCCGCGGGTGCGGCGTTCTTCGTTCGTGCAGCCGGCGCAGTTCCTGAGAACGAGCGAGGAGTGCAGGAACAAGTTGTGCGGCATGACCGTCGCGCCGATGATACCGACGACGACGACGAGTGCTCCCGCGTCCGGAACCTGCGGAACCGTCGCGCCGTGCAGCACCGCTCCCCACGCCGGGTGCAGGATCGGAAGCTCGTAGAGACAGGCGATCGAGATGATGCCGACCGCGCCGATCAGGGCGTATTCCAACCCCTTCGACGTGCGGTCGGTGAGCGTGAGGATCGACGCGACGATCGCCAAGCCGGCGATCACGCTCACCGCGAGCGAGCAGTGGAACAGCAGCTGCACGCCGAGCACGATCCCGCTGAACTCGGCGACGTCGGTCGCGACGGCCGCGCCTTGGAACACGGCCCAGAAGACGTTGGACGCTCGCGGGAAGCGCCGTGCGATCAGTGTCGCGAGATCCGTGCCGGTCGAGACCGTCAGCTCCGAGACGGCGAGCTGCAGAACCACCGCGATGGCGTTCGCAGCGAGTACCACCCACAGGAGTCTGTACCCGTACGTACCGGCGGCGAGATCGGTGGCCCAATTACCCGGATCGATGTAGCCGATGCTGACGACGAATGCCGGACCGAGGAGCTGCAGCCATCGTGTGCGCAGCGCCGTCAAAAGCGCGACGTAACGTTTTGAGCGATGAAGCTCGCGGAGAGCAGCGGTTGAAACGGTCATCGATACGTTACCGCTCGTTCCGCTCGTGTATTACCCGTATTGCATTGTGTGCGAATGCCCACGGACATAGCGTACGCGAACGAATCTGTAAAAAAATTGCTATCGCACGATCAGTGCAACAAAACGCATACGTGCGACAAAGTCGTCAGTCGCGTGCGCGCTGCTGTGCTCGTCTGTACGCTTGCAGAACCAAGTCGCGAACGACTTCGCTGGACGACATCGCCGGAAGGCCGTCGTCTTCGATGATGTGGCGTCGGCGAAGCCAGCGCAGCATCGCGGCGACCTCCTCTCCCAGACTCAGCGTGACCAGTCCCGGACGCTGCGGTGCCGGCTTCGCCGCGGGTTTGCGCTTCGCGCGCTGCGCAGAGCGCGCAGCCGCCCCGGTATTGCGTTTCACCGCTCAAACTTTGCGCGACGCGGCGTCGTTCGTCAAGTGAGAACGCGCGCGTCCGAGAGACGCGCGCGTTCGTAGAAAATAGGACCGGCTACGGGTTACTGCGGTTTCTTGGTGAGCTTCTCGAAGTTCTCTTTGAGCGCTCCGAGCGCCGATTCGGCGGCACCGCCGACCTGTTCCGCGACGCCGGAGAGTCCGCCGCCGCGTGCCGTCCAGACGATCTCGTCGGCAACGAAGAGGCCCAGAGTTCCGTCGTCGCCGAGACGCAACGTCGCGCCGGATCGTCCTGCGGTGTTCGATGCCCAGAGCGGCGTCGCGTCGTCCGCGGCATAGATCACGAGGTTGCCGTCACCTTGCAACCGTGCGCGGGCACCAATGCCGCCTACGGTGTTCGAGGCCCACGTCGGAACGGTGCGTTCGCCGCGCGCGTCCAACTGATAGGCGACGAGGTTTCCGTCGCGTTGCATCACGAGCTGAAAGGCTTTGTTCGACGATGTGACGGTGTCGTCGGTGGCCAGACCGTCGCCGGGGGAAAGCTGATGTACGAAATCCATGGCGATTTCGTCCCTTCCGCGAACTGCGTGTTCGCGAGGGGTTCCCGCCCGAACGCGGAGCAAAACTGCTCCTTCGGTCCTCGTCATGGAGCCGAAGGTCCTACGAGAGGACGAGCGAGGTGAGATCGGTGATCGTGCTCATCAGCGCGTGCTGCTCGGGCGCGTAGCGGTCCGTCGGGTGCCGCACGGTGATCCCGGCGACGAAGTCCGTACGCGAACGGACGCGCCCGTACAGCAGCGACCAGCGCTCGAAATCGTAGGCCGCGACGAGGGGAGCGTAGCGCTTGCGAATACTCATCGCCGGAAGCACCTCCTCGGAACACACCTCGCCCGGCTGCGAGAGCAGCGGGTAACAGCGCAGCTCGGTCATTCCACGCGGGCCGAGCGTCTGGGCGAGCGCGTCGATGCACTCGGTGAGGCGCGCCTTCGTTGCCGGATCGCCGAGCATCATCGGCGTATCCCAGGTACCGTCGGGCCGGCGGTAGCCGTTGTAGACCATCGAGCCTTCGAATCGCTGGGCGACTTGCTCGGTCGCGATGTCGAGCGCTTCGCGCTCGCTGGTCGCGGTGTACAGGCGCTTCGCGCAGTCGCGCACCCACGAATAGGCATCGAGCAGCGCCGCGGAGCTCGGCAGCAAGGTGCTGCGCGTGAGATCGGGGATCCCCAGGTGAAAGAGCGCCGTGCGTTCGTCCTCGTCGAGCAGGAGCGCATCGGCCAGACGTGCCAGCAGCTCCGCGGAGACACGGCGCGAGACGCCGGTCTCGAGCTGCGCGTACCAGACGCGGCTCACCCCGACGGTCTCGGCCAGCTCTTCCTGCGTGACGCGCTTCCCGATGCGGGAGGGCAAGCGAAGGTGCGCTCCTAGAGCGCTCGTCTCCGGGTGGATGCGGCGGCGCTTTTCGCGCAGGAACGCGCCGAATTCGGGCACGGGACTCCCTCACCAGCTCAAGACGGCGAAGACGAGAAGGGCCGCCTGACGTCTCGGCGGCCTCGTTCACGACTTGCGACGCCCGGTGGAACCCGGCGGGCGCGCCGTTCGGTTCCACCGCGGGATGTCGCCTGGTTAGGATTCGATCAGCGCGTTGTTTGGCTTTCGCTAGTCGCGCAGGATCACGCGGTTCGCGATGAACGTACCCTTGCTCCAGTATCCCATCACCGCGACTCGCATCCCGGACGAGAGCGTCGTCCCTTCGGGGCGAATGACCGTGCCGTTCTTGAGATCGACCTGCGTCGTCTCACCGCCTCGGTTCGCGGAGAGCAGCAGGCGATACGGCTTGAAGTCGGCCACCGTGCCGATCAGCACGTGATGACGATCGTAGTCGCCGCTGTCCCACGCGGGCATCCAGTGGTTGTAGGTGTTGTAGGTCGGATCGAACCTGCCGTAGCCGTTGTCGTCTTGCGCGACGGCGACGGTGCCGGCGGCCGCGAACAGCGCGAGCCCAAGGGCGAGCGGGCGGGCCGCTGTTCTTACCTTGGTGTCGATACTCGTTATCATGCTCGGCACGATACCCCAAATCAGCATGTCCAATTGCCGAAGGTCCCGTTCGAGCGTGCGCGGCGACACGAAAAATCGACGAATGTGAGAGCGGACACGGCCCCGAGCGCCGAATAGCGTGGCCCGTGCTGATCTTCGCGCGCGCCGTCGCTCTGGCGAGCGTGCTCGCCCTCTGGTTCCTGGCTCCGGTTCGCGCGCAGGCGGCAAACGCGCCGTGGCTCTTCGTGACGGACATCCACCTCGACCCCGTCTCGCGGGCCAAGGATCCTTCGGCGCTCGGCATCGACACGAACGAGGTCTTGTTCCATTCGGCGCTCGACGCGATGCGCCGCGCCGATCCGAATCCTCCGGTCGTGTTCCTCACCGGCGACTTCCTCGCGCACGGCTTCGACTATCGCCTGGCGAACCCGACGATGGCGCAGATCGCGCGCGACTTCGGCCGCACGTTTCCGCACGCGCAGTTCGTGATCGCACTCGGCAACGAGGACTCGTCCTGCGCCGACTACACGCTGACGACGAACTCCGAGTTCCTGCGCATGACCGCGAATCTGTGGGCCCCGCTGGTGAACCGGCATGGCGCGGCGCCGGACTTTCGCCGCACCTTCGTGCGCGACGGCTTTTACGTCACGAAGCTGCCGCTGCGCAACGTCCACGCGGTGGTGCTCGACGACGTCTTCTGGTCGCCGCGCTACCGCGCGGCCTGCGGTCCGCGCGGAGGGGACGGGGCCGCGGAGTCGGTCGACGACCTGATGCGCGCGCTCCCGCGGGGCGGCGCCGGGAAGAAGTGGGTGGTCATGCACATCCCGCCGGGGATCGACGCGTTCTCGACGACCCACCTTGCGCACCACTTGGCGGTCGTCCCGTTCCTCAATCCCGGGCCCCGCGATCAGGTCAGCCGCGTGCTGAGCGATCCGTCGCGGCACGTCTCGCTCGTCGTCGCGGCGCACATCCACAAGTTCGCGTATCGCGTGATGAACGCGGCCTCGCCCGACCCGCTCCCGATGCTGCTCGTCCCCGCGGTCTCGCCGATCTTCCGGAACAACGCCTCGTTCCTCACCGTCGACGTCGCGCCCGACGGCACGATCCGCAACGCGGAGGACCACGCGTTCGTCGACTACCGGTGGCGCGACATCGGCGGTCTGCACTCGCTCGGCGTCCACGCCGTCACCGGCAAGGAGTTCGTCGCGCTGGGGCGCCGGCTCGAGACGAACCCCGCGCTGCGGGCGCGGTACGAGGCGCTCTACAACGGCGACGCGCCGCCCGAGATCAACGAGCGCACCTGGCGCGGCTACGCCTGCGCCACCACGGCGTTCGGCGTCACGGAGTACCGCGACTGCGTGGGCGAGCGCGGGTACAGCGTCTTCACGCGGCGCGGTCTGACCGTGGTCGGCGCGGCGCTCGCCGCGGCCGCCGGCGCGCTCGTCGTCCTCGCCGCCGGCGTCGTGTGGCTCGTGCGCCGGCGCCGCAAACCCGCTTAGCCCTTCGACCGTCGTCCAGTCTTCGGGGTAGCGCTCCTTGACTTCGGCGTCGCCCGGCCCCTCGACGGAGGAGGCGGTCACTCTCGGCTCGGCCTTCAACGCGGCTTAACCTCGAGCGCGTATACAGGCCGACGATGGCCGATCCGTTCTTCGCCGCGCCGCCGCTGTTCGCGGCGGGCCCCCTCTCGTGCGACGGGCTGCGCGTCGAGGCGCACCGGCAGCCGCCGCGCAACTCCCGCGCCGCGTGCTGGTCCCCCGCCTACATCCTGCACGTCCACGAAGGCGCCGACCTTCGCATGCGGGGCACGTGCTGCGGCGACCGCCTCGATGAGATCTTCCGCCGCGACGGACTGTTCGTCGCCCCGCCGCGGTCGGGAACGACGCTGGAGTGGGACGGGACGTACGCGTTCACGCGCGTGCGGCTCGGCGCGACGCTCGTCGAGCGCGCCGCCGACGATCTGAACCTTCGGCTCGCGCACGCGGCGGCGGTCGCCGGGCGCGCGTTCGAGCCCGGGGCCGTGCACACGGCGCGCGCGCTCCTGGAGGCGGCGCGCGCACCGCAGCCGCCTGCGCTCCTCGTCGATGCGCTCACGACGGTCCTCGCTTCCGCGGTCGCGCGCATGATCGCCGGAAAACCCGCCCCCGAGCGCGTGCGCGGTCTGCCGCGCCACGCGCGGAACCGCGTGCTCGCGCTCATCGAGGACCGGCTCGACGTGCCGATCTCCCTCGACGAGCTTGCGACCGCCGCCGGGCTGAGCCGCTTCCACTTCCTGCGATGCTTCCGCGCGAGCACCGGGACGACGCCGCACCGCTACGTCCTCGCGCGGCGCGTGGAACGGGCGCGGACGCTCTTACGCGGGACGCGGATCCCGATCACCGAGATCGCGCTCCACTGCGGATTCGCCAGCGCGAGCCACCTTGCGGCGCAGTTTCGCCGTTCCACCGGCGCGACGCCGAGCGAGTATCGCGCCGCGCACTGAGCGCCGCACGATTCTGCTCTTCGCCGCAACGGGACGGTCGCCGCGCTCGCGGCCCGGCCGGTATCGTCGTTCCTGGCTTCGCTCGCAGCACAGGAGGACGCATACAGCATGTCGCCCCGCCGGTTCGTCACGTTCTTGCTCGCCGCGCTCGCGCTCTTCGCGTGCGCGCTTCCCGCTCGCGCGGTAGAGGCCGCGGCTGCGGCCGCGGCTTCGCAAGCGACGCTCGAGGGGCGGGTCGTGGACGCGCGGGGCGGCGGGGTTTCGGGCGCGGAGGTCACCGTCACCGTCGCGGGGAGCACCACGACGGTCAAGAGCGGAGCCGGCGGCTCGTTCTCCCTCACGATCAAGAGCGGGATCGCGCACGTCTGGGCCAGGCGTGCGGGGTTCCGTCCGGGCGACGGCGGCGAGGTCGCCCTCGTTGCCGGAGGGCAGGCGTCGCTGACCCTCGTCCTCGCGGAGACGACCAGCTCGACCGTCGCGGTGATCGGGGCCACCGCGACGTCGGGCGCGCGCACGAGCGTGCGCAGCTCGGTCGGCGCGCAGACGACGCTCGACGCGCAGGCGCTGCGGGAGTTTCCCGACACGAACTTGATCGAGTCGCTGCCGGCGGCCGTCCCCGGCGTGAGCCTCGCGCGCTTCAACAGCGCGACGCCCAACAATTTCTTCGCGGTGCGCGGCGGCTTCTACGAGACGCGCGTCGAGATCGACGGGCACTCGCTGAGCCCGGGCTCGTTCGGAAACTGGAACGCCAACTACGCGAACCCGTATACGTTCTCGTCGGTCGAGGTCGTCCGCGG
>DATJHK010000051.1:0-50491 GCA_035493875.1 Candidatus Limnocylindria bacterium
GCGCGACGGAGGCTGCGCAGCGGCGTAATGTTCGAGGCATACGGGAACGAGATCCCGATGTCATCGGTGACGAAGCTGACCGACCGCGGCTCGCACCAAACCCTCGGCATCGTGATGGACGCCTCGTCGTTCCTGCGCGAGCTCGCCCTCGCAATCAAAGTCGCCCAAGACGAACCGCGCCCGCAATAACCCCTCCCGTCATGCTGAGCTTGTCGAAGCACGTGCGCGCTTTGCGCGCGGCCTGAGCCTGTCGAAGGCACCAGATCCACGCCGGAGAGCGTGCTTCGACAAGCTCAGCGTGACGGAGAGCACGCTTCGACAAGCTCAGCGTGACGGAGAGCGCGCTTCGACAAGCTCAGCGTGACGAAGGCCGCGCAGCGGCGTAGTGTTCGAGGCGGCGTTACGGGACGATCCCCTCCACCGGTGTGATTGACGCCCGGCGCCCGCTCGGCGAATCGCAACCGCAGAGGGCGAGCGAGGTGAGATCGGCCAGCGCGCTCAGCTGTGCGCGCTCGACCTCCGAATTCGCATGCGCCGTATGGTAGAGCGGCACGAGCCGCGAACGCGCCCCATGCCGAGTATGTTGGGCGCAACGGCGAGATCAACGCCTGGGACAACCCCGCCTTCGTCGCCGCCGTGAAGGCGACGGGCCGCGAGACCCTGATCGTCGCCGGCACCATCACCAGCGTCTGCATGGCGTTCCCCTCCATCAGCGCGGTGCACGAGGGATACAAGGTGTTCGCCGTGGTCGACGCCTCCGGCACGTACTCCAAGACGGCGCAGGAGATTACCCTCGCGCGCATCGTCCAGGCCGGCGTCGTGCCCGTCGATACGGCCGCCGTGGCTTCGGAACTGCAACAGACGTGGAATCGCGACGACGCTCAGAAGTGGGCCGACATCTACATGCAGCTGTTCCCGAACTATCAGCTCCTGATCGAGAGCTACATGACGGCTCAGCAAGTGGCGACGCGAACGGCCAACGCGTCTCCGCGCAATAGCGGAGACAAGCTGATGCATGACACACTATCCCGGTTTGGGCGATGCGCGCTCCGAGGATGGTACGGCGTGCACGAAGAGCCGATGGCCGAGCGCCAGTCCGACCGCGGCGAACGTGGCGGGGATGATCCCGCTGAAGTGCGGGTTCACGCGCAGCACGGTCGTCGAGACGAGCGGCGCGAGCATGAAAGCGACGTTGTTGAGGCTGTCGTTGATGCTCAGGATCGTCCCGCGCTGGTCGCCTGGGGTGGCTTGCGAGATCAGTGCGCCGAGCGTCGGGCGGATCAGCGCGCCCGAGAGCGCCCATAGCATGACGAAGGCGATGAGCATGATCGTCGTCGAGACCAGACCGACGCCCGCGTACGCGACGATCGCGCAGACGAACCCCGCGATCGCGACGCGTCCTTCGCCGTAGCGGTCGACGAGCCGCCCGATCAGCCCCGCCTGTACGACGATCCCGACCGAGGCGGAGACGATGAAGAGCCACGCCGTTTGGCTGGGGCCGTAGCGCAGCACGCGTTCGGCGAAGAGCGCGAAGACGCTGACCCACGACGTGAACGTGATCGCGAAGGCGAACTGCGTGAGGATCAGCCGGCCGAGCACCGGCGAGCCGAGCGTGGGGCGGATCGCCGCGAACGTGGGGGCGGCGCGGACCGGTCCGCGCGACTCGGGGAGGACCGCCAGCGTGAGGACGATTGTCAGCAGCGCGAGCCCTGCGGCGGCCCAGAACGGCGCGTGGAAGCCGAAGCGCACCAGCAGTCCGGCGCTCGCGGGACCGATCAAAAAGCCCAGGCTGAACGTCGCGCCGATCAGGCCGAACGCGCGCGCGCGCTGCTCGGGGCTCGTCACGTCGGTGACGTAGGCCTGCGTCACGCCCAGCCCCCCGCCGCCGAGCCCTTCGATCGCCCGCGCGACGAAGATCGTCCAGAGCGCGGTCCCCGCGGCGAGCAGCGAGAATCCCAGAAAGCTCGCGACCTGCGCGGCGAGCAGCACGCCCTTGCGCCCGATCTTGTCGCTCAGCCTCCCCCAGAACGGCGAGGAGATCAGCGCGCAGAACGAGACCGTCGCGTAGATCGCGCCGATCGTCGTGGGCGTCCCCCCGTAGTGCTCGGCGTAGTACGGCAGGATCGGGATGAGGAGCGTGAAGCCGAGGACGTCGACGAACGTGATCGCGAGCAGGGCGAAGAGCGCGCGCGGCACGTTCGCCGCCGGTTATGCCCGCAGCGTCGCGACGACTTGCCGCAACGAGGGCGGGCGTCCGTAGAGGAGAAGGCCGACGCGATAGACCTTTCCCGCGAGAAACGCCAGCAGCACCGCCGCGCCGACGTTGATCGCGAGCGAGAGGACGATCTGCCAGGCGGGCACCGAGGAGACCGCGATGCGCGTGAACATGACGAACGGCCCAAGCAGCGGGATCTGCGAGGCGACGACGGTGTTCGTCGCGTTCGGATACTGCAGCCCCATCTGCGCGAAGAAGAAGCCCAGCACGATCGGGAGGACGAGCGGCCCCTGTACGCTGCCGATGTCCTCGGTGCGGTTGATCAACGATCCCGCGGCGGCGAACAGCACGCCGTACTGCACGAGGCCCGCCGCGAAGAACGCGATGAACGCGATCACCTCGCCCTGCGGGAGCGCGAGTGCGTCGAGCGCGGGAACGTTCGACGCCTGCGCGGCGGCGTCCGAGAAGATCCCGCCGCCGGCGCTGTTGGCGACGATCCCGGCGACGAGCCAGATCGCGAGCTGGATCAGGCCGGTCGCCGCTGCGGCGAGGATCTTTGCGGTCAAGAGCTGCACCGGCGCGATCGTCGCGACGAGCAGCTCGGCGATGCGGCTCGTCTTTTCCTCGGCGACCGAGGCCAGGATCGACTGCGCATTGAGCAGGATCGCCAGATAGAGCAGAAACGAAAGCAGGTAACCGACGCCCTTTGCCGCTTCGGCCGACGAGGCGCTCGCGAAGCGGCCGCCGACGTCGTGCACGTCGACCGGCACCGCCGTTCGCTGGCGCACCTGTGCCACGCTCAGGCCGGTCGCGAGGGAGAGTTGCAGCGGAGCGAGGTCGCGTCGAAACGCCGTGCGGAAGAGTGAGGGATCGCGCGCGTAGACGCTCGCGCGCAGCCCGCCGGTGCCGCGGCCGAGCACGACGACGGCTTGCGCCCGGCGATGCGCGTCGAGGAACGCGGCGTTCGGTGTCGCGTCCAGCCGCGGCAGCGTCGCGACGACGCGGTAGTCGCTGCCCAGGAGCGTGCGTGCCGGTGTGGTGAGAGCGGGATCGCCCACCAGCACGATCGTGTCCGACCCGCCGCCGAAGCCGGCGAAGAGCCGGGGAAGGAGCGCGAGCGCGACGATCCCGAGCGCCCCGATCACCGTGCCGATGATGTACGTGCGCGAGGTGACGCGGCGCAGGAACTCGGCCGAGAAGACGACCCCGATCATGCCGCGCTCCCGGTCACGCGCAGGTAGATGTCGTGCAGGCTCGGCTCGACGCGCGTGAAGCGCGACGGCGCGCCCGCGTCGACGAGCCGTCGCAGCAGCGCGGCGGGATCGAGTTCCGCCGGGACCTCATACGCCAGCTCGCGTCCGTTCGTCGAGACCACGCGTGTCGCGCCCGGCGTCGCGTCGAGGACGGCGCGCAGCGCGTCGTCGGCGGGTTCCACCTCGATCACCCGCGTCGGCCACGCCGCGCGCAGCTCGGCGAGCGTCCCCGCGGCGCGCACGGCGCCGCCGGCGATCACGCAGAACGACTCGCACAGGTCCTCGATCTGCCACATCTGGTGCGAGGAGAGGATCAGCGTCGTCCCCGCGGCTTGCAGCGCGCGGAGCGCGTCGAGGAGCACTTCGGCGTTGGCGGGGTCGAGACCGGAGAACGGTTCGTCCAAGATGAGCAGCGCCGGCTCGTGCAGCGCCGCGCAAGCGATCTGCACCTTCTGCTGGTTTCCCTTCGAGAGCTCGGCGCAGGGGCGGTTCGCGTACGCTTCGAGCCCCAAACGTTCGATCCAAGCGTCGGCTCGCCGTGCGTCGAGCGGTGCGCGCACGCCGTGCAAGCGGCCGAAGTACGCGATCTGATCGCGCACCTTGAGCTTGCCGTAGAGTCCGCGCTCCTCGGGCAGGTAGCCGAAGCGCGCGCGCACGCGGCCGTCGACCGGCGCACCGTCCCACGTCACGCTCCCGTGATCCGGGACCAGGATCCCGAGGATCATCCGCATCGTCGTCGTCTTCCCGGCCCCGTTGGGCCCGAGCAAGCCGAACGTGGTGCCCGGGGGGACCGTGAACGAGATGTCGCGCACGGCGACGACGTCACCGAACGATCGAGCGACGTGCGAGAGGACCAAGGTACCCACGGGGAAACATCCTGCGCCAGGAGGAGAATGCCCTTGCTCTCCATCGATCTCCACGAACGGGTCAGTTTCGTCACCGGGGCGACGCGCGGGATCGGCCGCGCATGCGCGGAGGCCCTCGCGCAGGCCGGCTCGCACGTCGCGATCGTCGACCTCGACGGTGAGGGCGCGGCGGCGACGGCGAAGGCGATCGCCGCGGAGTACGGCGTCGTCGCGCGCGCCTACGGCTGCGACGTGCGCGAAGCCGATTCGGTGCAAGCGACGGTCGACGTCGCGGCGCACGAGTTCGGCGGGCTCGACCACGTCGTCAACAACGCCGGGATCCAGCACGTCGCACCGATCCCCGACTTCCCGCTCGAGAAGTACCAGCAGGTGCGCGGGATCGACTTGGACGGCGTCTTCTACACGACGCGCGCGGCGTGGCGTCATCTGCTCGCGCGCGGCCGCGGCCGGATCGTCAACATCGCGAGCATCCAAGGTCTGATCGGCTCCCCGTACAAAGCCGCGTACGTCGCCGCGAAGCACGGCGTCGTCGGCCTCACGAAGGTGTCCGCGCTCGAAGGCGCACCGCACGGGATCACCGCGAACGCGATCTGCCCAGGCGCCGTGATGACCGATCTGGTCCGCGGGCAGGCGAAGGATCTGGCCGCGAGCTACGGCGGCGGGATCTCCGAGGACGAGGCGCTCGAGCGCGCGTTCCTCGAGGCGATGCCGACGCGCCGCTTCATCGACGTCGCCGAGGTCGGCGCGTTGTGCGCCTTCCTGTGCAGCGATTTCGCGCTCTCGATCACCGGCGCGCCGATCCCGATCGACGGTGGCTGGTTCGCGCACTGAATCGTGGCCCGCTTCAACGTTCGGGTTGACGGGCCGTCGAGGGGCATGGTAATCTCGGAGTCCATTTGCGCGCCTGTGCGCGCTTCGCGGTAGAAAGGAGAGACGATGCAGCAGTCAGGTTACGGTCGACGTGTCATCCCCGGCGCGACGCTTGTCGTCTCGCGTCACTGGAATCTTGTTCTTGCGGAGGCTCTCACCGGCTGACTTCACCGTTGTAACGGCACGTCGGTCTTGATGAAGCCTCCGCTACCACGGAGGTTTTTTCGTGTCTTCCCTCAGTCTGGAGGTTCTCGCGGCGTTGGCCGACGACCGGCACCGCGCGATCGTCCGTGACTTCGCCTATGCCCGCCACGTGCGGCTGCGCCTACGGTTGGTCGTGGCGATCGGCGCGCTCGCCGACGCCCTCGACGTGCTCGGTCGACGCGAGGGGCCGCGGATCAGCAGGTAAGGTGCAAGATCGCGTTCGTCTTCTTCGGTCCCTCGCGCAGTGCGTCGAGCGCGTCGGGTGTCGGGACGACGACGAGCTCGACCTTGCGCCGAGCGGCTTCCTCGCGCACCTCGTCCATCACCGGCAGCGCACCGTGCGCGCCGGCGCCGATCACGAGGCGCTCGCATTTCCAGGGAATCTCTTCCTTCGTGGAGAGCGGCGTATGCCCGAAACGATCGCGGTACACGCGCGAGGCTTTTTTCTTGCGCTTGCGCACGGTGTCACCCTCGATCACGACGTCCTTCGCGTAGGTCTTCCCGTCGATCGTGATGGTGCCGAACGAATAGTTTTTGAAGGTCATCGTCGTTCATCTCATTTCGTGCCTGGCCGGGCTGAGCGCGACACCGTGATCACGGTGAACGTCAGACGCACGGTGTTCTTCTGGGCATTCGGGGTGTTCGAGCGGAGGACCGTGGTCTCGTCCGAAACCGCGACCAAGACCGGATCGCGCCCGATCCTCGTCGTCCGTCCGATACCGAGGCCGAGTGCGATCAGGCTTCTCCCTTGCTGCAGATCGAAGACCCATGGGGATTCGGGCAACTTCAGGTACCAGCCGTGCCCGAGGTCGAGGCTCCCGAACGGCAGGAACGTGATCGCGCTCTGGTTGGGCCGACTGGAGGGGCCCGCAACGGAGAACGCGGTTTGCAGCAGTACTCCGGCGATCAAGCGACGCGGCTTGAAGGCGAAGAAGTATGCCGCGGCGGGGCCGACGAGCCATTTGCCGGTCCCGAACTGCGGTTTCGACGCGGTGGGAAGCTGCATGAACACCCCCGCGAACGTAGCACCGGACCGAGCGGGATGTTGAACCAGGTAAAACGCCTGCATATCGCTGATCCCGCTGCTGACGCCGTTGATCGTTTGAATACGCGGCAGCGAAAGCCGCAGGAGGGACTTCCCGACGTAGAACGAGGCCAGCCGCGTGATGACCTGTGAACCGCGGGCGTTGCCGGGGCCGTACGTCGCCCCGGTGTAGGTGCCTTGCACGGTGAGCGTCCGGACCCGCGTGGCGGGATCGTTCTCGACCGTCACGTCGGCCGAAACGGACGATTGCGGGCTCGCACTCGGCGCCGGCGAGGGAGCGGGCACGCTGTCGGCGCGAGCCGGACTCACCGCGAGCGCAATGAGCGCCAATGAGACGGGAACGAGCCGTGAAACCGCGGATCGCAGCATCGGCCACCACCGCCAGCAACCGTAGCACGGAGCGGCGGGAACGACCGATCCGAAAAGCGCAAACGCGTCGCTTCGAAGGGGAGGACGCCCCATACGGCGGCGAAGCGACGTTCCTCCAGATACAGCGGCCGACGCGCTCGGTCGATGTCGCGCGAGAGCGACCAACCGCAACCGCGCCGCCGCGGCGACCCCTATGGTGGTGTCAGCATGAGCGTGATCGAAGCGAAGGAACTCCGCGTACCCGTGGGTCGCTCGGCTGAGGAGCTGATCGCGGCCGGAAAGGCGTTGCGCGACCGCGTCTCACGCGCATCGCATGCCGAGTGGCACGCTCCCCATGGCCGCGACCCGCTCGGCGTGCTGCGTGCCCTCGACGCCGCACGCCTTCCCGCCTTGGTCCCGATCCGCTACGGTCGCATGCTGCAGTCGCCGTTCACCTTCTATCGCGGATCGGCGGCCGTCATGGCGGCGGATCTCGCTGACAGCCCGCGGACCGGCGTCATCGTCCAGGCGTGCGGAGACTGTCATATCAAGAATTTCGGCGGCTTCGCGACCCCCGAGCGCAACATCGTCTTCGACATCAACGATTTCGACGAGACGCTCCCGGCGCCGTGGGAGTGGGACCTCAAGCGGCTTGCTGCTTCCTTCGCGCTCGCCGCGCGCACGAACGGCCTTTCCGAAGACGTCGCGCGCGACATCGGGGTGCGGTGTGCGCGCAACTATCGCAAGGCGATGAACCGCTATGCGCAGATGAGCACGTTCGAGCTGTGGTACGCGCGCTTCGGGGCCGAGGACGTCGTCGCCGAGATCACCGATGCCGAGATGCGAACGCGCGCGCAGCGACGCGTCGAGAAGGCGATCGAGCAACCCGGTTCCGAACTGGATTACCCGAAACTCGTCGCGCGCGTCCACGGCGAGGTTCGCATCCGCGACAACCCGCCGCTGATCTTCCATCCCGAGGAGACGCGCTCCGAAGCGTTCCGTCCGACCGTCGAAGATGTGATGGCGCGGTACCGGGAGACGTTGCCCGAGGATCGCCGCCTGCTCTTCGACCGCTTCCGTTTCGTCGACGCCGCGATCAAGGTCGTCGGGATCGGAAGCGTGGGGACGCGGTGCTGGATCGCGCTGTTGATGACGGCCGAGAACGATCCGTTGTTTCTGCAGTTCAAACAAGCCGGCGAGTCGGTGCTCGAGCCTTACGCTGGGAAGAGCGTGTACCCGCATCACGGACAGCGCGTGGTCATGGGGCAGCGGCTGATGCAGGCCGCCTCGGACATCTTCCTGGGGTGGGTCACCGCACCGGCTGGCGACTTCTACGTCCGACAGCTGCGCGACGCCAAGATCAGCCCGTTGGTGGAAACGTTCGACGCGGAGGCGTTCGCGACGTTTGCGAGATTGTGCGGCCGGAACTTGGCGCGCGCGCACGCGAAAAGCGGTGACGCGGTCACATTGAGCGCATATCTTGGTAAGAGTGACCAATTCGACGAGGCGATCGGGGCGTTCTCGATCGCGTACGCGGATCAAGCCGAGCGTGACCACGCCGCGCTCAAGGCTGCGGTGAAAGCCGGGACGATCGAGATCTATACGGAGTAGACGGGGTATGATCCCGGCATGACCGTGATCGGGGTCGTCAGTGATACCCACATGCCGCGCTTCGGGACCGCGCTTCCGCGCGCGCTCGAACGTGGCTTGCGGGAAGCGAACGTCGAGCGCATCCTGCACCTGGGCGACATGACCGATCTGGTCGCCGTCCCGCTCTTCGAGGCGATCGCGCCGTTCGACGCCGTCGCGGGAAACAACGACGGCCCGGCGATTCGCGAGCGCTTCGGCCGCCGCAAGATCGTGCGCGTCGAGAACGTGCGCATCGGGATGGTCCACGGCGACGGCAAGCAGAAAACGACGTTGCAGCGTGCGCTCGACGCGTTCGACCCCACCGAGGTCGACGTGATCCTCTTCGGCCACAGCCACCGGCCGCACGTCGCGCGCGAGAACGGTCTGCTCATCGCGAACCCCGGCTCACCAACCGACAAACGTCTCAATCCGCGCTACTCCTACGCGATCCTCACCGTCCACGGCGCGCAGGCCGACGTGCAGTTGCGCTACTACCTCTCGCGCGGCTAGCGAGGGCACGGTGAAACATCGCGGCCGATGCGGTACTAGCAGCGGACGATGCGCATCATCCGGATCCTCCTGCACTCGCGGCGGACGCTGCCCCGGCTCCCCGGACTGCTGCTCAGCAGGTACGTCCCGCTGCACGTGAAGATGTTCGTCGTCTTTTTCGGCGTGCTGATCGTCTCGCCGCTGAACATCTTCGGCGACATCCCCTTCCTCGGCATCCTCGACGATGCCGTGCTGTTCGCTTTACTGCTGGAGTGGTTCGTCCACGCCGCGGAACGTCATGAGGCCACGGCGACGATCGACGGTCGCGACCTCGTCGTGCGGCGCGCGACGACTATGCCGCCGAGACGTCGAGACAGACCTTGATCGCGGAGCGCCCGTCCATCGCCGCGTAGCCCTCCGGCGAGCCCGTCAGCGGAAGCGTGCGCGTGAACACCGGCCCGGGATCGATCTGCCCTGCGGCGAGCGCGGCCATCAGCTCGGGGAGATAGGCGCGAACCGGTGCAAGCGCGCCGCGGAGCGAGACGTTACCGCTGAAGAGGCGCCGGAAGTTGACCTTCTCCATCCCGGCCGGGACGCCGACGAACGAGACGGTGCCGCCGTCGCGGACGACGTCGAGCGCAAGGTCGAGCGAGCTTTGCATCCCCACGGCCTCGACGACGCTGGGCGCGCCGCCTTTCGTCAGCTCCTTGATCTTCGCGACGGCCTCGGGATCGTGCGAGTCGACGGTCTCGGTCGCGCCGAAGCGGCGCGCCAATTCGAGTCGCGCGGGATGATGGCCGACGGCGATGATCTGCTCGGCGCCGAGGTAGCGCGCAGACTGCACGGCGCACAGGCCGACCGCACCGTCGCCGATGACGACGACGCGCGAACCCGCGGCCGTCCCGGCGGTCTTCACGCCGTGGAAGCCCGTCCCCATCACGTCGGTCAGCGCAAGCGCGGCGGTGCGCTTCGCGGGATCGGCGCGCACGGGGTCCGGGATCGGTACGAGCGTCGCGTCGGCGTACGGAACGCGCACGTACTCGCCTTGACCGCCGTCGTTCGCGCCGCCCCAGAACCCGACGTGCGGGCACGACGTGTAGAGATCGCTCTCGCAGAACGCGCAGGTCCCGTCGGCGAACGAGAAGGGCGCCGCGACGAACTGGCCGACGCGCACGTGGCGCACGTCCTTGCCGACCGCTTCGACGACGCCGGTGAACTCGTGGCCCAGGCGTGACCCCGGCTCCCACTTCGACACACCGCGATACGGCCACAGATCCGAGCCGCAGATCGCGGCGTTGACGACCCGCACCAGCGCGTCGGTCGGTGCGGTGATCGTCGGTTCGGGGACGGATTCGACGCGCACGTCCCGCGCGCCGTGGAAAACGGTCGCCTTCATGGCCACCGTAACCGGGAGGTGTGCGCGGAGGTTGCCTAGACCGCGACGCCGGGAACGAAGCGCTCGAGCACGGCGCTGCGGAGCGCGTCGGGCGGCACAAGACCCTGATCGACGACGAAGTCGTGGAACGCGAGGGCCGAGAAGCGCTCGCCGAGCTGCGCCTCGGTCTCGGCGCGCAGCGCGACGAGTTTCGTGTAGCCGTAGAAGTACGACGTGGCCTGGCCGGGCGCCCGGAACGTGTAGCGCTCGATCTCGCTGCGCGCGAAGGGCGGCGAGTAGACGATCTCACGCTCGAGGAACGCCTGCGCTTCGTCGGGCGCGATCGCGCCGCTCTGCAGCTCGGGGTCGAGGAACGCACGCGCCGCGCGATGCAGCCGCATCAGCAGCGAACAGAGCTGCCCTTCCGGAGGCATGTACGGGAGCATCATCGCCTCGGTGTAGAGCGCCCACCCCTCGACGTTGACCGAATTGAAAGCGAACACCGCGCGTGCGAGCGAGAGACCGGCGGAGAGCATGCGGTCGAACTGCAGCTCGTGGCCAGGCCGCGCCTCGTGCGCGACAAGCGTCCAGGTCACCGCGTCGTGCGTGAAGTCGTCGGAGCGCTCGGTCGCGGCGCCGCCCGGCGCGGGCGGGACGTCGAGCGGGAGGACGAACTCGCCGGCTTGTCCGGTGTTGCCGACGAGCGGCGGCGGGTTCATGTGCGCGACCGGCAGCTCCGCGCTCTCCGCGAGCGAGGCGACGCGAATGCGCGCCTCGCGGGCGGGGAGCGTCACCAACCGTTCCCGGCGCACGATCGTCTCGATCTCGGCGAGCCGTGCGCGGTAGAACGCGACGATCGCGTCCGCCCCGCCGGTGATCTGCTCGCGCTTGAGCGTGCGGATCACCTCGCGATAGTCGCCGGCGGCGAAGCCCTTCGCGGCCGCGACGCGCGGCGCGAGCGCGCGGATCTCGGCGGCGATCTGGTCGAACGCGGCGTGCGCACGCGCCGCCAGTTCGGCGGGCGGGATGTCGACGCCGACGCGGTGCAGGTTGAACGCGTAGACCTCGGCTGGGAGGCGGTGGTCGGTCCGCGCGCGCGGCAGCAGCTCGCGCTCGACGAACGTGCCGTACGCGTCGAGCTGGCCGCGCAGCGCCGCAAGCGGTGCTTCCCAGTCGCGCACGCCGGCGGTGCGCAGCATCTGCTCGAGACCGTCGAGCAGCACGGGGACGAGCGCCAGCGCGGTGCGCAGCTGCCGCTCGTACGGCGGCAGGCGCCCGGGGATCGCGAGGCGTTCGCGGATCTCGCGCTCGGCGCTCGCCGTGAGCGGCGGGATCTCCTCGAAACCCGCGTAGCGACGCAGGCGCACGAGCGCGAGCTCTCGGCGTTCCGGCGGATTTTGCTCGTCGAGCAGGACGCGCAGCCCGGAGAACACGATCCGCGCGACGTCGACGAACGGCACCTCGTGCGCGTCGGAGACCTCGATCCCGCGCACGATGTCGTCGACCGCACGGCGCAGGATCGCGACGTCCTCGCGCACCCGCGGTTCCTGTTCCTCCGCGGCTGCGCGGTCGAGCCGCGCGTTCGCCGCGCGCGCCGCGGCACCGACGCGTTCGCGCCACCCTTCCGCGAGGTCCGTCGTGCGCGCATCGGCCTGGGTGAGCCCGATCTGCGAGCTTTGCTCCGGCTCCGCCAGCGCGTAGAGCGCGACGACCGGTTCGGCGATCGCGTCGCTGCGAGAGATCCAATCGGTTGCGTTCATCGTTCCTCGCTAGACGGGCGGGCGGTCATCGCGCGCACCATGTCGAGACGCGGCCCTTCGACAAGCTCAGGGCGACACGGTACGCTCAGGGTGCACGACTAGATCGACCAGTCCCAGGGGTTCCAGAAGTCCGAGACGGCGACGGCGGGGCGGAAGCCGTGGAAGTCGTCGCTGATCGCGTCGATGTTCGCGCGCCAGACGATCGTCTCGAAGGGGACCAACTCGCGCTCGCGCCGCTGCAGCGCGACGTACGCCGGTTTGCGGCGTACGCGATCATACGATTCCGCGCCTTCGCGCTGCAGCCGGCCGATCGCGGGATCGCGCAGGCCGCTGAAGTTCGCGCCGTACGGCGGGACGCGGTCGGGGCCGATCGTCTGCTCGTCGTCGGCGGGATCGGGAGCCTGCGTCCAGCCGTAGATCGCGGCGTCGAAGTCGCCTTTCGCCAGAACGCCGCCGGCGCCGACCGGCGCGAACAGCAGGTTCGCGGGCGCGTTGACGACTTGCACGTCGAAGCCGACCTCCCGCAGCTGCTGCTGGATCTGTACCTCGGCGTTCTGCCGCGGGATCACCCCCGCGACCGTCCGCAGCATCACGGTCAGGCGCGTACCGCCGCGCGTGCGAATCCCGTCGGGGCCGGGCCGCCAACCGGCGGCGTCGAGCAGCGCACGCGCTCGCGCGAGATCGTACGGGTACGGCTTCACCGACGGGTCGAAGGCCCACGAGCGCGGGAAGACGTCGGTGACGCCGGGGAGATCGACGGAGAGATAGACGTTGCGCGCGAGCGCGTTCCAGTCGATCGCCGAAGCAGCCGCGCGGCGCACGCGTACGTCGTCGAACGGCGCGCGGCGCGTATTGAAGACGACCTGCTCGTACGACATGAACGGCTGCGCCGTCACGTGAACGCCGTCGATCGCCTGCAGCTCGCGGTACTGCTGCTCGGGCGCCGCATAGTAGAAGTCGATCTCGTGCGTGCGCAGCGCGATCAGCAGCGAGTTCTCGTTGGTGATGAAGCGGTAGCTGATCCGTTCGAGCGCCGGTTTCTTCGCGCCCCACCACCGGGGGTTGCGTGCGAGCTCGACCGACGAGCCGGGCTGATAGCTGGTGACGACGAACGGGCCGCTTCCGATCGGCTGGCGGTTGTACGGATCCTGGTTGAGATCGTGCTTGCCGCCCAGCAGATGCTCGGGGAGGATCGCGCCCTGCGTCCCACAGCGCATGAAGAATGCGACGAACGCCGCGTTCGGCTCACGCAGGTGCGCGACGACCGTGTACCGGTCCTTCGCGACGACGTCCTGCGCGAGATCGTAGGGGAAATGGTTGGGGACGTTGTTGGCGGGGTTGAGGACAGCGTGCCAGGTGAAGACGACGTCCTGCGCGGTGAGCGGCACGCCGTCGCTGAAGACGACGTTGCGGCGCAGATGGTAGGTAATCGTCTTGCCGTCGGCACTGATGCCGCCGTTCTGCCGCGTCGGCACCGCTTCGGCGGCGTCCGGGATCGGCTCGCCGCGGTCGTCGTAGCGGATCAGACCGCTGAAGATCAGCTGGGCGAGATCGCTGGACGCGGCCTGCGTCGAGAGCAGCGGATCGATGTTGTCGACGTCGCGGACGACGCCGATCCGCAGGTGGTTAGGATCGGTCTGCGGCCGGCGCGCCAGGGCCGGATGCATCGTCGCGAGCGCGAGCACGCACAGCGCGGCGGCGACGCGACGATACGACACTAAGGCTGCGTGTGGCGCGCGCGGCGCCCCCGCTTGCGGCGGTTCCCGCCGCCGTTGCCGCCCCCGCCGGCCTCGCCGTTCTTGTGCGGTTGGCGGGCGAGCGCGGCGCCGTCGCCGGGGAACTGGGCGTATCCGGAGAGCATCTCGTCGACGCGCTGGTACGCGCTGCCGAGTGCGCCCGGGAGCGAGGAGCTGAGCTCGATCACCCGCTCGGGAAGGTCCTCGGTCGAGTAGAGGGTCACGTACTTCTCGCCGTCGCGCTTGACGTCGATCCGCCGCTTCTCCCAACGGACGCTCTTCTGATCGACGTTGAGCATGCGGTTCGCGAACCGTTCCGCGTCCTCGTGCGGGGCGACGCGTCGCGCCTCGGCGACCCACTGCTCCCACTTGCGCGCGAACTCGGGGATCGGGCGGCCGCGCCGGTCGTAGCCGGTGCGCTGCGGCGGCAGCTCGAGCCGCCAGTGGTCGACCGGGTCGATCGCCTGCCAGGTCGGCTTGATCTCGCGGGGCGCGGCGAACGCGTCGATCTCGACGAGCGCCGTCTCGATCTCTTCGGCGGAGCGCACCTTCGCTGCGCGTTTGGGATCGCGGCGCAGCAGCTCCTCGAACTTGTCGGCGACCTGCGCGGTCATGCGGCCCTGCGCGTCGATGTGCGGCGGGAGCCCGTAGAGGGAGGGGACCGTCACCAGCTGATGGCGCTGCGCCTGGTCGACCAGGTCGACGACGATCGCCGCGGGTTTGGGCGACTTCTCGATCAGCTCGCGGCGCTCGAGACCGGAGTTGGTGTTGGAGAGCGCGTGCGCGATCTCGTCGACGGGGCGCAGCGCACGGCCGGTGATCTGCGTGTAGAGCGTCGTCGACTTGGTGGGCCGCGCGTTGAGGATCACCTGGACCGACGGGACGTCGAAGCCCTCGAGGTAGAGCCCGCAGTTGACGAGCACGTCGATCTCGTCGCCGCGGAAGCCGCGCACGATTCGCTCGCGCTCCTCGCGCGGGGTCTCGCCGGAGGCCCACTCCGCGCGCACGCCGTTGGCGACGAACTCCTCGGCGACGTCGCGCGCGTGCTCGACCGAGGCCGTGAAGACCAGGGCCTTGAGCCCCGGTGTGTGCTGTTTGTAGGATGCGACGATCCGCGCGTTGCGGTCGACGGTGTTGACCGCCGCGGCGAGCTGGCCGATCACGAAGTCGCCGCCGCGCGAGGCGACCTCGTCGAGGTTGGTTCCCGTCGCGACCGCATACGATTTCACCGGGACCAGGTAGCCCGCGTCGATCGCCTTGCGAGCGTCCATCGTGTAGACGATCTTCTCGAAGACGTCGACGAGCCGCACGCCGTCGCCGCGGTTCGGCGTCGCGGTGAAGCCCAGGACCATCGCCTCGGGGCGCTGCGCGAGGACCGCGTCGACGATCGCGCGATACGAGGGGGCCGCCGCGTGATGCGCCTCGTCGATCACGAACAAGGCGATGCGCCGGTGGAATCGCTTGGCGAACTCCTCGAGCCGTTTGTCGGCGAGGGTCTGGACGGTCGCGACGACGATCGAGCAGTCGTCGGCGGCGCGCCGCTCGGCCTTCTCGACGCCGATGATCGCCTCGGGGTTCTCGACCCGCATCTTATCGACGATCTGTTCGATCAGCTCGTCGCGATGCGCGACGACGAGCGTGACGTCACCCGGTCGCAGCGAGAGCAGTTTGGGGAGCGTCGCGATGACGACGGTCTTGCCCAAGCCGGTCGCGAGCGAGACCAGCTGCGTGCGGATGCCGCGGGCGCGGTGCTCGAGGATCGCCTGCTGTGCTTCGACCTGATACGGACGAAGATGCGGCGCCTTCGGCTGCGCCGGCCGGGTCGTGTCGAGCGCCGCACGACGTCTCGGTCGTCCAATGACGACCGGCGCCGCTTCTTGTGTTTCCATGACGCCTTAGAGTGGGGAAGCGCTCCGTCGCTCCTCGACGGGGCGAGAGGCCGGTTCGAGGCGCTCGCACGCCTACAAGAGCCGGATGTTGGGTTTCACATTCCGAGACCACCCTTCGGACTCCTGGAGTTGCGCCGTCCCGATTTGTGCGGAATCGCTACGTCCTGAGCCGGGCGCGCGCAGGCTCGGCCGTGGCTCTGACCGGGACGAGGCGCCCCGTGCGCACCTCGGCGGACGTCGCGCGTCCGCGAAACATCGCATGCGCACGTCCGTATCTCGGGCATGAAAACGACGACAGCGACGACCGGCCAGGTGCGGCTGGTGCGCACGATCCGCCCGACGACCGCCGACGGCAGCGGCTACTTCACCGGCTGGGGTCCCCGCGTCCCGGGGATCTGAAGTCCGGCGCTGCGAACGCCGCCTCCATGGAGAAGGAAGGCTGGCGCGGACGCTATTACGAGGACTTCGCGGTCGGTGACGTCTATCGGCACCGCCTCGGCCGCACCGTGACGGAGAGCGACAACACCCTCTTCACGATGCTCACGCTCAACACGAATCCGATCCACTTCGACGCGAACCTCGCCGCGAAGACGCCGTACGGCCGGATCCTCGTGAATTCGTGCTACACGCTCTCGCTCGCGGTCGGACTCTCGGTCGCGGACCTGAGCGAGCACGTCATGGCCAACCTGGGGTGGAACGACATCAAGCTCCCCAGCCCCGTCTTCATCGGCGACACGATGTACGCGTCGAGCGAGGTGCTCGGCAAACGCGAGTCGGGCTCGCGTCCCGACGTCGGGATCGTCACGGCGCGCACGACCGGGGTGAACCAGCGCGGCGAGACGATCATCTCGTACGAACGCACGTTCATGGTCTATCGCCGCGGCCGCGATCCGCGCGACACGCTGGCGTGAGCGCACGGCGCGACGCGCTTCGCGCCGCGACGCGCGAGCTGATGACGACGTACGACGCGGCGTACTGGCGCGCGCTCGACGAACGGCGCGCGTACCCCGAGGAGTTTGCGCGCGCCTTCACGCAGGCGCGGCTGCTCGCCGCGCTGATCCCGGAGCGCTACGGGGGCTTGGGCGCCGACCTCGGCGACGCGTGCGCGATCGTCGAGGAGATCAACCGCGCCGGGGGCAACGCCGGGACCGCGCACGCGCAGATGTACACGATGGGGACCGTCTTGCGCCACGGGACGGAGGAGCAGCGACGGCGCTGGCTTCCGCCGATCGCGGACGGGACGCTGCGCTTGCAGGCGTTCGGGGTGACCGAGCCCGTCGCGGGGAGCGACACGACGCGGATCGCGACGACCGCCGTGCGGCACGGCGAGGTCTACGTCGTGAACGGCCGCAAGCGCTGGACCTCGCGCTTCCAGCACGCCGACGCGATGCTGCTGCTCGCCCGTACCGGTGAGGCGACGGCGGCCGAGCGCGGCGCCGGGCTCTCCGTCTTTCTGGTCGACCTGCGCGACGCGGCGCCGGGGGCGATCGAGGCGACGCCGATCCGCGTGTGGATGAACAACGAGACGAACGAGGTCGTTTTTCGCGACCTCGAGGTTCCGGCCGAGAACCTCGTCGGCGGCGCGGGAGACGGGTTCGCGGCGATCGTCGACGGCTGGAACGCCGAGCGGCTCCTGATCGCCGCGGAGTGCGTCGGCCACGGCCGCTTCCTGATCGAGCGCGCGACGCGCTACGTCACCGAGCGCGAGGTGTTCGGGAAACCGCTGGGCGCGAACCAGGCGATCCAGTTCCCGCTCGCGCGCGCGCACCTCGCGCTCGATGCGGCCGAGCTCGTGACGCGCGAGGCCGTCGAACGCTTCGATCGCGGCGAGCCGTGTGGGCCGCAAGCGGCCGCCGCGAAGCTCCTCGCGAGCGAAGCTTCGTGGCAGGCGGCGAACGCGGCGATCGACGCGCTCGGGGGGAACGGATTCGCCGCCGACTACGACGTCGAGCGGATCGCGCGCGAGACGCGGCTCTACACCGTCGCGCCGCTCTCGAACAACTTGATCCTCGCGTACGTCGGAAGATCGGTTTTGGGGATGCCCCGTTCGACTTAAGCGCTCACGTGCGAGGTCATGTGCGCGTCGACTTGCGCCTTGACGGCCTCCAGGTTGAACGATGCGGGCTTCTGCATCGGCGGGAAGTCGATCGCCGACGCGGCGAGCTTGGCGACCTCCTGCTGCACGTACACGAACCGCCAAAACTCGTGCGCGAAGAAGTTCATCAGCGACGGCGGTGACGTCTGTGGGCCCGAACGTTCGAACGGGTCGAGCCGGAGGTTGTAGATCTGCGGCCAGTTCGCGTGTTCCTTGGGACCGAACCAACCCTCGGGCTGATCGATGAACACGTACTTGTAGTCGCCGATTCGGACCGCGCCGAGGTTCGCCTCATCGAAGTAGAAGAACTCATTACGCGCCGACGGCCCCTTCCCGGTGAGCAACGGAAGCTGATCGTAGCCGTCCAGATGCACCTTGTAGGTTCGGTCGCCGAGCTGTTTGCCGGCGAGGAGCTCGTTGACGATGCCGGGGTCTCCCGCGGCGCTCAAGATCGTGGGGAACCAGTCGAGCGACGCCATCATCCCGTTGTTCACGGTGCCGGCGGGGATCTTCCCCGGCCAGCGCACGATGCACGGCGCGCGGAAGCCGCCCTCCGTGCTCATCCCCTTCTCGCCGCGGAAGGGGGTCTGTCCGCCGTCGGGCCAACCGATGACCTCGGCTCCGTTGTCCGTGGTCAGCACGACGAGCGTGTCGTCGGCGAGTCCCGCGTCCTCGAGGTGCTTGAGGACCCCACCGACGATGTCGTCGAATTGCGCCATCCCCGCTTCGTACGTGTACCAGCCGTTTTCCGGCGTCTGCATCTTGCGGTACTTCTCGGAGAGGTGCGTGAGGACGTGCATGCGCGTGGTGTTGAGCCAGGTGAAGAACGGCTTGCCGGCGGCTTTCGCGCCGTCGATGAACGCGGTCGCGTGCGCGAGGATCTCGTCGTCGACCGTCTCCATGTTGAGCTTGATGCCCTCGACCGGATGCGGCGGCAGCGGGCCGACGGTCTCGATCTTCTGCTTGCCGACGCGGCCCCAGCGCGGGTCGACGGTCGGATCGTCGACGTCGCTGGCCCAGGTGTGGATCACGTCGCGCGGGCCGACCGTGTCCTTGAGCTCCGGCGGATAGGAGTGCCAGAACGGATCTTCCATCGCGTCGAGATGGTACAGATACCCGTAGAACTCGTCGAAGCCGTGCAGCGTGGGGAGGTACTCGTTGCGATCGCCGAGGTGGTTCTTGCCGAACTGCCCGGTCGCGTACCCGAGCTCGCGCAGCGCGGTCGCGATCGTCGGCGCCTGGTCCGGCATTCCGACCGTCGCGCCGGCCTGTCCGACCGTCGTCAGCCCCGTGCGGATCGGCAGCTCACCGGTGATGAACGCGGCGCGTCCCGCCGTGCAGCTCGCCTCCGCGTAGTAGTCGGTCAGCAGCGTGCCTTCGGAGGCCAACTTGTCGATCTGCGGCGTTCGTCCGGCCATGATCCCGCGGTGATACGCACCGATGTTGAACCACCCGATGTCGTCGCCCATGATGACCAGGACGTTGGGCTTCGTTTGCACCGGATTGGACCTCTGCTTCGCCATCTGGATCTCTCCCCGCAGCGCGCGCGGCGCGGCTCGACTGGTGAGGGGGTGTCGTCGAGCCTAGCACCCGGGACCGGCGCTGCGATATCCGCATCGTGCAGAGCCGATCCGGCGAATGCGCCACGACGGCGGCCGAGCGAAGGCCGTTTCGCACGCCGTTCGGTGTCGGCGGGCCGCTCGGCGGCGATGAAGGAACGTCCGGCATGGACCGAATGGGCCGGGGGTTCGGGACGTTTGGCCCCAAGGAGCAGCACCGAGCGAGCATGTTCAGCCTTTTCCAATGTCCCCTGTGTAAGACGAGCTACGGCAGCTTCAAGGAAGTGTGGGAGTGCGTGCAATGGCACCCCAAGTTCAAGGACGAGGCGGAGGGTTCGAAGGAGTCCGGCGCGCCGCCGGACGCTCCGAAGACGTAGCGCGGCGGCGCCGGCGAGGCCCGCACGCGTTCGCGCGTCCGAACGGAAAGTTCACAGGGCCTTCACCGCCGATGCGCACGTTTCGCGCGACGGAAGCGCACAATGGTGGCGGAGGCGTTATCATGGCTGACCAGCAACTTCCCGCCGTCCTGAGGATGCTGCGGATTTCGATCGACCCGACGGGTGAGGTCACGGCGCGATATCCTCGGACCGACGGCGCGTTGCGTCAGCCAGCCGGCGTGCTGCGTGATTCGCTCGGACGCAGCTACCTGCTCTTCGAGAACGGCCGAGACAAGCAGACGACGTTCGGTTTCGCGCTGCGCCGTCCGCGAGGGCGATGGGACCGCGTCCTCATCCCCGTCCTCTGGTCGCTCGGCGCGGCGAGCGTCATCGTCGCGACCTGGTGCGGTATCGTCCTTTTCACGTCCTAGAGCCGATCGGCATCTAGACGACGCCCGCGCGCCGAAGGAGCCGTTCCGCCGCGACCTGGATCGGCGTGTCGATCATCGTGCCGTCGACGACGGCGGGTGAGGTGAGCGCCGCGGCCTCGACGATCCGGCGCGCGTACGCGATCTCTTCGCTCGAGGGCGCGAACGCGTCGCGCACCGGGGCGATCTGCGCGGGGTGGATCAGCAGCTTTCCGTCGTAACCGAGCCGCCGTGCCTGCGCGGCATCGCGCGCCGGGATCGACGGATCGCCGTACTCGCGCGACGGGCCGTCGATCGCCCAGCGGCCCGCCGCGCGCGCCGCGACGAGGATGCGCGCGCGATGCGGAAGCAGCACGTCGGGATCGGGGACGCCGCCGAGCTCCGAGGCCAGATCGTACGGTCCGAACGCGAGCGCGATCACGTGCGGCGCCGCCGCGATCGTCTCCGCGTGCACCACACCGCGCGCCGTCTCGATCAGCGGGATCTGGGGCAGGTCGCCGACCGCGTCGCTGACGCGCGCGAGGTCGCCGACGTCGCTCGCTTTGGGGACGAGGACGGCCGCGACGCGGCGCGCCCCCGCCAGCATCGCGAGGTCGGCGCGGCCGTCGGGCGAGTGCGGCGGGTTGATGCGCACCAGTACCGCGCCGAGATCGGCGTGCGCGTCGAGGAACGCGCGCACGTCGTCACGCGCTTGCGCCTTGCGGTCGAGCGCGACGGCGTCCTCGAGATCGAGGATCGCTCCGCTCGCGCCGCTCGCGATCGCCTTGCCGAAACGGTCCGGGCGGTCGCCGGGGACGAACAGGAGAAGGGAGGGATCGAAGGCCATCGCGCGCCCGCTTCGGAAAGCCGCCCCGCGTGACCCGCTATCTCGAAGACTTTCGCGCCGGCGACACCTACGTCTCGCCGCGCGTCACCGTCAGCGCCGAGGACATCGTGCGTTTCGCGCGCGAGTTCGACCCGCAGCCGTTCCATCTCGATCCGTCCGCCGCGGCGACCTCGTTCTTCGGGACGCTCGTCGCGAGCGGATGGCACACCGCGGCGCTGACGATGCGGCTGCTCGTCACGTGCGGCGCCGATCCCGCGTGGGGATACATCGGCGCGAGCATCGAGGAGATGCGTTGGCCGCGTCCGGTGATGCCGGGGGACGCACTCTACGTGCGCTTCGAGGTGCTCGACGTCACGGCATCGCGCAGCAAGCCCGACCGCGGCTTCGTGCGGGGGCGCGTCGAGACGCTGCGCAGCGAGGACGAGCCGGTGCAGCAGCTCGTCGTCAACATGCTCGTCCCCGTCAGGCCAGCCGCACGTACGGATAGTCGACCGGACGCTCCTTGATCCCCTTGTCCGGCGGTGCGATCCAGGCCGCCATCTTCCCCGGCTCGACGACGCGCCGCATCAGGCTCGTGATGAAGGCGCGGTCGTCGGCGGTGGGAAGCCACTCGCCCAGACGCGCCTCGTACGCTTCGCGCGCGATCGGCGTCCCCGCCGGATCGGTCGGGACGCCGGCCCAGTTTCCGATCGTGCGGCGGAAGCGCGTGCTCGGCAGCACGAAACGGAAACCCTGCCCGGCCGCCTCGATCAGACGGTTCCAGCGCGCGAGTCCCTTGGCGCAGTCCTCGACGTACGCGGCGCGCACGATCTCGTTGAGCGCGTTGCGCAACGGCGTCTGCGTGGTGCGCACCTTCGCGCCGTCGGGTATCTCGAGGGCGTACGTCGCTTCGCGCGCGACGTGGTCGGCGTAGCGCTGCTGCTCGTCGGGGCGTCCCTTGATCCCGGTCGCGAAGTACGCTGCCGCGTTCGTCGAGCTCTCGGCGCCGAACAGATCGAGCGACGAGCTGAACCAGAACGTCAGATAGCGCTGCACCGTCGGCAGGTCGATCGCGCCCGCGGCGCGGATCGCCCCGGGGTCCTCGGTCCCCAGCTCCCGCATCACCTCGAGCGTCCGCCGCACGACACGCGCGATCCCCGTGTCGCCGACGAACATGTGGTGCGCTTCTTCGGTCAGCATGAAGCGGCAGGTGCGCGAGAGCGGATCGAAGCTTGACTCCGCGAGCGACTTCAACTGGAACTTCCCGTCGCGATCGGTGAAGAACGTGAACATGAAGAAGGAGAGCCAGTCGCTGATCGGTTCGTTGAAGGTGGTGAGGATCCGCGGCTTGTCGGCGTCGCCGGAGTGGCGCGCGAGCAGCTCCTCGGCCTCCTCGCGCCCGTCACGCCCGAAGTACGCGTGCAGCAGGTAGACCATCGCCCAGAGGTGACGGCCTTCCTCGACGTTCACCTGGAAGAGGTTGCGCAGGTCGTAGAGCGAGGGCGCGCTGTGGCCGAGCAGCCGCTGCTGTTCCACGGAGGCCGGTTCGGTGTCGCCTTGCGTCACGATCAGCCGCCGCAGGGTGCTGCGGTACTCGCCGGGCACCTGCTGCCACACCGGCTTGCCCAGGTCGTCGCCGAACCCGATGCGACGGTCGGGCTCCGGCTGCGCGAGGAAGATCCCCCAGCGGTAGTCGGGCATCCGCACGTGACCGTAATGCGCCCAGCCCTTCGCGTCGACCGAGATCGCGGTGCGCAAATACACCTCGGCCGACTGGAAGTCGGTCGGCCCGAGCTCCTGCCACCAGCGCAGGAACGCCGGCTGCCACTGCTCGAGCGCGCGCTGCAGCGTGCGGTTCGACGCGAGGTCGACGTTGTTGGGGATCCGTTCGCCGTAGTCGATCGACACGAGCTCACACCCGCCCGCGGTCGAACTGCGGCTTGCTGCCGCTTCCGAAGAGCGTGAGCGCGCCGCGCTCGCCGGTCGCGTTCGCGCGCCCGAAGATCCAGTTCTGCCAGGCGGAGAGGCGCCCGAAGATCTTCGTCTCCGTCGTCTCGGCGCCGGGGAAGCGCAGGTTCGCCTCCAGGCCGCTGAGCGCGTCGGGCGAGAGCGCGGCGCGCTCTTCGAGCGCAAGCCGCAGCTCGTCGTCCCAATCCAGCTCGTCGGGCGCGAGCGTCACCAGGCCCGCCGCGATCGCCGCGGTGCCGTCGTACGCACGGCCCAGCTCGCCGTGCAGGCTCGCGAGCGTCCCCGGCTCGCCTGCGAAGCGCGTCGCGAGGCGCGTGCGGCCGTCGACGCCGGGATACGCGCCGAAGTTCGCCTCGCCGAGGAGGACGACGGGAGCCGCTTCACCGTCCGCCGCGAGCATGTACGAACGATCGGCCGCGAGCGCGAGCTCGAGCAGCGTCCCGGCGAAGCACGAGCCGCGATCGATCACGGCATAGAAGCTGCGCGAGGTCACTTCGAGGCGCGCCAGCGTCCGGCGCCACAGGCCGACCGTCTCGCGCACGAGCCAGTGCTCGCGGTGCGCCGCGATCGTGCGGTCGACCGCCAAGACGTCGCCCGGCTCGCCCGCCGTGCGGAGCACGACGACGCCGAGATCCGGCTCGTTCGTGCGCAGCGTGAGCAGCGCGTCGTCGAGCTCGCGCGCGCACGCGAGCGGCCACCAGCGATCGCCGAGCGCGACGATCTCGTCGAGGCGCTCGGGCTGCGGATCGCGCGGCGCGTGCACGGTCAGCGTCGCGATACGCGCGTCGCGGTCGAGCCCGACCGTGACGTGCGCGTAGCGCAGCTCCGTGTCGGAGGCGGAACGCTGCAGCGGGTGCAGCGTGATCCCCGCGGCGTCGGCCGAGCGCGGCGTGGCGGCGACGTGCGCCGCGGCGCGCTCGCGGACCAGCGCGTCCCACCCGGAGGGCGGCGCGCTCGCGTCGACGAGCTTCCAGGCCTTGGCGCGCTCCGCGCGCACGCCGTCGGCGTTGGTGCAGAAGAGGTCGGCGAGATCGCGCCGCACGCGGCGTTTGTCGAGCAGACGCGTCAGACCGCCGGTCCCCGGCAGCACGCCCAGGAGCGGCACCTCCGGAAGGCTGATCGCGCTCGAACGATCGTCGACCATCAGGATCTCGTCGCACGCCAGCGCCAGCTCGTAGCCGCCGCCCGCGCACGCGCCGTTGACCGCCGCGACGAAGCGCAGCCCGTCGTGGCGGCTGGAGTCTTCCATCCCGTTGCGCGTCTCGTTGGTGAACTTGCAGAAGTTCACTTTCCACGCGTGCGAGGAGGCGCCGAGCATCGCGATGTTGGCGCCGGCGCAGAACGTGCGTTCTTTCGCGCTCGTGACGACGACGCACGCGACCGCCGGATGCTCGAAGCGAATGCGCTGCAGCGCGTCGTGCAGCTCGACGTCGACGCCCAAGTCGTACGAGTTCAGCTTGAGGGTGTAGCCGGGGCGGAGCCCGCCCTCCTCGTCGACGTCGAGCGCCAGCATGGCGACGCGTCCGTCGACGCGCAGGCGCCAGTGCCGGTAGCGCTCCGGGTCGGTTTCGAAGCGGACGGGTTGGCTGCGGACCGGCGCGTCGGCGGTGACCATACGACCTCCAGCAGGCGGAACGGCGTGCCTTGGATGATCCATCCGACATCCAGGCCGGGTCCCCTCGGAGGATCTCGTCGCGATGACCATGTCGACCGTGCAGGCGAGCGTCGGCTCGCCGGTCTACAACGCCGCCGTCGATCTGCTCGAACGCAATCTTCCGCAGCGCGCGCACAAGGTCGCGATCATCGACGATCGCGGCGCGTACACGTACGCCGAACTGGCCGAGCGCGTCGACCGCTGCGCCGGCGCGCTGCGCGAGCTGGGGCTCGAACCCGAGCAGCGCCTCGTGCTCGGCCTGCTCGACACGATCGATTTTCCCGTCTGCTTCCTGGGCGCGATCAAGGCGGGGATCGTGCCGATCCCCGTCAACACGCTCTTCACGCCGGCCGACATCGCGTATGTGCTCGCCGACAGCCGTGCGAAGGCGGCGATCGTCTCGACCGAGCTGCTCGCGCATTACGAGGAAGCGGGCCGGCTCGCAGGCTGGCGCGGGACGATCGTCGTCTCCGATCCCAACGGGGGCGGCGATCTGGACGCCCTGCTCGCGACCGCGCAGCCGCTCGCCGAGGCGGCGCCGACGCATCCCGACGACGTCTGCTTCTGGCTCTACTCGTCGGGCTCGACGGGGAAGCCCAAGGGGACGGTGCACGTGCAGACGAGCCCGATCCGCACCGCCGAGCTGTTCGCGCAGGCGGTGCTCGGGATCGTCGAGTCCGACGTCGTCTTCTCGGCAGCGAAGCTGTTCTTCGCCTACGGCTTGGGAAACGCGCTGACGTTTCCGCTCTCCGTCGGCGCGACGAGCGTGCTGCACGCCGGGCGCGCGACTCCCGAGGCCGTCGGCGCGCTCCTGCGGCGGCATCGCGCGACGATGTTCTGCGGGGTGCCGACGCTGTTCGGCGCGCTGCTCGTTCATCCCGGACTGCCCCTGCGCGACGAGCTGGCGCTGCGGGTCTGCGTTTCGGCGGGCGAGGTGCTCCCCGAGGAGATCGGACGCGCCTGGACCGAGCGTCTGGGCGTCGAGATCGTCGACGGGATCGGCTCGACCGAGATGCTGCACATCTTCGTGAGCAATCGCCCCGGCGCGGTGCGCTACGGCACGACGGGGCGGCCCGTCCCCGGCTATCGCGTGCGGATCGTCGACGAGCAAGGCATCGAGGCCGCGCCCGGCGAGATCGGCGAGCTGGAGGTCAGCGGTCCGACCGCCGCGGCGTTCTACTGGAACAATCGCGAGAAGACGCGCCGCACGTTCGCGGGCGAGTGGACCCGCACCGGCGACAAGTTCCGCGTCGACGAGGAAGGCAACTACGTCCACTGCGGCCGCGCCGACGACATGCTGAAGGTCGGCGGGATCTGGGTCTCGCCGACCGAGGTCGAGTCGGCACTGATCGCGCACGAGGACGTGCTCGAGGCGGCCGTCGTCGGCGTCCCCGACGAGCAGCAGCTCGTCAAACCGAAAGCGTTCGTCGTGACGAAGCCCGGGGTGCGCGGCGACGAGGCGCTCGCCGATGCGCTCAAGCTCCACGTCAAGAACCGCCTCGCACCGTACAAGTATCCGCGCTGGATCGTCTTCGTCGACGAGCTGCCGAAAACGGCGACGGGGAAGATCCGCCGCCACATCTTGCGCGAGCGCGAGGGCGGAGCGTCCTGAGCGCGGACGCGCCGCAGCTGCGGGAGCTCGTCGTCGACGGCGTGCGTCTGGAGACGGCCTGGTTCGCGGGCGCGAAACACGAACGCCCGCCGATCGTGCTGCTGCACGAGGGTCTCGGCTCGGTCAGCCTCTGGCGCGACTTCCCGGTCCGACTGGCCGCGCGTACGGGCTGCGCCGTCCTGGCCTACTCGCGCTACGGGTACGGCCGTTCGCAGACGCTGTGCGGGAAGCGCGATCCGGCGTACATGCACCACGAGGGCGAGGTCGTGCTGCCGGAGCTGCTCGCGCGGCTCGGCGTCACGCGCCCAGTCCTGTTCGGCCACAGCGACGGCGCCTCGATCGCGCTGCTCTACGCGGCCCGTCATCCCGACACGCCGCGCGCGCTGATCCTCGAAGCGCCGCACGTCTTCGTCGAAGAGCTTTCGATCCGCTCGATTGCGCGCGCGCGGCGCGACTACGAGACGACGGCGCTGCGCGGCAAGCTCGCGCGACACCACGCCGACGTTGACGCGACGTTCTTCGGCTGGAACGACATCTGGCTCGATCCGCGCTTTCGCAGCTGGAACATCGAGACGACGGCCGCACGCTTGCGCGTGCCGGTTCTGCTCGTCCAAGGCGACGCCGACGAGTACGGGACGCGCGCGCAGCTCGACGCGATCATCGCGCGGGCGCCGTGCTGCGAGACGCTGCTCGTCGCGGGTGCCGGGCACAGCCCGCACCGCGACGCGCCCGAGCTGGTGCTCGAGCGCGTCGGGGCGTTCGTTGCGGCGCTGCGCTGAGCGTCAGCTCGGAGGTTGCCGGTCCGTCGCGAAGCGTTCCCCCGGCGCGTCGGCGTCGTCTTCCGGATCTTCGCCGAGCGCGAGCGCGAGCCGTCGGCGGCCGATACGCGTGGCGGCCGCGTCGGGGTAGTCGCGCACGAGCCAGAATTCGGTGCGCCGCGCGAGCGGCATCGCCTCGGGCGCCTGAGCCCGTAGATAGACGACTTCGAGCGCGAGCAGATCCTTGGCGATCCAGGGATCGCGCGGATACGCCCGCTCCCAGTCGCGGATCGCGTCCGTGACGAACGCGAGCGGACCGTCGATCATCGACGAGGCGTCGCGTCCGTCCTCGAGCCGGTGCCCGACGTCGCGGATCGTGTTGGCGATTCCCAGCACGCTGAGTTTGTAGTGGCCGAAGTATTCATCGGCCGGTGCGAGCGCGCTCATCGGCATGTCCTGCGCCGCGGCGGGGGCGCAAAGAACACACACCAGCGCCACAACGGCAAGGCGGAGCTTCACGTCGGACCTCCTTGAGACGGGAAAGCAGACGACCGATCGCAGCGTAGGCGCGTCGCGCTCGCCCTCTCTAAGGATCGGCCCTCGCCGGCTGAAAAGCTAGCCCGCCAAATTAAGCGAGGATCAGAATACGCTCAAGATCACGCTAAGTTCGTGACCGTTCGCGGAAACGAACCGTTGGAAGGAAACTCCACCTCGCGAGGCAGCCATCATATGCACTTCTCATCATCCCGAACGCTCCTCGTGCTGTTCGTCGCGACGACGTTCGCCGCGCTGGCGAACGCTTGCCCGTCCGCCGCGCGCGCGGACGACGGACCGGACGCGGTCGACGCCGCCGATACCGGTGCGGCTCGGCTCAGCTACGTGCAGGGACCCGTCGCGGTGCAGCGCGGCGATGCGAACGGCCCGAACGCCGCGGTGATCAACGCACCGATCATGGGCGCCGACTATGTGACGACCGGCGCGGACGCGCGCGCCGAGGTTCAGTTCGACGCCGCATCGATGGTGCGGCTCGGCTCGGGCGTACAGATGCGCTTCACGCGCCTCGATCCCGACCGCCGCACGCTCCAGCTCGCCGAAGGCACGATCGAGGTGCGGATGCTCCGGCGCTACGACGGTGACGCCGAGATCGACACGCCGTCGGTCGGCGTGCGCCCGAGCGATGCGGGAAGCTATCGCATCACCGTGACGCCCGAGGGCGAGACGCTCGTGACCGTGCGTTCCGGCGCGGCGGACGTGGTGACGCCGCAGGGCGATCAGCCGCTGGGACCCGGAAGCACGCTCGTCGCGCGCGGCAACGCGTCCGATCCGTCGACGCGGATGGTCGCCGAGATCGCGCCCGACGCGTTCGACCGCTTCAACGACGACCGCGACGAACGCACCGAAGTCGCCCTCGACCGCACGGCGTCGTACGTGAGCCCGGACGTCCCGGGCGTCGACGACCTCGACCAGTACGGCCAGTGGGTCGACGATCCGGAGTACGGTGAGGTGTGGGCACCGACGAACGTCGCCGACGATTGGGCCCCGTATCGCGACGGAAGCTGGACGTGGGAGGACGGCTACGGCTGGACGTGGATCGGATACGAGCCGTGGGGCTGGGCGCCGTATCACTACGGGCGCTGGTTCCACAGCGATCGGCACGGGTGGTGCTGGGATCCGCCGCGCGGCCCGTTCCTGGCCGAACCGTGGCGTCCGGCGCTCGTCGCGTTCCTGGGTTTCGGCGGCCCCGGCTTCTCCGTCGGGATCGGCTTCGGCAACGTCGGTTGGGTGCCGCTCGCGCCGTCGGAGCCGTTCTATCCGTGGTGGGGCGGCGCGCACGTCAACGACGTCGCAATCACCAACGTGAACGTCGTCTACCGGAACGCGCGCTACGGCGGCGTCACCGCCGTCCCGGGCCGGCGCTTCCTGCTCGGCCGCTTCGATCACCCGCTCGCGGTTCGCCCCGCGCAGCTCGGGCAGGTGCACGCGGTGCGCGGCGCGGTCCCCGTCGTGCCGACGACGGCGAACCTGCGCTTCAGCGAGCGCACGGCGCCGGCGCACCTCGCGCTGAGCACACCGTTCACCCAGCGTTCCTTCGCCGGAACGGGCGTCGTCGTGCGTCGCACGCGCTTCGAGCAGCAGCGCACCGCGGTCGCGGCGGCAACGCGCCTCTCCGAGCCGCGTTCGGCGCCGGCATACGCGACGCCGCAAGGCGATCGTCCCGCGGTGATCCGGCGCGAAACGGGATCGGCTCCCTGGTCGCGCTTCAACGAAGACCGCGGCGGCGCGCCGTCCCTGCGACGCGAGTACGCACCCTCCTCGCAGGGACGGGCCGCCGGGCAGCGCGCTCCGCTCGACGACGCCTGGCACCGCTTCGATGCGAGCGGCGGCGCGCGTTCGAGCGCGCCGAATCGCGGCTACGCAGCACCGCAGCAGCGCGGGAACGCGGAGCCGGCACGGACGTACGAGGCGCCGAATCGCGGCTACGCCGCGCCGCAGCGCCGGTACGCGCCGCCGGCGCGGACGTACGAAGCGCCGAATCGCGGCTACGCCGCACCGCAGCGGCAGTACGCGCCGCAACGCCAGTATGCGCCGCAGCGCCAGTATGCGCCGCAGCGCCAGTCGGCGCCGCCGGCGCACGCGTATCAGGCGCCGAGCCGACCCGAAGCGCCCGCGCACCAGGCGCCGCCGGCGGCACGGCCCGCGCCGCCGCACGGGGATCGCTCGCACCACTGAGAGCCTATTTTCTTGCCGCAAAGCCGCAACGGCCTATTTACCGCATGAGCGCAGGTGGAGCAAGATGGCCCTGGGCGAGGGGTCAGGTGAACGGACGAGCAACAGGAACCACAGGTCCGTAGGATGACCGGGGCTCGCCTACAGCGAGCTGGAGTGAGGTGGTGTGGTGCTGCCTACGAAAACGACCGCGAAGCGCGTCCTCCAGAGGACGCTCGGCTTTCGCCGGTACCTGGTCGCGCACAGCGTGTTCGTCGCCGCGACCATCTCCCTGCGCCGCAGTGAGGGCCAAATCCGGCGGTTCATCGACCGCCTGCACGCCGGCGCGAACGTCTTGGACATCGGCTCGAACGTCGGGTCGATGACGCTGCTCTTCGCGCGGCGCTGCCCGCAAGGGCACGTCTATGCGTTCGAGCCGATCAAAGAGAACATCGCCGCGACCTGGACGATCATCACGCTGTTCGACTTGCCGAACGTCACCATGTTCCCGTTCGGCCTGGGAGAGCGCGACGAGACGGTGACGATGGTGATGCCTGCCGCGAACGGTGTGCGCCTCGAGGGGCTCTCGCACGTGCTTGCCGGCACGGAGGCGATCGACGAGGGGATATTGTACGAGATCGAGTTGCGTCGGCTCGACGGGCTCGCCGTCTTCGACAATGTGCGCGTCGACGCGATGAAGTTGGACGTCGAGGATTACGAGCGCTTCGTACTCGCCGGCGCCGAGCGGATCATCGTGCGCGACCACCCGCTGATCTACGCCGAGCTCTGGGGCGCCGAGAACCGTCGAGGGTGCTTCGCGCTGCTCGAGCGCCATGGCTATCGCGTCGCGTACGACGACGGTCAAAACGTGCTCTTCGAGTGAGACGGCGGCCGAACGCCGACGCCGTCACCGTTTGGGGGTTGTGGCCGGGGCCTGGATCGGCGTGTCCGCGCTCGACCATTCCCAGGCGTTCCAGAAGTCGCGCGCGAGCGGGTTGGGGCGAAAGCCGCGCAGTCGCGGCGTGACGGCGTAGATGCTGCGCTCGAGGCCGAGGGGGATGACGGGCACCTCGCTCGCAAGCACGTCGCCGGCGGCGCGGTAGTGCGCCGCGCGCGCCGCCGCTTCGTAGACGGCGGCACCGGCGACCTCCTCACGATCGTAGGCGCGATCGCACCAACCCATCGAGTTCCCGCCGTTCGGCGGCTGCGCCGCGCAGCCGAAGAGGTAGGAGCGCTCGGGATCGAGGGTCGGCGACCAGGAGGTCAACGCGAGGTCGTACCGGCCGCTCTCGAGGATCCCGCCGGCGTCGCGCGGGCCCCAGAACGTCGTTTCCGCGTACGAGCGGATCCGCACGGTGACGCCGGCACGCTGCAGGTCGGCGGCGAGCTGGACCGCCGCGTCGTCGCTGCGCCGCCAGTCTCCGGCGATCGCCAGCTCCAGCGTGAGATGGAGCGGCGCGAGCACGCGCGCCGCCGCCGCGGGGTCGTAACGCGGGAGCGGGCGCGTCGCCGCGAATGCACGGTCGTATTGCACGTCGTCGCGCGGCACGAGCGCGGACCGGTAGACGGTGCGAGCCAACCGCGCGCGATCGAGCGCGGCGGCGAGCGCGCGGCGGACGCGCACGTCGTCGAGCGGCCGGCGGCGCACGTTCAGCTGGAGATAGTCGACGAGGTTGGTCGTCGTCGCGATCGTGCGCAGACCGCCGCGCTGCGCGGCATCGACTTGCAGGCCGGTCAGCGCGACGGCATCGATCTCCCGCGAGAGCGCGAGGACCAGCCGCGTCTGCGCAGCGGGCTGAATCTCCACGACGACGCGAGCGCTGCGGGCACGCCGCCACGCGTATGGATTGCGCTCGAACTCCAGGCGCTCTCCGCGCTCCCAGCGCGCGAGCCGAAACGGTCCCAGGCCCACGGGACGCTCGTCGAGCGAACTGCGGTCGAGCGAGGCGTATGCGGCGGCGATGTGACGCGGCAAGATCGCGAACGGGTCGTCGGCGCCGAGGGTCAAGAACGACGACACGAACGGCGCCCACGGATATCGCAGGTGGACGATCAGCCGGTCGGGACGCGGCACGTCGACCGACGCGATCGGTGCGACGACGGACGTATCCGGAACCGACGTGCGGGGATTGCGTAGCGCGGACACCGTGAACGCCACGTCGTGTGCGTCGAACGGCGCGCCGTCGCTCCACCGTCCGGTACGAATCTCGTAGGTGATCGTTCGGCCGTCGGCCGAGATCAGGCCGTTTTCGCGGCTGGGCACACGTAATGCGCGATCCGGGACGAGCCGTCCGCGATCGTCGACGAGAAAGAGATAGCCTTGCGTCAACGGTCCGAGCAGCCAGCCGAACGGAGTGTTTCGGATCGTGTCTAGCGAGTTCGGATCGCCGTCGATGACGAACGTCGGCGGGCGCGGCGACGCCGTTTGGGCCGCTGCCGGAGCGGTTGCGATCGCACACGCCGCGAGGAGCGCGGTCAGTCCGCGCAAGGATTTTCTGATGCCGCCGTCGGCCATTCTTGCGCCTTTCGTCTCGCCCGGTATGCGGCCTCCGGGGCGAAAAAAGCCCATAAAGAAGCCATACTTGCCAATGCGGCGTATAATGGCGGCGATACGGCTCTGAAGCGAGCCAGACCGCGAACGAAAGGACCGCATGACGAAAAACGAACTGGTGAGAGAGCTCGCCGAGGATTTCGAACTGCCGCGTAAGCAGATCGGTGAGCTGGTCGAAGCCATGCTCGAGAAGATCACCGCCATTCTCAAGGCCGGCGACAAGGTCCAACTGACCCCCTTCGGTCAGTTCAAGATCCGGGATCGCGCCGCGCGCGTCGCCCGCAATCCGCAGACCGGCGAACCGGTGAACGTCCCCGCGAAGCGGGTCCTCAAGTTCATCGCCGGCCGCACGCTCAAGGAAGCCGTCGGGACGGCGAAGCGCGGCGCCGGTGCGAAGAAGGCCGCCGCGAAGAAGTCGCCGGCGCGCAAGGCTGCCGCTCCCGCCGCCCGTAAAGCGGCCGCCGCACCCGCCCGCAAAGCCGCGGCTCCGGCCCGCAAGGCCGCCGCTCCGGCCCGTAAGACCGCGGCGAAGAAGTCCGCTCCCGCGCGGAAGGCCACGCCGGCGCGCAAGAAGCGCTGACGCACGGCCTTCGGCACGATGCGAAAACAGGGACGGGACATGTGCCCGTCCCTGTTTTTTTTTTGATCGCGGCTGAGCCGTCGCTTGCTCTTTCAGCGCCCCCGTGCGTCGCGCTGCGCGATCGCGACGAGACCGCCCAGCGGCCCGTCCGTGCGGGCGTCGCGCGGATAGACGAGTCCCACGGTCCGCTGCGTCGCGACCGCGTCGCGCAACGGGACGCGCGCGAGCCGCGGGTGCGCGTGATGCCGCATCTGCTCGGGGACGATCGAGATCGCCAAGCCCGCCGCGACGATGCTCTCGAGCGTGCACATGTCGCCGACTTCGATCGCGATCTGCGGGACGAATCCGGCGCGCGCGCAGGCCTGCACGAGATCGATGCGGCTTCCCGCGCCTTCGGCGAGCGCGACGAACGGACGCTCGCGCAGCTCGAGCGGATCGACGGATCCGCGCGCGGCGAGCGGGTCGTCGACGCACACCGCGAGCGCGACGCTTTCGGTGAAGAGCGGCACGACGGCGAGATCGGCCTCGTTGGGACAAGGTGCGACGAACGCTGCGTCGATCTCGCCCGCGAGTAGCTGAGCGAGGATCGCGTTGGTGCGCCCCTGACGCAGCTCGACGCGCAATCCCGGCTGCTCCGCGCGCAGGGCGGCGACGTAGCGCGGCACGACGGCGAGTCCCAGCGAGAACATGTGCCCGATGCGCAGTACGCCGCGCGCGCGGCCGCTCGCGGCGAGCACCGCTTCGACGACGTCGGTGCGCGAGCGCACGACTTGCGCGGCGCGCTCGGCGAGCACGTGTCCCGCGTGCAGGAGCTGTACGCGCCGGCCGTCTTTCTCGACGAGCGCGACGCCGAGCCGCGCTTCGATCGCGCGCACCCGGCGCTGGACCGCGCCGGCGGTACAACCGAGCAACTCGGCTGCACGGCCCAGGTGTTCGGTCTGGGCGAACGCGAGGAAGATCTCCAGATCGCGGAAAGTCAGGCGGTGCTCGTCGATCATTGAGGCTGCATCAATGATTCTGTCCCCCGCTCGTGATTGATCCTGCCGCGGCATGATCGTACGCTCCGAAAATCACTTTCGCCGCTGAGCCCTCAGGAGAAACTACCATTCGTATCGTCGAGATCCGGGAGAAGACCGTCCCCATCGCCTCCCCGATCGCCAACGCCTACATCGACTTCTCGAAGATGACGTGTTCCGTCGTCGCCGTCGTGACGGATGTCGTACGCGACGGACGCCGCGTCGTCGGCTACGGCTTCAACTCGAACGGCCGTTACGGTCAGGGCGGGTTGATCCGCGAGCGCTTCGCATCACGCATCCTCGAAGCCGAGCCTGCGTCGCTTCTCGACGAGACCGGCGAGAACATCGATCCGCACAAGGTCTGGGCGCGGATGATGACCAACGAGAAGCCCGGCGGCCATGGAGAGCGCTCGGTTGCCGTCGGCACGATCGACATGGCGGTGTGGGACGCCGTCGCGAAGATCGCCGGCAAGCCGCTCTTTCGTCTCCTCGCCGAACGCTACGGCGACGGCGTCGCCGATCCTCGGATCTTCGTCTACGCGGCGGGCGGCTATTACTATCCCGGTAAGGACCTCGAAGCGCTCAAGGACGAGATGCGCGGCTACCTCGGTCGCGGCTATTCCGTCGTGAAGATGAAGATCGGCGGCGCGCCGCTCGACGAGGACGTGCGCCGCATCGAAGCGGTGCTCGGCGTGCTCGGCGACGGACAGCAGCTCGCGGTCGACGCGAACGGCCGCTTCGATATCGAGACGGCGCTCGCGTACGCGAAGGCGCTCTCGCAGTACCCGCTCTTCTGGTACGAAGAGGCGGGAGATCCGCTCGACTTCGAGCTGCAGGCGCAGGTCGCGGAGCAGTATCCGGGCGCGATGGCGACGGGCGAGAACCTGTTCTCGATGCAGGACGCGCGCAATCTGATCCGGTACGGCGGGATGCGCCCGGATCGCGACTACCTGCAGTTCGACTGCGCGCTCAGCTACGGGCTGGTCGAGTACCTGCGCACGCTGGCGATGCTGACCGAATACGGCTGGTCCTCGCGGCGCTGCGTCCCGCACGGAGGACATCAGATGTCGCTCAACATCGCGGCCGGGCTCAAGCTCGGCGGCAACGAGTCGTATCCCGATCTCTTCCAGCCGTACGGCGGATTCCCGGACGGCGCGAAGGTCGAGAACGGCTACGTGACGCTGCCGGACCTCCCCGGGATCGGGTTCGAAGGAAAGTCCGACCTCATCGCGGCGATGCGCGCCGTCGGCGAATAGCACACCGATGCGCGTGAGCGATGGTGAGATGGAGCGGCCGGCGACGGCCGCTCCCCTTGCGGAAGATCAAATTTCCGCAGCCGCCCAGCCGAAACGGCGTTACGGAATCTACGGGCTCGTCTGCGCGATGACCGCGATCAACTTCCTCGATCGCGCGAGCCTTTCCGTCGCCGCCCCGGCGGTCGCCGCCTCGCTCGGGCTGACAGCGGTCGCGCAGGGTTATCTGCTCTCCGCGTACTCCTGGACGTATCTGCTCTGTCTGTTGCCCTCGAGCATCTTGCTCGACCGGATCGGCACGCGGCGCATGGCGACCTACAGCATCTCGCTGTGGTCGTTCGCCTCGATGCTGACCGGCTTTGCGAACTCGTACGGGATGCTCTTCGCGACGCGCCTCCTGCTCGGGATCGGTGAGGCGCCGTCGAATCCGACCTGCTCGCGCGTCGTGCGCGAATGGGCGCCGGTGCGCGAGCGGGGGTTCGCCTCGGCTGCCTACAACACCGGCGGCTACATCGGCCCCGCGATCGCCTCGATCGTCGTCTCGACGCTGGTCACGAGGCTCGGGTGGCACCTCGCGTTCGTCGTCACCGGCGCGCTCGGGTTCGTCTGGCTCGCGGTATGGCTTTGGAAGTTCCAACAGCCCGAGAAGGCGCCGTGGCTCACGCCCGACGAGCGCGCGTACATCTTGGCCAATCGCGACACCGCGGCTCCCGATCCCGCGCAGCGCGGCCAAGCCTCGATCCTCGCGCTGCTGCGCTACCCCGCGATGTGGGGTGCCGCGATCTCGCAAGGCTGCGGCGTCTACTCGCACTATTTCTTTCTGACCTGGCTGCCCTCGTACATGGTTCACGGGCGGCACATGACGCTGCTGCACGGCGGGCTGCTCAGCGCGGTACCCTACCTGTGCGCAACGGTCTTCGGCTTGCTGATCGCCGCGCTGGTCGACCGTCTGCTCACGGGGCGCGCGGCGCACGCCGGTGCGCGGCGCTACGCGGTCTTCGTGCTGTTCGCGATCGCGACGGTGCTCTTCGCCGCGCCCTCGACGCGTTCGACCGCGATGGTGATCGTCCTGATCTGCATCGCGATGACCTCCGTCGCCACCGCGCTCTCGATGAACGTCGCGCTGGTCAACGATCTGTTACGGGTCGGCTCGGCGACCGGCCGCGCCTACGGCATCCTCAACTTCGGCGGCAACATCGGCGGGATCTTCGCGCCGATCGTCACGGGCTACGTCGTCGGCGCGTCCGGCAACTACGCGATGGCGTTCGTCGTCTCGGGCGGCGTGCTGGTGCTCGGCGCGCTCTCCTCGCTCCTGCTCACTCGCCGCCCGATCGGGATCGCCCCCGAAGCGGCTTAGCTATTTCGCTCCCGCGGCGCGTAGCTTCACGAGCGCGGCTTGGACGTGCGCGCGCTGCGCGGGGGTGAGGACGGCCGCGATCTGCTGGTGGAACGCGTTCTCGGCCTGCTGGTCGTGCGGAGCGCTGTCGGGATGTGCGGCTCGATAGCGCGCGGTGATCGCGGCGATGTGCGTTTTCTGGTCGGCGGTCAGGGTGACCGTGCTCACCGCGCGGGTGAAGTAGTGCGGGTGTTTGGCGGTCGGCATCGGACCGGATTGCGCGAGCGCCGCCGTCGGGGCGATCAAGACGAGTGCGAGCGCGCACGCGCGCGCGAGGGTATCGGCGAGTTTTGTCACGGTGGGTGCAGTGTGCCCGAGCGACTCGCGTCGGAGCGACGACGGAAGTCGTCGGAAACCTTGCCGCCGCGCTGCGCAGTTAGACGATGCACGATGTCTGACTGGAAGCACCACGGCGTGCGCGTCATCCACGCCGAGGATCTCGACGCGAACACGCCGCAAACCGCGGGGATGCTGCGCCAAGCGGCGATCAACGCGCAGCGCGCCGGATCGGAGAAGCTGTGGGCGGGGACGATGCTCGTCGAGCCGGCCGCCAAGACGGGCCCGCACCATCACGGCGATCTGGAGACCGTGCTCTACGTCGTGCGCGGGCGCGCGAAGATGATCTGGGGCGAGCAGCTCGAGTACGTCGCCGAGGCGGGCCCCGGCGACTTCATCTTCGTCCCGCCGTACGTCCCCCATCAGGAGATCAACGGATCGGGCGAGGACCAGCTCGAGTGCGTCGTCGTCCGCAGCGGGCAGGCCTCGGTCGTCGTCAACCTCGACATCCCGGCGGTCGAAAACCCCGAGCCCGTCTACTGGGTCGACGACCTGCACAAGCACCCGCACCCGCACGCATAAGCGTCGCTTTGCGAACACCGAAGAAACTCTACTTGGACTAATACGATGTCTCCGCGTATCGTGGAGACATGCAGCACGCCGCTCGCGGTCCCGCCCCGGCCGTCGCGCCCCCCAGCGCCGGCGCGGCGCGTGGGACGCGTCCGGCGCCGATCTGGCCGGGGCTCGCCGTCGCGGCGCTCCTCGCCGCGATCGCGTCGTACGCCGGGCGCTACGCGCCGATCCTGGGCGCTCCGGTCCTGGCGATCGTGCTCGGCGTCCTCGTGCGGAGCGTCGTGCCGCTCCCTTCCGTCCTACGCGCCGGGGTCGCGTTCACCGCGAAAAAGGTGCTCCAGGCCGCGATCATCGTCTCGGGGTTCGGCCTTTCGTTCGTCACGGTGGTGCGCACGGGCGTGGCGACGCTCCCCGTCACGATCGTGACGATCGCGGTCGCGCTCGTCCTGGGCTGGCTGCTGGGACGCGCGCTGCGCGTCCAGGGTGCGCTGCGCACGCTCGTCTCGGTCGGGACCGCGATCTGCGGCGCGTCGGCGATCGCCGCCGTCTCGACGGTGATCGAGCCCGAAGAAGCCGAGGTCGCGCTCGCGATCGCGACGGTGTTCTTCTACAACATCCTCGCCGTGCTGCTCTTCCCGCCGCTCGGCCACCTCATGCACCTCACGCAGAGCGCGTTCGGCGTCTGGGCGGGGACCGCGATCAACGACACCTCGTCGGTCGTCGCCGCGGGTTACGCCTACGGCAGCGATGCCGGCGCGCAGGCGACGATCGTCAAGCTGACGCGCGCGACGCTGATCCTGCCGATCGTCGCGGCGATCGCGCTCTGGCGGGCCCGCGATGCGCAGGCTGCCGGCCCGCGCGTGCCATGGAAGCGCGTGATCCCGTGGTTCATCGTGTGGTTCCTCGTCGCCGCGATCGTCAATACCCTCGGAGTCGTCCCGAGCGCCTGGCACGGCGCGATCGCGCAGCTCGCCGTCTTCTTGATCAGCGCCGCACTGGCCGCGATCGGCCTGCAGACGCACCTCGCGAAGCTGATCCGCACCGGTGCACGGCCCCTGGCCCTCGGGCTGTTGCTGTGGGTCGCGGTCGCCGCCTCGTCGCTCGCGACGCAGCACGCGACCGGGCTCTAGCCGCGGGCCTTGATCCTCCCCGTGGGGGAGGGTTAAAACTCGGCTCATGCAGGGATCGACGGGCAGATTCGCCGTGGACCCGCGAGAGCTCGCCGGAAAGCGCGCGCTGGTCACGGGCGGTACCAAAGGCATGGGCGAGGCGATCGCAAGACGGCTCGCCGCCGCGGGCGCGACGGTGGCGACGACCGCACGTTCTCCGCTGCCCCACGGACGGCAGCCCGATCTGTTCGGAGGCATCGACGTGCTGATCAACAACGTCGGAGGCTCCACGGCGCCGAGCGACGGGTTCGCCGTGCTGGACGACGAGGAATGGGCCGCGGCGCTCGATATCAATTTGCTCGCGGCGGTTCGTCTCGACCGTGCGCTGCTGCCTGGGATGATCGAACGCAGATCAGGCGTCATCATCCACATCTCCTCGATCCAGCGCCGTATGCCGCTGTATCAGGCGACGCTGGCGTATGCGGCGGCGAAAGCGGCGCTGACGACCTATACCGAATACGTCATCGATGGCGGCACCGTTCCGACCGTGTAGCCCGCGTGATCGGAGCAGACGCACGGCCGGGCGTTCGCGTTCGGGCCGGTAGGTGATACGCTAGCGCGACACACGCTCCCCAAACCGAGCTCGCCCGAATGACGGGCAAGTGCGAGGGCAGCACCATGGCAACGTTGACACCGCTAGACGCGGATACTCTCACGTCGCTCGCGGCCGTATTTTCCGGCGTGCTGCTTCGTCCGGGAGATCCCGGCTACGAGGAAGCCAGGAGGGTGCACAACGGCCTGATCGACAAGCGGCCGGCGCTCATCGCGCGGTGCCGCGGAACGGCCGACGTCGTCGACGCCGTGAACTTCGCGCGAACGAACGGATTGGAAATCTCCGTGCGCGGCGGCGGGCACAACGTTGCCGGACGCGCCGTCACCGACGGCGGCGTCATGATCGATCTGGCGCTGATGAAGGGGATCGTCGTCGACCCCGTTGCGCGCACGGTGCGCGTGCAGGGCGGCGCGACCTGGCGGGAGTTCAACCGCGAGACCGCCGTCCAGGGTCTCGCGACGACCGGCGGCGTCGTCTCGACGACCGGCGTCGCGGGGCTGACGCTCGGCGGCGGTCTCGGCTGGCTGATGGGGAAGGATGGGCTCGCCGTCGACAACCTGCTCTCGGTCGAGCTCGTTACGGCGGCATGCGACGTCCTCAACGTCACCGCCGACACGAACCCGGACCTCTTCTGGGCGCTGCGCGGCGGGGGCGGGAACTTCGGCGTCGCTTCGTCGTTCGTGTTTCGCCTGCATCCGCTGCGGCACGTCGTCGGCGGGATCGTCGCCCATCCGATCGCGGCGGCGCGCGACGTGCTGCGGTTCTTCCGCGACGTCACCGCTTCGCTACCCGACGAACTCACCGTCTTCGCCGCGCTCACGCACGCGCCGGACGGCTCCGGCGTCCCGCTCGCCGCGTTCGCGCTGTGCCACTGCGGGCCGGACGACCAGGCCGCGCGCGAGGTGCGCCCGCTCCTGGAGTTCGGCGCGCCGGTGCTGGTCAACGTCGGCACGATCCCGTATCCCGTCATGAACACGATCCTCGACGCCACCTATCCCTTCGGCGTGCTCAGCTACTGGAAGTCGAGTTTTCTCGAAACGCTGAGCGACGACGCGATCGACACGCTGATCGCGTGCTTCCACACGTGCCCGTCATCGATGACCGGGATGATCCTCGAACACGTGCACGGTGCGGTGACGAGCGTCGGCGTTGCGGACACCGCCGTGCCGCATCGGCAGCCGGGATACAACCTCGTCATTCCGTCGGTTTGGACCGATCCCGCGGCGACGAGCGACAACGTCACGTGGACCCGCGCGACGTACCGCGCCCTCGAGCCGTATTTCGCGCACCGGCGGTACGTCAATTACCTCGATGCCGACGAGGGCGGCGAGGCGGTCCACAGCGCGTACGGGCCGAACTACGCGCGCCTGGTCGAGACCAAGCGCAAGTATGATCCCGGCAACCTGTTCCGTCTGAACCAGAACATCGCGCCGTAGACCGGCTAGAAGCTCGCCACCGTGCCGTCGCTGCGTGGGTCGGCGCCGCCTTCGAGGGTGCCGTCGGCGTGGCGGACGATCGCGCCGGCGTGGCCCATCGTCTCCTCGAACGCGCCGAGCACCTCGACGTCGTGGCCGAGCGCGCGCAGGCCGTCGAGGACTTCGCGGGGGAAGCGGCTCTCCAGCTTGAGGCTGTCCGAGGACGATCCCCACGTGCGGCCCAAGAGCCAGCGCGGCGCGGTGACCGCCTCCTGCGGCGATTGGCCGAAGAGCGCGCAGCGCGTGAAGACCGCCGCCTGCGTCTGCGGCTGACCGTCACCGCCCATCGTGCCGTAGACCATCGTGCGCCCGTCATGCAGCCGCGCGAGCGCGGGGTTGAGCGTGTGGAACGGTTTCTTTCCAGGGCGCAGCGCGTTGACGTCGTTCGGATCGAGCGAGAACGAGCAGCCGCGGTTCTGCCAGTTGATCCCGGTCTGCGGGAGCACGACGCCGCTGCCGAACTCGTGGTAGATGCTCTGGATGAAGCTGACGGCGCACCCGTTCGCGTCGATCGCGCCCATCCACACCGTGTCGGCCGGGACGCGCCCGCGGCCCCACGGTTTCGCGCGGTCGCGTGCGATCGCGGCGACGTACGGGGCGAGGAACTCCTCGCTGAGCGCGTCCTGCGCGTCGATCGTCATGTGATCGGGATCGGTGACGTAGCGGTCGCGCACCGCGAAGGCCTGTTTCGTCGCCTCGACGATCAGATGCACGTACTCGGCGCCGTCGACCGGGACCGTCGCGAGCCCGAGCCGGTCGAGAATCGCCAGGATGATGAGCGAGACGAGCCCTTGCGTCGGCGGCGTCATGTTGTAGAGGTCGCCCATGCTGTGGCGCAGGTGCAGCGGGGTGACGCGGCGCGCGCGGAACGCGGTGAGATCGTCCAGCGCGACGGGGCTGCCGACGGCGGCGAGGTCGGCCGCGGTCTCGCGCGCCAGCTCGCCGCGGTAGAATGCGTCGAAGCCGTCGCGCGTGAGGCGCCGCAGCGTGTTCGCGAGCGCCGGCTGCTGTTGCAGGCTGCCGGTCGCGGGCGCGTCCCCGTCCACGAGGAACGTCTGCGCGAAGCCGGGCTGCTCGACGAGCTCCTCGTACTTACGGCGCGTGTTCTCGTGCTGCGAGGCCGTGACGGGGACGCCGTGCTCGGCGTACCAGATCGCGTCCTCGAGCAGCCGCGAGGGCGGCAGCGTTCCGCCGTGTGCGCGCGCGACCTCCGCGGCGACGTCCCAGCCGGAGACGGTCCCCGCCACGGTGCACGCCGAGAGCGGTCCGCGGCCCGGGATGCGCTCGAACCCGCGCTCGGCGTACCAATCGATCGAGATCGCGCGCGCGGCGGTGCCGCAGGCCTCGATCCCGATCGGCGGGGCGCCGCCGGGCGGGGCGATCGTCCAGAAGCTGTCGCCGCCGATCCCGTTCATGTGCGGATACGCGACGGCGATCGTCGCCGCTCCGGCGATGATCGCCTCGATCGCATTGCCGCCCTCGCGCAGGACGGCCAGGGCCGACTGCGCGGCCAGGGAGTGCGACGCCACGGCCATCCCGCGCGTCGCCCGAACGGCATTCAGCATCTCTGAGGCTCCGGAACCCACGCCCGGAACCCCGGGATGCGACTAGACCTGGGAGTACGCGGGGGCCGCCGCGAGGGGTTCGGCGACCGCGGTGCGCTGCTCGATGAAGCGGCGCCGCAGCGGCTTGAGGGCGAACTGCGCGAGCGCCGCGGTCAGGAAATTCATCGCGATGATGACTTCGAAGACCGGGATCCACGAGTGCGTCGCGTCGTGCAGCATCGCGGCGACCGGTCCGCCGAGCACCGAGCCGACGCCGAACGCCATGTAGAGCACGCCGTAGTTCGTAGTCGCGTGACGCGTCCCGTACGTGTCGGTGAGCGTCGCGGGGAAGAGCGAGAAGATCTCGCCCCAGCCGAAGAAGACGACGCCGGAGAGCAGCACGAACAGCGTCGCGTCGCTGCGCGTGAGGAGCCAGGCGCACATCGCCGCGCCCTCGAGCGCGAAAGCGATCACCATCGTGTTCTCGCGCCCGATGCGGTCGGAGACCCAGCCGAAGAAGGGCCGCGTCGCGCCGTTGGTGATGCGGTCGATCGAGAGCGCGAGCGGGAGCGCGGCGACGCCGAACACCAGGACGTCCGCCATCCCGAAGTCCTTCGTGAACGCGCCCATCTCCGAGACGACCATGAGGCCGGAGGTGCACATCATCGTCATCATCGCGAACATCAGCCAGAAGAGCGGCGTCTTCACCATCGCGAGCGGCGCGTAGTCGCGCGCGGTCTCGCGGTTCGCCGTCACCTTCACGCGGGCGCGCAGCGCGGCGCGCGTCGCCTCGTCCGGCCGCTGCAGGCCGAGCGCCGCGACGATCCCGATTGCGCCCAGGATGATCCCGAACTGGAGCAGCGCGTGGCGGTAGTCCGACGCCGCGATGACGCGCGAGATCGGGATCGTGGTGAGCAGCGCGCCCGAGCCGTAGCCGGCCGCGGCCAGGCCGGTCGAGAGGCCGCGCATGTCGGGGAACCACTGCACCATGTGTCCGACGACGCCGACGTAGATGATCCCGGTCCCGATCCCGCCCAGGACGCCGTAGGTCAGATACAGCTCGGCGGCGCTATTGGCGTACGAGGCGAGGACCCAGCTCAAACCGGTGAGCAGACCGCCCGTCGCCAGGAGCGCGCGCGTCCCGAACTTGTCGACGAGCCAGCCTTGGAACGGCGAGAGGAACGCCTGGAGGATCACCAGCAGCGAGAAGGTGACTTGGATCGCCGGGAGGGTCAGGCCGAGCGCCGCGGTCAGCGGCTTCGTGAAGAGCGCCCACACGTATTGGGGGCTCGAGATCGCCATCATGCAGATCAGACCCAGCACGAGCTGAACCCATCGATTCTTCATAACCGTCACCGTCCTCGTCGCGACACAGAACGCCCGCCGCGCCGAGTGTACCGTTTCGGTCCTCCCCGCGCATTACGCAGCCCACGCGCGCCGTCGGCGCGAGGTGGGACATCTGGATAGGCCGGAAAAAAGTTTCAGGCGCCGGTGCGCGCTTCGCGCTGGTTCTCCAGATAGCGGTGGATGAAGGCGATCGTCATGCTCCCTTCGCCGACCCCGGAGGCGACGCGCTTGATCGAGCCGTGTCGCACGTCGCCCGCCGCGAAGATCCCGGGGATGTTCGTCTCCAGCAGAAAGGGATCGCGCTCGAGCGGCCAGCACGCCCGTGTGCCCAGCTCGAGCATGTCGCGTCCGGTGCAGACGTAGCCGCCCGAATCGCGCATCAGCGCGGCCGGCAGCGCGTCGGTCCGCGCGTCGGCGCCGATGAGGATGAAGACCGTGTCGGTCGCAGGCGTGCGCCGCGCGCCGGTCGCGACGTCTTCGACGACGATCGACTCGAGGTGATCGCTCCCCGCGACGCCGACGAGCCGTGTCCGCGTCGCGACGGCGACGTTCGCCTTCGTCGCGAGCTGATCGATCAGGTATTGCGACATGCTGGCCGCGAGCGACTCTCCGCGTACGAGCAGCGTCACCGATTTGGCGTAGTTCGCGAAGAACATCGCCGCCTGTCCGGCCGAGTTGCCGCCGCCGATCAGATAGACGTCCTTGCCGCGCGTTCCGAGCGCCTCGGTCCGTCCGGCGCCGTAGTAGATGCCGCGCCCGAGAAACGCGTCGATCCCCTCGACGTCGAGCGTCCGCCATGCGACGCCGCTCGCGAGCACGACCGTACGGGCGCGGATCCGTTCGTCGCGGTCTAGCACGACGACGTGCTCGCCGCCGTCGCTTTCAGCCGGCTCGAGCGCGGTGACCTCGCGCGCGACGAGGATCTCGGCGCCGAAGCGCGTCGCCTGATACCACGCGCGGCGGCTCAGCTCGCCGCCGGAGATCCCGGTCGCGAAGCCGAGGTAGTTCTCGATGCGCGACGACGTGCCGGCCTGGCCGCCGGGAGCCTCGCGCTCGATCACGACCGTGCGCAGCCCTTCGGAGGCGCCGTACACCGCGGCGGCGAGCCCGGCCGGCCCGGCGCCGATCACGGCGACGTCGTACACGACCTCGGCGTTCGCCGTCGTGCGCAGCCCCAGCGAGTTGGCCAGGCGGCGGAGCGTCGGCGCGACCAGGCGCGTCCCGTCGGGGAGCACGACGAGAGGATACCCCTCGGCCTGCACGTCGAGCCCGGGTGGCCGGCGCGACGACGGATCGCTCGGGTCGATCCATTCGTACATCACGCGGTTGCGCGTCAGGAAGTCGCGCACGTCGTGGCAGGCGAGGTCCCAACGGTCTCCGACGATCGTCACGACGTTGAAGGGCTCGTCGAGCGCTACGTCACGAAGGTGCCCGACGCGGCCCGCCATCACGCGCACGAGCTGCTCGCTCAAGACCTGCGAGCTGAGCACGAGGCGTCGGAAGTCGATCGGATCGAGACGCATCACGCGCGAGGCCTCCCGCGCGCGGATGCTGACCACGGCGGGGCTCCCGAGCAACAGCGGGACCTCGCCGAAGAAGACGCCCGTCGGGTACGTCGTGAGCACGCGGTCGACGCCGGCGATGATCTTGCGCACCTCGAGCTCCCCGGCGAGCACCACGAAGAACGAGGGGGCCTCCCCCTCCTGGACCAGCCAGTCGCCGGCGTTCAGGCGAACGTCCGCGGCGCAAGCAGCGATCGCCTCTCGTTCGCCCTCCGCGATGTCGGCGAAGAGCGGGACGCTTCGGATCGTCTCGGCGGTGATCATCGCCCCGCCGGTATTGGGACTGTCCGCGCCGCACCCCTGGCGCGGACCATCGCCTCAGCGAGCGGCCGCGGCCTCGAGCGTCGGGTAGTCCGTGTAGCCGCGTGCATCGCCGCCGAAGAACGTCGCGCGATCGCCTTCGTTCAGCGGCGCGTCGAGACGGAGCCGCTCGACGAGATCCGGATTCGCGATGAACGGGCGTCCGAACGCCACCAGATCCGCGTACCCGCTCGCGAGTGCTTCGATCGCCAGCTCGCGCGTGTACCCGTTGTTCACCATCCACGTTCCGCGGAAGAGCTTGCGCAGCGCGGCGAAGTCGAAGCCGCGAAGATCGCGCGCACCCTGCGTCCAGCCTTCGACGACATGGACGTAGGCGATCGTGCGCGCGTCGAGCTCGCGCACGAGCGGGAAGTACGCTGCCGCCGGATCGGAGTCGATCATCCCTTGCGCCGGGCTGACGGGCGAGAGCCGGATCCCCGTGCGTTCGGCGCCGGCGACGGAGACGACCGCGTCGACGACCTCGAGCGGGAAGCGCAGGCGGTTCTCGACGCTGCCGCCGTACGCATCGGTGCGCAGGTTGGTCTCGGCGGAGAGAAACTCGTGCAGCAGGTAGCCGTTCGCGGCGTGGATCTCGACGCCGTCGAAGCCGGCGTCGAGCGCGTTCTGCGTCGCGCGGCGGTAGTCGTCGACGATCCCCGGCAGCTCGGAGGTCTCGAGCGCGCGCGGCAGCCCGACCATGACCTGCGAGCCGTCCTCGAGGAACGTGCGCACGTCGAGCGGCGCGATGGCGGAAGGCGCGACGGGGAGCGCGCGATGCGGCTGCAGCCCAGGGTGCGAGATGCGTCCGACGTGCCAGAGCTGCAGGACGATCTTCCCGCCCTTCGCATGAACCGCGTCGGTCACGTTCCGCCAGCCGGCGATCTGGGATGCCGAATAGATCCCCGGGGTCCAGGCGTAGCCCTTGCCCTGCGGCGAGATCTGCGTCGCCTCGGCGATGATCAGCCCGGCGCTCGCGCGTTGCTCGTAGTAGGCGGCGTTCAGGGCGTGCGGCGCGTCGCTCCCCGGCGTCGCGCGACTGCGCGTGAGCGGCGCCATGACGATGCGGTTTGCGAGCGTGGTTCCGCGCAGGTCGAACGGCGCGAACAGGACGGATGGATCGGACACGCAGGGATGAACCCGCCGACGAAGCGGGCGGATGCGCGCGTGGAGATCGATTTCGGCGCGCGATGGATGCGGCGCAAGCGAGATTCCGCGCCAGCTCGACGGCGGCGGGCGCGTGTGCGTTCGGCGGCAGTGTTGCGCGCCGATTGACAGACGCGAAAAACGGGTGGTATGGTGCGCGGTACGGTGCGAAGCTCGTCGGCGTCGGGGTGTTCGTGTTGCGAAGGCGTCCACGCGGGAGTGGTGCGTTTCTTCGGCCGTGTCTGACGAACGTCGACGTGTCAACACGAAGAACGCCTCTCACGCACGACATGAGGGGCGTTCTTCTTTTCATCGGGCGGCCGGCGATCCGGTGTCCGTAGGGGATTCGACGTGCAGATGACGGAGAGCGCCGCCACCATCGAAGGAGCGCGTGCGACGGCGCTCACGCGCCGCCATTGGGCGGTGCTGGGCGTGACGATGCTGTTCTGGTTGTTCGACGGCTACGAGACGTACGCGCTGCTGCTGACGATCGGGCCGTCGCTGCACGAGCTGCTGCCGGCGGCTGCGCTTCCGGCGCTGCCCCGGTACGCGGCCTATCTGATCTCGATCACCTTGTTCGGCTGGGCCGTCGGCGGAATGGTCGGCGGAGTCCTGGGCGACCGGATCGGGCGGCGGCGCACGATGATCGGCGCCGTCGTGCTCTACAGCATCTTCACCGGAACGAGCGCGCTCGCGCACGACTGGCAATTCCTCGCGCTCACGCGCTTTCTCACCGGTGTGGGGATCGGCGCGGAATGGGGCGTCGGCACCTCACTGCTCCAGGAGATGTGGCCGGAGCACTTGCGCACGAAGGGCGCGGGGATTTTGCAGGCCGCCTTCTCCGGCGGCTTCGTCGTCGCGTCGTTGATCTGGATCGTGCTCGGCGGTTCGCTCGGCCTGTCGTGGCGCGGGATGTATCTGTTCGGGATCGTGCCGGCGATCATCGTGGCGTTGCTCGGGCGCGTCATCCCCGAGTCGGAGCGCTGGGCGAACGTGAAGCACGGCGCCGCCGAGCTGGGCGCCGCGCTGCGCGCGAACGCGCGCAACCTCGTCGTGGCGATCGTCGTCTCGATGTCGATCACGGTCGGCTTCTGGGCGATCTCGTCGTGGGTGCCGACCTATGCGGCGACGCTGGGACACGATCCGAAGAGCGCGGTGTACTACGCGGGCTGGGCCGGCGTGCTCTACGCGATCGGCGAGATCTTCGGCTGCATCGGCTTCGGCCTGCTCGCCGAGCGCTGGGGACGGCGGATGACGCTCGTCTTCTATCTCGCCGGATCGATCGTGATCACCCCGATCGTCTTCTTGTGGGTGCGCAATCCGGCCGCCGTCGTGCTGCTGCAGCTCGTCAACGGCTACCTCACCGGCGGCCTGTACGGCTGGTACGCGATCCATCCGCCGGAGATCTTCCCGACCGCGGTGCGCTCGACCGCGATCAGCTTCATCTTCAACTCCGCGCGCTTCCTCGCGATGCTGGGCCCGATCGTCGCCTCGTCGCTCATCGCGTTCTTCCACGGCTACGGCGAGGCGGCGACGATCCTCTCCAGCGTCTTCCTGGTCGGGATCGTCGCCGTGCTCTACCTGCCCGAGACGAAAGGACGTCCGCTGCCGGAGTGAGCGAAGGCGCCCTCAGGCCGCGCGCGCGACGTAGGTGTAGCGGCCGGGGACCCATTCGCAGATGCTGCCGTCGCGCATCACGAACGACTCGCAGCCGTCGACGTCGGCGTTGAAGTCCTCGTTGAGGGCTTTCGTGCGCGGCCAGTCGACGTTGCCGTCGGTCCGCGCGGCGGCGCGCGCCTTGGTGTAGGAGAACTGGGGCGACCTCGCGAGCGCGTTGAGCGCGCGGGCCAGCTCCTGTGCCTGCTTCATCGTCCCCGAGTATACCAAATCAACCGGGCCACGCACGCAGGATGCGCTCGACGCCGCGCAACGCCAGCGCGTGCAGGGTGAAGGTCGGGTTGAGCGCCGCCGAGGTCGGATAGAGCCCCGGCCCGGCGATGACCAGATTCGGCACCTCGTGCGTGACGCCGAAGCTGTCGGCGACCGAGGTGCGCGGATCGTTCCCCATGATCGTGCCGCCCATCAGGTGTTGATTGACGAGCGGGCCGCGCCACGTCTCGGTCGCGCCGGCGGCGCGCAGCACGGAGAGCCCTTCGCCGCTCGCGTGCTCGTAGAGCGCGCGCTCGTTGTCGCTCCAGGAGAAGACGACACGCGCGAGCGGGAAGCCGTACGCGTCCTTGTCGCTCGCGAGCTCGACGCGGTTCTCCGCGACCGGGAACGTCTCGCCGACCATCTGTAGCGTCCCGATGTGCTTGGCGGCGCGGTGCATGAAGTCGTCGAGCGCCGCACCGTACAGCTCTTGCCGCGACGCCGCCAGGCCCAGGAGCCCGTTGGGCTTCCAGGCCGACGCGATGAGCCACTGATAGCTCGCGAGAAAGCCCTTTTGGGGATCCTTCGCGTACCCGTCCTGTGAGACGAGCTGGCCGATCGCGACGCCCATCGCGGGCTGCGTCTCTTCGGCGAACATCCCGTAGACGTTCGTCGTCGGATGGACGAGAAGATTCTTCCCCACCATCCCGCTCACGTTCGCCAATCCGTTCGGATGCGCGGCGTTCGCGGAGTTGAGGAGTATCCGCGGGTTTTGGATCGCGAACGCGGCGAGCACGACGACGTCCGCCGGTTGCATTCTGCGCGTCCCATCGGCATCGACGTACTCGACGCCGGTCGCGCGCTTTCCGTTCGCCGTGGTGAGGACGCGCGTGACGGTCGCATGCGTACGCAGCTCGGCGCCTTGCGCGAGCGCTGCTTTCAGGTAGACGGTTTGCGGGTTGGCGAGCGCGCCGATCGGGCAACCGGCGTCGCACCAGCCGTCGTACAGGCACGCCGGGCGGCCGTGGTACTCGCGCGTGTTGATCGCGACCGGCAAGGGCGCCGTGCGCATCCCGAGCTTCTCGAAGCCGCGCTTGATCACCGCCCCTTGCGCGAACGTCGGCAGCCCGGGCATCGGGTACGGCTCCCCGGCCGGCCGCCACACTTCCGCCGTCGCGTCGCCGGAGATGCCGACCTCGGTCTGGATGCGATCGTAGTACGGTCGCAGCTCGTCGTAGGAGATCGGCCAGTCGTTGCCGCGCCCGAATGTCGAGCGCATGCGGAAGTCTTCCTCGTGCAGCCGGAACCACGCGGCGTAGTGATGCGTCGCCGTGCCCCCGGTCTGCCAGCCCGTCGAGAAGTTCGTGTGGATCGCGGGCGTCGCGAGCCGAACCGCCGGAGCGGGACCGCCCCAATGCAAGCGCCGCCCGTAGATGTCGGCGCTGACCATCTCGCGCGGCTGCACCGTGGTGCCGCCCTCGAGAATGACGACCTTCTTGCCGGCCGCGCTGAGCTTCGCGGCCATGATCGCGCCGGCCGCGCCCGAGCCGACGACGACCGCGTCGACGTGTTCCGCTGCCATCGCCTCGCCTACCACGTCGTCTTCGGCGCGATGTGCGGCATGTACGGCATCCCGAGCCGCTCGAATGCGGCGATCGTCCCGTAGACGACGTCGACGGCGTCGAGCCGCAGCGCCGTATAGAAGAGCGCCGCCGGCGCGGGGGCGTTCCACGGCGCGAGCGTGCCGCCGCGCAGCGCTTCGACGATCGCGTGCCGAGCGGGCGCGTCCAGCGCCGCGAACGGCTTGCCGGTGCGTGATTGTACCGCGCTCGTGAACGCCCGCGACCAGCTCGCGTAGTACGCGGCGAGCGGCTCCGGGAGTTGCGAGAAGCGGAGGAAGAGCCGCGGCTGTTCGCTCGCGAGCTCGTGATCGATGAAGTGCGTCAGGCCCGCTTCGCGCGCACCGGGGACGAGCACGTCGCCGAGGGATTCGAGGACCGCGGCATCCTGCGCGGTCAGTACGGCGTACGGTGCGCCTTGCGCGCGCGCCTCGCGCGCATCAAAGACGGCGAGCGCCGGAGCCAACGAGGTCGCGAGCATCGACGCGCCGCCGAGCCCGATCAACGTCTTGCGCTGCATGCGGCGCGACGTTACGCGGCGATACGGTGCTCCCTGCTGCGAAACGTTCGCTTCGCAGCAGAGAACGACCGTGTAGTTCCCGATTACCGGACGATCAGACGCCG
>DATJHK010000052.1:0-107935 GCA_035493875.1 Candidatus Limnocylindria bacterium
ATCGGCGCCGTGCTCGTCGTCGACGGGCGCGTCTTCGAGGCGCGCAACGAGAAGGAGACGCGTCCGGATCCGACCGCGCACGCGGAGATGCTCGTCATTCGCGCCGCCGCCGAGGCGCTCGGGCGCTGGCGGGTCGGCGGCTCGCTCTACGTGACGAAAGAGCCGTGCCCGATGTGCGCCGGCGCGCTCGCCGCGGCAAGAATCGAACGATTGGTGTACGGTTGCCGTGATCCCAAGGGAGGTGCGGCGGGCTCTGTTATCGATATACTCGGGTCGGCCGCCGTGAATCATCGCGTCGAAGTGATCGACGGGGTGCTCGCGGACGAAACGGCCGCTCAGCTCCGCGGGTTCTTCGCGGAGAAGCGGCGCGCGGAGAGGTGGTCGAGTGGTTGAAGGCACCCGCCTCGAAAGCGGGCAGACGTTGATAGCGTCTCGAGAGTTCGAATCTCTCCCTCTCCGCCACGAAACGAAGGAGCCGTCCCGATGGGGCGGCTCCTTCGTTTCAGGGATGCGGCGACGGCGGCGCCGCGAGCTTCGGGTCCGAAGGCTGATCGGGGAAGCCGAAGTCGCTGTTCGTCGCGTCGACGGTGAACGTCACGCGTCCGATGCGCAGCGGCCCGAAGAACGTGTGCGAGTAGACGACGTGCTTCACGAGCCAGTGCTGCTGCACCACCTCGTAGTCGCAGGTGAACGTCGTCGTCGGTCCGGTGTAGACGACGCGCGTCGGCAGGTTCGTCGCCGTGTCGATGTAGACGTCGTGCAGGTAGAAGTCCGAGTCGTTGTTCTTGGTGAGCGTCTGCAGCGGCTCCATCACCACGTGCGCGATCCGGTCGTTCGAATCGGCCGCATACGCGGCGTGGTAGTAGCGCAGCGAGGTCACCACGACGTCGGCGTGCGAGGTCGCGCGCGGGTCGGTGAAGGTGATCGGCTGGACCTGGTGCACGTAGCTGAGCGCGTTGCGGCGCGCGCCGTTGTACTCGATGCGGAAGTACGAGAGCGCGTCGAACGTCGGGATCAGGGGGAAGCTATGCGCGTACTGGCGCTGTCCGCGCGGCAGATCCTGGAGCACCGCGTAATCGTCGGCGGTGCGCGCCTCGACCGACCGTGAGACGACCTTGTGCTGGCGCATCGAGGGGATGTCGACCGTCGCGTCGGCTCGATAGGTGAGGTAGGCGGGGGCTTGCGCGTACGCGGCGGCCGCGGCGTTCGCGGCCTGCCGGAAGGCGACGTCGGCGGCGATCACCGGGGCGCGAAGGGGTGGGCGAATGGTGCGATCAAGTGCGGCCTCATCGTGTCGGATTCTTCGCGGACAACGCTCGTCGGTACCGCCCCGTTCCTCACCGCCGCCGGGGCGCGCGCCGTCCTCGACGCCGCGCTCGCGGAGGCCGCCCGCATCGGCGTCCCGCAGTGCGTCGCGGTCGTCGACGCCGGCGGAATCCTCCTGGCCTTCGGGCGCAGCGACGGCGCCCGGCCCGGCTCGGTCGCGATCGCGCAGAAGAAGGCGCTCTCGGCGGCGACCCGCCTACGGCCGACCGCCGAGGAAGGCGGGGGGGACCTGCTCACGCAGGTGCGCCTGAGTTTGGCGAACGAGGCGATCACCGGGATCGGCGGCGGCTTCCCGATCCTCGTCGACGGCCACGTCATCGGCGCGATCGGGGTGAGCAGCGGGACGGTCGACGAGGATACACAGGTGGCGCGCGCCGGTCTGGCGGCGCTCGGCGCGTGAGCGGCTACGGCGAGAAGCGTTACGAGGAGTTCCAGGTCGGCGACAAGGCCGTCTTCTCGAAAACGATCGGCGAGGCCGACATCCTGCTCTTCGCGGCGGTCAGCGGCGATCAGTACCCGCTGCACCTCGACGAGGAGTACGCGCGCGAGACCCGCTTCGGCAAGCGCGTTGCGCACGGGATGCTCTCGGCGAGCCTGATCTCGACGGTGGCGGGGATGCTGCTGCAGCGTCCCGGCGGGATCAACGTCGAGCAGACGCTGCGCTTTCGGCGGCCGGTCTTCATCGGCGACACGCTCACGGCGACCTCGGAGGTGATCGAGCTGCTGCCGGCGCGCCGGCGCCTGCGCTGCCGTACGACGGTCGTGAACCAGCGCGGCGAGACCGTCGTCGAGGGCGAGGGGGTCGTGCAGAAGGACGAGCGCTGACGGGGACGGCAATCCAACGCTCGTGAGACTGTTGATCCCGTCGCACGACGTGCGAACCTCGCTTGCACTGCTCGTGCTGCGGGTCGTCGTCGGCCTTTCGCTGATCCAGCACGGCGCGCCGAAGATGCACGACCCGTTGCACTGGCTCGACCACGGTCCGCTTCCCGGGACGCCGCCGTTCCTGCAGCTCATCGTCGCGCTCGCGGAGTACGCGGGGGGCTTCGCGCTGATCGCCGGCGTGCTGACCCCGCTCTTCGCGCTGCTGCTGACCGGCGACATGCTCGTCATCGTCTTCGTGGTGATGATCCCGCACGGCGTCCCGTTCGTCGGCTCGGGGCACTCGTACGAGGTTCCCGCGTTCATCCTGGCGTGCGTGCTTGCGCTGCTGCTCGCGGGGCCGGGGCGCTTCTCAGCCGACGCGCTCGTCGCCGGGCGAGAGCGCCGCACGAGCTTGGACTGGCGCAGCATTCGCTGACGGCCAAGGCACCATGCTCGTCCGTTCCCTCTGCGCGCTGCTCGCGGCGCTGGTGCTCTGCGCGCCGTCGGCGGCGCGCGCAGACGAGCGCGGCGCTGCCGCGGCGTTGGCGCGCGTGCGCTCGACGCCGCCGCTGCTCCGCGCGTTCCTCGCCGCGATGCCGAAGGGCGGCGACCTGCACAACCATCCCGACGGGGCCGTCTACGCCGAACGCATCATCGACTGGGCGGTCGCCGACGGCGCATGCGTCGACGCGACCGACACGCTCTTCGAGCCGCCGTGTGCCAGCGGGGCGAGTCCCCTCGCGCCGCACCTCGCGGCGTCGGGATATCGCGACCGGCTGATCGACGCGCTCTCGACCCGCGAGGTCGACAAGGAGCCGATCTCGGGGCACGACCAGTTCTTCCAGACGTTCGACCGCTTTGAGAACGTCGAGAGCCGGCATCGCGCCCAGGAGCTCGCCGAGACGACGCGCCAAGCGGCGTACGATCACGTCTCGTATCTCGAGCTGATGCTCACGTTCGGCGGCGACGCGCTGACCGCCGCGACGCAGGGCGTGCGCTACGACGGCGATCTGGGCGCGCTGCGCCGGGGGCTCGAGACGGATGGCAAGATGGACCGCGCGCTCGCGCAGGCACGCGCGCAGGTCGACGCGCTCGAACGCGAACGGCGCCGGCTGCTCGGCTGCGATCGAGACTCGCACACCGCCGCGTGCGGCGTGACGGTGCGGTATCTGATGCAGGTGATCCGCGCGCTCCCGCCCGAGACGGTCTTCGCGCAGACGCTGCTCGGCTTCGATCTGGTGAAGAGCGATCCGCTCGTCGTCGGGATCAACTACGTCGCCCCGGAGGACGGTCCCGTCGCGCTGCGCGACTATGCGCTGCACATGCGGATGATCGCCGCGCTTCACGCGCGCGATCCGCAGGTTCCCGTCACGCTCCATGCCGGCGAGCTGACGCCGGGTCTCGTCCCGCCGGACGCCCTGCAGGACCACATCCGGCAAGCCGTCGAGGTCGCGGGCGCCCGCCGGATCGGGCACGGCGTCGACGTGATGGACGAGCGCGATCCGTTCGCCCTGCTCGCGGAGATGCGGGCCAGACACATCTTGGTCGAGATCAACTTGACCAGCAACGACGTGATTCTCGGCGTGCGCGGCGACGCGCACCCGTTCCCGATCTACCTCGCGCACGGCGTCCCGACCGCGCTCTCGACCGATGACGAAGGCGTCTCACGCATCGATCTCACGCACGAGTACGTGCGCGCGGTCCAAACGTACGGCCTCGGCTACGGCACGCTCAAGACGCTGGCGCGCAACAGCCTGGAGTACGCCTTTCTCCCCGGCCGCAGTCTGTGGACCTCGCCGAGCTATGCGCAGCGCGTCGCCGCGTGTGCCGTCGACGCCGTGCGCGCAGACCATGCGTGCGCCGCGTATCTCGCGGCGAATCCGCGTGCCGCGCAGGAATGGCGTCTCGAGCGCGAGTTCGCGGCGTTCGAGGCAGGCTATCCCGGACGGTAAGGGCACCTTGCGCTCCTACCGTTGACCCTTCCCCCGGAGGGGGATGGGGACGAAGCTCGTAGAGCCCGAGGAAGATGACGATCCCGCTGACGTTCCCCGAAGTCGTATTTCAGAAGGCGACGCGAGGATACGAGCTGCGGATCGGCGCGGTGCGCATCCCGCAGAGCACGTACCTGCTCGCCGCGGCGATCCTCGTCGGGGTCGGCGGCGGATGGGGAGCGGTCGCGTTTCGCGCCCTGATCGGCGAGGAGACGGCGCTCGCCGCGTGGCTGACGCGGATGTTCGCCCACCCGTTCGGACCGCTCGGTCTGGTGCTGACCGTTGCGGTCGGCGGCGCCGCCGCCGCGTGGATCACCGCGCGTTTCGCGCCCGAGGCGCGCGGCCACGGCGTCCCCGAGGTGATGGCGGCGGTCGCGCTGCGCGGCGGGGTGATGCGGCCGCGGATCATCCTGGTCAAGGCACTGGCGTCGGCGACGACGATCGGCTTCGGCGGCGCCGCCGGACGCGAAGGTCCGATCGTCCAGATCGGAAGCGCGATCGGTTCGGTCCTCGGACAGCTCGCGCACGCGCCGGCCCCGATCGTGCGCACGCTCGTCGCATGCGGCGCGGCCGCGGGGATCTCGGCGACGTTCAACGCCCCGATCGGCGGCGTGTTCTTCGCGAGCGAGGTGATCCTGGGCGACTTCGCGCCGCGCTCGTTCGCCGTGATCGTCGTCGCGAGCGTCGTCTCGGCGGTGATCGGACGCGCCGTCCTCGGCAACCGTCCGTCGTTCGATGCGAGCGGCTTCGCGCTCGTCTCGCCGCGCGAACTGTGGCTGTACGCGTTGCTCGGCGTCGTGTGCGCGGTGTGGGCGGCAGGGTTCGTCAAGCTGCTCTACGCGTGCGAGGACGGCGCCGATCGCGTGAAGCTCCCGGCGGCGGTGAAGGGGTTCATGGGCTTCGCGCTCGTCGGCGCGATCGGCGTCGTCGTCCCGCAGATCCTGGGCGTCGGATACGATGCGATGCAGCACGTCCTCGACCAGCACGTCGGGTTCCCGCGCGCGCTCGCGCTCGCCGCGCTCAAACCGGCGGCCACGTCGATCACGCTCGCAGCAGGCGGCAGCGGCGGCGTCTTCGCCCCCTCGCTCTACACCGGCGCGATGCTCGGCGACGCCTTCGGCCGCGTCGTCCACGCGGCGTTCCCGCTCTGGACGGCCGCGCCGGCGGCGTACGGCCTGGTCGCGATGGCCGCGGTGTTCGCCGCAGCGGCAGAGGCGCCGATCACGGCGATCATGATCGTCTTCGAGATGTCGAACGACTACACGATCATCCTGCCGCTGATGATCGCGACGGTCATTGCGACGATCCTGGGACGCCGGTTCCTGAACAGTACGGTCTACGAGCTCAAGCTGATCCGCCGCGGGATCGACTGGAAGCGCGTGCGGCGCCCGAACGCGCTGGCGCGGATCCCCGCCGCGAGCGTCGTGCAGGACGCGCCGCCGCTCGCGCGCGCGGGCGAACGCGTCGCGGCGGTCGCCGTGCGGCTCGGTGAGCACGACGAGGCCGTCGCGGTCGTCGACGGCGAGCGGCTCGTCGGCGTCGTCCCGGCCGCGGCGCTCGCGCAGGCGGCCGCCGCGACGCCGGACGTGGCGATCGAGACGGTCGCACGACCGGCGTCCGCGTCGCTGCGCGCCGGCGAATCGCTCGAGCGCGCCGCCGATCTGCTCACCGATCCCGCCGTCGTGCTGCTGCCGATCGTGGACGAGACGGCGCGGTTCGTCGGCGCCGTCTCGCGGCGCGATCTGCTCGCGGCGTATCGCAGCGAGCGGGACGTGTAGCGGTTACGGCGCTGCGCTCGGTATCGTCGTCGCCTCGGGCGCCGGCGAGGGGAGAGTCGGGTGCGCGCTGCAGGCGTTCGTTCCCGGCGCCGGCGGCGGCGTCGACGTGAGGCCGAACGAGAGCGGGAACGACGAGGTTCCGTCGGTCATGTACTCGCCGGTGACGGTACGCGTCTCGCCCGGCGCGAGCGGGAACGCCTTGACGAGATAGCGCTGATCGCGCAGCCGAACGCACGGGACTTCGGTCGGCGCCGCGTCGCCGTCGAACCAGATCGTCGTCGTCGTCCCGCCGCCGCCCGTGTTTCCGAGCATCTCGTAGAGATAGACGTTCTGCGGGGTCGGTGCGGGATTCGAGAGCTGCAGCGCGACCTGGCGCAGCACGCCGTAGTCGCCGCCGAGCGCACGTCCCCCGGGGCGCAGGTTCGGAAAGACCGGGAAGCCGACGGTGAACGGCGGCGGTTCGGGACCACCGGCGACATAGGCGAGCGCGAGCGGCGGAATCCCCGTCAGCGCGAACTCTCCGCGCCGCCCGTGACCGTCGCCGGCGAGCTCCGGCTGTGCGAGGAGCGTGTCGGTTTCGGTCTGGTCGTTCGCAGCAACGACGACGGCTTGTACGGGACCGCCGTCGAGGACGCGCAGATCGTAGATCGCGTCGATCAGCTCGTTCGGCTGCGTGAACGCGGCGAGCGGGAAAAGATACGGTGTTTGGGCCGGCACGTCGGCGACGAAGCTCTCCTGCGTGCTGCGCTCGAGCAGATACCGGTCGGTCGAGACGTGTCCGACGTACGCCCATGCGCCCGACGGCCCGGCCGCGATGCCGAGGATCTGCACGCGCGCGCCGCTCGGTGCCTGCAGCGCGAGATAGAGATGGCGGCCCGGCGTCTTCGAGACGTGGTACACGTACGCGCGCGCAGGATGCGCGGCGTCGATCGTGCCGTGGAAGAGCACGCCCTCGTCGGTCGCGCCGAGCGTCTCGGGATCGTCGCTGTAGAAGAGCACCTGCGGCGCGAGCGTGGGCAGGGTGTCGACGACGACGTGCACGTCCGTCGTGCCGAGCTGATCGACGAAGCGCCCGTTGCCGTCGATCTCGACCTGCGCGCGGCCTTCGAGCACGATTCCCGGCTTCAACGGATCGGGGATCGTGAGGCCGCGCAGCACGATCGCGGCGCCGGGCTGGAGCTGCGCGGCCGCCGCGATCGCGGCGTGCACGCGGCTCGCGACGAACGCTGCGCCGTCGGTGCCGGCCAGCTCGACGGTCGCGTCGCGCGGCACGACGCCCGCGGCCGGCGCGACCAGCACCGGAACCGTCGTGGCGTTGCCGCTCGCGTCGTTGAGCATTACCGTGCCGCTTCCCGGCGTCGTTGCGGTGAGGATGAGCGTGTGTTCGACGGGGTCGTACTGCGCGTCGAGGCCGTCGAACGACGCCGCAGCGCGGAGCCGTCCGATGCCGCCCGTTACCGGGATCCGCAGCGTCGCGCCCGGCACGATCCCGATGCGCGAGCGTCCGACGCTGATCGGTGCCGGGCTCGCGCTCGCGCTCGCGGACGGTGCCGGTACGGGCGAGGGCGTCGGAGACACGGACGGCATCGGTTGCGCGGGACCACGAGCCGGGAGGGCGGTGAGTGCGCATGAGACGGCCGCGACGAACGCGGCGAGGCGAGGGTTCACCATCGCCGACTAGAGTGCGCGATCCGGGGCACCGGCCCCCGTATGGCGGTAACGCGAATCGTGGTCGCGGAAGACGACGGGCCGATCCGCGAGTTGATCGTGCATCATCTCCAGCGCGAGGGCTTTCGGTGCGAGGAGGCGACCGACGGGCTCGCGGCGCTGCGTGCCGCGCGTGCCGGCGCGGACTTGATGATCCTCGACGTGGGGCTCCCAGTCCTCGACGGCTTCGAGGTGGTGCGCACGCTGCGGCGCGAGGGCCGCTCGCTACCGATCGTGATCCTCACCGCGCGCAGCGAGGAGATCGACCGCGTCGTCGGTTTGGAGATCGGTGCGGACGACTACGTCATCAAGCCCTTCTCGCCGCGCGAGATCGTCGCGCGGGTGAAGGCGATCGGGCGTCGCGCGGGGATCGTCGAGCAGCCATCGCCCGTGATGCTGCGCTTCGACCGGCTCGAGATCGACGAGGCGGCGCGCGAGGCGCGCGTCGACGGCGTCGACGCCGGACTCAAGCCGCGCGAGTTCGCGCTGCTCCTCGAGCTGGCGACGAACGCGGGGATCGCGCTCTCGCGCGCGACGCTGCTGGAGAAGGTCTGGGGTTATGATTTCGAGGGCGACGAACGGACCGTCGACGTGCACGTGCGGCGGCTGCGGCTCAAGCTCGAGGAGCGCGCGCGGCTGCCGGCCTTGGTGCACACCGTGCACGGCTTCGGCTACAAGTTTGCGCGCGGGTGAGGTTCGCGCCGCGCTCATGCCGTCGGCACGCTTTGAGGCGCTGCTCGCGCAACGCTCGTGCGGTCCCGTGCCGCTCCTCGTGGTGCGGCTGCCGGCGCTCGAGCGGGTCGCGTGGCGGCGCGGTCTGCGCGCCGCGCGCCGGATCGAGCATCGGGCGACCCGGGCGTTCGCAACCGCGGTCGCGCGCATCGTACGCGAGCACGATCTCGTCGCCCACGACGCCGGGAGCGACGTCTACGTCGCGGCGCTCCTCGCGCCGACGCGCGACGGCGCGGTCGCCACGCCCGACCCGAGGGCGGCGCTGGCACGGATCGTCGCGACGATCACGTCGGCGACGAACCTGGAGTGCCTCACCGGTTGGACGCTCTACGATCCCGCGGCGGAAGCGCGGAACCTCCATGCCGTGGTCGCGCGCGGTTTGCACCGCGGCGCGCAGGAACGGGAACGGTACGCGTTCTTCTCAGCGCTCGGCCACGAGCTCCGCACGCCGCTCTCCTCGATTCGCGGCTACCTCGAGACGCTGCTCGACGACGGGGTCGACGCGCACACGCGGCGGCGCTTCACACGAATCGCGCACGCGGAGTCGCTGCGGCTCAGCCGTTTGGTCGAGGGGATGTTCGAGATCTCGTTGTTGGACATGCGCGATGCTGGCTTGCCGCCGGCGATCGGCTCGCTGGTGCAAGCGTTAGAAGCGGCGCATGACGCATGCTCGGCGGCCGCGGCCTCGCGGATGGTCCGGATTGCGATTGCCGATGTGCCTGGCGTCCGTGTCACGATCGATACCGAGCGGCTCACACTCGTGCTGGTAAATTTGATCGAAAACGCCGTGAAGCACGGCCGTCCCGGGGGCGACGTCTTCGTCGGCGTCGAGGTCGTCGACCGGCGTTTCGTCCGCGTCACCGTTGATGACGATGGGCCTGGGATAGCAATGGCCGACCGCGATCGCATCTTCGCGATCGGCGAACGCGCGGATACCGTGGCGAGCGGCACGGGCATCGGGCTGGCGCTGGTTCGCCTGATGCTCGAACGGGCAGGCGGGCGCGTCGACCTCGAGGACTCTTTGCTGGGCGGCGCGCGATTTGTGGTCATCGTCCCGCGAATCTGATGATCACGACAACGGGCTACATCATGAAAGCGGCTGTCATGAGTGCGCTTTCCTGACGCGAAGAGCTTGTCTCGTAGTCCCGCCAATGTAAACCCGCCGGGCAGTTCGGTCGTTATACATGATTGAAGATGGCCCCCCTCGCACGCGCCGGCGCCTTACTGGCCGCCCTCGTTTTCCTTTGTCCTTTCCCGTTAGCCGTCGACGCGCAGCGGTTACCGACGACGTTTTCGCTGGCCGGCGACCAGGCCGCGAGCACGTTGCTTCACGTGCTCTACGCGGGCGGGGGCCTGTGGCACGAGTGCGACGCGCCCGCCTGTCCAAAAGCCAACAGCGACTGGGGAACCGACTCGATGACGGACGCACTCTACCTGCGGTGGACGGCGACCCACGATCCGTCTATCCGCACGGTGATGGCAAAGCTCCTCGAGACCGCACCACGCTACCCGGAGCCGTGTCCCCGCGCTGCGTGCCCGTGGTGGAGTGACACCCCCGCGTGGGATGCCGTCACGCTGATGCGCGAGTACGAGGTCCTCGGCAACGACCCGCGTGCGCTCGCGGGCGCTCAGCGCGCCTTCCGCTACAGCTCGGAATCGCAGAGCTTCATCGCCGGGGCCTGTCCCGAGATCCCGTACCAGATGCCGCAGCCGTCGGGAATCGACGTGAAGTCGTTCGAGACCGACGCGAACGCGATCAAAGCGGCGCTCTTGCTCTATGGCGCGACGCGGGATCCCGCTTACCTGACCTTTGCCCGCACGCGTTATGCGGCCGACCGCCGCTACTATTGGGATCCGGCCGCGGCCCTCTACACCGTGCAGGTGGTCGATGACGGCAAGCAGTGCGCACAGGTTCCGCATGAATTCTACGCGTCGGTCAACGGCGACATGATTTGGGACGGGGTCGCGCTTTGGCGCGCGACGCGGGAGCAGGCCTACTACGACGACGCGGTCGCGACGGCGCATGCGGTGGACCTGCACCTCTCCGACGAACGCGGCGTTTTCGTCGATATCCAGGGTGAGAACGACGTCGTCGAGCCGCTGATCGAAGCGATGTACGAGCTGGCGGCGAACGAGCACCTCGCGTTCGCGCACGACTGGATCGTCCGGAACGCCGGCGCCGCCCTCTCCGCACGCGCGGCGGACGGCACCTTTTCGCGCATCTTCGACGGTCCCACACAACGGGTCACGTCGGTCTGGGAATCCAACGGTGGCGTGGCCCTCGAGATCGCGGCGGGCGTTCTCGACCCCGCGGGGATCGCGCCCGCCGGCGACACGTGGCAAGGTGCCCGCATCGTCGGCCAACCGATCACCACACTTCCGGCGACGCTCACGTTCGACGGGTCGGGGATCGCGCTGATCGGGACGCTGGGGCAAGCCGTCGCGGGCGGGCACGTGCGCGTCTTCATCGACGGCGTCGAGACGTTCGACCGCAGCGGCCTGTGGCAAAATGCGTCGATGCCCGGCGGTGATTCGGTGCGCTTCGCATGGCGCTGGTCGAAGCCCGGGACGCACACGATCCGCCTGGAGCCCGGCGACGCCGGCGAGCTCGGACGGACCGTGATGCGCCTGGAGAGCTTCGTCCTCCCGCCGCCGCCGACGAACGACGCGGTCGGCATCACGCCTTAAAGCCAGGTAGCCAATGAGCGGCGAATGATATTCTCGCGCGTCGTTGGGAATAGACTGGAGGCAAGGGAGCACCATGGACGATCCGCTGAGTCGTGCGTTGGTCGAAGCGCCCCGGGGCCACGACGAAGAGCCGCGCTACGATGTGTCACACTACCGAACGGAACACGCACCTCCGCTCGGTGAGGTGCTCGAGAGTTTGCGGGTCCAACTCCTCGAGACGATGGCGCTTCCGTTCTTCGACGCCGGATCGATGCTCGAGACGACGCCGGTTACGAAGGCTGCCCAGTCCGAAACGGGTGCGGTGACGATTATCGCGCGCAAGCACGAGCCGGCGTACGAGGCCGCGGTCTCCGTTGAGGTCCGCTGTGATCACGGGAAGACCGGGGATCGCGCACCGGACGCGGGTGGCTATGAAGTGCGCGCGCGAGCGCATCTTCGCCGTACCGATCATGGACGACTCACCGAGCGCGAAGTCGCCGTCGTGGTGCGCGAGATCGAGGGACGGCTCCAACTCGACGGGCCACTTCTCCGCGACGAGATGGCTGCCGCGATCCGCTCGATCGGGACGGCCTCGTAGCGCTCACCGGTCTCCGCGGCAGCCGAAAGCACCCACGCAGCGGATCGCGCCGGACGGATCCTACGCGGTCAGTGTGTTAGCTTGACGTCTGAATAGTCGATCTTGCGCACGAGTGTCCGGCCTTGGTAGCCCAGCACCCGCATCGGCAAGTGCGTCGTCGTCGAGATCTCGATGACCTCGCGCGTCAGCGCGGCATCGGTTGCTGGATTTGCGGGGATCAGCGTCACCGTCTCGGTAGCGACGCCGCCGATTACCGGGCCACGACGTAGCGAGAGCCTCCCCGGCGTTTGTCGTGCGTGCGCCAGGATTCTGCCGAAACTCAGTTCGTCGATCGATGAGCCACGGATCGTCGTTACCTGCGGATCGTGGAGTGAAAGCGTCTTCTTGAACATGGCTGTGAAACCGGAGCCGCGGTGGACCACCACGTTGGTCCCTCCGTCCCAGACGAGCGTCACGCCGGCGTTGGACCCCGCGACGACGTACACCGTCACGTTCGACGGCTTGCGGAAGCTGTAGTTGAAAACGACATTCTGGGCCCGATTGCTCTTCTGTTCGAAGACCCTTACCGTCGCAGTGTATCCCGTGATGCCGGACCATGCGCGGGCGAACGCGTCCAGCGCTGAAGACGAGCGGGACGGTGCTGCGGCGTGCACCGCTTCATACGTCGCAGCGGCCCGGCTCCCCGAGGGAGCGGCTACCAGTCCCAGGACCAAGAGTGCTCCGCACGCACAAACTCCGGCGGCGCGCATCGTGTGATGCGAGACATCGAGCGCTTGGCTGAGCGCAGAAGGATCGGCCATTTTCGTCATCGCCTCCCGCTTCGGTATCGTCACGATGTTTGATGCAGGCACCCTCGGCCGACTTCGCCTCGCCGAGTAGGACTCACCCGATTCTGAAGACCGTGCGGTAGATGAGAGCCGTTGTGAAGATCTTCTGATGCCGCTCATGCAGCCGAGGCCATGCCGTGCTACGTGAAGCCTATCTCAAACAATAATCGCGACGCTCTTCTTGCGAAAGTTTGGGGAATCGGAAACTCGAGTAATCAGATCCGGTTTATGGGTCCCGCCAAGAAGAAAGCGTAAAAATAATGAAACCCGCTACAATGAACCTAGCTACAACGTTCCCGCGTAGCGTGCACGAGAAGTACCTAGGAGTCGTACAGTTAGCGCGCACCATCGACAAAGCAAAGATGGCGGTCAACAGCGTCGGCGACTATCGTTACGATGCGATGGACCAAGCGTTGTTCGCGGAGTTCGGAATCGATGGCAAGAAGTTGTCGGCCATCGTCTCCGACGTCGTCAAGAACAGCAGCAATGCCCCCAATATTGAGGCGTACGTGAAGCCTCTCGTCGAGAAGAAGACCCCGCTCGAGATCCAGCGCTTCAACCACGCCACACTCAACCGCAGGCCGATCGGGGACGACCTGAAGCCGTTTGAGACGCTGCGCACCAAAATCGCGCCGGATCGATCCGACGTCACGTCGTGGGCCGATCTCCTCGACCTCCAGGAAGGTCGCCCGGTTCCCAAACGGTCCACCGCCGTAAACTGACCTGGTGAAAACCGGAGGACGTCAGGCGCTCCTCTGGTTCGTCAGCTCTCGCGGAACAGGCGGCTCGCGAGGATGTCCTCGGCGGCGATCGTCGCGAGCTCGTCGCGTGTCACGTGGCCGCCGCGCGCAACCAACCGGTTCGCCTGGCGCAGCCGCGCGCGGTCGAGCGCGTTGCGCACGCTGCGCGCGTTCGCGAAGTCGTCCTGCGTGCGCCGCCGTTCGAGGTACTCCGCGAACGCCGCCTTCGCGGGCTCGTCGAAGCGGTAGCCGCGGCTCGCGAGCATCAGGTCGCCGATCGCCAGCAGCTCGTCCTGGCTGTAGTCCGGGAAGTCGACGTGCAGGCCGACGCGCGAGCGCAAGCCTGGGTTCGAGCTGAAGAAGCGCTCCATCAGGTTGCGATAACCGGCGAAGACGACGACGAGGTCGGCGCGCCGCTCCTCCATCGCGGTGAGCAGCACCTCGATCGCCTCGCTGCCGTAGTCGCGCTCGTTCTCGGCCTTGTGCAGCATGTACGCCTCGTCGATGAAGAGGACGCCGCCCTCGGCCTTGCGCAGCGCCTCTTTCGTCTTGGGCGCGGTGTGTCCGACGTACTCGCCGACCAGATCGTCGCGCGTCACCGCCACCAAATGTCCGCGTCGCAAGTAGCCGAGTTGTTTGAGGATCGCGCCCATCCGCAGCGCGACCGTCGTCTTCCCCGTCCCCGGGTTGCCGGTGAACGACATGTGCAGCGTCGGCGGCTCGGTGACAAGGCCGACCTGCGCCCGCAGGCGATCGACGAGCAGCAGCGCCGCCAGCTCGCGAATACGCGTCTTCACCGGCGCGAGGCCGATCAGCTCGGCCTCGAGCTGCGCGAGGACGGGGCCGACCTCGGAGTCGCGGTAAGCCGCGTCGAGGTCGAGCGCGCCGCCGGACTCCGAGGTGATCATCGGATCGTGCGCAGCGCGAACCGTTCGGTGCGCCCCGGGCCTTCGCCGCGGTCGAGCCGCAGCGTCGGTTCGACCGCCGGCCGCTGCACGATGAACGAGAGCCCGATCGTCTGGCGGCCGTAGCTCGCATCGTATGCCGAGAGACGGATGTACTCGCCGACGTACTGCTCGCGCGCCCCGGCCAGCTCGCGCATGACGACGCTCGCGTCCTGCAGATCGAAGAGCGGTTGCCCGTGCATCTCCCAGTACGTGTTGCGCGGGTGCGGGTCGTCGGTGTGCTCGATCGAGATCGCCCACCCGTTCCCGAGCGCGTACTGGATCTGCGCGCGAACCTGCTCGTCGGTCAGGTCGGGGAGAAAGGAAAAGGTGCCTTGCGTGATGCGCATGTGCTGCGTTCGCTCCGGTTAGACGGGGGTCGGCGTCGCGACGACGTCCGGCGTGTCGGTGGAGGTGTACTCGAAGGTGACGTCTCGCCAGACGTCGAGCGCCTTCGCGAGCGGCCCGCAGCCCTTGGCGGCGTCCTTGAGGATCTCGGGACCTTCGCGCACGATGTCGCGGCCCGCGTTCCGCGCGAGGATCATCGCCTCGAGCGCGACGCGATTCGCGGTGGCGCCGGCGGCGATCCCGTCGGGGTGGCCGATCGTTCCGCCGCCGAATTGCAGCACGACGTCCTCACCGAGCAGGTCCAGGAGCTGGTGCATCTGCCCCGCGTGGATCCCGCCGGAGGCGACCGGCATCGTGCCCGGCAGTGACGCCCAGTCCTGATCGAACAACAAGCCTATCGTCGGATCGGCCGCGATCTTGTCCTCGCGCAGCGTCTTGTAGTAACCCTTCGTCGTGTTCGGATCGCCCTCGAGCTTGCCGACGACGGTTCCCGCGTGGATGTGGTCGACGCCGAGTAGCCGGCACCACTTCGCGAGGACGCGGAAGCTCACGCCGTGCGTCTTCTGGCGCGTGTAGGTCGAATGGCCGGCGCGGTGGAGGTGGAGCAGCACGCCGTTGCGGCGCGCCCACTTCGCCATCGACTGCATCGCGGTGAAGCCGATCGTCAGGTCGATCATCACGATCGGGCTGCCGATCTCCTTGGCGAACTCCGCGCGCTCGTACATCGCCTCCATGTCGGCGGCGGTGACGTTCATGTAGTGGCCCTTGATCTCGCCGCTCGCCGAATTCGCCTTCTCGACGGCCTCGTTCGCGTACAGGAAGCGGTCGCGCCAGCGCATGAACGGCTGCGAGTTGATGTTCTCGTCGTCCTTGGTGAAATCGAGGCCGCCGCGCAGCGCCTCGTAGACGACGCGGCCGTAGTTGCGCGCCGAGAGGCCGAGCTTCGGCTTCACGGTGGCGCCGAGCAGCGGACGGCCGAACTTGTTGAGCAGCTCGCGCTCGGTGACGATCCCGTGCGCCGGCCCTTGGAACGTCTTGGCGTAGTGGGGCGGGATGCGCATGTCCTCGAGCCGCAGCGCGCGCAGCGCCTTGAAGCCGAAGACGTTCCCGATGATCGAGGAGGTCAGGTTCGCGATCGAGCCTTCCTCGAAAAGGTCGATGTCGTAGGCGATGTACGCCATGTACTCGCCTGAGCGGCCGGGGACGGCCTCGCAGCGGTACGCCTTCGCCTGATAGCGGCGGAAATCGGTGAGGCGGTCCGTCCACACCACCGTCCATGTCGCGGTCGAGGACTCGCCGGCGACCGCCGCAGCCGCTTCGACCGGGTCGACGCCGTCCTGCGGCGTGACGCGAAAGGCGCAGAGCACGTCCGTGTCCTTGGGAACGTAGTCGGGCTGCCAGTAGCCCATCGCGGAGTACTCCGAGACCCCGGCGGTGAGACGGGAGCTGCGATCGACGGAGCGAGCGCTACCCGCGGGAGGAGGGACGATCGTCGGCATGGGTCCAGCATGCCACGCCGACGCATTGACGTCTAATACCGATTTCCCGCATATTCATAAGCAAGGCATTATGCTATCGCTCCACCAGCTGCGGACGTTCCTCGAGGTCGTGCAGACCGGTTCCGTGCGGGAGGCCGCCGATCGGCTGATCGTCTCGCAGCCGGCCGTCTCCTCGGCGCTCGCGTCCCTGCAACGCACCCTCGGCGTCGCGGTGGTCGAACGCGACGGGCGCGGACTGCGGATCACGCCGGCGGGCGAGCGTCTCGCGACGTACGGGCGTCAGGTCTTCGCGCTGCTCGACGAGGCGGTCGCCGACGTGCGCGCCGCGGCAGGCGGTGCGTCGGCGGTGCGGCTGACCGCCGTGACGACCGCGGCCGAGCAGTTGCTCCCGGCGTTGCTCGCGGGATTCGAGCCCGCGGCGGTCGAGCTGCACGTCGCGAACCGCGACGCCGTGTGGGACCGGCTCGCGCACGGTGAGGCCGATCTCGCGATCGGCGGCCGCCCGCCCGACGAGCGCTTCGTCTCACGCGCCGTGCGGCCGAACCAGCTCGTCGTCGTCGCGAGCCCGCACGCGGCGATCGACGCGAACGCGCTCGGCACCGCGACGTGGCTCGTGCGTGAGCCCGGGAGCGGGACGCGCGCGACGACCGAGGCGCTCTTCGAGGCGCTCGGGATCACGCCGACGACGGTGACGATCGGCTCGAACGGCGCGATCTTGGGCTGCGTGCGCGTCGGTTTGGGTGTCTCGCTGCTCTCGCGCGACGCGCTCGCGCGCGACCTGGCCGACGGCGAGATCGTCGAGGTTCCGACCGCGCGCACGCCGCTGGTGCGCGATTGGCACATCGTCGCGCTCGCCGGGCGCGAGCCGACGATCGGCGCGCGGCGGTTTCTCGATCACGTGGTCGACAGCGGAGCGTTCGAGCGCGTGTAACATCCACGCTCGCGCACGATCCGCGACTGTTCGAGCGACGTTTTTCGCCTTTCGCGCCGTATCGCGCGACGCGCCGCCGGATACGGGATACCGTCGAACCCTGATGACACGACCGATCATGGTCGCGGTCGGTGGCGACTCGGGCACCGGCAAGTCGACTCTCTGCAAAGGCCTGGACGCGATCTTCGGCGCCGGCCGCATCGTCGAGATCTGCCTGGACGATTATCATTCGCTCGATCGCGCGCAGCGCAAGGCCGTCGGCCTGACGGCGCTCGACCCACGCGCCAACAACTTCGCGGCGATGGAAGACGATCTGGCGCGGCTCGCGGAGGGCGAGACGATCACCAAGCCCGTCTACGACCACCGCGACGGGACGTTCGCCGCGCCCGAGACGGTCGCGCCGCGCGAGATCGTGATCGTGCAGGGGCTCTTCCCGCTCTACACGCGGGCGCTGCGCGCGCTCTTCGACGTCTCGGTGTGGCTCGATCCGCAAGCGGACCTCAAGGTGGCCTGGAAGGTGCAGCGCGACTGCACGCAGCGCGGCTACCGCGAGGACGAGGTGCGGGCCGAGATCGCCAAGCGCCAGCCCGACATCGACGAGCACATCGCGCCGCAGGAGCGCCACGCCGATCTCTGCGTGCGCTTCTCGCGCCAGCGCCCGAGCATCGACAACGCGAAGCTCAACGCGCGGATCGTCAAGGGCGGACGCTTCGCTCCGCTCGATTACCGCGACTTCGCCAGCCGTTCGACGCACCTGCGGCAGATCGACGGCGGCGAGGGCCCCTACCCGCGCACGATCATCGAGCTGGACGGCGACGTCGACGCCGTGACCGCGGCCGAGGTCCAGGAGCTGATCCTCAGCCACATGGACGCGCGGCACCGGCCTGCGGAGATCGGCACGCTCGGTCTGTTCCGCGACGCACGCGGCGAGCGCGTCTCGCACACCCTCGCGCTCGCGCAGCTGCTCATCGCGCGCCGGATTTGCCTGGTAGCGGACGAGCGCTCCGCCGTCGCCGCCTGACCCTGTTTGAGACCCCGCCGAACGAGGAAGAGAAGCCCAATGCGACGCCTTTGGGAGATGTCCGAGAGCCCGTGGCTCTTGAAGTCGGGCTCTGTTGCGTACCGTGGAGGGCCGGACGAGCCCGACACCGACATCGCGCACGACCTGTTCGCGCGCTCACCCAAGTACGACGGCCACGCGCCGCACGCGACCGAACCGGAGGGACAGCCGGTCGGCTCGACCGAGTAGGCGGATCGGTCCTAAACCCACCAGTGCTTGCCGAGCGCGAGGTTCATCACGACCCCGTAGGTGACGTAGATAAGCCACATGCCGGTGAGCATTTGCCATAAACCGATCAGTCGGCGGCCGCCGGGCAAGAAGCCGAAGTTCGTGGGGATCTCGGTGAGATAGACCAAGGTCAGCCCGAGAAACACGATCCCGGCCGGCGCGTCGCCCGCTGAGAAGAAGACGATCATCCCCAGGATGCTGAGCAGCGCGAACGGGATCGCCATCCAGCCTTCCGGGACCGCGCTTCCGCCGGTGTAGCGCCGGTACGCCACGGCGAACCAGTGCACGCCGAACGCGGTGAACGCGACCGCCGCCATGTAGAGCGGCGCCTCGGTGAACACGCCGAACCAGGTCAGCCCGACCATCAAGTACACGCCGGTGATGAACTGCATGAAGCCGCTCATCCAGATGCCCCAGAGCGCGATCGTGCGGTTCACTTCCGGCGTCTCTTTCGGTACGCCGAACAGCGCCTGACCGCCCCACACGAAATACCCGGTCGCCAGGCCGAAGAACCCGATCGCGAGCGGCGCGTATTGGGAGTGTGCGAACAGCGTCGGCATCAGTGCGGTCCTCGATCGGCCATGACGCGATCGTAGGCGTCGATCTGGAGAACCCGCAGAGGACTCTGTGCAGATTTCCTGCGATTTCGCCGTTGCGCAACGCAGGAGTAACCTCAGGGAATCGGCGCTTTTCCGTCCGCGCCGAGGATGCGCGGCGTGATGAAGAAGACGATTTCGTCTTTCGTGTGACTGCGTTGGCGGTTGCGGAACACGCCGCCCAGAACGGGTAGGTCGCCAAGAAACGGAAGCTTCGTCACGGTGTCGGAGTCGATGTCCTGAAAGAGGCCGCCCAGGACGATCGTCTCGCCGTCGTGGACGCGCAGCGTCGCGTCGACCTTGCGGTTGGCGATGATCGGGAAGCCGTTGTTGAAGCCGATGATCTGGCTGAACTCGGGATGGAGCTCGGCCGTGATCGACCCCTCGGCTCCGATCGTCGGCGTCAGGCGCAAGCGCACGCCGACGTCGATCGTCTGCACCGACGGGTAGCCGGTCTGCTGGTTGACGGTGACGACGGGGTACTGCTCGCCGACGAGCAGCGATGCCTCGTGGTTGTTGAGCGTCGCGACCCGCGGCTCGGCGAGGATCGAGGCACGACCGCGTTGGACGAGCGTGTTGATCTGCGCGTTGACGACGAAGGCGCTGCGGATCACCGTATACGGAAACTGCGCCTGCGCACCGGTGCCGAAGCCCACTCCGCCGTACTCGATCCCGACGTTGTCCGTATCGTTCGTGGGCTCGACGTCGGCGACGCGTACTTCGAACATCACTTGACGGCCCGGCGCATCGAGACCCTGCAGGATCGTTCGAACGATCTCTTGGAGCTCCGCATTGCCGCTCACGACCACGACGTTCTGCCGGTCGTCGGCGAACAGCGCGCTCTCGGGAACGGCACCTTTGAGCGCTTTGAGCGCCTCGCTCGCGCGCAGGTTGTGCAGCGGGATCGTCAGCGTGGCGTTCACGCCGGTCGGCGCGTCGAGCGCGGCGACGAGTTGGCGGGCGCGCGCGATCGTCGCGGCGCTCCCGGTGATGACGAGCGTCCCCGTGCGCTTGTCGCCGACGACGAGCGTCCCCTGCGGGAGCGCGCTCTGTAGCGGCGAGACCAGTTCTTCCGGATACGCGTGCGCCAGCACGAAGACGCGCGTGAGCGTGCCGCCCGGTGTGCCGTCGTCGGGGAAGCGCCGGTTCATCGACGACGCGTCGCCCACGATGAGGATGCGGCCGTCGCGATGCGTTTGCAGTCCGTACGCCGTGACGAGCGTCGCGAGCGCCTCGTCGAACGACACGTCCGCGAGTCGGATGCGGACGCGCTGCGGACGGATCGAGCCGTCGGCGACGACGTTGCGTCCCGCTTCGGCGCCGAGCAGCCGGATCGCGTCGGCGAGGTCGACGTCGCTCGCCTCGAACGTGAAACGATCGTTCTGGGCGGCGGTGGGATGCGCGACGGCGAGCGTCAGCGCGACGACCGCTGCGGCGAGGATCTGCTTCACGGCGTACCTCCGGGAACGCGGACTGCAGGCGGCGGTGCCGCAGGAACGGACGGCGTCGCGCCGATCCCGAACGTCCGTCCGTCGCGCAGGCGGACGCCGTCGACGGTGATCGCGATGATCGATGAGCCGTCGACGCGATCGCCGACCGTGACGACGCGCGTGCGATCGGCAGCGGCGAGGAGCGCAAACGGCCGCCGAGCGCCGCTCGCGATCGCGGTGACGCGTTCCACGCTCTGTGTGCCCACGAACGCGGCGCCGGGCGGGAGCGGGACGATCGCGCTCGGGATCGGCGGCGGCGCGGCCGCGGCGGCCGGCGAGTTCGCCTGCGCTGCCGGCGCCTCGGGCTCTCCGTCGAACGGATCGCGCCGCGGGACGCTCGCGACGAAGGTCGTAGGACGCGAACGTACGGTGGGCGGCACCGTCGGCGCCGACGGCGGTGCGGGGCGCGCGGCGATCGGATCGCGCGCGACCGCGGCCGCGAAAGCCAGGAGCGCGACGCCGACGCACGCGGCGCGGCTACGCGTGTCGAGCGCTATCACCATCATCCCCTTCCGCACGCAGATGCTCGACGAGCACGTGCAACGTGGCGGTCACGCTCGTCCCGGGACCGTCGCGATGGGTGCGGGTCAGGCCGTCCAGCGTCACGCGCGCGAGCACGGGGCCGCGAGAGAGATCGCGCACGCCGTGGAGGAGATCCGCGTAGCCGCCTTCCAGCGTCACGTCCAAGGGCGTCACGGCGAACGCGGTCTGCGTCGTCGGGGCTTGCCCGTCCGGTGCGAGCGTCGGGTCGGCGGCGATCGTCACGACGCGCAGACGGTCCCGCGTCGCGATCCGTGCGGCGTCGTGCACGAAACGCGCGACGAGCACCGCCTCGTCGCCATCGAGTGCGAAGCGGCGCACGCGCCGGCGGAGGCGCGTGCGGGCGTCCTCCACGGTCGCCTGTGCGCGCAGGCGCAACTCGTCGGCGTCGAGATGCGCGGCGATCTCCGCCACCGCCGCACGCTGCTCGGCGATACGCGCCTCACCGGCACGCACGATGCCGACGTAGCCGGCGAGCACGACCAACACGGTCGCGAACCACACCGCGCGAGCCTGGTTCATCGCGCCGGTCCCAGCGTGATCGCGTAGCCGACGCCGCGGCCCGCCGGCGCGTCCTGGACCGAGACCAGGCGAGCACGCCCCGTCGCCGGAAGCGCGGCCAGCGCCGCCAGCGTTCGGCTCACGAGCGACAAGCGCCGTGCGCTTCCCTCGAGCACGTAGCCGTCGTGGTCGCGCCGGATCGAGGAGAGCCACGCGTCTTTTGGGATCCGGTTGCCGATCGCAGCAACGGCACTCACGCTGTGCGCTCCCGCCTCCGCGATCCGGTCGATCTCGCCGTCGATCGCGTGGAGCCGGCGGACCTCCACCTCCAGCGCGTCGAGCCGCCGCAGCGCGGAGTCGTCCTGCGCGAGGCGCTGCCTGACGATTTCGACGTCGCGTCTGGCGTGTGCGAGACGTGCGGCTTGGACGCCGGCGAGGACACCGAGGAGCACCAACGAGGCGAGCAAGGCGATGAGCGGATCGCGCAGCGTTCGCGGAACGGCAGCCGGCGGTGCGACGCCGAGCAGAAGCTCCCACCGCGAGACGAGGTAGTCGATGCGGGTCATGCGGCCGTTTCCCACAGCGCGAGCCCGTAGGCTGCCGCCCAATCGGGCGATGCGGAGCGCACGACGTCGGCAGGAAGGACGAGCGAGGCGTCCGGCGCGAGGGTGCCCGCGCGCACGGGGATCTGGACGGCGCGCTCGAGCGCCTCGGGCAACCCGGCAAGACGCGATCCGTTGCCGGCCAACGCGAGTCCACGCAGATCGACTTGCGCGGCGGCACGCGTTTCGAGCAGTGCCGCGGCGAGCTGCGCGACGAGAGCGTCGCGCGCGTGCTCGCCCGCTCCGGCGAGTCCGATGCTGTGCTTGCGTTCTTCCGCCAGCCGCATGTCGATTCCGAGGGCCTCCGCGATCGCGTACGTCAGTGCGCGACCGCCGATCTCGAAGCTGCGTACGACGGGGATCGGCTCGCGCGCCACGACGAGCGTGGCCCGATCCTCTCCCACGTCGACGACGGCATCGGCGTGCGGCAACGCGCGACGCAGCGCGAAGGCAATGTCGTCGACCGCGATCACCGTGAGCCGCGCGCGACGCGCCGCAGCGAGGCGTGCCTCCAGCGCGGGCCGGTGCGCGACGCCGATGACCGCGGTGCCGTCCGGGCACGGCGTGACCCTGACTGCGGCTTCTGCGATCGGGTACGAGACGAAGCGCGCGGCTTCGAAGCGTGCGGCTCGCGCGCGCTCGCCACGGCCCATGCGCGGGAACGCCGCGGTGCGCAGCAGCGTGTCGGGATGCCCGAGCGCGACGACGCAGCGCCGCTCCGCCGTGCCGAGTTCGGCCCACGCCTCCGCCAGCGCGAGGCCCGGATCGCCCCCGGTCGGCCGCGACGCGACGGCCACCAGCCGCGCGACCCCTGCGGAATCCCGCTCTAGGAGCGCGACCCGCGTCCGTGCCGCGCCTAGATCGACACCGAGGGCGAGCGTCGACGCCTTCCTCACCACGCGAACCTCATCGGAAGTAGCGCGGCGCAGCACGCGCCGGCGGCGAGAAACGGTCCGAAATGCATCGTGCCTCCCGGACGGGCACGACGCGTGAGCAAGAGCCAGCTCGCGACGATCGCGCCGAGCACGAACGCGACCCCGATCGCGGCGATCCCGGCGCTTGCGCCCAAGCCCGCCCCGATCGCGGCAGTGAGCTTGACGTCGCCCAAGCCGAGTCCGCGCCCCGCGGTGAGCGCATGCAGCGCCAGCAACGCGCCGCCCGTGAGCAACGCACCACCGAGACTGAAGAGGAACGCGTTCTCCACCGCCGAGAAGCCGAGCGCGACGAGCGCCGTCGACACGCTCAGCGGATCCGGTATCGCGCCGGTCCGCGCGTCGATCGTCCCCGCGACGAGCGCGCCGCAGATCGCGGCGAGAGCCGGCAGCGCGGGGCTGCGCGCGCTGGCGACGGCGGCGGCGAGCAGCAGGACACCCGGCAGATGGCCGGGGGACAACGCCCGTCGCATCGCCGCCGCCCGGCCGACGGACCAGAACGCGGACGCGAGAATGCACGCTGCCGCGGCGGTCGCGATCGTCACGCGCCGGCCTCGCGCAGCAGCGCGAGCGCGGGCGCGTACCGCGGATCGAGCGTCAGCGAGAACCGGAGATCGGCTCGGGCACCGCGTGCGTCACCGCCCCGCGCGGCGTCGCGTGCGGCGAGATGAGCGTAGCGCGGATCGCGCGCCAAGCGCGCCGCCCGCAAGAAGTCGCGCTCCGCGTCGCGCCAGCGCGCGAGACGCTGCGCGGCGAACGCGCGATCGGCCAGCAGTGCCGGATCGGTCGGGACGACGCGCAGGGCGTCGGCGGCCACGGCGTAGGCGCGCGCCGCGTCACCGTTGCTGCGCCGCACCAACAGGAAGAACGCGAGCCGGTCGGAGGCGACGACGGAGCGTGCGTCGAGCCGCGCCGCGCGTCCGTACGCGCGCACCGCGCCATCGATGTCGCCGGTACGCAGCAAGTCGTCACCGCGCGTGACGAGCGCCGCGGCGAGATTGCCGCGGAAGAGGACCGCCGCGAGCGCGAGGCTCGCGAGCGCGACGGCGATACGCCGCGTCCGTGAAAGAGGCGTCACGCGAGGGCTCCGTAGTACACGGCGAGCGCGAGCATGAGCGTCGCTCCGACGACGCGGGGCGCAGCGGCGAGCGTCGCGCGCCGGACCAGTCCCACGAGGCCGCGGCCGAACGCACCGAGCGCGAGCAGCGGGGCGGCGTGGCCGCATGCGAAGACGGCCAGCAGTGCGACGCCTTCGACGGTCCGTCCACCGAGCGTCGTGAACCCCGCGATCGCGGCGACGATCGGCGTGCAGCACGGCGAGACGACGAAGGCGCTCGACGCACCGAGCAGGAAGGCACCGCCGCCGCTCGCGCGATGGTCCTTGGCGACTACGGGGTGCTCGCATCGCCTTTCGTCTCGGACGAGCGTGGCGATCCCGCCGACGGCGAGCGCCGTCGCGAGCGCGGCGTAGACGAAACGCGAGCTCGACCACAGCGTGCCGATCGCGCTCAGTGCCAGTCCCAGCACGACGTACGCGCCGACGACGCCGCCGAGGAAGGCGCCCGCGATCGCGGTAGGCCGCCGCGACGCGCTCGCGAGCGCGGTCACCGCGACGTATCGCGGTGCGACGCACGGGCCGACGCTGGTGCTCACGCCGGCGGCGAAGACCAGCGGGTACGCAATCACCGACCGGCGTGCGACGGCGGTCAGCGCCTCACCAAGCAGGTCGATCACGGAGCGGCCTGTAGACCTTGACCCGAGACGTACTCGAGCTTCGAGGCCGTGCACGAGCTGCCGCAGGTGCTCCCAGAGGCGCCGCCGACCGTTTGCAGCTTCGCGAGGGTCGAACCGAGATGCGCACCGGGGCACACGATCGTGTACGAGGCCGGATCGGTTCCGGATTGCGCGGTGGTCGTAAGCGTGTAGGTTGCGGTGGGCGTCGTCGCCGCGGGATCCTTCGGCGTGTTGTTCAGGTAGTAGACGCCGTTCGTCCCTTTGAGCAGGTTCTGATCGACCGCGACGCCGGAAGCGGTGGGATAGACCTGGTTGTCGGCGTAGTAGAGTTCGAGCGCGGTCGCGATGGAGCGCAGGTTCGACTCGCAGGCCGCGGTCTGCGCCTGCGCGCGGGCGTTCACGAAATTGGGGATCAGAATCCCTGCGAGGATTGCGATGATCGCGACCACGATCATCAGCTCGATGAGCGTGAAGCCGCGCTCGGCCTCGCGCGGAACGGTTCTGTGCACGACGTCCCTCCGAAGATGCTGCACGACGAGCGGTGCCCGCGCCGGTTCGGCGTTATGCCACGAGCCTGCCGAGCTTGTCGAGCGCGCGCGCGAGCAGCTTGCTCACGTGGCTCTGCGAGAGCCCGAGCCTCTCGCCGAGCTCCGTTTGCGTCAAGCCCACCCCGTAGGTTCCGAGCACGATCGCGCGCTCGCGATCGGCCAACTGCTCCAGCGCCAGTGCTAGCATGACGCGCTCGTCGAGACGGAGCGATTCCCGCGCTGCGCCGAACACGTCGCCCCCGTCGTTTCCATCCGACGCGCTCTCGGACGGCACGACGCGCTCCCCGCGGCGAATGGCGCGCAGCTCGTCGATCACTTCGATCGTCACGCCCAGCGCGGCGGCGAGCTCGCCGCGCGTCGGTTCGCGGTGATGCGCCGTGGTGAACGCATCCCAGGCGTCGAGGTAGCGCTTTTCCAGCGCACGAAGAGAGCGCGGCGTGCGCACGAGACGCTCGTGGTCGCGCACGTCGTGCATCAGCTCGCCGACGATCATGATCCAGGCGTACGCTTCGAACGGCGTCTGCATGTCGGTCCGATAATACTCGGCCGCCTTGATGAGTCCGACGGCGGCGACTTGTTCGAGATCGGCTCTGTCGTTGAACGCGCGCTTGAACTTTTTCGCACCGCGTACGCACAGGTAGCGGTACGCGTCGACGACGGCGTTGCGCATGGCGATGGTCCGCTCGGCGCAGTACTGCGCGACGAGCTCTTCCCGCAGGCTCATTTCGAAACACTCCCGATCAAGGTGTAGAGAGGGATGAAGACGGAGAAGACGATGAAGCCGACGACCAGGCCGAGCGCGGCGATCAGCGCGGGCTCGATCACCGCGCCGAGGGTCGCGATCGCCGCCTCGACGTCGCTCTCGAAGTAGGACGCGATCTTGAGCAGCATCTCGTCGAGCTGCCCCGTTTCTTCGCCGATCCCGATCATGGCGATCGCGAGCGGGTCGAGGAATCCGGCTGCCGCGAGCGGCGTCGTCAAGGGGTCGCCTTCGCGCAGCGCGGCGTCGACATGCGCGAGGGCCGCCGCGTAGACGGGGCTGCCGGTCACCGGCCGCACGATCGCGATCGCGGTGACCAGCTCGATCCCGGAGCGCAGGAGCGTCGCGAGCATACGCGTCGTGCGCGCCGTGATCGACGTGTGGAGCAGCGACCCGACGACGGGGAGACGCAGGCGCACGCGGTCGAGCACCAGCGCGCCGCGCGCCGTACGCGCCAGCGAGACGATGGTGGTGAATATGCCTGCTGCCGCGGCACACGCGACGATCCACGCGGCGGGGGCGGAGACCGCGGCGCCGACCGTGAGCAACAGCCGCGTCGTGACGGGGAGCTCGACGTGAAAGGCGTCGAACATCTGCGCGAACATTGGGACGATTCGTGCCAGCAGGAACACGGTCAGCACGCTCGCCGCGATCAGCACGATCGTCGGATACGCGAGCGCGGCTCGTACCTTCTTGCGCAGCTCGGCGTCACGCTCGACGACGGAGGCGAGCCGTTCGAGCACGTCGTCGAGGATCCCCGCGGCCTCGCCGGCGCCGATCATCGCGATCGCGAGGGCCGAGAACGCGCGCGGACGTTTTGCCATCGCCTCGCTGAGCGGGTTGCCGTGCTCGACGTCGGCGAGGATCGAACGGAGCGCTTCGCGCAAGACGCGATCGTCAGTTCGCTCGATCGTTACCTCGAGCGAACGCCGGATCGGGACACCCGCCCGGATCAGCGTCGCGAACGACCGAAAGAACGCGAGCAGCGCGCGACGTCGGGGGGCGCCGATGGCCCGGCCCGCAGGTCGCAGCCAGCGCGACTCCCGATCGACCCGGGTGACGAAGAGGGCGCGCGTCCGCAGCGCGGCGAGGACGTCCTCGACGCTCGACGCCTCGAGCGATCCGCGTACGACCTCGCCTTCGATCGAACGCGCCGTATATCGGAAGAGGGCTCTGGTCATCGGGTGTTCCCGGTACGATCGAAGGCGCGGACCTCGCCGGGGCGGCTCGTCGCGGCCTGCGCGTCCTCGAGCGTCACCTCGCCGCGCATCACGAGCTCGCAGAGGTGCGATTCGAGCGTCTGCATCCCGACGGCGCGGCCGGTGACGATCGTGTTGCGCAGCTGGTGCGTCTTGCCTTCCCGAATGAGCGCGTGCACGGCGTCCGTGCCGATGAGCACCTCCGCCGCTGCACAGCGCCCGAGCCCGTCGCGGCGGGGGACCAGGCGCAGGCTGACGATCCCGGCGAGCGTCGCGGCGAGCTGGCCGCGGACCTGATCGTGCGCTTGCGGCGAGAAGGCGTCGACGATACGGTCCACCGTCTGCGCGGCGTCGTTCGTGTGCAGCGTGGCGCAGACGAGATGGCCCGTCTCGGCGGCGGAGAGCGCCGCCTCCATCGTCGGGCGGTCGCGCATCTCACCGATCAAGATCACGTCCGGGTCGGCCCGCATGAAGCCGCGCAGCGCCTCGGCATAGTCGCGCACGTCGCGGCCGATCTCGCAGTGCGTGAGGAGCGAGCGCTGCGGTGCGTGAAGGTACTCGATCGGGTCCTCGACGGTGCATACGATGCGCTCGCACGTACGGTTGATGCGGTCGATCAACGCGGCGAGCGCGGTCGTCTTGCCGCTCCCCGTCGGTCCCGTGAACAGGATCAGTCCTGCCCGCAGACGCGCGAACGATCCGACGACGGCCGGAAGGCCCAAGGATTCGAAGACCGGCAAACGTTCGGCGAGCAGACGGATCGCGACGCGCACGCCGCCTGCGTGGCGATACGCGTGGATGCGATAGGGTCCGCCGTCGTGCGCGCGCAGCTCGGCTCCGTCGGCCGTGCCGCGCTCGTCGAGCGCGGCGAGCTGGTCCGCACCGACGGAGGCGGAGAGGAAGGCCCGGACTGCGGGCTGGTCGATCGGAAGCGCGTCGGCGAGCAGGAGCCTTCCGTTGACGCGCAGCGCCGGGCGCTCCGCGCCGCCGAAGTGGAGATCGGTGGCGCCGCGACCGCGCGCGGCGCGGATCAGCTCTTGGATGCGAACGGCCTGGAGGCTCATCGGCTCGTCGACCACGTGACGATGCGGCGCATCTCGGCGAACGTCGTGACGCCGTCGAGCACCTTCGCGACCGCGTCGTGCATGATCGGTCGATAGCCGGCGCGGACCGCGAGCTGTGCGATCTGGACGCTCGACGCTCCGGTCGCGATCGCGTCGCGTGTTGCATCGTCGACGACGAGCAGCTCGTAGACGCCGGTGCGTCCCAGATATCCGGTCCCGGCGCAGGCGCGACATCCCGCCGCGACGTACCAATGCGCGCGGTCGGTCTGCAGCTCTTCGCGCACGCCCGCGGGGATCGCTTCGCGCACCCGGCAGCGGTCGCACAACACACGCACGAGCCGTTGCGCGACGACGGCGCTGAGCGCCGACGCGAGCGAGTGGCGCGCGACGCCGAGTTCGACGAGCCTGTCGATCGTGCGCGGCGCGTCGTTCGCATGGAGCGTCGTGAACACGATCTGGCCGGCGAGCGCGGCCGAGACGGCGACCGCAGCGGTCTCCGCATCGCGCATCTCACCGACCACGAGCACGTTCGGGTCCTGCCGCATGAAGGCGCGCAGGACGTTCGGAAACGTCAGCGCGCTGCGGCCGTTGACCTGCACCTGCGTGACGCCCTCGACGCGCATCTCGACCGGGTCCTCGACGGAGCAGACATTGCGCTCGGCGAGCTCCAGCTCGGCGAGCGAGGCGTAGAGCGTCGTCGTCTTCCCGCTCCCCGTCGGGCCGGTGGTCAGCACGAAACCCCACGGTGCCGTGATCGCGGAGCGATAGCGCTCGAGGATCGGCGTCGGCATCCCGAGCGTCGCGAGTTCGGGAGCCTTCGCGTAGCGGTCCAGAAGACGGACGACGATCTTCTCGCCGTCGACCGTCGGGATCGAAGCGACGCGCGCGTCGATCGCGCGGCGCTCGAACGGGATGCTGTAACGTCCGTCCTGCGGCTGACGCCGGTCGGCGATGTCGAGCCCCGCGAGGAGCTTGAGGCGCGAACAGAACGCGGGGAACAGCGCGGCCGGGATCGCTTCGAGCTCGCGCAGGATCCCGTCGACGCGCAGGCGGATGCGGCCGCCGCTTGCGCTCGGCTCGACGTGGATGTCGCTTGCGTGGGCCGCGATCGCGCGCGCGAAGACGAGGTCGACGGCGCGCACGGCAGGCACGTCGCTTTCCGCCGTGACGGGAAGCTCGCCGTACGCGGCGCGGAGACGCTCGCGAATCGTGGCGCGCGGCATCGGAAACGGCCGGATCTGCAAGCGCGTCGCGGCGCGCAGCGCATCGAGGATCGCGAGGTCGGTCGGGTCGACGAGGGCGACCGCGAGCGTGCCGTCCGTGACGGTCAGCGGGAGTGCGTCGTGTGCGAACGCGAGCGCGCGCGGAAGGCGCGCGACCGCCGCCGGATCGGGCGAGAACTCCGCGGCCGGCGGCCGCGAGGCGGGGAGAGACGGAGAAGCGGCCATGCCGAGTCGTGACCTCCCGAGGGAACGAAGGCCCGGACATGCGCCGAGCGCTTCGTCCGCCCAGCGAGTCCGGTAAGGACACGAATCGGAAACAAACCCGCAAACCTAAGGCAACATTTCACCCTGAACCTTAAATTTTCTTAAACTTTTGGGTAATTCATACTAGTCGTCACGAACGCGTGCCAATCACATACGGAATATCTGCGTCGCGGTATGCCGGTGCGATGGGAAGGAGCGCGGGACCGTGAAGGATCCTGACCGATGACCACCACGTACACCGAGCACGTCACGATCCGCACCGAGCGGCGCTACGAGATCCGCGACATCACCGAGCTGGTCGAGAAGGCGCGCGCGGCGGCTGACCTGTGGGACGGCGTCGTGCTGGTCAGCACGATGCACATCACCTCGAGCATCTTCGTGAACGATCACGAGTCGGGGCTCTGGCAGGACATCATGACTTGGCTCGAAGGGCTTGCGCCCTCAGGCCTGGACTACAAGCACCATCTCACCGGCGAGGACAACGCCGACGCGCACCTCAAGCGCATGGTCCTCGGTCACCAGGTGCTCGTCCCGGTGACCGAGGGGCGCCTCGATCTCGGCCCGTGGGAGCGCGTCCACTACGGCGAGTTCGACGGGATGCGCCCGAAGCGCATCCTGCTCAAAGCGTTCGGGCTGAAGAAGAACGGCTGAGCGATTACGGGTTGCTGGTCGTCTGCGGGTCGCCGGCGAGACCGGCGAACGGGTCGGCCGAGAAGAGGTTGCCGTACGGCGTTCCGACGCCGATGACCTGATCGTAGCCGGCGGTGCTCGTCGCGTAGCCGCCGTTGTTGCCCGGGATGATGCGGTGATGGAAGGCGCGGTCGCCGGCGACGGCGGCGAGCGCGTAGATGTACCAGTTGGCGTTGCCCAAACGCGTGCCGAGGTTCTGCTCGGTGATCGCGAGCAGGCCCGCGAACTCCGGCGCCGAGGCGCTCGTCCCGATCACGCCGTAGCGTTGACCGCCCATGTAGATGACGTCGAACGAGCGGTCCGCCGCGCACGGCGTGACCGCGCCTTGGGGACAGCCGCCCATGTGCATCGCGATGTCCGGGACGTTGCGGCCGCTCTTGATGACGTTGCGCGCGAGACGCTGGTAGAGCGGTTCGGGGAAGAGCGTGCTCACGCCGCCGCCCGAGCCCCAGATCTCGCCCGGCAGCGCCGGCCCGCCGGTGTACCAGATGTCGACCGCGAGCGGATCGTAGTTCGCGTTCTCACTCTTGTATTTCGAGGTGAGGGCGTACGAGTAGGGATAGCCGGGCGTCTTCGGCGCGGGAAGCGTCGTCGTCCCCAGATTCGTCCCGCCGACGCCGGTGACGTTCGGGTCGTCCGCGGGCCACGAGACGCATTTGACCGCCGTCGTCACGTTCGGATCGACGCAGCCGTTCGCGCCCATGTCGTCCGACGAAGCGACGAAGGTGATTCCCTGCGCGTTGCCCTGCAGAAACAGGTCGTGGAATTGCTGCGTGACGATCGACGAGTAGTCGGTTCCGCCGTTGTATGCCGCGGTGAAGAACAGCTCGCCTTCGCCGAACGACGAGCTGACGATGTCGGCCTTGTTGTCGGTGATGGCCTGCTGATACGCATCGTAGATCGCGCTGAAGGAGAGGTCCGGCATATCGTACACGATCTCGTTCGCACCCGGTGCGCTGCCGAGCGACTGCTGCGTATCGAGCTCGACTTCGTCGGAGTAATTCGGATCGTAGGGACCGCCGCCGTCGATGTCCACGAACTGCAGCATCGGCACCGGCTTGCCCGAGATCGCGGTGAACTGCTCGTGATCGAAGTAGGCTTGCAGATCGCTTTGTTGCGGTTTGTTCGACATCACGATCGCGATCGTGCGTCCCGCGCCGTTGGATTGCGGCACGGCGGGATAGCTGTAGGCCTCTTTGAGATCGGTGAACCAGTACTCGCTGTAGGCGCCGTAGCGGTCGTCGGGGACCAGCCCGTTGGTGAAGCCGCCGGCCCGCACCGAATCCTTGTGGACGACCCACTTCGGCGAGACCGCGATCGACGGGTGCAGCGCCTGCAGCGTTGCGGGGACCGTGGCGGCGCGGTCGGCGGCCAGCACGGTGCGGCCCTTCGTGCTCACGCTGCGCAGGGTGACGTTGAAGGCGCGCTGGACCGTCGCCTGATCGGCGTCGGCAACGACGCTTTGCGTGGTGATCTGCGTCGTGAAGCCCAGGCTCTTGAGCGCGGCGGCCGCCGCGGCGAGATCGCTGCTCGAGGGTGCGTAACGCGCCGCGAACTGCTGCGGCGTGAGGAAGACGTGGTACTGCGGGGAGCCTTGTTGACTCTGTTGGGCGACGAGGTTCTCCAGTTCGTCGGCATTGCGCAGCGGAAGATGGACGATCGTTCTGACCCCGCGCACGGCGGAGAGCGGTTGCTGCGAAACCGCGCCGGCCGTGGCGGCGGATCCGGTGGTGGGAAGCGACGGCGTCACGGCGGCTCTCCCGCCGCCGCAGCCGACGGCGAGCGGCGCGATGCACACGACCGCCGCGAGTCGGAAAACTCCTCGCGTCATCAAGAAAAACGACCCCCGAGCGAACGATTGGTGTTGTGGTCGCTCGGTTATGAGTCAGGCAAGGTTTGCCCTAGCGGGCAAGCATACGTGCTCTCGCCGTTCCGGTGACCAACGCGTTCGCGTCAGGCGAGAAAGGCGCGGATGCGGCGCACGTAGTCTGCCGGCGACTCCTGCATCGCCAAGTGCGAGCAATTCGGCAGCACCTCTGATCGTGAACTCGTTGGGCCCGTTCATGATCGCGTACGCCGGTGACTTCGCGACGTACGCGAACGAGGCCAACGCGTCGGGCGTCGGCTTCGAGCGAAGTACGTGCGTCTTGTAGAACAGGTCGACGAGCTTCTCGTACTCCGGCCCGTGCGTGTGACCCGAGCGCTCCAGCGCGAGCAGACACGGTCCCGGCCGTGGCCGGTGACGAAGTACTCGATCGCGAGCATCGTCCCCCACGAGTGGCCGTAGAGGATCACGCGCTGCAGCCCGAGCGCCTCGCGCACCGCGTCGACCTCCGCGACGAAGCGCGCGATGTGGTACGGGCCCTCGCCGCGCGGACTATCGGACAACCCGCAGCCGAGCTGATCGTAGAAGATGACGGGGCGGTCGTCGGCGAGCGCGCGCAGCGGTAAGAGGTAGTTGTGCGCCGCGCCCGGACCGTCGTGCAGCGTGAGGATCGGGGTCTTCGGCCCGCTCCCGTAGACGCGGTACCACACCTTACCGTCCGGAACGGGCGCGAAGCCGGTGCGAACCGGCGCGGTCGCGGCGCCGGCGAACGCGGGAGGGAGCGCGAACGACGCGAGCGCGCCGGCCGACAACGCCAAGACGTCTCTGCGGGTGTGCAGGGATTTCATCGGGCCGTGCAAACCCGCGCGCTCAGCGTGCGGTTGCGCGCAATGCGAACGCATCGGCGAGCAGCTCGTACGAACGCGCGCGCGCGTCGTACTCAGGCGCGATGGTGAGGATCATCGCCTCGTCGGCGTCGTGCGCGGCGGCGAGCGTTTCGATCCGTTCGCGCACCGCGCTCGGCGCGCCGAGCGCCAAGCGCCGGCGGTTGTAGGCGATCTCCTCGCGGTCGTAGGCGGTGTACGGGTACGCGCGCGCCTCCTCGAGCGAGGGAACGGGGAGATCGACGCCCCGCGGGACGCGCAGACGCCAGAGATCGATCGTCGCGGCGAGCGCCTCGGCCTCGTCGGCGGTCGGCGCGCACAGCGCCGAGACCGCGAGCATCACACGCGGCTCCGCGAGCCGGCGCGAGGGGCGGAAATGGCGGCGGTACATCCGCGTCACTTGCGTCGCATCGCCGCTGATGAAGTGCGCGAAGCAGAAGGGCAGCCCCATCTCGGCGGCGAGCGATGCGCTGTAGTCGGACGAGCCGAGCAGCCACACTTCCGGCGACGTCTCGCCGGTCGGCATCGCGCGCAGCCGCGCGAACGGGTGCTCCTCGGAGAGCGTGCCGTCGAGGAAGTCGATCAGGTCGTGCATCTGGCGCGGGAACTGCGCGATCTCGCGTGAGCCGAGCGCAGCGGAGACCAGCCCTGTCCCACCGGGCGCGCGCCCGATCCCGAGGTCGATACGGCCCGGCGCGAGCGCTTCGTGCATCCGGAACTGCTCGGCGACCTTGAGCGCGCTGGTGTGCGGGAGCAGAACGCCGCCGGTGCCGACGCGGATGCGCGCGGTCTCGGCCGCGACGCGCGCGAGCAAGATCTCCGGTGCGGGATCGCCCAGGCCTCGCATCGCGTGGTGCTCCGCGAGCCAGTAGCGATGATAGCCCAGCGCGTCGGCCCTGCGCGCCAGCTCCAGGGTCGCGAGGATCGCGTCGCGTGGGGTCGCGCCGGCGAGGACCGGCGACTGGTCGAGGATGCTGACGGGCAAGGCCATACCGCAGACTCAAGAATGCCTGCGCGTTGCCGGCGGATGCGAAACGGGGCGCTCGCGCGAATCGCGCGAGCACCCCGTCTCTTGGGATCGTGCTGGAGAGACGTGCCCTACGGCTTGATCGCGATCGCGAGGACTTCGGGTGAGGCGTGCGCCTCGAAGCGCTGGAAGTTCTCGGCGAAGAGGCCCGCGAGGTGCTTGGCCTGCGCGTCGTACGCGGCCTTGTCGGCCCACGCGTTGCGCGGGTTGAGCACGTCGCTCGGGACGTCCGGAACGCTGGTCGGGATCTGCAGGCCGAAGAACGGCTCGGGCTCGAACGCGACGTTCGCGAGACGGCCCTCGATCGCGGCGTTGACCATCGCGCGCGTGTACGCGATCTTCATGCGGTTGCCGACGCCGTAGCCGCCGCCGGTCCAGCCCGTGTTGACGAGCCAGCAGTTGACCTTGTGCTTCGCGATGCGCTCGCCCAGGAGCTTCGCGTACACCGTGGGGTGATGGACCATGAACGGCGCGCCGAAGCAGGTCGAGAACGTCGCCTGCGTCCCCTGCACGCCGCGTTCCGTCCCGGCGACCTTCGCGGTGTAGCCGGAGAGGAAGTGGTACATCGCCTGTTCCGGCGTGAGCTTCGCGATCGGCGGGAGCACGCCGAACGCGTCGGCGGTGAGCATGACGATGTTGTGCGGGTGCCCGGCCTGGCCGCTCGGCACGAAGTTCGGGAGGAAGTCGATCGGATAGGCCGAGCGCGTGTTCTCGGTCAGCGCCGCGGAGTCGACGTCGAGCTGCCGCGTGTTCTGATCGATGACGACGTTCTCGAGCACGGTGCCGAAGCGGTGCGAAGCGGCCCAGATCTCGGGCTCCGCTTCCTGGCGAAGCTTGATCATCTTCGCGTAGCAGCCGCCTTCGATATTGAAGATTCCGTCGGCCGACCAGCCGTGCTCGTCGTCGCCGATCAGCGGGCGGTTCGGGTCGGACGAGAGCGTCGTCTTCCCGGTCCCCGAGAGGCCGAAGAAGATCGCGACGTCGCCCTTCTGCCCGACGTTCGCCGAGCAGTGCATCGTCAGCACGTCGCGCAGCGGCATCAGGTAGTTCATCACGGTGAAGACCGACTTCTTGATCTCGCCGGCGTACCGCGTTCCGCCGATGAGGATCATCTTGCGGGCGAAGTTGACCAGGATGAACGTCGAGGACGCGGTGTTGTCGATCGCGGGGTCGGCGTCGAACAGCGCGGCGTCGAGCACCGTGAACTCCGGCGAGAACTTCTCGTCGTTGTCTGCGGTGTCGATGAACAGATCGCGCGTGAAGAGGTTCTGCCACGCGTACTCTGTCAGGATACGGACCGGAAGCCGATAGCGCGCATCCGCGCCGACGTAGCAGTCGAGGGAGAAGAGATCTTTCCCCTCGAGGTACTTGGCGACGCGCGCAAGCAGCGCGTCGAACGTCTTCGCGTCGGTCGGCTTGTTGGTCTTGCCCCAGTCGACGTGCGTCTCGCTGCCCGGTTCGCGCACGAAGAACTTGTCGTTCGGCGAGCGTCCGGTGTGCTTTCCGGTTTCGACGACGAGCTGGCCGCCGGCACCGAGAACACCCTCGCCGCGACGCAGCGCGTGCTCGTACAACTCCGCGACGCCTAGGTTGCGGTATACCGTCCCGACGCCGCCCAGGCCGAGCGAAGCCAGATCTTGTTCGAACGACTGCGAAGGATTCGGTAACGTGAGAATTGGCGTGCTCCTCGAGAACGGGGGACCGATAGTGGCGGAAAAGGTTCGCTCGCAGGCGATGGGTAGCCTCGTCGCACATGTGTCCCGCGGCGTCGCGCGGAACGAGGGCTGATCGTGCACGAGCTGTTTACGGTACTGCCGCCGGGGAAGGCGTTCGCGACGCTTGTGCGAGCTTGTTCCCCGGTCGAACGGTCGGAAATCGTTCCTTTGGCGATGGCCTGCGGTCGAGTTGCCGCCGAAGACGTGCGCGCAGCGGAGACGCTCCCCGCGTTTCCCCGCTCGACGATGGACGGGTATGCCGTCCGCTCCGCCGATACGCACGGCGCCTCCGAACAGTCTCCAGCCTACCTGCGACTCGTCGGAGACGTTCCTACCTCGGTCGTACCTCCCGTTGCGGTGGGGCCGGGCCAGGCCGTCCGAACCCACACGGGGGCGATGGTCCCGACCGGCGCGGACGCCGTGGTGATGGTGGAAGACACGAACCTGCACGGCGCCGAGGTCGAGGTTCTCGCCGCCGCGGCGGTCGGCGAGAACGTGCTCACCGTCGGCGAGGACATCGTCGCGGGTGTGACCGCCGTCCACGCCGGACGCCGCCTGCGCGCCGCCGATGCCGGGGGCCTCGCGGCGCTGGGCGTCGCGGCGGTCCGCGTCGGCGAGCGGCCGCGGATCGCGATCCTCTCCACCGGCGACGAGATCGTTCCGGTCGACGCGACCCCCGGACCCGCCCAGGTTCGCGACGTCAACGCGACGACGCTCGCCGCGACGGTCGCCGCCGCCGGCGGGCTGCCGCTCGTCCGCGGAATCGTCCCGGACGACCTGGCCGCGCTCGAGGACGCGGCGCGCGCCGCGCTCGCCGACGCCGACGCGCTGATCCTCTCGGCGGGGTCGTCCGTCTCGCTCCGCGACCACACCGCCGAGGTCGTCGCGCGGCTCGGCAGCCCCGGCGTCCTCGTGCACGGAATCGCGATCCGTCCGGGGAAACCGACGGTACTGGCCGTCTGCGACGGAAAGCCCGTCGTCGGGCTCCCCGGGAATCCGGCGAGCGCCCTGGTCGTCGCGTGGCGGATCGTCCGCCCCCTCGTGCGCTTCCTGGGCGGCGAGCTCGTCGCGGAGGACGGCTTGGGCGACGAACGGGAGCGCCGCGCCGTTTTGGAGGTATCCGTGCCGTCCCGCCCCGGTCGCGAAGACTTCGTCCCCTGCACCCTCGCCCTCGACGCCGAGGGCGTGCTGCGCGCGACCCCGGTCTTCGGCGCCTCGAACCTCATCTTCACGCTGGTGCGCGCCGACGCGATGATCGCCGTCCCGCTCGACCGCAGCGGGCTTTCGGCCGGCGAGCACGTGCGGGTGATCGTGCCGTGAACGAGCGGAACGTCTTCCTCCACGACATCCCGCTCGAGGCCGCGACGGCGCGCTTCGAGGCGGCGCTCGCCGCGGCCGGTGTCCGCGCGCCTGCGCTCGAGGTGCTCCCGCTCGACGCGGCGCTCGACCGCGTCACCGCGCGCCCGGTCACGGCTCGCCTCTCCTCGCCGCACTACCACGCCTGCGCCATGGACGGGATCGCCGTCGTCGCGGCGCGCACCGCCGGCGCGCGCGAAACCGCGCCGCTGGAGCTGGAACCCGCGCAGGCCGTCGTCGTCGACACCGGCGATCCGCTGCCGGCGGGATTCGACGCCGTGATCCCGATCGAGCTGGTCGAGCCGCGCGGCGAGGGCCGCTACGCGATCCGCGCGGCGGTCGCGCCGTTCGAGCACGTGCGCGCGATCGGCGAGGACGTCGTCGCGAGCGAGGTCGTCGTCCCGGCGCTGCGCCGCCTGGGGCCGGCCGATCTCGCCGCCTGCGCCGCCGCCGGCGTCGGCGAGGTCGCGGTCGTGCGGCGGCCGCGCGTCGCGGTGATCACGACCGGCGACGAGCTCGTCGACGTCGGGATCGGCACGCCGGAACCGGGCGCGATCGTCGACTCCAACGCGGTCCTCCTCGCCGCGTGCGTGCGCAGCTACGGCGGCGAGGTGACGGTGCGCGAGCGCGTGCGCGACGACCGTGCCGCGCTCGAAGCGGCGCTCGAGCGCGCGATCGGGTCGTGCGACGTCGTCGTCGTCAACGCCGGCTCGTCGGCCGGGCGCGACGATTATACCTCGCGCGTCTTCGCGCGCTTCGGCGAGGTCGTCGTGCACGGCGTCGCGATCCGGCCCGGTCATCCGCTGGTGCTCGCGGTCGCGAACCCTTCGTCGAGCTCAGGGCAGGCTGTGCCGTTGCTGGGCATTCCGGGGTATCCGGTCAGCGCCGCCATCTGCGCCGATCTGTTCCTGCGCCCGCTGCTCGAACGGCTCGGACGGCGCGACGCGCCCGACGTACGCGAGATCGAGGTCGAGCTGACGCGCAAGCTGTTCTCGCCGCTGGGCGAGGACGAGTACGTGCGCGCCGTCGCGGCGCGCGTCGACGGCCGGCTCGTCGCGACGCCGCTGCGCCGGGGCGCGGGCGTCATCACCTCGCTCTCGCGCGCGAACGTGCTGATCACGATGCCGCGCTTCAGCGAAGGTGCGCGGGCCGGAGCGCGCGTCGCCGCACGCGCCCTGCGACCGCTCGCCGCGATCGAACGGACGCTGCTCGCGGTGGGCAGCCACGACGTCGCCCTCGACCTGCTCGCCGGACGGCTCGCCGCCTTCGAGATCGACCTGGTCTCGGCGCACGTCGGGAGCATCGGGGGCCTCGTCGCGCTGCGCGAGCGCGCGGCGCATCTCGCCGGGACGCACGTCCTCGACCCGGAGACGGGGACGTACAACGACGCCGCGGTGCGCCGCTACGGTCCCGACGTGCCCGTCGCGCTGGTGCGGCTCGCGCAGCGCGAGCAAGGGCTGCTCGTGGCGCGCGGCAATCCGCTGCGCATCACCTCGCTCGCCGACGTCGCGGAGCGCGGCGCGCGCTACGTCAACCGGCAGAAGGATGCGGGGACGCGCATCCTGCTCGACGCGCTCCTGGCGCGCGCGGGGATCGACACGACGCGCGTCGAGGGGTACGAGCGTCTCGAGTTCTCGCACCTCGCCGTGGCGCAGCTCGTGCAGAACGGCAGCGCCGACACGGGGCTCGCGATTCGGGCCGCCGCGCAGGCGTTCGGTCTGGATTTCGTCTCGGTCGCGTGGGAGCCGTACGATCTCGCGCTTCCGGCCGCCCAGCTCGACGAGCCGCGGATCGTGCGGCTGATCGAGATCCTGCGCGAGCCGGCGTTCCGCGCCGAGGTCGAAGCGCTCGGCGGCTACGACTGCGCCCACGCGGGCGAGGTCCGGATCGTCGCGCCGGAGGCGGTGCGCACGTGATCGACGTCGAGCTGTTCGGGATGGCCCGCGCGCTCGCCGGGCGCTCGCACGTGACGCTCCCGCTCGCCGACGCCGACTACCGGGAGTTCGTGCGCGCGCTCGCCGAGGCGCTCCCACAGCTCGTCCCCGACGTGATCACGCCGACCCGCGACGACTTCGTCGAGCCGAACCTGCTCCTGCTGGACGGCCGGCGAGCCGCGCGCGACGGCGAGCGGTTCGGCGCAGCCGACCGCCCCTGCGTGCTGTTCTTGGCCAGTGGTGGTTGAGTAAGGAGATGTTCGCCGGACCGCGCGATCTGCTCGAGATCGACCTGACGACACGGAGCTGGCGGCGCCGGGCCCTCGACGACGAGGTGTTCGCCGACGCGCTGGGCGGCGTCGCGCTCGCCGTGCGCCTGATCGAGGAGCGCGTCCGCGGCCGGCTCGACCCGCTCGGCCCCGACAACGCGATCGTCTTCGCCGCCGGGCCGTTCGCCTCGACCCCCGTCCCGGCGGCGAACAAGCACGCGCTCGCGACGATCTCCCCGCTGACGGGGTTGCTCAACGAAGGGCTCTCGTCGAGTCACTTCTCCGCCGTGCTGCGCCGCTGCGGCCTCGCCGCGCTCGTCGTCACCGGAACGGCGCCGGACTGGACGACCATCGCGATCGACGGCGACGCGGTGCGGTTCGAGGACGCGCGCCCCCTCCTCGGGCGCTCGGCGCGCGAGACGACGAAGGCGCTGCGCGAAACGTACGGCGACCGCTCGCTGCGCGTCTGCGCGATCGGCGTCGCCGGCGAGCACGGCGTCCGTTTCGCCTCGGTCGAGAACGACGGACGGCAGGCGGGCCGCGGCGGAACCGGCGCGGTCTTCGCCGCGAAGAAGCTCAAGGCGATCGCGCTGCGTGGGCGCGGCGAGGTGCGGATCGCCGATCCGGCGGCGACCGCGGCGCTCGCCGCGACGCTGCGTGAGCGCGCCGTCGGGCCGAAGACCGCGAAGTACCGCGTCCTGGGCACCGGGGCGAACCTGCGCGTCCTGCAACGGATGGGACAGCTTCCGACGCGCAACTTCACCGCAGCGCAGTTCGAGGGCGCGGAGCGCGTCACGCCGGAACGCGCGCGTGAGTCCGGCGGATCGTATCTCGAGTTGCGCGCTGGTTGCGCGGGGTGCCCCGTGCAGTGCGAGCACCTCTACGTGCGCAAGGAACGCGACCGGCGCACCGCGGCGGCGAGCGAATACGAGTCGGTATGGGCGTTCGGACCGAACTGCGGCGTCGACGATCTCGACGCGGTGCTGGATGCGATCGGGCGCTGCGACGAATTGGGGCTCGACACGATCTCGACGGGCTCCGCGATCGCGTTCGCGATGGAGTGCGGGGAACGCGGCTTGCTCCCGCGCGAGGCGTTCCATACCGCGCTGCGCTTCGGGAACGCGGCGCTGCTCGTGCCGGCGGTCGAGGCGATCGCGCGTCGCGAGGGGCTCGGCGACCTGCTCGCCGACGGCGTGCGCGCCGCGGCGGCGCGGATCGGCGGCGACGCGCCGCGCTTCGCGATGCACGCCAAGGGGCTCGAGCTGCCCGGCTACGAACCGCGCGCGCTCCCGACGTACGCGTTAGGCCTGGCGACGTGCACGCGCGGCGCGTGCCACAACCGCGCGGCGACCTACGACAAGGACCTGCGCGATCCGTCCGACGCCTCCGACGACGTCGCTCGCGCGCGCGATGCGATCGAGGCCGAGGACCGTGCGATCGCGTGGGACAGCCTGGTCCTGTGCAAGTTCGTGCGCGACTGCTTCGTCGACTTCGAGACGGAAGCATCGCAGCTCTGGAGCGCGGTCGCGGGGCTCGCGCTCGATGCGCACGGTCTGCGCGCGGCGGCGCAGCGCGCCTGGGAACGCAAGCGCGCGATCAACGCGCGCCTGGGCTGGACCCCGGCGGACGACATCCTCCCGCCGCGTCTGCTGGACGAAGGGATCGGCGACGGACCGCACGCGGGGCGCCGCGTCGACGCAGGCGCGCTCGAGGAGCTCAAAGAGACGTACGAGGCGCTGCGACGCGCAGCGGGGACGCCGGTTCCCGCCGCGTAAGCACCGGCGCGTGCGTCGTCTTCTCGCGCTGACCGCGCTCCTCGCGTGCAGCACCGTTCCCGCGCTCGCGCGCAACCCCGTTCCCGTCGGCACGCTGCCGAGTGGGCCGGTCGACGGGATCACCGACGTCGCCGGCGTGCGCGTCGCGCACGTGACGAAGGTGCAGGGGAGCGACGTGCGCACCGGCGCGACGGCGATCGTCCCCGACGGCGACATCTGGAACGACCGCGTCGCCGCGGCGCAGTGGACGCTCAACGGCAACGGCGAGATGAGCGGTGCGCACTGGGTGAACGAGGCGGGATTCCTCGAGGTCCCGATCGTCCTCACCGACACGCTCGACGTCGGCCGTGCCGACGACGGCGTCGTCTCGTGGCTGATCGCGCAGCATCCGGGGATCGGCGTGCGTGAGGACGTCCCGCTCCCCATCGTCGCCGAGTGCGACGACCAGGCGATCAACGACATCCAGGGCCGTCACGTCTATCCCCAGGACGTCGTCGCGATGCTGAACGCGGCGAAGCCCGGCGACTTCGCGCGCGGAAACGTCGGCGCGGGGACGGGGATGCGCGCGTTCGGCTTCGCCGCCGGGATCGGTTCCGCGTCGCGCGTCCTCCCCGCCTCGCTCGGCGGCTACACCGTCGGCGTCCTGGTGAACGCCAACACCGGCGGACGCGACGAGCTGCTGATCGACGGCACGCCGGTCGGCCGCGCGTTCGCGCACGAGCTGCTCCCCGTCTACCCGCGGCGCACGGGCTACGTCCCGCCGACGCACGGCCGCGCCGCCGACGGCAGCATCATCATCGTGATCGCGACCGACGCGCCGCTCGACCACAACCGGCTGACCGAGATCGCGAAGCGCGCGACGATGGGCCTCGCGCGCACCGGCGCGACCTCGCACGTCTCGAGCGGCGACTTGTTCCTCGCGTTCTCGACGACGCACCGCTACCCGCGCGCCGGCGGGATCGTCGGCCCGCCGCTCGTCGAGGACGAAGACCGGATCGACGCGCTCTTCGAAGCGACGGTCGAGGCGACCGAGTCCGCGATCGACGACGCGCTCTTCAGCGCGCACACCGTCAGCGGCCGCTCCGGCGTGACCTACTACAACCTCCCGTACGACCGCGTGAAGGCGATGCTGCCGGCAGCTCCGGTGCTCGTGCCTTCACACTGACGTCACGCTATCTCGATGGTGTGGACCGTCGGGCGTTTAGAGACCTTTGGCGGTGCGCGCGGCGGCGTCGGCGGTGCGCGTCGTCGCGCCGTAGGTGAGGATCGCGCCGCCGCGTTCGAGCTGCTCGCGGACCAGGCCGATCGCGCCGGCGTCGCGCGCGAGCGTTCCGAAGGTGAGGTGGAGGCGCTGCGCGAGGGCGGCGGCGATCCCGGCGGCCTCGCCTTCCTCGATCGTCGTCGGGATCACGCGCGCGCTTCCGGCGGCGATGTGCGTCGCGCTGATCGCCGGCGAGGCGAGGATCACGTTGACGAGATCGCGCGGGACCAGCGTCCCGAACGGGATGCCGTAGACGTGCCGGATCGGCGCGTAGGCGGGGCGATCGCCCGGGGTGACCGGGTGCAGATCGAGCGGATAGGACGAGAGGCCGATCGTGTCGTCGGGGATCTTCCCGTTCCAGACGTCGTCCGCCGTGAGGCGTTCCACGCCGGCGAAGTGCCGCGTCTCGCGCACGTACACCGCGTCGGCGAAGCGGCTCAGCGCGGCGTGCTCGAACCCCGGCAACCGGTCGCGTAGAAACGCGAGCAGATGCGGCGTCTCGCGCTCGCTCACGCGGCGCGCGCGCGCGATCTCGCCGTCGTAGCGGCCGTCGATCCCGAGCACGTTGATCGCGTTGACGGTCACCTCGCCGTCGGGCTCGCGGCCGAGGTTCAGATCGCGCACGACGACGTTCGCGGCGAGGGGCTGATACTCGGCGAGCAGCTTCGCGTAGCCCCAGGCGCGGCGCAGCCCGGCGCCGCCGCGGCCGTACCGCGCGACGGTGTAGTCGTCGACGAGTGCGTGCCAGTCGACGCCGCGCACCGTGAACATCAGCGTGACCGGCTGCATCCGCTCATCGAGCCCCGTGTCCTGGCGGCCGACGTCGTAGCGCGCACCGGCCATCGCGGCGACGTCCCCGTCGTCGGTCGCGTCGACGACGGTCGCGGCGGCCAGATCGAACCGGCTCCCGTCGTCACGCCGGAAACGCACTCCGGTGACGGCGCGCCCGGTCAGCGTCGCGCGACTGCTCACGTCGGTCGCGCGCGCCCCGGTGATCAGGTGGATCCGCGGCTCCGCGGCGACGAGCATCGCGAACGTGCGCGCCGCGGCGTCGGGGGTGAACGCATCACCGAGCGCGGCGTGGATCTCGGTGAAGAGTCCGCCTTGGATCGCCGCGCCGTCCGGTGAGAGGTTGAAGTCCCACTGATCCATCATCGCGTCGGTCAAGACCCCGCCGAGCACGTCTCGCCGTGCGACGAGCGTCACGTCGGCGCCCTGACGGGCGGCGGCGACGGCGGCCGCGACGCCGGCCGGCGTGCCGCCGACGACGAGTACCGGCTGCTGCTCCTGCGCAGCGACAGGAGCGACGAACAAGGAAAACAGAAGGGCGCTGATGACGGCGACCCCGGCGATTCGACGAACCATCTCTGCTCGGAAAAACGAGAACGGCCCGCGCTTCATCACGCGAGCCGTTCGATGCTTACGGAAGCGTAACGCCGTTCACGCCGCCGGGGACCCTTCGACAAGCTCAGCGCACGACTTCGGAGAGGGGGAGATTCGAACTCCCGATACCTTTTACAGTATGCTCGCTTTCCAAGCGAGTGCATTCAACCGCTCTGCCACCTCTCCGCGGCCAGCGCCCTCCATTCACGCCCGAGGCGCCGAACGCCTCGCGGGTCGCTCAGATCCGTGCCGGATGCCAGATCGTCTTGAGCTCGGTGTACGAAAGGACGCGCTCGAGATCGTCGTACGCCGCGCCGTACAAGTCTTCCGCCGGGGGCGCGTCCTCGAACCGCGTGCGCTTGACGTTCTCGGCCGCGAGCTCGCCGAGCGCGCGCTCCTGCTCGGGGCCCAGGCCGAAGCCGCCGATCGCGTTGACGTCCATGTGCCCCGCGAGCACCGGCGCCAGCTCGGCGCGCTGCCCGGTGACGACGTTGCAGGCGCCGCCGGGGAGATCGCTCGTCGCCAGGCACTCGGCGAAGACGATCGCGGTGCGCGGATCACGCTCGGAGGCGACGACGACGACCGCGTTCCCGCTCACGAGCGCCGGGACGACGGCCGTGACCAAGCCGAGCAGCGCGGGCGCGTCGGGGGCGAGGAGCGCGACGACGCCGGTCGGCTCGGGGGTGGAGAAGGTGAAGTGCGGGCCGCCGACCGGGTTGCGCGTCGAGGCGAGCGCGAGGTACTTGTCGCACCAGCCGGCGTACCAGACGGTGCGGTCGATCGCCGCGCCGACCTCGCGCGCCGCGGCCGCGGCATCGACGGTCCCGCCGCGGACGAGCTGCCCGGCCAGCTCGGCGGCCCGGCCTTCCATCATCTCGGCGAGGCGGTAGAGGATCTGCCCACGCAGCGCCGGCGTCTGGCCGGCCCATCTCTCGTGCGCGGCGCGCGCCGCGACGACGGCGTCGCGGACGTCCTTGCGCGAGGCCCGCGCCACGTTCTCTCCGTCGATCCGGTCGCTGCGCGCCGATTCGCTGCGCGCGAACGCGCCGCCGATGTAGAGCTTGTACATCTTGCGGACCCCGAGGCGCTCCCCGTTCGAGTTCATCGTCGGCGGAAGTTCCCGCGCCGGTGATAGAGCGCCTCCGGAAGGGGTACGCTTGCCTTCGTGACGACTTCGAACAGCGCTGCGGCGCAGCCGTTCCTGACCGACATCAAGGAGCTCCGTCGTCGTAGCCGCGAGCATCTCGATCAGGGCGCGGTCACCGAGAACTACGAGATCGACCCCAAGCAGGCGGTCGACCTGCTCCAGAACGCGCTCGCCACGGAGATCGTGTGCGTCCTGCGCTACACGATGCACGCGATCTCGGCGACGGGGATCGCGAGCGACGGACCGCGCGAGGAGTTCGAGCAGCACGCGAACGACGAGCGCGCACACATGAGACTGATCGCCGAGCGGATCAACCAGCTCGGTGGGACGCCGAACCTCAGCCCGGAGGGGCTCGCCTCGCGGTCGGCCACGGAGTACGGGCCGACCGACCTCAACCTGGTCGGGATGCTCCGGGAGAACCTGGTCGCCGAGCGGATCGCGATCGAGCACTACCGTGAGCTGATCCGGTTCTTCGGCCAGAAGGACTCGACGACGCGCATCATGCTCGAAGGGATCCTGGCCCAGGAAGAAGACCACGCCAACGATATGCACGACCTGCTCGTCGCGCACGAAGGGAAACCGAACCTGCCGCGCTCATAGCGCCCAGGTGCAACTGATCTGTGTCCGCCACGGGCGGACGGCGTGGAACGCGGACAGGCGCTTCCAGGGACACACGGACATCCCGCTCGACGACGAGGGCCGCGCGCAAGCGACGGCCCTCGGCTCGCTGTTGCGTGAGGAGCGGATCGACGCGGCCGTGTCGAGCGACCTCTCGCGCGCGCGGGAGACGGCGCAGCTCGTGCTCGGAGCGCGCGCGGTGATTCCGAGGCTGGACCCCGATTGGCGCGAGATGCGCTTCGGCGACTGGGAAGGGTTGACGTGGGACGAGATCGTCGCGGCGAACCCGCAGCTCGACCGCGGCGCGGGAACCTCGCCCAAGAGGTACACGCCGGCCGGCGGCGAGTCGTTCGACGACCTGTGCGAGCGGGTTGCGCGCGCGCTCACGCGCGTGACGGCCGAGCTGCAGGATGAAACGACCGCGCTGATCGCGACGCATGCCGGACCGCTGCACGCCGTGCTCCGTGTCCTGCTCGGCGATGACGAGTACACCGCGCTGCAGGTGCGCTTCGCCCCCGCCTCGCTGACGCGGCTACGCCGCGAGGACGGCGCGTGGCGCGTCGAGGAGCTGAACCGCACCGCCGAGGTGGCGCCGTGATCACGCGCGACTGGCGCGCCGAGATCGCGCCGGCCGACCCGCGTGTCCTCGCGGCGGCGCGCGAGCGGATCGACAACCTCACCAAACCCGTGCGCAGCTTGGGCCGGATCGAGGAGCTCGCGGTGCGTCTCTGCGCGATCGCCGGCGGGATCCCGCCGCACGCGTACGAGCGGCGCGCGATCCTGGTCGGTGCCGGCGACCATGGCGTCGCCGAGGAAGGGGTGAGCGCGTATCCCGCCGAGGTGACGGTCCAGATGATCGGCGGCTTCCTCGCCGGCGGCGCCGCGATCAGCGCGTTCGCGCGCGCAGTCGACGCGGAGCTGTACGTCGCCGACTTCGGCGTGCGCGCGAAGCTCGAGGGGCACCCACGGCTGATCGACGTGCATTGCGGCTACGGGACGGCGAACCTCGCACGGCGCGCCGCGATCCCGCGTCACGATCTCGGCTACGTCCTCGCCGCCGGGATAGCGGCGTTCGACGAGTTGCGTGAGCGCACGCCGTTCGACGTCCTCGCGCTCGGCGAGATGGGGATCGCGAACACGACGCCCGCCGCGGCGATCGTCGCGGCGTTCAGCCGCAAGCCGGTCGCGCTCGTCGTCGGGCGCGGGACGGGGATCGACGACGCGCGATTGGCGGCGAAGACCGCCGCGATCGAACGCGCGCTCGCGCGGCTGCAGGATTTCACGTGGGACGAGATCGCGAGCGAGTTGGGCGGCTACGAGATCGTCGGCCTCGCGGGCGTGATCCTGAGCGCGGCGCGCGCGCGCATCCCGGTCGTGCTCGACGGCTTCATCGTCGCGGCCGCGGCGCTGATCGCCGGCGCGATCGCGCCCGCGGCGCTCGACTACTGCATCGCCGCGCACCGCTCGCGCGAGCCGGGACACGCGATCGCGCTCGACGAGCTGCGCTTGGAGCCGCTCTTCGCGCTCGACCTCGCGCTCGGTGAGGCGAGCGGCGCGGCCCTCGCGCTCCCGCTGATCGAAGCGGCGGCGCGGATGGTGCGCGAGATGAAGACGTTCGCCGAGGCCGGCGTCGCGACGAAGGAGCCCGAGCGCTGAGCGCGCTGCGCGCGCTGCACGCCGCGCTCGCGTACTTCACGATCCTTCCCGTGGGGAGCGGCGAGGCGCCGGACGCGCGCGCGCTCGCGTGGCTCCCGTTCGTCGGCGCGCTCACCGGCGCGCTCTCGGGCGGCGCGGCGTACGCGCTCGCCGCGGTCGTTCCGCACGGTCTCGCCGTCGCCGCCGCGTTCGCGGCGACGATCGTGCTCAGCGGCGCGATCCATCTCGACGGGTTCCTCGACGGCTGCGACGCGTTCTTCGCGAGCACGACGCCGGAGCGGCGCTTGGAGATCCTCAAGGACCCGCGGCACGGGACGTTCGCGCTTGCCGGGCTCGCGGTGGTCGTCGTCGTGTGGCTCGCGGCGTTCGCGCCGCTGCGGCCCGCGGCGTATGCGCCGGCGCTCGCGCTCGCCGGCGCGGCGTCGCGCTGGTCGGCGGTCGCGTACGCGACGTTCGTCCCCGACGCGCGCACCGCCGCACCGAATCGCGCGCTCGCGACGCGCCTGCCGTGGCCGCTGCTCGCCGCGGGATTCGTGCTCACCGCCGCGCTGGCGGTGCCGTTCGGCCTGCGCGGCGCGGTCGCGTTCGCGGTCGCCCTCATACTCGCGAGCGGGTGCGTGCTCTGGGTACGCGCGCGCTTGGGCGGCGGCCTCGTCGGCGACGCCTACGGTTTCGCGATCGTCGTCGCCGAGACGGGCGCGCTCGTTGCGCTCGGCGGCACGACGTGACGCGCGTTCAATGAGCAGGGAGCGCGGCGATGCGCGCGCGCAGCGCGTGCGCATCGAGTCCGTCGATCGCGAGAAGTTTGCGCCGACCGCTGCCGCCGTGTAGCAGGCGCACCCTGCTCGGGGCGATCGCGAGCCACGTTGCGACGGTACGAACGATCGCTTCGTTGGCCTGCCCGTCGACGGCGCGCGCGCGCACCGCGACGACCACGTCGTCGCCGCGACACGTGATCCCGGGCGCACGCGAGCCGGGTTTGGCGACGATCTCCAGGCGTGCCATCATCGGGTGGGGAACCCCCGCGCGGTGACCTTAGAATCCCGACAGAACCGGCTGGTTCTCCCGCTCGGAGACCGGGCCCCGGACGAAATCAACGTGATCGTCGAGATCCCCAGCGGCGCGCGGAACAAGTACGAGTACGACAAGGCGCTGGATATCTTTCGGCTCGACCGCGCCTTGCACTCTCCGATCTTCTATCCCGGCGACTACGGCTTCGCCCCGCGCACGCTCGCGCTCGACGACGATCCGCTCGACGTCCTGATCCTGGTCTCGGAGCCGACCTTCCCGGGCTGCCTCGTCGTCGCGCGGCCGATCGGGCTGCTGAAGATGGTCGACAGCGGGCAGGAGGACGACAAGGTCTTGGCCGTTCCGGTCGGCGAGCCCGAGTACAACGACGTCCACAACTACACGCAGATCTTCGCGCACCAGCTCCGCAAGATTCAGCACTTCTTCGAGACGTACAAGCTGCTCGAGGGGAAGAAGACGCACGTCACCGGCTGGGACGACGCCGCCGCCGCGCGCCGCGTGATCCTCGAGTCGGCGCAGCGCTTCGAGGAGCAGCCCGTCCACACGTAGCTGGCGGCGCGGGCCGGCGTCGTGATAGCGTGATGTGAACCGATGCTGCCCGAGATCGTCCTCCCGGCCACGGAGCCGGAGACCGAGTGGATCCTCGGCGAGCCCCTCCAGAAGGCGAGTCCGAAGCGCGATCACGCCCGGATCCAGCTCGCGTTCGGCGTCGCGCTGGAGGCTTGGGCCGAGGGCCGCGGAGAGGTCGGGCCGGAGTGGCGCTTCCGCGTCGCCCCACCGGGCGAGCCGCGGCGACCGCTCGTCCCCGACCTCGCCTACGTCAGCAACGAGCGGCTCGCGCCGCTCGAGGGCGAGGATCTCCAGGTGCCGCCGCTCTCGCCCGATGTCGCGGTCGAGATCCTCTCGCCCGATGATGCGCCACGCCGCGTCACGCACAAGGTCGAGGTGTACCTCGCCGCCGGTTCGGCGCTGGTGGTCGTGGTCGATCCGGAGCAGCGGACCGTCACGCTGCACGATCTGCGCGAGAGCCGCGTGCTGCGCGGCGACGACGCGGTCGAGCATGAAGCGTTGCCGGGATTTCGCCTCGCGCTACCGGCGTTGTTCCGCGTGCTCGACCGCGCCCGCCCCGAGGCGCCGTAGCGCGACACCGTCGCCGTCGCGTCCGGCGAGCGCGTCGGCGAACAGCTCCGCGGTGTCGACGAGCCGCGGTCCGGGGCGATTGACGTAGGCGTTCCCGTCGAGCGCGTACGCGCGCCCTTCGCGTACGGCGCGCAGTGAGCCGAACGCGCGCGCGGAATCCGGCCGCAGCGCTTCGAGCGCGTCGAGCGCGCGCGCAAGGTCGAAGCCGCACGGCGCGACCAAGACGACGTCGGGATCGGCGGCGACGATCGCCTCCCAGGTCAACACGCGGCTGTTCGCGCCGGGATCGGCGAGGATCGGCTCGCCGCCCGCGAGCTCGACGAGCCCGGGCGTCCAGTGTCCGCCGCTCATCGGGGGATCGGTCCATTCCAGCACCAGCACGCGCGGACGCGCACGTCCGGCGACGCGCGCGCGCAACGCGACGACGCGCGCGCGCAATGCGCCGACGACGCGCTCCGCCTCGGCGTACGCGTCGACGAGCGTTCCGACGAACGCGATCGTCGCGAACACGTCCTCCAGCGAGGACGGTTCGAGCGAAACGATGCGCGGATCACCTCGCAGCCGCTTGGCGGCGCGATCGACGATCTCGTACGAGACGGCGCAGACGGCGCACAGCTCTTGCGTCACGATCAGGTCGGGTTCGAGCGCCGCGAGCTTCGCCTCGTCCAAGCCGTAGAGCGACGAACCGGCATGGACGCTCGCCCGGACATGGCGGTCGATCCCCGCGGCGTCGAGCTCGTCCGGCAAAAGGGAAGACGTCAGCGCCGGCAGCGCGCGTGCCGCGGCCGGGAAGTCGCACTCGTGGGTGACGCCGACGACCTGCGGTCCCGCTCCGATCGCGAACAGGATCTCGGTCGCACTCGGCAGGAGGCTGACGACGCGCATACGGCGTGGTTCGCGGCCCGCGGCGGCGCTCCGGCCGAGCGGGCGAGTCGACCTTCGTCGCACCACCGATCCCGGCGGGGTCCGCGCTCCGGAATCGGCTTCGGGGAGCCCGTCACCACGCCGACGAAGCACGTGTGAACCGCATGTCCTCGGAGACCCGCTTGCAGAAGATCAAGGTCCTCAATCCCGTCGTCGAGCTCGACGGCGACGAGATGACGCGCATCATCTGGCAGTTCATCAAAGAGAAGCTCATCCTGCCGTATCTCGACGTCGACCTGAAGTACTACGACCTCGGGATCGAGTACCGGGACAAGACCAACGACCAGGTCACGCTGGACGCCGCGCGCGCGATCCGCCAATACGGCGTCGGCGTCAAGTGCGCGACGATCACCCCCGACGAGGCGCGCGTCGAAGAGTTCGGACTCAAGCAGATGTGGAAGTCGCCGAACGGCACGATCCGCAACGAGCTGGACGGAACGATCTTCCGCGAGCCGATCATCTGCTCGAACGTGCCGCGTCTGATCCCGGCGTGGACCAAGCCGATCGTCATCGGCCGCCACGCGTTCGGCGACCAGTACCGGGCGAGCGATTTCGTCGTGCCGGGCGCCGGGACGCTGACGCTCTCGTACACGCCCAAGAACGGCGGCGAGCCGATCACCCGTACGGTGTACGAGTTCCAGGGGCCCGGCGTCGCGCTCGCGATGTACAACATCGACGAGTCGATCCGCGGCTTCGCGCGCGCCAGCTTCAACTACGGCCTCCTGCGCAACTACCCGGTCTATCTCTCGACGAAGAACACGATCCTCAAGGCCTACGACGGGCGCTTCAAGGACATCTTCCAGCAGGTCTTCGACGAAGAGTTCAAGGCCGAGTTCGACAAGCGCGGCCTGGTGTACGAGCACCGCTTGATCGACGACATGGTCGCCTCGGCGCTCAAGTGGCACGGCGAGTTCGTCTGGGCCTGCAAGAACTACGACGGCGACGTGCAGTCCGACACGGTCGCGCAGGGCTTCGGCTCGCTCGGCCTCATGACGTCGGTGCTGATGACGCCGGACGGCAAGACGATCGAGGCCGAGGCCGCGCACGGGACGGTCACGCGCCACTATCGCATGCACCAGCAGGGGAAGGAGACCTCGACCAACCCGATCGCCTCGATCTTCGCCTGGACGCGCGGGCTCGCGCACCGCGGCAAGGTCGACGGGACGCCGGAGGTCACGCGCTTCGCTGAGACGCTCGAGAAGGTGTGCATCGACACCGTCGAGGCCGGCAAGATGACCAAGGACCTCGCGTTGCTGGTCGGCCCTGACCAGCCGTGGCTGACGACGACGCAGTTCCTCGACGCGCTCGACGCCGAGCTGCGCGCGCGGATGGCGGGAGCGGCGGCAGCCGTCTAAGCCTTGATCGACGGCGGCGAGACGCTCGCGATCCTGGTCGGCGGGGGACCTGCGCCGGGGATCAACGGCGTCATCGCCTCCGCGACGATCGAGGCGCGCAACCACGGGCTGCGCGTCCTCGGGATCGTCGAAGGCTATCGTTATCTCGTGCGCGGCGACACCTCGCACGTCGTGGAGCTGGGGATCGAAGACGTCGACCGGCTCCACTTCACCGGCGGCTCGTTGCTGCGCACATCGCGCACGAACCCCGCGCGCGATCCCGAGTCGCTGCAGCGCTGCATCCGCGCGCTCACGATGCTCGGCGTGCGCTACCTCGTCGCGATCGGCGGCGACGACACCACGTACGGCGCGACCCGCATCGCCGCCGAGACGAAGGGCCGGATCGGCGTCGCGACGGTCCCCAAGACGATCGACAACGATCTCCCGCTCCCCGACAACGCGCCGACGTTCGGGTTCGAGACCGCGCGTGCCGTCGGTTCGGAGATCGTCGAGAACCTGATGGAGGACGCGCGGACCGCGCAGCGCTGGTACCTCGCGGTGACGATGGGACGCAAGTCGGGCGCGCTGGCCCTGGGGATCTGCAAGGCCGCCGGCGCGAGCCTCGCGCTGATCCCCGAGGAGTTCGTCGGCGAACGAATCCCGCTCGCCGACGTCGTCGACACGATCGTCGGCTCGGTCGTCAAGCACCGCGCGTCCGGGGTCGACCACGGCGTCGCGGTCATCGCGGAAGGGATCGCCGAACGCCTCGCGCCGGAGGAGCTCGCCGCGGTGACGACCGCCGCGCGCGACGCCTACGGCCACGTTCGGCTCGCCGACGTCCCGCTGGGCAGCGTCCTGCGCGATGCCGTCCGCACGCGTCTGGGCGAGCTGGGCCTCGACGACGTGACCGTCGTCCCCAAGGACATCGGCTACGAGCTGCGCAGCGCGAAGCCGGTCCCCTTCGACGCGGAGTACACGCGCACGCTCGGTTACGGTGCGGTGCGGTATCTGCTCGGCGGCGGAAGCGGCGCGCTCATCGCGCTCTCCGGCGGCCGCATCGTCCCCGTGACCTTGGCGGAGATGCTCGATCCCGCGACGGGTCGCATCCGCGTCCGGCTCGTCGACGTCACGACCGAGTCCTACGAGGTCGCGCGCAAGTACATGATTCGCCTCGAGACGCAGGACTTTCGCGAGCCGCGCCTCTCACGTCTCGCTGCCCAGAGCAACCTCGACCCGGAGTCGTTCGCCGGCCAGTTCGGCCGCCTGGTGACCGCCTGAGCGAGCTGCGCGGGGCCCTTCCTCCCTTCTCATCGTGACGGAAGGCGCTTGGCTGGAGCCTCCCCCGAGCGGTACGCTCGGAGCGTGGTCTCCGCTTTCGGGATCCGCGTGATCGTGCGTTCGGACGACACGGCGCTGGTCCGTATCCACGGCGAGCTCGACGCGTTCACGGCGACGGCGTTTCGCGCCGGCCTCGAGGAGGCGAGCCTGCATCGCAACGTCGTCGTCGACCTGAGCGAGATCCGTTTCATCTCCGCCGGAGCGATCGGGATCCTGATCGGCTGCACCACGCGGGCGAGCGGACAGCGCTTCGCGGTCGCCGCGCCGCTCGACTCGTGGGTGCGGCGCGTCATGGCGCTCTGCGCCTACCCGTATCCGATCGCGGAGAGCCTCGACGACGGGCTGCGGGCACTCGGGCTGCCCTACCGCCGCCTGCCGCGCGCGAGCGTCGGGCCGGGGCGCGAGGTCAGCCGAGGGCGTCGAGGGCTTGGCGTGCGGCACGCCGGCCTTCGCTGACCGCGTTCGTCCAGCTCTGGCGCCCCGCCAGCTCCGAATGCCCGAAGCTGATCCGGCCGAACGGGCGGCGCGGGACCTCGCGAGGCCCGGGTGCGCCGCCGGGGCCGAAGTACCAGCCGGGCGGCGGTGAGACGTACGCGTGGCCCCAACGGTTGAGCACGATCGCGGCGACGTCGCGCGCCGCGTCGAATCCGTGCGCGCCGAAGAGCAGCTGCAGCTGCGCGCGGATCTGCCGTTCGTACTCGACGTACGGCGTCGCGAACATCCGTCCGCGAGCGCTCGCGGTCTGCGCGGCGAGCGAGGTCCCCGGCTGCGGAAACCCGGTGTAGAGCGTCAGCAGCGTCGGGCGATCGGGGTCGAGCGGCGGGCGGTAGCTGCCGTACGTCATCGGCTGGCGAATGTTGGCCCAGAAGCCGAAGCCGGTGAACCACCGCGCGCCGGTGATCCCGAGCTCGGCGAACGGGCGCCACGTCCGCAGCGCGACGTTCGCGACGAGCGCCGGCGCTTGGTGGAACGTGTCATAGGCCGCGCGGTACGCGGGCGGGAGGTCGCGCACGACGTGCTTCGCGATCCAGCTTCCCGCCGCGACGACGACCGCGCGCGCCTCGACCCGCGCGAGGCGGCCGCCCTGCTCGTAGACGATCCCCACACGCTCGGCGCGCGCCGGATCACCCTCGTGCCGCACCGCGAGCGCGGTCGCGCCCAGGCGAATCCGCATCGCGGCGCCGGGCCGGTCGAAGGCGGCGAAGACGAACGGCGCGTCGGCGACGTCGGCGAACGCGCGCGTCCCGACGATCGCCTCGGGGACGAGCGCCTTGACGATGTGGCGCGCGATCGCGCCGTTGCCGCCGGGGAAGCTGAACGCCTCGTCGGTCCCGGCATGCGGGGGTGCCGGCGGGGTCACGCCGGGGAGCCGCAGCAGCTTCGCGCCGAAGGCCGAGACCGCGTCGGCGCTCGCCGCATAGCTGGTCGTCCCGGTGATCGCGGTCGCGAGCCGGACCGCCGCCGGGCCGAGCCCCATCACCCGCTCGATGAACGCGCCGTACGACATCGAGTCGAGCCACGGGTCGACCGCGCCGCCGTCCGGCGGCGCGAAGGTCCGATCGTTGAAGCGCCACGCCAGCAGCTCCGCCTTCGCCGCGGCGTCGAGCGGCACGCCGCGCAAACCGTCCGCGAAGATGTTCCGATGCCAGCCGGCCTGCGTCCCGAATGCGTCGCCGTCGCAGTACCAGCCGATGTCCGCCACGCGCTCGTCCCAGTACCACGGGTCGAAGTTGTCGCGCGCGAAACGCAGTCCGCGCGCGGCGCCGGTCGGCTCGACGAAGTCGAAGCGCTGCGGCAGGCCGAGCGCCTCCCAGTAGTCGGCGAACGGACCCGTGCGCGGGACACCCGTGTCGTTGGAGGCTTGCGGGCCGATGAGCCGCACGCCGTCGACGACGACCTCGTTCTGCTTGGCCTCGCCGCCGGGGAGCGGATGATTCTCGAGCAGGAGGACGCGCGCCGACGGCCGTGCGGCGCGGATCTCGTAGGCCGCGGTCAGTCCGGCGATCCCGCCGCCGACGACGACGGCGTCGTAGAGATCGTCGACCGCCGGTGCGCTCGCGAGCCCGTTCTCGTACCTTTCGTCACGCAGCGCGTGCGCGGCGTTGACGACCGTCGCGGTGTTCCCGTTGGAGCGTGCGTAGTCGCCGACGCCTGCGTAGCCGGTGAAGCGTTCGTCGAGACCCTGCGCCGCGGCCGGCGCAGCGGCGCCCAGGAGCGCCGCGCCGGCCCCGGCGAGGGTTCCGTTGACGAAGTCGCGGCGCGTGATCGGCGCGGCGAGGCCCAGCCGCTCGTTTTCGCGCGCGCTCATCCGCGCACCGGCGGCAGGTTCTCCTCCGTCGCGCCCACGAGCGCGTCGAACGCCGATGCGCCGCGGCGGCCGAGGGCGTCGTAGAGCGCGATCGCCGTGGTACGGCTCAGAACCGCGGCGCGATACCAGGCGAAGGTCGGCGCGAGCATCGAGAGATTTCGGACGCGCGCGTAGCGGTCCCGGAGCCGCGCGGAGACGACGTGCATCGCCTGCACCGAGAGCACGTAATCGTGATCGCTGAGGTGATTGACGAACGCCTCGAGCGGCGGCGGGTCGGCGGCCAGCGCCCAGCCGTCACCGGCCCGCCGCACCAGCCCGTACGCAACCGGGTCGACGCCGGCGACGATCGAGGCCGCGCGGCACCAGGCGACGACCTTCGCCTCGTCGCCGAGCGAGGGCGCCGCATGCGCCGAGAGGAGCGTCGTCACGAATCGCGGATCGCGCCCGCGCGAGATCGCCTCGGCACCGGAGAGGACGTGATGGCCGCCGGTCCCCGCGATCGTCAGCTCGTCGAGGAGCGTCCCGTCGTCCTTCCAGGCGAAGACGACGGTCTTCATGATGTCGTGATAGAGCGCGGCGCCGACGACGACGTCGTGCGAGACCGTCGGCCGTCCGCCGAAGTAGTGCGCGTCGTATGTGGTCGCGAACTGCTGCGCCATCGAGGCGTTGAACGACTCGTGCATCGCCAGGCCCCCGGGATAGGCGTGGTGGGAGCCGTCGGACGACCCGGGTGCCGACCAGAACGGCTGCGGGCCCGTCATCGCGTCCGGGTCGGTGTCGGGAGGGAAGATCCCACGCACCGGCGCGTCGGGTGCGACGAACCCTTCGCGCGCCAGCGCGTCGCGCACGGCGGTCCGCGACGCCGGGCTGGGATGGCGTTGCGCGTACGCGGGCTTGGCGCCGCGTACCAGGTCGAGGACGGAGCCGCGCAGCTCCGCGTTCTCGATCGACGCGGCGAGCGCTTCGACGCGCGCGTACGTCGCGCGCGCGATCGCGGAGTTGCGCGCCAGCTGCACGGCGACCGCGTTGCCGCGGGTGAGCGGCCCCGGGTCGGGGAGCGCGACGGGGCTGATGCGCTCCGCGGCCGCGGCGGCTTCGATCCCGCCGGCGCCGCCGAGGAGCGGCGCCGCCGTCCCGGCGAGCACCCCGAGGAAGGCAGGGCGCGTGAACAGCGCGGCGCGGCCGTCGGAGACGCACATGCGGCGCGCTTCGACCAAGCGAGAAAGCGCGTCCTTTGCGCGGACGAAGCGGGCGTGACGGTCTCGCGCGAGAGAATTTCTTCCATGGCTTTCCGTCCGGCGAAGGAACGGCGTCCGGGGACGGCGCAGCATGGCTTGCAGTATTTTGTATACCAGGTGAGCGGAAGATCGTTCGGGAGATGCAGAGAGACGTGAACGGACAAACGATGACTGACGGCTTCCACATCGTCGTGGACGCCCTGAAACTGAACGGGATCGACACGCTGTACGGGGTCGCCGGCATCCCCATTACCGATCTGCTGCGGCTGGCGCACGCCGAAGGTCTGCGCTACATCGGCTTCCGCCACGAGCAGCAAGCGGCGAACGCGGCCGCGATCGCCGGGTACATCACCGGGAAGCCCGGGATCTGCATGACGGTCTCCGCACCCGGCTTCCTCAACGGTCTGGTCGGGCTCGCCAACGCCACGACCAACTGCTTCCCGATGGTCTTGATCAGCGGATCGAGCGACCGGGCGATCGTCGATCTCCAGCAGGGCGACTACGAGGAGATGGACCAGCTGAACGCAGCGCGGCCGTACGCGAAAGCCGCCTACCGCGTGAACCGGCCGCAGGACATCGGGATCGGGCTCGCGCGCGCGATTCGCGCGGCGTCCTCCGGCCGGCCCGGCGGTGTCTATCTCGACCTGACGGCCGAGGTCCTCGCCTCCGTCCTGGACGCCGAGACGGCGAAGAAGTCGTTGGTGAAGGTCGTCGATCCGGCGCCCGCCCGGCTTCCGGCCCCCGAATCGGTCACCCGCGCCCTCGACCTGCTCGCCTCCGCGAAGCGTCCGCTCGTCCTTCTTGGCAAGGGCGCGGCCTATGCGCAGGCGGACCAAGAGATCCGGTCCTTCATCGAGACGACGGGCGTGCCGTTCCTCCCCATGTCGATGGCGAAGGGCCTCCTGCCCGACAACCATCCGCAGTCGGCGGCGGCTGCTCGGTCGTACGCGATCGGCAACGCCGACGTCGTGCTGCTGCTCGGCGCCCGTCTGAACTGGCTGCTCTCGCACGGGAAGGGCCCGCTCTGGTCGGAGACGACGCAGTTCGTGCAGGTCGACATCGAGGCGACCGAGATGGACAGCAACCGCGCGATCGCGGCCCCGGTCGTCGGCGACATCAAATCGGTCATGAAGACCTTCAACGCCGTGCTCAAGCCCGGGCAGGTGAAGCCGAGCTCCGACTGGATCGATCAGATCGGTCAGCGCAAGCAGAAGAACATCGAGAAGATGGCGGCGCGCCTGGTTGCCGAGACGAGCCCGATGAACTTCTCCAACGCGCTGCGCGCCGTGCGCGACGCGCTCGCGGGGCGCCCCGACGTCTACATCGTCAACGAAGGCGCCAACACGCTCGATTTCGGCCGCAACATCATCGACATGTTCGAGCCGCGCAAGCGTCTCGACAGTGGCACGTGGGGCGTGATGGGGATCGGGATGGGCTACGCGATCGGCGCCGCCGTCGAGAGCGGCAAGCCGGTCGTCGCCGTCTGCGGCGACAGCGCCTTCGGCTTCAGCGGGATGGAGATCGAGACGATCTGCCGCTACAACCTGCCCGTCGTGACCGTCATCATGAACAACAGCGGTATCTACCAGGGCGACAAGAGCGGCAGCGCGCCCTCGCCGACCGGATTCATCGCCGACGCGCGGTACGACAAGATCATCGAAGCCTTCGGCGGCGCCGGCTATCATGTCTCCGATACGGCGAGCCTGCAGAAGGCGGTGAGCGACGCGCTCGCCTCGGGCAAGCCCGCGCTCATCAATGCCGTCATCGACCCCACGGCCGGGACCGAGAGCGGTCACATCACCAGCCTGAATCCGAAGAGCGCGCTCGCCGGCGCCACCGCATAACGATCCGTCGCTTGGAGCGGGAGGCGGTTTTTCCGCCGCCCGCTTCCCGGAGGAACGCCCCCGGAAGGCGGCGCATGAAAGACGATCGACCGTGGTATTGTGTATACCAGACGGGTGTCGGAGGCAGACGTGTCCACACTAGGTCTCGAAGCGATCGCACTCGACATCCCGATTCGGGAGCGGGTGTACACCGCGATTCGTGAAGCGATCACCGATACGAATCTGTACGAGATCGAAGAGTCCGATCTGCGGCTCGACGAGCGTGAGCTCGCTTCTCGTCTCGGGTGCAGCCGTACCCCCGTGCGCGAAGCGCTCGTGCGACTCGAACAGGAAGGGCTCGCGACGAGCATCCCTCGACGCGGCTACTTCATCACGCGCAAGAGCAAGGCCGAGCTGCTCGAGGTCATCATCGTCTGGGCGGCGCTCGAAAGCATGGCGGCGCGCCTGGTCACGCTCAACGCCGGCGACGAGGCGGTTTCCTCACTGCGCGCGATCTTCACGCACTTCGACGGCGAGCGGATCGCCGCGAAGCTCGACGAGTACTCCGACGCCAACATCCGGTTCCATCAGCGGATCATCGAACTGTCCGGCTGCGAGACGCTGCGCCGGACGGCCGAGGGGATCTTCATCCACGTGCGTTCGATCCGGCATCGTACGATCGCCGAAGGTCGGCGCTTCGAGCGCTCGATCGTCGATCACATGCACATCATCGAGGCGATCGAACACCGTGACGCGGACCTTGCGGAGCGGTTGGTTCGCGATCATGCTCTCGCACTCGCGGCACACGTCGCCGCAAACGACAACGACCTGTAAATCCTGTCAGTAGGAGTGGCGGAATGGCACACACAGCACCCCGCGCGAGCGTAGTTTCGAGCAGATGAACGGCTCTCACGCGCCGTCACCGAACGGCCAGCACGTACGAAAAGCGCTCGACGGCGTCAAGGTCCTGGACATGACCCATGTCCAAGCCGGGCCCTCCTGCACGCAGATCCTGGCCTGGCTCGGTGCCGACGTCATCAAGGTGGAGCTCCCCGGCCGCGGCGACATCACGCGCGGTCAGCTCCAGGACAAGCCCGGTGTCGACTCGCTGTACTTCACGATGCTCAACGGCAACAAGCGCAGCATCACGCTCAACACCAAGAGCGAAGACGGAAAAAAGATCTTCACCAAGCTGATCCAGCACTGCGACGTGCTGGTGGAGAACTTCGGCCCGGGCGTGCTCGATCGCCAAGGTTTCCCCTGGGAGAAGATCCAGCAGATCAACCCGCGGATGATCTACGCCTCGATCAAGGGCTTCGGACCCGGCGCCTACGAGGATTTCAAAGCGTACGAGACCGTCGCGCAGGCGATGGGCGGTTCGATGAGCACGACCGGCTGGGAAGACGGTCCGCCGACGAGCACCGGCTCGCAGATCGGCGACTCCGGCAGCGGGATCCACACCGTCGCCGCGATCCTCGCCGCGCTCTACCAGCGCACGCACTCGAATCGCGGGCAGCGCGTCCAGGTCGCGATGCAGGACTCCGTCCTCAACCTCGTGCGCGTCAAGCTGCGCGACCAGCAGCGGCTCGCCGCCGGGCCGCTCACCGAATACCCGAACAAGGAGTTCGGCGACTTCGTCCCGCGCTCCGGAAACGCGTCGGGCGGCGGACAGCCGGGCGCCGCGCTCAAGTGCGCGCCGGGCGGTCCCAACGACTACGTCTACGTCATCATCCAGCCGCAGGTCTGGGCACCGCTCGCGAAGCTCATCGGCCGTGAAGAGCTCGTCGAAGATCCGGCGTACGCCACGCCGGCGGCGCGTCTCTCGCACCTCGACGACGTGTTCGCGCAGGTCGAGAAGTGGACGCAGACGTTCACCAAGTTCGAGGTCCTCGACAAGCTCAACGCGATCGACGTCCCCTGCGGACCGATCCTGAGCACCAAGGACATCATCAACGATCCCTCGCTCAACGCACGCGGGATGATCGCCGAAGTCGATCATCCGGAACGCGGCACGTACAAGACCGTCGGCTGCCCCCTGGTCCTCTCCGATACGCCGGTCGAGATCAAGCGCTCACCGCTGCTCGGCGAGCACACGGAAGAGATCCTCAAAGAGATCGGCTGGGACGGCAGCGATGTCAAAGAGCTTCAGGCCGCGGGCGCGGTGTGAGATAAGGAAAGAGTAGAGCATGCTTCTCGAACGCACCGCGCGCGATCAGGCCGCGGTCCGGAGCGTCCTTGCCCGTGTGAAGGCCGAGGGCCGCAGCGCCCTCTCCGCCCCCGAGGCGAAGCAGGTCGCCGACGCCTACGGGATCCCCGTGCCGCAGGAAGGGCTCGCGACGAGCCCCGACGAGGCGGTGAAGCTCGCCGGACAGATGGGCTATCCCGTCGTCCTCAAGATCGTCTCGGAAGATATTTTGCACAAGACGGAGGCGGGCGGCGTTCTCGTCGGCGTCTCCGATGCCGCCGCGGTGAAGAGCGGCTACGACACGATCATCAAGAACGCCAAGGCGTACAAGGCCGACGCGAAGATCGCCGGGATCCAGGTGCAGCAGATGCTCCCGACCGGCGCGACCGAGGTCATCGTCGGCGCCGTCACCGATCCGAGCTTCGGCAAGCTGATCGCCTTCGGTCTGGGCGGCGTCTTGGTCGAAGTCCTCAAGGACGTCACGTTCCGCCTCGCGCCGACGACCCGCGACGAGGCGGCCTCGATGCTCGAGTCGATCCAGGCCGCGCCGATTCTCAAGGGCGTGCGCGGCGCCGAGCCCGTCAACGCCGATGCGATCATCGCGGTGATCGAGGCGGTCTCGCAGCTCGTCTCCGACTTCCCGGAGATCAGCGAGGTCGATCTCAACCCGGTCTTCGCGACGCCGAAGGGCGCGACCGCGGTCGACTTCCGCATCCTGGTCGACTTCGACCCGCCGACGCCGCGCTATCGTCCCGGTCAGGACGAGATCGTCAAGGCGATGAACCGCATCATGCGCCCCGACGCGGTGGCGGTGATCGGCGCGTCGACCGAGGACGGCAAGATCGGCAACTCGGTGATGAAGAACCTCGTCAACGGCGGCTACAAGGGGAAGATCTACCCGATCAACCCGAAGGCCGACGAGATCCTCGGCTACAAGGCGTACGCCTCGGTCAAGGACATCCCGGGCCAGGTCGACGTCGCGATCTTCGCGATCCCCGCGAAGTTCGTCGCCGGGGCGCTGACCGAGGTCGGTGAGAAGCAGATCCCCGGCGCCGTCCTGATCCCCTCCGGCTTCGCCGAAACCGGGAACGAGGAAGGGCAGCGCGAGATCGTCGAGATCGGGCGCAAGTACAACGTGCGCCTGATGGGGCCGAACATCTACGGCTTCTACTACACGCCGAAGGATCTGTGCGCGACGTTCTGCACCGCGTACGACGTCAAGGGGAGCGTCGCGCTCTCCTCGCAGTCCGGCGGCGTCGGGATGGCGATCATCGGCTTCAGCCGTTCGGCGAAGATGGGCGTCTCCGCGATCGTGGGCTTGGGCAACAAGGCCGACATCGACGAGGACGATCTGCTCACGTTCTTCGAGCAGGACGACGCGACCAAGGCGATCGCGATGCACATGGAGGACCTCAAGGACGGCCGCAGCTTCGCCGACGTCGCCAAGCGCGTCTCGAAGAAGAAGCCGGTCATCGTCCTCAAGGCCGGGCGCACGCATCTGGGCGCGCGCGCCGCGAGCTCGCACACCGGCGCGCTCGCCGGCAACGACAAGGTCTACGACGACGTCCTGCGCCAGAGCGGCGTAATCCGCGCGCGCGGTCTGAACGAGATGCTCGCCTTCGCGCGCGCCGTACCGATCCTGCCGACGCCCAAGGGTGAGAACGTCGTCATCATCACCGGCGCCGGCGGCTCCGGGGTGCTGCTCTCCGACTCGTGCGTCGACGCGGGACTCTCGCTGATGAAGTTCCCGCCCGACCTGGACGAGGCGTTCAAGAAGTTCATCCCGCCGTTCGGGGCCTCAGGGAATCCGGTCGACATCACCGGCGGCGAACCGCCGAAGACCTATCAGAACACGATCCGCCTCGGCCTCGAGGACGATCGCATCCATGCCTTGATCCTGGGCTACTGGCATACGATCGTCACGCCGCCGATGGTGTTCGCGAAGCTCGTCACCGAAGTGGTCGAGGAGCTGCGCGCCAAGGGGATCGACAAGCCCGTCGTCGCATCGCTCGCCGGCGACGTGCAGGTGGAAGAGGCCAGCGAATACCTCTTCGATCACGGCATCCCCGCCTACCCGTACAACACCGAGACGCCGGTCCTCGCGCTGGGCGCGAAGTACCGCTGGGCTCGTGGAGCCGGGTTGCTCTAACGACGCTGGCCGGGAATTGCGCGAAGGGGTGGCTGAGAGGCCACCCCTTCTCTGAGCGATTGCGCGTCAGAGATTTCCACCATGCAGAACGATTGAGAAGGCTGCCGGATTTCTTCTGACGCAAGATCAACGTTGAACGGTGTACGGAAGCCCCGCCGTATGAGCCGCGCCCGTGTCGTCCTGGGGCTCTATCACAACTCCATGCGTAGGAAATTTCCTCGAATTTCCTAGAGGAGGCTACCACATTGGTAACAGCTCCGAACATCCAACGAGGTCGCTGGGCGCAGCTCGCCTTCGGCGTGATCGCGATGATCACGATCGCGAACCTGCAGTACGGGTGGACCCTCTTCGTACAGCCCCTGCAAGACGGACACGGGTGGTCCAAGAGCGCGATCCAATTCGCATTCTTCCTTTTCGTCCTCTTCGAGACGTGGACGGTGCCGCTCAACGGCTGGCTCGTCGACCGCTTCGGACCGAGGCCCTTCGTCGCGCTCGCCGGGATCTTGATCGGCGCCGGCTGGTTTCTCTCCGGGCACGCCGAGACGCTCGGCGCGCTGTACGTCGCGCAAACCCTCGCGGGGATCGGCGCGGGCTTCGTCTACGGCACGATGGTTGCGATCGCGGTGAAGTGGTTCCCCGACCGCCGCGGTCTCGCGGTCGGGCTCACCGCCGCAGGCTTCGGCGCCGGCGCCGCGTTGACGGTCGTGCCGATCGCGAAGGTCATCGCCTCCTCCGGCTACGCCGCGGCGTTCCAGAACTTCGGCCTGGTCCAGGGCGTGATCGTCGTGCTCCTCGCGTTCGCGCTGCGCTTCCCGCGCAATGAGGAGATCGCCGCCGTGACGCCGGTCGCCAGCCCCGCGCTGGCCCGCCAGCGCCGTACCAGCTCGACCCCGCTGCAGATGCTCAAGACGCCGCAGTTCTATCTGCTCTACGTCATGATGGTGATGATCGCGACGGGCCTGCTGTTCATGACCGCGCAGGTCGCGCCGATCGCCAAGGACTACGGTGTCGCGAAAACGCCGATCGATTTCTTCGGCCTCGCCATCGCGACGCTGCCGTTCGCGCTCCTCGTCGACAACCTCGCCAACGGCGGAAGCCGCATCCTCTTCGGCTGGGTCTCCGACACGCTCGGGCGCGAGGTGACGATGGCGATCGCGTTCAGCTGTGAGGCGCTCGGCCTGGTCGGCCTGATCTTCGCGCAGCACAACCCGTGGCTGTTCATCCTGTGCGCGGCGGCGACGTTCGTTGCGTCGGGTGAGATCTATAGTCTCTTCCCGGCGAGCTGCACCGACCTGTACGGGCCGAAGTACGCCGCGACGAACTCGGGGCTGCTCTACACCGCGAAGGGGACGGCGACGATCATCGTCCCGCTCGCGAGCGCGATCCACGACGCGACGGGCTCGTGGGCCGCGATCATCGGGGTGCTGGTCGCGTTCAACGTCATCGTCGCGGCGCTCGCCGTCGCCGTGCTCAAGCCGATGCGCGAGCGCTTCGTGGCGCAGGACGTCGGCGAGGTCGCGCCGCGCGAGGGCGTCGTCCCCGCGTCGGCCGCCGCCACCGTGCACTAGCTCCCGCGCAGGGCCGCGTTCCGGAGACCCGCGTCCGCCCCGGCGGCCGCGGGTCTCTTCGCATTTCCGAGAACGGGCGGCCGAGCGCATGCCGAACGGTCGCCTTACTTGGAGATGCGAGGGGTCGAGGTCGGCGACGGCGGAAGAGAGTTGCCTGACCCGCTCCTGCCCGCCGGACGCGTCCCGCGCCGGCGTGAATCGGAAAGGTTGTTCCCGATGGCAACTGCTCTTCGGAACCCGTGGGTGCAGCTCGTCGCCGGTATCGTCTGCATGGCGATGATCGCGAACCTCCAGTACGGGTGGACCGTCTTCGTCAACCCGATGGCGGCGCAGCAAGGGTGGGCGCGCGCCGCGATCCAGGTCTCCTTCACGATCTTCGTCCTGGTCGAGACGTGGCTGGTGCCGTTCGAGGCGGCACTCGTCGACCGGTACGGGCCGCGCATCATGGTCGCCGTCGGCGGCGTCCTGGCCGGTCTGGCCTGGATCATCGACGCCTATGCCTCGTCGCTCTTCATGCTGTACATCGGCGGCGCGGTCGCCGGTATCGGTGCCGGGATCGTCTACGGGACGTGCATCGGCAACGCGCTCAAGTGGTTCGCCGGCCGTCGCGGGCTCGCGGCCGGTCTGACCTCCGCCGGGTTCGGCGCGGGCGCGGCGATCACGGTGATCCCGCTGACGATCATGGTCGCCTCGCGCGGCTACCAGTACACCTTCGCCTTCTTCGGGATCCTCCAGGGACTCGTCATCCTGGTCGTCTCGATGCTGCTGGTCACGCCGCCCAAGGTGCCGGCGGAGGCCGCACGCATCAACCCGCGCGTGCTGCAAGGGAAGCGCGACTTCACCCCGGCCGAGGTGCTGCGCTCGCCGGTATTCTGGGTCATGTACGTGATGTTCGTGCTGGTCGGCGCCGGCGGGCTGATGGCCGTCGCGCAGCTCGGCCCGATTGCTAGTGACCGCTACATCAACAACATCCCGGTCACGATTCTGGGGATCACCGCTCCCGCGCTCACGTACGCCCTCTCGCTCAACAACATCATGAACGGGATCACACGCCCGGCGCTGGGCTGGGTCTCCGATCGCATCGGCCGCGAGACGACGATGTTCTGGGCGTTCCTGATCGAGGGATTGGGGATCTTCGCGCTCATGCAGTTCGGCACGACCCCGGTGGCGTTCGTCCTGCTCTCGGGGCTCGTGTTCTTCGCCTGGGGCGAGATCTACAGCATCTTCCCGGCGACGACGCGCGACCACTTCGGCCAGAAGTTCGCGACGACGAACTACGGGATGCTCTATACCGCGAAGGGGACGGCGGCGCTGCTCGTCCCGCTCGCGAGCGTCATCACCGCCGCGACGGGGAGCTGGACGGCGGCGCTCGCGATCGCCGCGGCGGCCAACATCGTCGCCGCGCTCATGGCCGTCGTGATCCTGCGGCCGCTGCGCGTGCGCGAGCTGCGGGCGTACGACACCTCGACGGTCTCACCCACCCCGGCTGCCGCAACCTGATCGGAAAGGAGCACACACGATGCGTACCTTCGCGTTCCGGGTGACCGCGTGCGCCGCGGCCGCCATCCTCGTCGCCGCGCTGGCACCGTTCCTCGCGGCTCCGGCCGCCGGCGCGGGCGAGGAGATCACCGCGCTCGTCGCCTCGAACGCCGAGGGCGCGTTCACCGAGCTGATCAAACAGTTCGAGGCCAAGCACAAAGGGGTCACGGTCAGCGCCCAATACCTCGGCGGCGCCGAGATCGGCCGCATGATCGACGCGCAGAAGCCGGCCGATGTCGTCCTGGTCGGCAGCACGATCCTCGATCCCGAGATGTCGTACATCGCGGCACCGACGCCCGTGCTGCGCAACAAGGAGATGATCCTGGTCCCCAAGGGGAATCCCGCGAAGGTCCACTCGCTCAAGGACCTCGCGAACCCCGGCGTCAAGCTGGCGATGGGGACGCCGACCTCGGCGGTCGGGCGTCTTGCGGGCCAAGTCGTGCAGAACGCCGCCGCCGATTACGGGATCGACTTCGTCACGAACCTGCGCAAGAACGTCGTCGTGCAGAAGGAGAAGGGCAGCGACGTCGTCGCCGCGATCGGGAATCCGGCGAACGCCGCGATCACCTTCGCCTCGGACGTCAATCCCGCGAAGTACGATGCGATCGAGATCGAAGAGAAGTACAACGTCGTCTCAACCTACTCGATGACGGTGCCGAAGAACGCCAAGTACGCGTCGCTCGGTCAGGACTTCGTCGCGCTCGTCTCCGGTCCCGAGGGACAGGCGACGCTCAAGAAGTTCCACTACATGGCGCCGAAGTAGCGGGCCGTCGCGGGGCGCGCGACGCGCCCCGCAACGGTCACGCCGTACGGCTGTTGCGGCGCTCGAGCGGCAGCCCGCGATGTGCGGCACAGCGCAGCCATGTGCGCTGGCGCTCGTCGGTGCGGCCTTCGCAGCCGCACGACCAGATGTATCGAAAGAGGGGCGGCTCCGCTGCGATGCGCTCGGGATCACCGAGAGCACGCCGGATCTGATTGAGGTCGTTCACCACGACCAGTTCGCCGTCCACGGCTCTTATCGTAGCCGTGCAGCCGGATAGCCGCAAGCGACCGCAGGGCGCCGAAGATCAAGAACGCGTCAGAGAGTGCTAAGCTGCAGTGCGTGTGCGAAGGGCTCTCCTGCTCGCGCGCGCTCTTCGTCGTGCTCGGCGATCACGTCGGCGCGATACCACCGTACGCGCGCCGGAAGGTCGCGAACACGTAGGGGTAGTCGTAATAGAACCAGTTCCGCAAGCTCGCGCGCACGAGCGTCGTCGCGGTGACCGGCGCGGCGCCCTTCATCACGAAGTGCTGGCCGTCGAAGAAGTCCGACGAGTACGGCGGATACGAGGCCATCGGGCGGAAGCCCGGCAGCGGCGCGAACGGCGTTCCCGTCCATTCCCAGCCGTTGCCGATCAGATCGTGCACGCCCCAGGCGCTCGCGCCGGCGGGCGACGAACCGACGGGTTCGGGATCGTAGCGCCGCCAGCCGAAGTTGCCGTGGCGGCGTGGATCCGCGGGCTCGGCGCCCCACGGATACGGCCGCCCGACGCCGGACGGCGAGCCGAACGCCGCGCGATGATATTCCGCTTCGCTCATGAGCCGGCCGCCGCTCCACGCGCAGAACGCCGCGGCCTGCTCCTGCGTACAGTACACCGGCCACGAGTGCGGAAGCGGAAGGTCCTCGAAGACGCCGAGCAGCATCCACGCGCCGTCGCGTTCGAACCAGAACGGCGGCACCGGTCCGCCTGCCCGGACGAACGCGAGATACTCGCCGTTCGTCACGTCGTGCGCGTCGAGCGCGAAGGCGGCGACGTCGACCTCGGAGGCCTCGAACTCGTTGTCCCACCCGAACGGGATCGCGCCGCGCGAGGCGCCGAGCGTCGCACGTCCCGCCGGGATCGCGATCGGCTCGCGGCGCGCGGGCATCGCGTCGCGATGCTGGCCGCGCGGCCCGCGCTGGCGCTCGCGCGCCAAGCGGTTGATGATGTACACGAGCGTTTCGTGATGCATCTCCTCGTGCTCGAGGATGTTGAACGCGGCCTCGCCGCGCACGAGGTTCGGGTTGGCGGGGTCGTCGAGGGTCGCGTTCGCGTACGCGTCCAGTACGGCGGCGTCGCACGCCGCGGCGAAGCCCTCGACCGTCGCGCGGTCCGGCCAGACCGAGCGGCGATGCTGCGTCGCGCCGGCCGCGTCGCGGGGGTCGATCCCGCGGTTGAACAGCCGCTCCAGCTCGGCGTCCAGCGACGGGCGGCGGAGCGCGTCGCGCACGAGCGTGATGTACGAGAACGCCGGGATGTGTCCGGCGTAGAAGACGAACGGATGGCGCAGCGGGATCGGCGCATCCTCGTACGCTTCCGGCGCGAGCGTCGCGTACAGGTCGGCGGTCCGGCGGCGGTTGCCCAGGTACCGTTGCGCGAGCGCGGCGCGATCGATGCGGGGCGATGCGAGCGTGTCCACGCCACGGCATTTACCCCGCCGCGCCGCGCCTCCCGCGGCGTTGCCGGGGACGCGGACGGTCAGCCGATCCGTGCTCCGCTCGCCGTGCGGGCGAGGTACGCCGAGAAGTCGGGCGCCGTCATCGGCCGCGCGAAGAAGAAGCCCTGCACCCGCTCGCACTGCAGCTGGCGCAGGAAGGCGACCTGCTCTTGGGTCTCGACGCCTTCGGCGCAGACCTCCAAGCCGAGGTTGTGCGCCATCACGACGACGGTGCGCACGATCGTCGCGTCGTCCGGCTCGAGCATGATGTCGCGCACGAAGGAGTGATCGATCTTGAGCGCGTCGAGCGCGAAGCGCCGCAGGTAGCCGAGCGAGGAGTATCCGGTCCCGAAGTCGTCGACGGCGAGCCGGACCCCGGCGCGGCGCAGCTCCTCGAGGATCTGCACCGAGAGCGCGGCGTCGCTCATCGCCACCGATTCGGTGATCTCGATCTCGAGGTCTTGCGCGCGCAGCCCCGTGCGCGCGAGCACGTCGCGCACCTTCGCGGCGAGCGCCGTCTGGTGGAACTGGCGCGCCGAGAGGTTCACGGCCAGGCGCAGTCCCGGCGCGTCGTGCTGCCAGGAGCGCACCTGTGCGCACGCCGTCTCGAGTACCCAATCGCCGAGCGGGACGATCAGCCCGCTCATCTCGGCGCTCGCGATGAAGCGGTCCGGTGAGACGAGCCCCAGGCGCGGGTGCTGCCATCGCACGAGAGCCTCGACCGAGACCAGGCGCTCCTCGGCCAAGTCGAACTGCGGCTGATAGTGCACGACGAACTCGTCGCGCTCGAGCGCCTTGCGCAGCGACTTCTCCTGCGAGATGCGCGTGCGCAGCGTCGCGCCGAGGGCCGGCGTGAAGAACTGATAGGTGTTGCGGCCGCGCTCCTTCGCGCGGTACATCGCGACGTCGGCATGCTTGATCAACGTGTCGGCATCGGCGCCGTCGACCGGGTGCACGGCGATCCCGATCGACGTCGTGACGAACTGTTCGTAGCCGTCGATCACCATCGGCTCGTCGATCGCGTCGATGACGCGCTCGGCCAGCTGCTCGAGCGCGTGTTTCCCGGGATCGTTCCCGACCAGCACGATGAACTCGTCGCCGCCCATGCGCGCGACCAGACCGTCTGCCGCGACGGCCCGCGTGAGGCGGTCGGCGATGATCCGCAGCAGACGATCGCCGAGCGCGTGTCCCAGCGTGTCGTTGATGTCCTTGAAGCGGTCCAGGTCGAGGAACATCACGGCGACGCGCGTGCGCGAACGCGCCGCGAGCGCGAGCTCGTCGCGCAGACGTTCGGTGAACCACGCGCGGTTGGGAAGCGCGGTGAGCTGATCGTTGTAGGCCAGATGGTTCAAATGCGCGCGCGAGCGGCCGCGCTCGATCGCGGTGCCGATGAGCGCGCCCATCAGCTGCACGAGGTCGCGGTCGCTCGGCGTGAAGGGCTCCGCGCGCGGTTCGACCGATGCGAAGGAGAGCGAGCCGTAGCGCGTCGCGGCGACCGAGATCGCCGTCCCGATGTAGGCGCCGGGCGCGGTTTCCCCGGGGTCCGCCTCGCCGATGTAGGGCAGCCCGCGCAGGTCCTCGAGCGCGAGCGCGCCGTCCGTCGCGAGCGCGATCCGGGCCAACCGCAGCGGGATCTGCGCCCCGACGGTCGCGACGCTGCGCTCGGCCTCGGTGTCGAAGAGCGCGCCCGAGTCCATCCCCAAGAGACGGCATCCGGCCTCGATCGTCGCGGCGATCTGGCTTTCGGCCGCGGCGTTCGCGGCCGCCGCGACCAGGTACAGCTCGCGCAGACGCTCGCTGTGCGCGGCCAGCTCGCGCTCGGCGCGCCGGCGTCCCGTCAGGTCGAGCGCGACGGCGTGGATCCCCGTGACCGCGCCGCGGAAGACGATCGGGATCAGCCGCACCAGCGCGGGGAACGTCTCGCCGTCGCAGCGCAGCCCGATGACCTCGACGGTCCGCGTCTCCCCGGGGCCGATGCGAGCGAACGCGGCCCGCGCACGGTCGAGCGAGCTCCCCGCGAGGAATTCGCCGACCGGACGGCCGACGATGCGGGCGATCTCCGAGCCGTGCGCTTCCGCGGCCGCGGCGTTCGCGCGCGTCACCACGCCGTCGAGCGAGAGCGCCAAGATCGGGTCGGGGTTCTCCTCGAAGAGCGACCGAAAGCGTTCCTCGCTTGCCTCCAGCGATGCGTCGGCCTCGCCGGACGTGGTCGGCGAGGCGGCGCGCAGGACGACGGCGACGAGATCGCCGCCCCCGAGCAGGCGCACGTGCGCGTCGTAGCCGATGCTCGCCTCAAAGGGACGCAGCCCCGGCGCCTGCGCCTGGCCGTGCGCGAATCCGCGGGCGACGAGCGCTTCGAGCTCGCCGGCGGCGCGGGGGGAGCAGGCGTGCAGCGGCGTCCCGGCGGCGGCCGCCGGGGAGGTCCCGAGCAGGGCCGCGGCCGGAGCGTTCAGTGCGGCGATGCGCAGCGTGCGATCGCACGCGAGCAGCGCGTCGGGCCACCCGTCGACGAAGCGTTGCCAAAGATCCACCGCCCGGTCGCTTCGACCTTTGTCGCCGTGTTCGCTACCTAAACGAGGGAGCGAACGTTCGAAATGTGACTCTAGGCGGTGAGGTAGGGGCGCAGGCCGGCGACGCCGCCCTCGCGGCCGAACCCGGATTCCCGGTAGCCGCCGAACGGCGAGCTGGGATCGAACTGGTTGAACGTCGAGCACCACACGACGCCGGCGCGCAGCCGCTGCGCGACGTACATCGACTTCGCGCCCTTGTCGGTCCAGACGCCGGCGGAGAGCCCGTAGGGCGTGTTGTTCGCCTTCTCGATCGCCTCGTCGGCGGTGCGGAACGTCATGATCGCCAGGACCGGCCCGAAGATCTCCTCGCGCGCGATACGGTGCGACTGCGACACGCCGGTGAAGAAGGAGGCGCGATGGAACCAGCCGCGTGCGGGGAGCGCGCACGATTGCTGGTGCAGCGTCGCGCCCTCGTCGATCCCGCTCTGCACCAGCTCGGCGATCTTCGCGTGCTGCTGCGGCGAGTTGATCGCACCGATGTCCGTGTTCTTGTCGAGCGGGTCGCCGACGCGCAGCGTCTCGATCCGCGCGCGCAGCCGCTCGACGACCTCGTCGTGGACGTTCTCCTGCACCAACAGGCGAGAGCCCGCGCAGCACACGTGGCCCTGATTGAAATAGATCCCGTTGACGACGCCTTCGATCGCCTGATCGAGCGGAGCGTCGGCGAAGACGATGTTGGCGGCTTTTCCGCCCAGCTCGAGCGTGAGCCCCTTGCGGCTCCCCGCCAGCGTGCGCGCGATGTTCTTGCCGACCTCGGTCGAGCCGGTGAAGGCGACCTTGTCGACGCCGGGGTGCGCGACGAGCGCCGCGCCCGTCCGGCCGTCGCCGGTCACGATGTTGAGGACCCCCGGCGGGAGATCGGCTTCCTGCGCGATCTCGGCGAGCGCGAGCGCGGTGAGCGGCGTCGTTTCGGCGGGCTTGAGGACGATCGTGTTGCCGCAGGCGAGCGCGGGCGCGATCTTCCACGCGGCCATGAGCAGCGGGAAGTTCCACGGCACGACGGCGCCGACGACGCCGACCGGCTGCGGCGCGTCGAGACCCGTGACCGCGTAGCGCAGCTTGTCGGCCCAGCCCGCGTAGTAGAAGAAATGCGCCGCGGCCTGGACCAGATCGAAGTCGCGCGCCTCCTTGATCGGCTTGCCGCCGTCCTTCGTCTCGAGGACCGCGAGCTCGCGCGAGCGCTCGGTGATCGCGCGCGCGATCCGATAGAGGTACTTCGCTCGGTCGGCGGCGCGCATCGGTCGCCACCATCGTTCGTAGGCCGTGCGCGCCGCCGCGACCGCGCGCTCGACGTCGTCGGCGGTGCCGACGGCGACCTGAGCGAGCACGTCCTCGGTCGCCGGATTCACGGTGCCGAACGTCTCGCCGCCGGACGACGGCGTCCACGTCCCGCCGATGAAGTGGTCGTAGCGATCGGCGATCCGAACCGGCGTCGTCTCGATCGAAGGCGCGTAGGCGAGGCCCATGCGGCGATCGTTCGCGGCGGCACGCGGTGACACCCAGGTAACGCTTCAAGGGACGAACGTCGGACGGCGCCAACAGCCCGCACGATGCTTCGTCGCGTCCCACGCCCCCTCGTCGTGACCGCGTTGCTCTTGGCGCTCGCAATCCCGATCCTCATCGCCGGAGGACAGGTCGTCAGCAATCTCGTCGGCGCATCGTTCCGCACCGCCGAACAGGCCCGCTCCGCCCGCGCGGAAGCCTTCATCGTCCTGCGCGACCAGCTCGACGAAGAGACCGGCGTGCGCGGATTCGCCGCGAACCGTCAGGAGCTGTTCCTCGAACCGTATCGCAGCGCGCGCCCCATCCTGCGTGCCGATCTCGCCCGTCTCGACCAACAGCTGCGGGACCTCGGGCTCACCGACGCGACGCGCTTCGTCGCCGACGCCGCGGCGGCGAACGCGACGTGGCTGCACGACGTCGCCGAACCGCTGATCGCCGGCACCGGCTCCGTGACGCTCGAGCGGCGCGGAAAGACGCTCGTCGACCGCTATCGCGGCGACGTCGACGCGATCGACCGCGCGATCCTCGCCAAGGAACAGTCGATCGACCGCGAGACGCGCCGCGCGATCGAGCGGATCGACGAGCTGGTGATCGCGGCGGTCGTCGTCGTCGGCCTGGTCGCGATCGGCTTCGGCACGGTGCAGAGCCGGCTCGTCGGCCGCCTCGAAGCGCAAAACCGCGAGGCCGCGCTGCTGCAGATCGCCTACGCGACCGAGAAGCGCATCGCCGACACGCTGCAGGAGGCATTCCTCGAGAAGGCGCTGCCGGCGATCCCGACCGTGCGCTTGAGCGCGACGTATCTGCCGGCCGGGGAGGAAGCGAAGGTCGGCGGCGATTGGTACGACGGCGTCGAGCTGCCGGGCGGACGGGTGCTGTTCGCGATCGGCGACGTCGCGGGGCACGGCTTGGACGCCGCGGTCGCGATGAACCGCGCGCGTCAGTCGTTCATCTCGTCGGCGCTGCTCGATGCCGATCCCGCCTCGGTGCTCGCGCACGTCAACGACGAGCTTGTTCGCGGTGACGATCGCATGGTGACCGCGGTCTGCGGCTTCGCCGATCCGCATGCGCACACGTTCACCTACGCCACCGCGGGGCATCCGCCGCCGATCCTGATCGAGCCCGGGGCGTCACCGCGCCTGCTCGACTGCGGCGGGCTTCCGCTCGGGGTCGTCGCGGGCGCGTCCTACCGGCGCCACACGGTGCAGACGGTGCCCGGTGCGATGCTCGTCCTCTACACCGACGGCGCGGTCGAGCACTCGCGCGACCTCCTGAGCGGCGAGACGACGCTGCTCGAGGCGATCGCGCACACGGTGGAGAGCGACCAGACGGAGCCCGCGGCCGCGATCTGCGCGCGCATCTTTCGCGAACGCGCCGTGCGCGACGACGTCGCGGTCCTCACCGTCGCGTTCTCGGCGAGCGCGATCTCGCCGGGGTCGCGCGCCGCGGGCGAGGCCGATGCGGGCCGCGACGTCTCCGCCGGGTCGGTCACCGCCCTCTCGGCGCACCTCGCGCGGCGCGCCGAAAACGTGCTGCGCTTCGTGCGGAGGATCGCGTCGTGAGCGGGTACCCGGACGTCGACGTGATCACGCTCGAGGGTGAGCTCGACATCAGCTGCCGCGAGCAGGTCGCCGCGGCGCTGCGTGTCGACGGGACCGGTCCTGCGATCCTCCTGGATTTCTCGCGCGTGACGTACGCCGATTCCACGGTGATCTCCGAGCTGCTGCGTTTCCGCCGCGACGCGCAGCGCGCGCAGCGCCGCATCGCGCTCCTGATCGGGAACCGGCAGTTCGCGCGGCTGATCGAGTACGCCGGGATCGCGGAGCTGCTTCCGGTCTACCACGAACGCGAGACCGCGCAGCAGGCGCTCGTGGAGAAGGACGCGTCGTGAACGGGACATGCGAACTGCGGTTGAACCGAACCGCGTGCCTGGCCTCACCGCGCCCGCTGCGGCACGCGCTCGGGGCGTTCCTCGCAGCGCTGGAGCTCGACGAGGACCTGCGCACCGACATCGTCACGGCGGTCGGCGAAACGCTCGCGAACGCCGTCGAGCACGCCTACGCGCGCGACGAGCCGGGTCCGGTGGAACTGTACGCGCGGCGCGACGAGGACCTCGGGGTCGTCGTCGACGTCTTCGACCGCGGCAACTTCCTCGACCGCACGGGCGGCTCGCCGGGCCGTGGCCGGGGACTGCGCATCGTGCGCGCGATCGCGCGCAGCGTCACCATCGACACCGCCGAAGGGACGCACGTGCGGATGGTCTTCGACGCGACGCCGCGGCACGAGCTCACCGCGCCGCAACACCGACGCTGAGCGTGCGCACGCGCGTCGTCGTCGTGATCGACGAGCCGACGACGAGCGCGTAGCGGCGTCCGAGGGGCGCACGTACCGCCCCCTCGAGCGCGCCGTCCCGCACCAGCAGGTCGATGCGCAGCGGCGCGTCCCACGTCAGCCAGACGAGGTTCCGCCGCAGCGTTCCGGAGACGGTCGTCGCGGCGAGCGGGGCGCCGGGGTACGGGGTGTAGGTCGTGGCGACGGCGTTGCCGTCGTCGAGCGTCCACGCGCGCAGCGAGAGCCGCGGCGCGATCTCCCAACCCAGCGAGGCGGCGATCCCGCGGGTGACCGCGCGCGGCGCGGCGTCGCCTTCCACGAAGGCGCCCAGATCGGCGCGCAAGCGGTGCCCGTCGGTATAGCCGACGCGGAACTCCCCGAGCGAGCCCCGCGCGATCGCGATCCCCGGCGTCCCGAGCGTCGTCGCGGTGGAGCCGGCGTGGAGCGACCAGTGCTCGTCGAGCCGCGTGTCGATCCCCAGCGACGGGAGGAGCGCGGTGCCGTCGACGACGGGCTCCTCGTAGACCGCGTCGCGCCCGTAGGCGAGCGCGAGCGCCGCACGGACCACGGTCCCCGTGCCGCGCGTCGTCCCGAGCACCAGGGCCGCGTCGCGGTGCGCGCTCGTCCCGCCTTCGAGCGCCCCGGACTCCTCGCGCCAGCGCGCCCGCAGCCCGAGCGCGTCCGGCCCGCGTCCGGAGGCGTCGACGACGAACTCGCTGACGTTCCCCGTCGCGCTCGCTCCGGTTCCGATGATCCCGTCGTCGCTCGTGATCGCGAGCCGGCCGTCGACGTCGGTGCGCTGCGTCGCGGCGCGCACCTCGGCGCCGACCCCGGCGTAATGGATCTCCGGCGCCTGGCCGGCGAGCGCCGTGACGGTCGCCGACGCGCCGGCGACCGGGGTGCTCAGCCGCGCGGCGGCGACGCCTCGCGCGCCGTCCGGGTACCACGAGCCGGCTGCGAAGCCGGAGGCGCTCGCTCCGGATGCGAGCAGCGCGCCGTCGCGCGCTCCCAGCCGCCCGAAGTCGGCGCGGTCGAAGAGCCCCGCGTCGACCACCCCGCCGCCCGCACGGTCGCCGTACCACACCGCATCGAGCGAGGGCGCCAGGCCGATCGAGCCGACCGCGTGCGAAGGGAGCAGCGAGGTGGCGTCGGCGCCGTCGGACCGCCGGTAGAACGGGAGGCCTTCGATCTCGACGACCCCGCGCTGCAGCGCGAGACCGCGGTCGGAGATCCAGTTCGCGGTGGTCGCCCGGTACGGCACGACCGAGGCGACTGCGGGAAGCGATCCCGACGGGAGCGCTGCGATGTCGGCAGGGCTCGGCACGAGATCGGCCGCCCGATAGCGCCGGACGATCGCCTCCAGTGGCTGGGCGGGGTTCCGGACGGTCAAACGCAGCGGGGCGGCGTCGTTCGGCGTCACGAGGACGGCGGCGGCGCCGCCCGCGACCGTGATCGCGAAGGTCCCGTCGGCGGCGGTCCGGTCGGCTCCGAGGCGTCTGCCGCGCGCGTCCAGCGCGGTCACGGGCGCACCGGAGACGACGGCCCCGTCCTGGTCGCGCACGACGCCGACCAGCAGCTCGTCGGCTCGTGCGCGCGCCGTGAGCGCCAGCACGAACCCGGCGGCAAGCGCCGTCTTCATGAACGCTTCACGCACGGCGTGTAGGCTGAGCTCCATGTGGAATCTCCGCCGCTGGCTGCTCGCCGGGGCGCTCGCCCTGGCGGCGAGCGTCGGAGCGGCGCTCGGCGCGGAGCTCGTCGCCGGGGACCCGGGATCGCTCCTCCCCAGTGAACCGCCGGCCCTGCTCGGGCCGATCACCGAAGGCGGCCGAACCGGGTGGAACTGCCCGCCCGAACGCGCCGCACGCAGCCGGGATGCGGTCGCCGGCGGGTTGCCCGAGCGCTGAGATGCGTCGCGCCCTGCTCACCCTCGTGGTCACCTGCTGCGCGATGACCGCCGTCGCGCGCGCGGAGCTGTACCCGCACGCCAGCCCGCCCCCGCGCACGACGGATCCCGCCGCGCTCGCCGACCAGGCGCGGGCGCGCGAGATCCACGAGCGCTTCGCGCGCGGGATCGCGGCGCAAGAGGCCGGTGACTGGGCCGGCGCCGAGCCGGAGTTCCGCCGCATCATCGTCCTCGACCCGCCCGAACCGCGGGGCTCGACTGCACGCTATGATCTTGCCCTTTCCGAGGCGCAGTTGGGACGCTACGCGTCCGCCGCGGAGCTGCTGACCGACGCCCTCCGGCGCGATCCGCATTTCGCGGCGGCCGCCGCGAACCTGGTGACGGTGGAGCTGCAGCGCGGCGACGTCGCCGCGGCGCGCGCGGCGGCCGACCGCTTCGCCGCGATCGCACCGGAAGCTGCGCTCGCACACTACGGACGCGGGCTCGCTGCGCTACGCGCCGGCGATCTCGCGACGGCGCGCGCCGATTTTCGCGCGCTGGCCGACACCAATCCGGCGTACGCGGTGGCGCACTACGATCTCGCCTTGGTCGAGCTGCGCGCCGGACACGATGATGCCGCGCTCGCCGAATTGACGCGCGCGCTCGCACTCTCGCCGGGGTACGCCCGCGCGCGCTTCGCGCTCGGCACCGTGCTCCTGCGCGACGGACGGCGCGACGACGCACGCGTCGCATTCGACCGCTGCGCGCACGACGCGGCGGACCCGGCGCTGCGCGCGCTCGCGATCGATCTGCGCGACAAGCTCTGACTCGACCCGTGCGTTCGCTCCGTCGCGCGCCACACCGCGATTCGTAGCAAACAATCATGAAGCATCTCTGAAACGACGCTACGGCGCGTTCGCCGAGCGCTTCAGCGTTGCTTCATACTTCGTCGTTACCGTGCTGGAAGGACAGGAGGGCTTCCAGCATATGAACATGAGATTCGCTACGATTCTCTTCCTCGGTGCTGCCATGTTGGCAGCTTGCGGCGGCGGCGGTACCACGTCCACGCCTGCGCGTCCCGCCGTCATCCCGCCGGTGGCGTCCGCGGCCGTCACGCCCGCACCGGTCGCGTCCGCGGCGGCGCAAGGCAACGTACCGGTTTCGGAGACGGTCGCGGGCAGCGCCGCTTTCGTCAATCCCGCGAGCCACAAGACGTTGTACTTCCTCGACTCCGACACGCCGACGGGCGGGACGTGCACGAGCAGCGCGTGCCTGGGACTGTGGCCCCCCATGGCCCCGACACCCGGCTCGCAGGCCGGCGGCGGTTTTACGATCATCACCCGCTCGGACGGTAAAGGACAGCAGTGGGCGTATCAAAGCCATCCGCTCTACATGTTCAACGGCGACAACGGTCCCGACCAGGCGAACGGCGACAACTTCCCGGAGCCGCCATCGGGGCACTGGCACGTCGCTCGGCCGGCTGCTGCCGCAGCTCCGGCCCCCGTTGCGCCGACGCCCGCTCCCGCGACGCCGGCTCCGTGCACCGGACCCTACTGCTGACGTCATAGGGAACGTGGGGCGCCGGCGGGTGTCGGCGCCTCGCCGCGACGCGTCAAGGTGCGAACCACGGCAGCCGGCGAAGTGCGCGGCGTGCGCATCCTGGTCATCGAAGATCAGCGAGAGATCGCCGACGCGATCCGCGCGATGCTCGAACGGCGCCGCTACGCGGTCGACGTCGCCGTCGACGGCGACTCCGGGTACGACATGCTGCTGCGCGGTACGTACGATGCCGCGATCGTCGACGTGATCCTTCCGGGGCGCGACGGCTTCGGACTCACGCGCGACGCGCGCGGCGAAGGGATCACGACCCCCGTCCTGTTCCTGACGGCGCGTGACGCGGTCGAGGACCGCGTGCGCGGTCTCGACGCCGGGGCCGACGATTACGTGGTCAAGCCGTTCGTCGAGGACGAGTTGGCCGCGCGGCTGCGCGCCCTGCTGCGCCGCACGCCGCTCCCGATCCGCGCGACGATCGACGTCGGCGACTTGAGCGTCGACCTCGGCGGCCGCTCGGTCCGCGTGGGCGGGCGCGAGGTCCCGCTCGGCGCGACCGAATTCCGTCTGCTCGAATATCTCGCGGCGAACGCCGGGATCGCACTCACGCGCGCGCAGATCCTCGAGCGCGTCTGGGGCGAGGACTTCGAGGGCTCGAGCAACGTCGTCGACGTCTACGTCAGCGCGGTGCGCCGCAAGCTCGCCGGCGTCGGCGCGCGCGACCGCATCGCGACCGTCTGGGGCGTCGGCTACACATTACACGCGTAGTCGTACGGCTCAGCGTCTCCTACCTGGCGATTCTGGTCGTCCTGCTGCTCGTGCTGGACGCGGGGGCGTATGCCTATCTGGCGCGGATGCAGCGCGACGTCCTCGAGCCGGTGCTCGCGCTGCCGGAAGGTGCGGCGGTGTACGCCGCGCAGATGCGGCGGATCGCGCTCGGGCTCGCCCTGCTCGACGTCCCGCTGCTGATCGCCGCAGGCGTCGCGGCCTACGCGCTCGCCGCCGTCTCGGTGCGGCCGCTGATCGCCGCGCGCGAACGCGAAGCGCGTTTCTCGGCGGAGGCTGCGCACGAGCTGCGCACGCCGCTGGCGCGCATCGCTGCGCTCGCCCAGCGAGCGCGCGGCGCCGACGGCGACCCGCGCGACACCGCGCTGCGCCGCATCGAGGAGCTCGCGCTCGACGCGGCAACGACGACGGGCGATTTGCTCGCGCTCGTCCGCGAGGAACGCGTCCCGCCGAAGCTCGCTGAGCCGGTCGATCTCGCGGCGCTCGCACGCGAGGTCACGTCCGCCGCTTCGCGTGAGGGGATCCGCTGCGATCTCCGGCTCGCCGAGGGCAGCTGGACGGTCGGCGACGAGCGCCGCCTGCGGCGGCTCATCGAGAACCTCGTGCAAAACGCGCTTCGCCACGCGCGCACCGTCGTGCGCGTCACCGTGACGGAAGAAGGAGAGCACATCGCGCTCGCGGTGGAGGACGACGGCGCAGGCGTTCCGGCGGCGCTGCGGGAGCGGATCTTCGAGCACTTCGTGCGCGGCGACGACGACGAGCACGGGAGCGGCTTGGGCCTGGCGATCTGCCGTTCGATCGCGCACGCCCACGGCGGGGAGGTCGTGCTCGAGGAGGGCAGCCGGTTCGTCGCGCGCCTCCCCCGGCTGGACGTGAAAGGAGTCTGAAGAGCCCCGCGGAGGCGCTTCATATACCCTTCAGAGCCGTGCGCCAGAATGGCGCGGTGCGATGCGTAGTGTGGCTCTTGCTCGTCGTCCTTGCCGGCTGCACGTCGGGCGCGCCGCCGGGCGGCGGCGGGACGGTCAGCGGGACGACGGTGATCGACGTCTCGCTCTCGTCCTCGCCGGTCACCTCGACGCCGTACGGCACGAGTACCGGCTACGCGCCGGCGGTGACGATGGTCTCCGTCGGGGCGTCGGTGCAGTTCGTCAACCACGACTCGTTCGCGCACACCGCGACCTCGGTGACGGGGACGACGTTCCCCGCCGACCCGGGATTCACGTCGAGCGCGCTGACGGCGTCGGGGACGCGGCTCTCGACCGGCTGGACCAGCGGTTCGCTCGGCCCCGGCGCAGCTTCGCCGGTGCTGCTCGCCGACACCGCGGGGACCTACCTCTTCGGCTGCTTCTATCACTACGGTGGAGGGATGCGCGGTGCGATCGTCGTTCACTGAGCGCGCGCTTCTTGCTGCGCTCATCGGTGCCGCGCTCACCGTGGGTGCGGCCCTCTCCCCGCGGCCGGTGCAGGCCGTCCCGCTGTTCGCGCAGCGGTATCATCTCTTGTGCGGCGCGTGCCATTCGGTGCTGCCGGAGCTCAACGACTTCGGCAACGCGTTCCGCAACAACGGCTATCGTCTCGAAGGGCTCCCGAAGCACGGCACGACGGTCATCGCCTTGCGCGAGCAGGTCGGGTGGACGGAGGAGCCGAGTCCCGGGACGCGGCGCTTCGTCCCGGTCGGCGCGATCCTCGGCGCGCAGGAGGTCGGCCGCGTCGAAGCGTTCTTCCACGAGAGCCTCGGCAGCGAGGGGAGTCCGTCATCGCTCTTCCTCGGCTACCTCGCGTACTTCGACACGCACTCGAAGGTGCTCTATCGCGCCGGACTCTACGAGCTGCCGCTGATCCATTCGCCCGCGCAGCGCCTCGACACGCTCACGACGTACGGCTACGAAGGGAACCGCGTCGGGCTGAACGATCTCACGCTCGCGACGACGCGCTGGGGGCTCGAAGCGGAGCGCAACGTCGGCGTGGCGCGCTTCGCGGCAACCGTCGCCTTCGCCAACAGCGCCGGCTCGCTGTACGGCGGCCCGCCGGTCGTGACAGGCGAGACCGGCTCGTTCAACGGCCCCGAGCTCGGGCTCTACGGGCGCGTCCCGATCATGCCTGGGGTGCAGATCGGCGTCGATGCGTTGAAAGGTTCGCGTTCGATCGCCGAGGTCGCGCACCCCGTCTTCAACGACCTCTACACCCGCACTGGGGCGTTCGTCGACGCGCGTTACAAAAGGATCGAGCTGCTCGCCGAGCAGTACTACGGCCACGACACGAACGGTGATGGGAACGGCAACGCGATCGACTCGCGCGGCGGGTACGCGCGGCTGCGGTATGCGATCGGATCGCACGCCTTCATCGGGATTCGCGAGGACGCCGCGGCGACGCCGGCGGCGACGCGTTCGCTGCTCTGGTACGCCGAGGCGCAGGTCGGCCGCCATGCGCGGCTGCTCTTCCAGCAGGTGCGTCCGATCCCGGGCGGTCCGACCTCGCTGCAAGGCGCGCTGACGTTCGGCTTCCCGTGGCCGTGGGGAAAGTGACGCGCCGTCAGTCCTTCGCGATGTAGTCGAGCGAGCCGTAACGGCCCGTCTCGAGCTTCGCGCGCTGCAGGAGCAGATCGTCGAGCAGCGCGGAGGCGCCGATGCGGAAGAGTTCGGGTGCGAGCCACGGATCGCCGAGCGTCTCGTCGATCAGCACCAGATACGCAAGCGCGGCCTTCGTCGTGCGCACGCCGCCGGCGATCTTCAAGCCACGACGCTCGCCGGTGCGGCGCTGGAAATCCCGGATCGCCTCCGCCATCACGAGCGCGGTCGGCAGCGTCGCCGAGACGCCGATCTTTCCGGTCGACGTCTTGATCACGTCTGCGCCGGCGTCGAGCGCGAGATCGCTCGCGCGGCGGATCGCGTCGTACGAGCCCAGCTCACCGGTCTCGAGGATCGCCTTGAGGTGGACGCGGCCGCAGAGCTGCTTGACCGCGACGATCTCGTCGACCACCGCCTGCTCGTCGCCGGCGAGGAACGCGCCGCGGTCGATCACCATGTCGATCTCGTCGGCGCCGGCCGCGAGCGCGGCCTCCGTGTCGCGCAGCTTGACCTCGAGCGAGGAGAGGCCGCTGGGAAACGCCGTCGCGACCGAGGCGACCTTCACCGCGCTCTCGCGCAACGCGGCCTTCGCGACCGCGACGAGGTTCGGATAGACGCAGACCGCGGCGACCGGCGGCGCACCGGGCGCGGGAAACGCGGCCTTCGCGCAGAGCGAGGCGACCCGTCCGGGGGTGTCGCGGCCTTCGAGGGTCGTCAGGTCGATGCAGCGGATCGCCAGATCGATCGCCGCCAGCTTCGCTTCGCCCTTGATCGAGCGCTTGGCGAAATCGTTCGCGCGCGCTTCGAGCATGACGGCGTCGACCGGGGGCGAGGCCGGTCCGAGCAGGAGGGGCATGACCCGCGGAGTTCGCGAAGGCCGCTCGCCGTGACCTCGTACGCTCCGCCGCTCGCCGGGATCCGCGTGCTGGAACTCGGCTCTTCCGTCGCCGGCCCCGCCGCGGGCCGCCTTCTCGCCGACCTCGGCGCCGAGGTCCTCAAGATCGAGCCCGCCGACGGCGACGCGCTGCGGACATGGGGGCCGCCCGCGCCCGACGGAACCTCCTGGTGGTTCAAGTCGCACAACCGGAACAAGCGCTTCCTGCGCTTCGACCTGCACGACGCCGACGACCGCGCGACCGTCCGGCGGATCGCGCTGACCTGCGACGTGCTGGTCGAGAACTTCCGGCCCGGCCGGCTCGCCGCGTGGGGGCTCGGCTACGAGGAACTGCGGGCGGAGAACCCGCGCTTGGTCTATGCCTCGATCAGCGGCTACGGCCAGGACGGCCCCTACCGCGACCGCGTCGGCTTCGGCAACATCGCCGAGTCGATGAGCGGCTTGCGCTACGTGACGGGCTTCCCCGACCGGCCGCCGTTGCGGATCGGGATCTCGCTCGCCGACGAGCTGGCCGCGCTGCACTGCGTGATCGGGATCCAGGCGGCGCTCCTCGCGCGTGCGCGCGACGGGGTCGGCGACTTCGTCGACGTCTCGCTGCTCGAGTCGTGCGTCGCGCTCACGCAAGGCCAGATCCCCGACTACGACGCGCTCGGGATCGTGCGCGAGCGCGCGGGAAACATGCTCGGCGCGACGGCGCCCTCGAACATCTATCCGACGCGCGACGGGAAGTGGATCGCGATCGGTGCGAACGCGAACTCGATCTTCCGGCGCTTCGCGCAGACGATCGGCCGTCCCGAGCTGGCCGACGATCCGCGCTATCTCGGGAATCGCGAGCGCACCGAGCACGCCGCGGAGCTCGACGCGATCGTCGCCGCGTGGACGCAGACGGTCGACGCGAGCGAGGCCGACCGCATCCTCGCCGCCGCCGAGGTTCCAGCGGGACCGGTGTATTCGGTCGCCGACCTCGCCGCCGACGAGCAGGTGCGCGCGCGCGCGATCGTGCGGCACCTGCGCGACGACACGGGAAACCGCATCGCGACGCCGGCGCCGGTGCCGCGCTTCGCCGCGCACCCGACGGTCTGCGATCACGCCGCGCGCGCCGTCGGCGCCGACACCGCCGCCGTGCTCGCCGAGCTGGGAGACTCCGTCGAGCCGATGAAGCGCGTGTAGTGCACAGCCGGCGCGGGAACATCCCGCGCGTGCCGCTTTCGCGCGATCTCGCGCACGATGCGCAGCTCGTCGCGCTGGCCGCCGCCGGCGGCGCGATGGACGCCGTCGCGTACCTGCGCCTTCACCTCTTCACCGCAAACATGACCGGGAACGCCGTCGTCTCGGGCCTCGCGCTCGGCGGCACGCATCCGCCGCAGGCGTGGAACGCGGTCGGCGCGATCGCGTCGTTCGTCGTCGGCGTCGCCGCCGGAACGGCGGTGCGCGACGCGCGGACGATCCTGTTCGTCGAGGCCGTCGTGCTGGTCGCCTTCACGCTCCTTTGGCAGTTCGGCGGCTTGGCGCACGCGCCGGTCGTCGCCGCGCTGGTCGGCACCGGGGCGCTGGCGATGGGGATGCAGACGGCGGCGACGCGCAGCGCGCACGGGAGCGGGGCATCGACGACCTACATGAGCGGCACGCTCGCGCGTGCGACGTCGGCGGCCGTCGAGGCACTGCGCGACGCGACGCGCGCCTCGATCGCGCTCTTCTCGGGGCTGACGTTCCTCGTGTACTTCGTTGCGGCGATCGTCGTCGGCGCGCTGGCGGCACGCGACGCGCACGTGCTCGCGGTCGTCCCGCTGACGGCACTCGTCATCGTGCTCTTGGTGGCTTGCGCGCCGAGGCGCTATCTGGAGGAGAAGAGCTGACGATGCTTCCGGCTCTAGGCGCCGTCCCAGAGGGCGGTCAGGCGCGAGACGAGCGCCTCGTCGCGCGGCTGGATCCCCGTCCCCTGGCACAGGCGGCACGGGGTCGGGGCGCACTCCTCGCACACGCCGGTTCCGACGCAGTGGCGGCAGTCGTCCTCCGGGGAGCGGCGGCGGCGCTTCCGGCGCGGCAGCATCCAGCGCTCGGCAGCCCGGCGGCGTCGTTCTTCCTGGTAGAATTCCGACTCTTTGAGGACGGCGTAGAAACCCAGGACGGAGACGCAGGCAATCGCGCCGACCATAAAGTCGGCAAACGTGCGGTCCTTCATTCTGCTGAAAGGTATCGGATCGGAGGCTCGGAGAGTTGAGGGGTTAGAGGTTGCCGCGTCTGGCCTGTTCCTGCTCGATCGAGACGAAGAGCGCTCGGAAGTTCCCTTTTCCGAACGAGAGCGAGCCTCGGCGCTGGATGATTTCGAAGAACAGCGTCGGCCGGTCCTGGAGCGGCTTGGAAAAGATTTGGAGCAGGTAGCCCTCTTCGTCGCGATCGACCAGGATGCTCAGCTCGCGCAACACGGCGACCCCTTCGTCGATCACGCCGACGCGTTCGCCGAGCGCATCGTAGTATGCGTCGGGCGCGCTCAACAGTTCGACGCCGTTCGCGCGCAGCGCGCGCACCGTCTCGACGATGTCGTCGGTGGCGATCGCGACGTGCTGAATCCCAGGGCCGTGATAGTAGTCGAGATACTCCTCGATCTGCGAGCGCTTGCGCCCCGCCGCGGGTTCGTTGATGGGAAGCTTGACCGTGCCGCTCGCATTCTGCATCACCTTCGAACGCAGCGCCGTGTATTCGGTCGCGATCTCCTTGTCGTCGAAACTGATCAGCTGCTCGAAGCCGAAGGCGCGCGCGTAATACTCGCACCAGCGGTCCATCTCGCCCCACCCGACGTTCCCGACGCAATGATCGATCCGCAGGAGGCCGACGGAGCGCTCCGCGTGCCGACCGGTCGACCATGGTTCGTATCCCGGGAGCCACGGACCGCGATAGCGCGCGCGCTCGATCAGCGTGTGCACGGTGTCGCCGAACGTGCCGACGACCGCGGTGACGACGCTCCCCGCCGCATCGACCGTCTCGCACGGTTCCGCGACGGGCCGCGCACCGCCCGCGACCGCGCGCGTGAACGCATCACGCGCATCGCGCGTGCGCAGCGCGATGTCCCGCACGCCGTCGCCGTGCCGCATCACGTGCGCACCGATCGCATCGTCGCCCACGAGCGTCGAGCTGAGCACAAGCGTGAGATCGTGCTGCCGCACGACGTACGACGCGCGTTCCTTGACGCCCGTCTCCGGCCCCGCGTAGGCGAGCGGTTCGAAGCCGAAGGCCGTGCAGTAGTAATGGGCAGCCTGCTTGGCGTTACCGACCCAAAGCTCGAGGTGGTCGAACTCCAAAGTCTCGAGCCCCGACGAACTTTCGCGCGGCATCGTGCTCATCGCGGCCCCCGTTCCCGCTCGAAGCGCCCCGTCCCCTCCCACGGCGAGCATCCCGCCCCCGTGTTGCCGCACCGTTCGCAGAGTGGGGTATCACGACATCAAGACGTCGTCATCGCTAAGGGGATTCCATGCAGACACCCGATGTACGCGAAGCCGCGAAGGGCGCGGCCGACATCTCCAAATCGTTCTTGACCCGCCAGGTCGACGCCGGAACGAAGCAGCTCGGCGTACGCGTCGAGTCGATGGCGAACGACCTGCGCAGCGCGGGTCAACAGCTGCGCACCGGCAGCGCCAGTCCCGTTGCGGACTACGTCGAGCGCGGAGCGGCGCTCGCCGAGCGCGTCGGACGCTATCTCGAAGAATCCGACAGTTCTCGGCTCGTGAGCGATCTCGAGACGTTCGCACGGGAACGGCCGCTGGCGCTCGCCGCGAGTGCGGCAGCGCTCGGGTTCGCCGTCTCCCGCCTGATCAAGACCTCCAGCTCGCGGCGCTATCGCTACCTCGATGCGGAGTGGGCGCCGTGAGAGCCGACGCACCGGTCGAATCCGGGAAACCGATCCCGGTCCTCTTGCGCGAGCTGGGCGACGAGATCGCCACGCTCGTGCGTCAGGAATTCGCGCTGGCGAAAGCCGAGATGTCGGAGAAGGGGCGCGCGCTCGTGCCGGTCGCGACGATGGCATCGCTCGCGGCGTTGCTGGGCCTGAGTGCGTTCGCAGCGCTCACCGCCTGCCTAATCGCGGCACTCGCGCTCGCGCTGCAGGTATGGGCCGCAGCACTGATCGTCGCCGTGGCGTACGGAGCAACGGCCGCGGTGCTCGCGCTCGCGGCACGCAAGCGCATTCGAGATGTCCCGCCGCTCGTCCCCGAGCAGACCGCACAGACCGTGAAGGAAGACGTTGAATGGGCAAAGATGCGAGCGAAATCCGGCATGAGATAGAGCAGACTCGCGTGCGCATGGGCGAGACGGTCGAGGCGTTGAGCTACAAAGCCGATGTCCCGGCGCGAATGCGCGACGCGTTCAACGAGCGCGCCGAAACGGCGAAAGAAAGGGTAGCGGACGTGATGAACGGCATGCGAAACGCCGCCGGGCAAGCGGGAGAGCGAATGGGATCGGTGCGCGGCGACGAGATGAGAAACGCCGCCCGGCGCGGGATGGGGATCGCCGCGGAGAACCCGATCGGGCTCGCGCTCGGGGCGGCGGCGGTGGGATTTCTCGCCGGCCTGTTGGTTCCGGTGACGGATTACGAACGCCGCAAGGTGCCGCCGCTTCGCGACGAGTTGCTCGACCGCGCGCAAGACGTCGGGAGCGACGTCGTTGCGCACGGCAAGCAGGTCGTCCGCGAGACCGCGCAGGCCGCGCTCGATGCGGCCCAGCAGTCCGCGCAGAGTCACGCGCAGCAGATCGCGGACGAGGTCATCCGCGCGCCGGAGGCGTGATCCCGAGCTCCTTGTAGAACGCATCGGGACTCATCGGCCGGCCCAGGAAGGCGCGCACTTCCTGGTCCGGCTCTTCCAGCCGCGCCGGCGCGAGGATGTCGCGCCGATACGCCATCCCGACGGCCGGGTTCGTCAGACCCTCGGCGGCGAAGCGCGAGAACATGTCCTGCGCGTAGACCTTCGACCACAGATAGCCGTAGTAGCCCGCGTCGTAGCCGCCCATGAGGTGGCCGAACGCCGCCTGCGGGTATGTGCCTTCGACGAACTGGTTCGGCGTCGTCTTCGCGACGGTCGCGCGCCACACGGCGGTCGTGTCGACCGGCGGCTTGTCGGTGTGATACGCCATGTCGACGGTGCCGTAGAGGATCTGCCCGGTCGTCTGGAGCGCGTAGTGCACGTAACGCGCCGCGATCATCTTGCGGATCAGCTCGTCGGGAAGCGGCTTGCCGGTGGTGACGTTCGCCGACACCTCTTTGAGGATCGCGGGGTTCCAAGCCCAGTTCTCGAGCATCTGCGAGGGTGCCTCGATGAAGTCTTGACGGAAACCGTTGGTCAGCGTCTCGTACGGCTGGTCGGCGAGCATCGCCGCCATGTTGTGGCCGAACTCGTGGAAGAACGTCTCGACGTCGTCGTGGGTGAGGAGCGCGGGCCGGCCGGGCGCGGGCTGCGGCCAGTTGCCGACGATCGCGCTCTGCGCGAGGCGCACCGTGCCGTCGGGGAGCACGCGACGCGCGATCAGCGGGAAGTTCGCGAAGTGGTCGTACTTGCCGGGGCGCGGGAAGAGATCGAGGTAGAAGCGCCCCAGCGGCGCGCCGCTCGCGGCGTCCGCGACGTCGTACGCCTGGACCTGGTCCTGCCACACCGGGACGTTCACCCGCGTGAAGCGCACGCCGAGCAGGCGCTGGTAGATTCCGAGCACGCTTGCGACGACATGCTGCACCGGGAAGTACTGCTTGATCTCGTTCTGGTCGACCGCGTACTTCGTCTTGCGCAGCTGGTTTTCGTAGTACGCCTGATCCCATTGCTCGAGCGGCGCGCCCTTGAGCTTCGCGTCCTCGTCGCGCTCCTCGCGCGCCTTGGGCAGGATCGCGGCGTCGATCCGGCCGAGGAAGCTCTCGACGCGCTGCGGCGTCTCCGCCATCCGGTCGGCCAGGACGTACGCCGCCCAGGTGGGATATCCCATCAGATGCGCGAGCTGATCGCGATCGGCGATCGCCTCTTGAAGGAGCGTGACGTTCGTCTCGCCGCCGCGCCGGTTGTAGGCGACGTAATAGGCTTTGCGCGCCGCGCCGTCCGTCTGGTTCTGCATGAACGGCCCGATCGTCGACTCGTTGACCGGGACGGTGTACCCGCCGTCGGCGTTCTTCTTGAGCGCCGCCGCGACGAAGTCTTGCGGGAGCGGCTGCGCCTGCGCCGCGGTGATCGTGATCGTCGTCTGATCGTTGCCGAGGTTCGCCTGGAAGCGGTTCTGCAGATCGGTCAGTTTCTGGGAGAGCGCGACGAAGTCGCGCCGCTTCGCCTCGTCGAGACCCGCGCCGCTGCGCTTGACGAGCGTGACCCAGAGATCGGTCAGCTTGACCTGCGCGGCACCGTGCGCGCTCCCGCTCCGCTGTGCGGCCGCCAGCGCCTGATAGAGGTCGGGGCGCGCCGTGATCTCGCTGAACACGTTGCCCTCGTCCGTCGAACACTTCATCGACGCGGCACGCACCGCGGCGTCGGTCGAGACGTTGTAGAGGAACCCTTGCGCCGCGAGGTCGTCGTTGAGGTCGGCGGCTGCGTTCTCGAACGGCAGGACGACCGTCTCGAAGGTGCGCGCCGAGCGCTCCCGCACGATGGCATCGGTGCGGCCGCGAAACGCGGCGATCCGGCTCGCGCACGATGACGCGATCTGCGCGGGCGTGAGGGTCCAGTCGATCGGCATGACCGCGGCGGCCGGTGCGGCGGGAGCGGAGACCGGCAGCATGCCGATCAGGAGCGTAGCGATGACGGCGCGACGCGGGAAGGCGGATCTCATGACCGCGCCCTACTTCGGGAAGGCCCGCGATGTTCCGTCGGCGCACCACGGGGACGCATCATGGTTCGTTCGCTCGTGCGGGCGATCGCCGCGGTCGCCTTCGCCGCGCTGATCGCACCGGCCACGCCGTCGGCGGCGACCGCGCCCGGGATCGCCTACGACGAGATCGTCCGCGTCCTGGTAACCGCGACGCCGCCCCCTCCCGGCAACTTCCAGGCCGACCTGGCCGCAGTCCCGACGAGCCCCGCCCCGCCTTCCGAGCACCCGGCGCCGCGCCGGCGCGGGGTCCTCGGCGCCCTCGAGGCCACGGTGCTGCGCGGCACGGGCGACGAGACCGCGCGGGACGCTGCCGGCGGGACGGCGTCGAACGCCGCCGCGGACGCGATGCGCCGGTCCCTGGGGCTCTCGTTCGACGCGCTGGCGAGCGCGATGCGCGCGTTCGCCGAACCGCGGCTGCTGCGCTATGCGTACTGGAACGGCTGGGTGCGGGTCGACGACGTGGCCGCCCAGACCGCAACGATTCGCAAGTGCGACATCGGCCAAGTCATCACGCTCGACCTGGCGCACAAGACGTATCGCGTCTCCAGTCCCGATGAAGAGCCGACTCCCGCTCCCGCGCCGCCGGCGCCGTCGCGTCGCGGCCGCGGCGAGGCGGAGGATTCGGCAGCGCCCGGGACGGTGGCGGTCGATTTGCGCGAGACGACGACGAGCTTGGGACCGCTGCGCATCGAGAACGAGCCGGCGAGCGGCTACGACACGACGACGAGCGTCGCGACCAGCGGTGCGACGGGGAGCTGCCGCAACGGGGGCGCGACGATCCGGGCGGTGCAGTATCTCGCGCCGCTCGAACGGCCGACGGTGAACGCGTGCCCGATCCTCCCGGCGCCGCTCCCCGAGAACGCCGCGGCGACGCTGACGCGGACGCGCGGCGGCGTCTGCCGCCCGACGTTCATCGCGCACCGCAGCGGCCCGACACCACCGTCGACCCGTCTCCCGCTCTACTCGCTCGTGACGTTCGACGATTCGAACGAATCGTCGCCCGGTTCAAGGAGGAGCGATATCGAACCGTCGTTCGCCTTCCTGACCGAACGCGGAAACCTCCGCCCGCTCGGCCCGGCCGAGGCCGATCGCTTCGCGATCCCCGCCGGATTCACACAAAGCCCGTGATCGCGACCGGAGGGGCTTGGCGGAAACGGGCCGCCCCGGTATCATGGGCGGAGCCTCGACGAGGGTTGGGCCTCGCGCAACGGTAATCCGTGAACCCCGCCAGGCCCGGAAGGGAGCAACGGTAAGCGGACCCTCCCGTGTGCCGCGAGCCACCTGGCCCTCGTCCTGGCCTTTTCTTTGGTATGCAGAACATCATCACGGCCGTGCTCGCCGGTCTGACGAGCGCGATCGTCGTGACGGGCGGGTATCACCTGCTCGTCGCGGCGCCGCGCTGGCGACGCTTCCAAGCGGTCCTCGACTCCCACGACAGCCTGCTGGGCGGCGGCGGCGCGACGCGCGCCACCGAGCGGCTCGCCGCGCTGGACCGCGCGGCGGAGCAAGGCGCCGCCGAACGCGCCCAGGCGCAGGCCCGGCTCGCTGCGCTCGAGCGCGTCGCGCGCAGCGAGGTGCCGCGGATCGGGTTCGTCCGCTACAACGCCTTCAGCGACGTCGGCTCGGATCTCTCGTACGCGCTCGCGCTGCTCAACCGGGACGGCGACGGGGTGGTGCTCAGCAGCATCTACTCGCGCGAGGACACGCGCACGTACGGAAAGGCGGTCAACGCCTACAAGCCCGCCCAGGATCCGTCGGAGGAAGAGCTCGCCGCGATCGCCGCGGCGCGGGCCGCCGCTTCGTGAACGAGACGACGAAGCCCACCTTCCTCGTCAAGATCATCCCGCCGAGCGGCTACAGCGTCTACCGTCTGGCGTTCACGCGCACGCACCTCGCCGCGCTGACCGCGGCCGCCGCGTTGGCCCTGGGCGGCGCGGTCGCGATCCACAGCTACGAACTGCACGTCGCCGACGCGAACGTGCACGCGCTGCAGGAGCTGACGGCCCAGCAGCAGGCCCAGCTCAAGGCGATCGACGCGCAGGCCGACGGCCTGGCGAGCCAGCTCCACGCGGTTCAGCGCGAGAACGCGGAGATCCGCCGCATGATCGGCGGCGACCACGGCAAGCAGCACGCGATGCTCGCACCCCGTCGTCGGCCCGCTCGGGCCGACGGCTTCGCCCAGGTCCAGGCACGGCTCAAACGGCTCGCGCACGAGTCGGCCGCGACCAAAGCCGACGCGCAGCGGCTACAGCGCCTGGCGATGCGGGTCCTGAACATGCGCCGGCTCGCCGCGCTCACCCGCGCCCGGCTGATCGCCGCCATCCCCTCGCTCACCCCGGTCGACGGCTCGATCGTCGACGGGTTCGGCTACCGGACGTCGCCGTGGCCGGAGTTCCACAAGGGCGTCGATCTCGCGGCCGACTACGGCTCGCAGGTCCGCGCGTCCGCGGCCGGAACCGTCGTGAGCGCGGGCTGGGACCCCGGCGGGTTCGGGATCAAGGTCGACATCGACCACGGCAACGGGTACCACACCTGGTACGCGCACCTCTCGCGGGTCGAGGTGGCGCCGGGCGAGCACGTCGGGAAAGGGCAACCGATCGCTTTCGTCGGTTCGACCGGTGAATCGACCGGACCGCATCTGCATTATCAGGTGATGTACGACGGCAACCCGATCGACCCCGAGCCGTTCTTGAACGGTGTGCCGCCGAACGTGCTCGCGACGCTCCCCGACGCATCGCGCCAATAAGGAACGAACCCCATGTGCTCCATCTGGCCAATCGTCGGCAACCTTTTCCGCGTGTACCTGCTCATCATGCTGATCTACGCGGTCATCTCGTGGGTTCCGAGCCTGCGCGGGCGCTGGACCGACTACGTCGCGATGCTGGTGGAGCCGGTGCTCACGCCCGTGCGCCGTATCATCCCGCCGATGGGCGGCCTCGACCTCTCCTTCATCGTCGTGATCATCGTGCTGCAGGTGATTCTGTCGAGCATCGTCCAGCCGCAGATCGCGGCTTGTCAGTTCTGAAGCCGTGATCCAACGCGAATCCGCCCTCGCGCCGCGCGGTCCGGCGCACGTCCGCAACTTCTGCATCATCGCCCACATCGACCACGGGAAGACGACGCTCAGCGACCGTCTGCTCGAGTTCACGAAGACGGTCGAGCAGCGCGCGATGGAAGAGCAGCTTCTCGATGCGATGGATCTCGAGCGCGAGCGTGGGATCACGATCAAGATGCACCCCGTCACGCTGACCTACACGGCGCGCGACGGGCAGACGTACGAGCTGAACTTCATCGACACGCCCGGGCACGTCGACTTCAGCTCCGAGGTCTCGCGCTCGCTCGCGGCCTGCGAGGGCGCGCTGCTCGTCATCGACGCGGCGCAGGGGATCGAAGCGCAGACGCTCGCCAACTATCATCTGGCGCTCGAGCACGACCTGACGATCATCCCGGTCATCAACAAGATCGATCTCCCCGCCGCGGACGTTCCGCGGGTGAAGCACGAGATCGAGGAGCTGCTCGTGATCGAGGGCTCCGACGCGATCGCGGCTTCGGCAAAGGAAGGGATCGGGATCGAGGAGATCCTCGAGGCGATCGTCACGCGGATCCCGCCGCCGAAGGCCGAGGGCGAGAAACTTCGCGGCCTGGTCTTCGACGCGCAGTTCGACCCGTATCGCGGCGTCGTCGCGTACGTGCGCGTCGTCGACGGCGAGCTGCGCGCGGGGACGCGCTTCATGTCGATGGCGCATCGCCGCGTCTACGAGGCGACCGAGGTCGGCGTCTTCAAGCCGGAGATGCGCAAGACCGGCGTGCTCGGTGTCGGCAACGTCGGCTACGTGATCGCGAACATCAAGTCGCTGGGCGACATGGACGTCGGCGACACGATCACCTCGGCCGACGATCCGGCCGAGACGCCGCTCCCCGGCTACAAGCCGATCGTCCCGATGGTCTACTGCGGCCTTTACCCCAACGAAGGGGTCGAGGTCTCCGAGCTGCGCGACGCGCTCGAGAAGCTCGCGCTCAACGACAGCGCGCTGCACTTCGAGCCGGAGTCCTCGATCGCGCTCGGCTTCGGGTTCCGCTGCGGCTTCTTGGGCCTCTTGCACATGGAGATCGTGCAAGAGCGGCTCGAGCGCAATTACAACCTCGATCTGATCGCGACCTCACCTTCGGTCGTCTTTCGCGTCACGCTGACCGACGGGACCGTCGAGAACATCGACAACCCGGCCAAGCTCCCTGCGCGCGACAAGATCGCGATCATGGAAGAGCCCTACGTCAAGGCGACGGTGATCACGCCGCCCGATTACGTCGGGACGATCATGGAGCTCACGCAGAACCGGCGCGGATCGCTCGCCAACATGGAGTACCTCGCCGACGGGCGCGTGATCCTCAGCTACGAGATGCCGCTGATCGAGGTGATCATCGATTACTTCGACCAGCTCAAGAGCCGTACCAAGGGCTACGCCTCGCTGGACTACGAGGTCATCGGCTACCGCGAGGGGGATCTCGTCAAGCTCGAGATTCTGCTCAACGGCGAGCCGGTCGACGCGCTCTCGTTCATCGTCGCACGCGAGAAGGCACCGATCCGCGGCCGCGCGCTCACCGAGAAGCTCAAGGAGCTGATCCCGCGCCAGATGTTCGACGTCCCGATCCAAGCGACGATCGGCGGGAAGGTCGTGGCGCGCGAGACGGTCAGCGCGATGCGCAAGAACGTCCTGGCGAAATGCTACGGCGGCGACATCACGCGCAAACGCAAGCTGCTCGAGAAGCAGAAGGCCGGGAAGGAACGGATGAAACGCGTCGGGCGCGTCGACCTTCCGCAAGAGGCGTTCATGGCGGTGTTGCGGCTCGACGAGTCGTAACCCACCGCCGATGCGGGTCTACGTCGCCACCAAGAATCACGGCAAACTGCGCGAGATGGAGCAGCTCTTCGGAGGCTCGCCGTTCGAGCTCGCGACCTACGAGCGCTACGACGACCCGATGGAGGGCGACGTCTCCTACGCCGACAACGCGGCGCTCAAGGCCCGCGCGCTCCACGCGCAGCTCGTGCGCGCCGGCCGGCCCGCCAACGTCATGGCCGACGACTCGGGCCTCGAGGTCTACGCGCTCGACCACCGGCCCGGCGTGCTCACCGCGTACTACGGCGGCGTCGATCTGCCGTGGTCCGAGCGGCGGCGCAAGCTGATCGCCGAGCTCGCGGCGGCCGGCACCGGCGATCGCCGCGCGCGCTTCGTCTGCGCGCTGCACTTCATCGACGAGCGGGGACGCGAGTTCGCGACGATGGCGACCGTCGACGGCGAGATCGCGACCGAGGAGCGCGGCGAGCTGGGTTTCTCGTTCGACGCGATCTTCGCGTACCCGCCGCTGGGCAAGACGTTCGGCGAGCTGTCCGCGCAGGAGAAGAACCGCGTCAGCCACCGTGCGCTCGCGGCGGCGGGGCTCATCGCGATCGTCGCGCAAGCCGCGGCGGGCGCGTCCACGACGCGCTGAGATCGCCGTTCACACGGCCTTCACACGGGCTTCTCATCGTCGCCGTTCGCTACGATGCGAATGGCTTTTCACGACTTCCCGACGTTCTTCGTCTCGCTGCTCATCCTGCTCGTCGTCGGCGACTTCGCCTCGACGTTTTTCTACCACGTTCCGCAGCACATCTGGGGCAGGCTCCACCTGCGAACGCACCACGACAACACCCGCTCCTATTGGGATCACGCGATCATCTCGACCGATCCCCAGATCCTGCTCGACGGCGTTCTCGGCGCCGTGCCGTACCTCGCGATCGCGGCGCTGCTGGCGCGCTTCGGGACGGCCGCGGCGCTCGGCGCGCTGGCGGGGCTCGTCCTCGGCCAGCTGCACGTCCTCTGGCGGCACACTTGCGAGATCGGCTGGGTGAGTCCGCCGTGGCTCGTGCGGCTGGCGCGTGCGACCGCGCTCGTTCTGCCGGAAGACCACAACGGTCATCACAAGAACCCCGACGTCGAGTTCGGCGACCTGTTTCGCTTCTACGACGCGCCGGCGCGCGCGCTGCTGACCTTCGCACGCCGCGGGATCCTGCGGCAACGGCGGCTCCGGCGCCTGCGCGCGACGCGGGCGATGCGGGCGCTGCGCAGCAGCCCGCGGGTCGGGTCGTGAACGCCGCACGAGCGGCCCATCGGCGCCCCGCGACGGCGGTTGGGCTCGCGGTGATCCATCTGGGCGCGTGCGCGGCGGTGCTGCCGGCGCTGTTCTCGTGGTCCGCGCTGGCGGCGGCGGCCGTGGTGTATTACCTGACCGGGGCGCTCGGGATCTGCCTTGGCTACCACCGTCTGCTGACGCACCGCAGCCTGCGCCTCGCGCGGCCGCTCGAGTACGTGGTCGCGACGCTCGGCGTGCTGGCGCTGCAGGGCGGCCCGATCACCTGGGTCGCGACGCACCGCGCGCATCACGCGTACTCGGACACGGAGCGCGATCCGCACGACTCACGGCGCGGCTTCGTGTGGAGCCACGTCGCGTGGCTGTTCGCACGGAATCCGGCACGGCTCTCCCCCGAGGAGGAACGGCGTTTCGCGCACGACGTCGCCGCCGACCCGTACCACCGCTTCCTCGAAGCGACGATGCTCGGGTGGCAACTCGCGCTCGCGCTCGCGCTGTTCGCTCTCGGCGGCTGGTCGTGGGTGGTGTGGGGCATCTTCGTGCGGCTCGTCGCGACGTATCACGTGACCTGGCTCGTCAACAGCGCCGCGCACCTCGCCGGCTACCGCACCTACCGTACGCCCGGTCAGGACCGTTCGACCAACAACTGGTGGGTCGCGGCGTTGGCGTGGGGCGAGGGCTGGCACAACAACCACCACGCGTTCCCGGCATCCGCGCGTCACGGGATGCGCTGGTTCGAGTTCGACGTCACCTGGTGGACGATCAAGATGCTCGGCGCGTTGCGCGTCGCGCGCGAGATTCGGGTCCCGAACGCCGCGACGCTGCGCCGCCGGGAGGTCCTCGTCGTGATGCGGGGCGGCTCCGGCTGACGCGTTCGGCGCCGAAACACGACGGAGATGAAGCAGGCCCCGAGCGATTCACCCGGGGTCCGTTTTTGTCGCCCGCTAGCGCTTGATCTCCACGTCGTGTTATGCGGGATCTCCATCGCGGTGTAGCTGCCCGGTCCGGCGAGCGCAGGCATCGTGATGCCTCATGGCCGGCTGTGACTTGTCGACGTCGCGCTGGGAACCCGTAACCTCGTGGCCGTCGCTGCTCCTGCGCTCGTTACGGGCAAATGCGAGAAGGCCCCGAGGATCGCTCCCCAGGGCCTTCTTCGTCACGTCTTGGTGCACCGCGAGGGACTCGAACCCCCAACCAATTGATTAAGAGTCAACTGCTCTACCATTGAGCTAGCGGTGCAACGATACGAAAGATTACTGCCTCGACGTCCGTTCGTCAAGCGCTTCGCCGACGATCGGAGAAAATCGTGGTGCGCCCGGAGGGGATCGAACCCTCGACCAACCGGTTAAAAGCCGGATGCTCTACCACTGAGCTACAGGCGCGCAGCAACGATGCGGTTCGACGCCCGCCGTCGTATCTCTTGGCTCGGCGCCGACTCGCTCGGCAAGCGACGCGACATCGATGCTGTGCGAACGGCCCGAAGCGAAAGCCTCGGGCCGTTCGTCGGCGATGGGGTGACTGACCGGATTTGAACCGGCGACCTCTCGAGTCACAGTCGAGCGCTCTAACCAGCTGAGCTACAATCACCACGCGAGGGGAACTGCGCATAATCGGCTGTCAGGAGGCTGAAACCCTGCTCGGCTACGGGTGTTTTTCGGCCCCACAGATCCCGAGCGGTCTTCTTGCGGTGACAGTTCGCGCACCGTACCTCGCATTTCTCGATCTCGGCGCGGAGTCGCTCGACCGTCGCTCCGTCGCGCACCAGCGAGCTGACCTCGCGAATCTTCGTGCCGCGAACGTGGTCGAACTCCATGACGAGTGGCTCGGTCGTCCCGCAATCGGTGCACGGGTGTGATGCGAGATAGGCTTCGACCAAGGCGCGATTGCGTGCACGGCGCTGGGCGAGAAGTGCGCGGCGGCGCGCGTTGTACGCATCGGGGTCGCGATAGTGGTAGGCACGGCAATACGCGCGCCGGCAGCCGATGCACACCGTATGCTTGCGCCCGGTCCGCTTGTCGCGCACGCCGTACTCGGCTTCGTCGCGTTCCTCACCGCAGTGCCCACATCGCTTCACGAAGAGAGCGTACGCCGGCTCGGTGCCAGCAGCGTGGCATCGCGGGAGAGCTGGCGCGCCCGGAGGGAATCGAACCCCCATCGTTCCGCTTAGAAGGCGGATGCCTTATCCGTTAGACCACGGGCGCTCGGGCCGGCCCCGCGGGCGGGGTGCACGCGCGACTGGTCGGGACGACAGGATTTGAACCTGCGACTTCTTGCTCCCAAAGCAAGCGCTCTACCAAGCTGAGCTACGTCCCGTGACCGCGTGTATCGTACCATGGCGGTTCAACCGGGGGCAGGCGAGCGGGCGCCACGGCGATCGTACGCCGTCTTCCGCGCCAGGGCACGGGGCAAGCGTAGCGAAGGCACCCTCCTCTCGTCCATGGAGGAGGTTTTCACGTCATGACCCCTACCCGTGGTGCATTTCTTCTCGGTGCGGCCGGCACGGCCGTCGCCGCATCCGCCGCGCAGACCCTCGCCGCGAGCGCCGGCCCGGCCGAAGTCGCCGGCGCGGCGCGCGGCCTGACCTTCACGACGCTGCGGGTGCGCAATGTCGATCAGCTCGGGATCCGCACCGAGAAGGGGATCGTCGACGTTCGCGCCGCCGCGCAGGCGCTCGGGATCGCGAACCCGCCGCTGCACGTCGACGACGTCGTGCGCGGGATCGGCGACGTCGGGTCGCTCGCGCGCATTGCGTCGTCGGCGCCGGCCAGTGCGATCGTCGATCCGGCGAAGGTCGAATACGGTCCGCTGGTCGCGAATCCGGCGAAGATCCTGTGCGTCGGTCTCAACTACCGCGCACACATCGCCGAGACCGGCGAGAAGACGCCGCCGTATCCGGATCTCTTCAACAAGTACAACACCGCGCTGAACCGGCACAACGGCACCGTCGCCGTCTCGCATCTGCCGACCGACTGGTTCGATTACGAGTCGGAGCTCGTGATGATCGTCGGGAAGACCGCGACGAAGGTCTCCGAAGCCGACGCGCTGAGCTACGTCTTTGGCTACACGACCGGCAACGATTTCACCGAGCGCAGCTCGCAGAACCGCGTCTCGCAGTGGATGACCGGGAAGAGCCCCGATCAGTTCGCACCGCTCGGGCCGTGGCTCGTAACGGCCGACCAAATCCCCGATCCGCAGACGCTGCAGGTGCAGACGTTCGTCAACGACGAGACGACGCCGCGCCAGGACATGAACACGGGCCAGATGATCTTCAGCTGCGCGCACATCCTGAGCTACGCCTCGCAGTACATCACGCTGCAGCCCGGCGACGTGATCTTCACCGGGACGCCGAGCGGCGTCATCTGGGGCTATCCGAAGGACAAGCGCACCTGGCTCAAGCCCGGCGACCGCGTGCGCACCGTCATCTCGAAGCTCGGCGAACTGCATTTCCGTCTCGTGTAAGCGCCCGCTCCCCGGGCGGTGTCGTCGCCGCCCGGGGCGAAGGGACCGCGCGCGAGGGCACGTGGCGGAATCGGTAGACGCGCTGGATTTAGGTTCCAGTGGGGCGACCCATCTGAGTTCGAGTCTCAGCGTGCCCACGTTTGAAAATCCAGGGACCAAGGCCTTGACGGCGTTTATCGGGACGCGATAAACTCCGAGGGTTGGCGCCGGACGACTCGAAAAGAGAGCGGCGTTCGCGGAAGTAGCTCAGCGGTAGAGCATCGCCTTGCCAAGGCGAGGGTCGCGAGTTCAAATCTCGTCTTCCGCTCCAGATTTCAAAATACGACGGCGGGCGCTAGCCCGCCGTCCCCGCTTCCGGAGGTCGAAGTACTGTGCCCTCGACGCTGAAAACGCTCGACCCGACGCAAGTCGAGCTCGAGATCAGCATCACGCCGGAAGAGTTCTCGGCGGCGCAGGACGCGGCGTTCCGCAAGCTCGTCCGCAATGCGAAAGTCCCCGGCTTCCGTCCCGGCAAAGTGCCGCGCAAGATCTTCGAGAACCAGTACGGCACCGGTGCGATCATCGATCGCGCGCTCGAAGATCTGGTCCCGCAGAAGTACGCCGCCGCGGTGGAAGAGCACGGGATCGAGCCGCTCTCGCGCCCCGCGATGGAGCTGCTTGCGGAAGAAGAAGGCCAGCCGCTGCGCGTGAAGGCCGTCGTCTCCGTCCGCCCGCCGATCGAGCCCAAGGACTACACCGGCGTCGAGATCACCGACGCCGCCGAAGCCGCGACCGACGAGGACCTCGAGGCCGCGATCGCGCGGATGCGCCGCGACGCCGCCACCTTGGTGCCGGTCGACCGCCCGGTCCAGCTCGGCGACACCGCGACCCTCGACTACGAAGGGAAGATCGACGGCGTCGCGTTCGAGGGCGGGACCGCGCAGGGCCAGGAGACCGAGATCCTCCAGGAGCGCTTCATCCCCGGCTTCGTCGACGGGATCGTCGGGATGAAGGCCGGCGAGACGAAGGACGTCCAGGCGAAGTTCCCCGACCCCTACGGCAACCAGGAGCTCGCCGGCAAGGACGCGGTCTTCACGATCACCGTCCATGACGTCAAGGAGCCGGAACTCCCGCCGCTCGACGACGAGTTCGCCAAGCGCGTCTCGCAGGCGCAGACCTTCGTGGAGCTGCGCGAGGAGATCAAGCGCCGGCTCGACGAGACGGTCAAGCAGAACGCCCGGCGGCAGATGTCGGCGCAGCTGCTCGACAAGATCGTGGCGGCCAACGACTTTCCGCTCCCCGAGGTCCTGATCGACCGTGAGCTCGACGCGCTCCTGAACGAGTCGCGGCAGTACATCGCGCGCGCCGGCGTCCCTTGGGACGACTACCTGAGCGCGAGCGGCAAGACCGAGGCCGAGTTGCGCGAAACCTACCGCGAGGAAGCCCAGCGGCGGGTCAAGACCACCCTGCTCGTCGAGGCGATCGCCAAGAAGGAAGGCGTCGAGGCGACCCAGGCCGACGTCGAGGCGGAGCTCGACGCGCTGGCGGCGCAGTACGGCCAGCCGCGCGAGCGGATCGTCGAGGCCCTGCGTTCGAACCTCGGGGCGCTCGTCGACGGGATCGTCCGGACCAAGACGATCGACAAGCTGATCGAGCAGGCCAAGCGCGTCCCCGCAACCGAAGCCACCCCCGCGTAGGTCTCGGAGGCTCACATGGGACACCTGGTACCAATGGTCGTCGAGCAGAGCGCGCGCGGAGAGCGTGCGTACGACATCTACTCGCGCCTGCTCAAAGAACGCATCGTGTTCGTCCACGGCCCGATCGACGATGGGATGGCCTCCCTCATCATCGCGCAGCTCCTCTTCTTGGAGCGCGAGGACGCCGACAAGGACATCGACATGTACATCAACAGCCCCGGCGGTTCGGTGACCGCGGGACTGGCGATATACGACACGATGCAACTCATCAAACCCGACGTGGCCACGATCTGCGCCGGCATGGCGGCCTCGATGGGGTCGGTCTTGCTGACCGGCGGTGCCAAGAGCAAGCGCTATGCCCTGCCCTACTCCAAGATCCTCATCCACCAGCCGTGGGTCCAGCAGGTGGGGGGTCAGGCCACCGATATCGAAATCCACGCTCGCGATCTCATCGCGACGCGCCGTTCGCTCGCCGGGATCTACGAGCAGACCACCGGGAAGCCGATCGACCAGATTCTCAAGGACATCGAGCGCGACTACTACATGACCGCGCAAGAGGCCCAGGAGTACGGGATCGTCGACCAGGTGTTCAGCAAAGAGAACCGGTCGGTCACCCCTAACAGCCCAAGCCTGTAGGTCGACGCATGTTTCGTTTCGGGGACGAGAAGGGTCAGCTCAAGTGCAGCTTCTGCGGCAAGTCGCAGGAGCAGGTGCGCAAGCTGATCGCAGGCCCCGGTGTCTACATCTGCGACGAGTGCATCGAGCTCTGCAACGAGATCATCGAGGAAGAGCTCTATAAGAACGTCGACGAGAATCTTCGGCTTCGGAACATCCCGAAGCCGAAGGAGATCAACCACATCCTGAACCAGTACGTCATCGGTCAGGAACGTGCGAAGAAATCTCTTGCCGTCGCCGTCTACAACCACTACAAGCGGGTAAACGCCGGAGGCTCCGGCGGCTCCGACGACGTCGAGCTGCAGAAGTCGAACATCCTGTTGGTCGGGCCGACGGGGAGCGGGAAGACCTATCTCGCCCAGACGCTCGCCAAGATCCTCGACGTCCCGCTCGCGATGGCGGACGCGACCAGCCTCACCGAGGCCGGCTACGTCGGCGAAGACGTCGAGAACATCCTGCTCAAGCTCATCCAGGCCGCCGACTACGACGTCAAGCGAGCCGAGAAGGGCATCGTCTACATCGACGAGATCGACAAGATCGCCCGGAAGAGCGAGAACCCGTCGATCACGCGCGACGTGAGCGGTGAGGGCGTGCAGCAGGCGCTGCTCAAGATCCTGGAAGGGACGACGGCCAACGTTCCGCCGCAGGGCGGGCGCAAGCATCCGCACCAGGAATTCATCCAGATCGACACCACGAACGTCCTGTTCATCTGCGGCGGCGCGTTCGACGGGCTCGAGCGGATCATCGAAGGACGCGTCGCGTCCAACTCGCTGGGCTTCCGCGCGAACCCCGAGTCGAAAAAGGACGCCCGCAACTCCAAGCTCCTCCAGCACCTGATGCCCGAGGATCTGCTCAAGTTCGGGCTCATCCCGGAGTTCATCGGTCGTCTGCCGATCGTCGTGACGCTCGACGCGCTCGACGAGCTGGCCCTGCGGCGGATCCTCGTCGAGCCGCGTAACGCGCTGGTCCGTCAATTCCAGAAGATCATGGGGATGGACGGCGTCGAGCTGACCTTCACCAAGGAAGCCTTGATCGCGATCGCGATCAAGGCCCAGTCGCGCAAGACCGGTGCGCGCGGCCTGCGCTCGATCCTCGAAGAGATCATGCTCGACGTGATGTACGATCTGCCCTCGCTGACCGGCGTGAAGAAGTGCGTGGTCAACAAAGAAGTCGTCGAGAAGCGCGAGGCGCCGACCCTCGTCTTCGCCGAGCGGCCGAAAGACCAGAGCGCCTAGAGCGAGACGCGACGAACCCGAAAAAGACGTGACCGCGGTAGCCCCGCGGTCGCGTCTTTTTTTATCCGATCAGTTCGATGCGCAGGTTGGAGAAGATGCGAAAGCGCGTGTCGTACGCGCGCGCGACCCCCTCGACGAGGATCCGGCTGTGGATCAGCACGTCTTGCGTGGTGCGGCCGTTGCCGGCGTCGCGGATCGAGCCGGCGGTGAGGCGGATCAGCGGGACCGTCCCCGGGGTCGGCGGCGCGAGCCGCTTCGCACGCACGAGGTGCTCGACGATCCCGCTCTGCACCGCGACGGGCAGCGCGCGGAACTCCTCGTCGATCTTCGGCGCCAGGTCGACCTTCTTGGGCTCCGGCTTGTCCTCGACGTAGCGGACGACGGCGTCCCAGTCGTCGGCCGCGATCGCGACGAACGTGCAGAAGTAGCGGTGCACGATCCGCTCCGGTGCCTGCATTGCCTCGCTCTTGTCGAGACGCACGCGACTGGGGATCGTCCGTTCGCGCAGGGTGAACGTGAACGCGAGCTCCGGAACCGCAAGCTGCAGCGGCGAGACGAAGGCGACGCCCTCGCGCGAGACCGTCGTCCCCAGAACCGAGATCTTGCGACCTTCGGCAACGACCTGTCCCTGAAACTTTCCCTGCCGTGCGGCGGCTTGGCCGTTCTCGAACCAGCGCTGTTCCCGCCGCCCGAAAAGCTGATCGAAGAGCTGCATCCTTCCTCGTATAATAGCAACCTGGCGGCGGGCGGCCTGCACGCGAAAGCGATCCTTACCGTGCTTTGACAATCCTCACGACTCGGACGACGTGAACCGGACGTCGCGGAGTGCCGCGTCGAGGGCGGCGCGCACCATCGGATCCGGTTCGTCGGCCTGGGCGCGCAACAGCACATCGTGTGCCCACGGCGTCGCCACGGTCGCAAGCGCGTCGACGAGCGCGACGCGTCCCTGGGGCGTACAGCCGGCGGCGAGCGGATCGATCAGCGCGGTCCAACTCGACGTCGTGACCGGTTCCGGCTCGGCGATGCTCTCCACGACGTACGCGTCGCTCTGCGGCGGTGACCACGCTTGCGCGGGCGGAGCGAGCGGCGGTGCGAGCGAGACCGCGGGAGGCGCTGCCCGGACGCGCTGCGGAGCGAAGATCGCGACCGTGACGAGCACGACGCCGAGCGCGGCGAGCAGCAGCGGGAGCGGCAACGTCATCACGCAACACCCGCGAGTGGGATCCGCGCACGCAGGGCAGCCGACACCGCGGCGCGCGCGTCGTCGAGATCCTCGCAGCGCTCGTCGGCGAGCGCGACGTCGTAGGCATCCTCGTCGAGCTGCTCGCAGCGCGAGAGCGACGCGTCGAGCTCCGCGGCGTACCGTGCGAACGCACCGGAGAGCAGCGGCGTCTCCTCGGACGTGCCGGGGACGAGCGCGACGAGCGCACGCAGCGCCGGCGGCATGCCGTACGGTGCGTGCGCGAGTGCCGCAAGCGCTTCCCGCACGCGAACGCGCGGGATTCGGACCGCCGCCCCGCCGAGCGACGCACCCCCGGCCCGCACGTCGAGGAGTCGCTCGAACAGCGTCGTCAACGCACCGCGCAGCGCGCGGTCTTCGAAGTCGCGCCGCGACGGCCGGAATCCCGGGATGCGCAACTTGACGAAGAGGCGGTCGTACAGCTCTGCGACGGCGGTACGGACCCCGTCGAGCGCGGCGGCGACGTGCGGATCGCCCGAGGTCTCGCGTTCGGCCAGCAGCGCGCGAATCACCACGAGATGTCCGGCGAGCGTGCCGCCGGCGGACCGCACCGCGCGCGCGATGCGGTCGAGCCGCTCGTCGTCGAGCGGCAGCTCGAACCAATACGCGTCGTCGCGCTCCTCCGTCGCGACGTGCGGCATCGGCGTGCGCTGCCCGAGGAGCGGTTCGAACGGCAGGACGATCGCGCCGCGCTCGTGGTCGCGGTGGGGGAGAGCCGCCGCGCGCTCTTGCGCGCCGGGCAGGGCGAGCGCGTACGCATCGACGTGATAGCCGAACGCCGCCGGACGCGGCGCGAACGCCGTGCGGCCGCGCACGGCCACCTCTCGCGATGCGAGGGCGTGCTGGTCCTCGAGGATCGCGGCGAGACTCGGCGCGAGTATCGCAGCAGGTATCTCGGGATCGGCGAGCAGCGACCACGCGAGCGCGAGCTCGGCGTGCTCCGGGACACCGTGCAGTACCAAGCCTTCGGCCGCGAGCGGCGAGTCGCCGGCACGGTCGAGTAACGGCACGCCGTCGAGAACGGTCGATCCGGGGACGTACGCCGCTCCGGATCCGGTCGGCGCGCGGAGGACGAGCCGTTCCGCCGCGGCCGCGACGGTGACGTGCGCGCGCACCACGAACGCGGCCCCGGCGACGACTTCCGCAGGCGTCTCGAGCGCGACCGACACCGCGTCGCGCCTGCGCGCTCCGAACGCGGCGAGGGCAAGCACCTCGCGCCCCGCCGAGAAGATGCGTCCACCGGTGCGCGCATCGTCCTCCGACACGACGAGCGTCGTGGCGGCGGACGGGGCGAGCGGCTCGAGCGCGTAGGGGCTCTCGCCGAACGTCGCGCGCAACGCGCGCGCCGTCGTCGTTCCGGTGTTGCGCAGCGCGTACGCGACGCCCTCGCCGCTGCGGCGCGGCTCGTCGGCGACGAGCCATGCGCGATCGCGCACGACCACGGTGCACTCGGCGTGCGCGCGCGCTTCGCCGTCGACCAGCGCGCACAGTGGGATCGCGATCCGCGTCCCGTCCGCGAGGTCGGCGCGGACCCGCGCGGTGAGCGCGACGCGGGCGAGTCCGCCCGCTGCGAGCGTCGTCGCGCACGGATCGGGTTCGTCCGCCAGCTCCGGCGCGGCGACGGTCAGCGTCACCGTCTCGGCAACGTCGCCGGTGTTGGCGATCTCGCCGAGAATCGTGAGCGCGTCGCCGGGCTCGACGGTCTGCGGCGGATCGACGATCCGCAGCCGCAGCTCGCGCTCGGGCGACGCGGCCACCTCCGCGCTCGCCTCGTGCTCGTCCAGCACGACGCGCAGCGGTGCCGGCGCGAAGCCCAGCGGCACCGCGGCCGCCAATTCGACCTCGACGCTGCCGCGCGCCGGGACACGCCGCAACCTCAGCGTCGTCGTCGCGCCGCTCCGTTCGACGTGCGCGAACGCGCCGCGCGCGCGCCGAGCCGTAGGAACGCCGTCGACCTCGATGCTTTCCTCGGTCGGGCGCAGCGGCGCGGGCAGCACGACCCGCAGCAGGACGTCGGCCGCGTCGACCCAACCGTCGTTTCGCACGGCGATCGCGATGCGCACGCCGCGCCGCTGCGCGTGTACGCGGATCGCGGGCGGCGCGAGCGACGCGGCGAGCGCGATGTGCTCGCGTGCGGCGAGCGCGAACGGCGGGCCGTCGCCGCACCGCACGACCGCGTCGTCCGCGACGAGCACCGCGCCCGGCGCGACGAGCCGCGCGGCGAAACGCAGCTCGGCCCGTTCCCCGACCTCCAACCGCGGCAGCGCGAGCACAGCGGGTTCGCCCGCGAGTCGCGAGCAGCCGAGCGGCGCTGCGGCCGTGATCTCGAGATCGGACGCCGGACCGTCGCCCTCGTTGCAGACGACGGCGCGGACGATCACCGTCTCGTCGTCCTCCAGGGCGACGAATACCCCGCTCTGCGGCCCGTCGAGGACGGCGCTGCTGCGCACGCGCAGCGCGCACCGGTTCGTCTCCAGTGCCTCGTCCCGCAGTTCGAGCACCGCCCGCACGAGGAGCTGGAGACCGTCGTCGAGCGGCGTGGCGAGTCGCGCACGCAGAAGCGCGACGACGTCGGCGCCGGGCGCGACGGGCTGCACGACTTGCGCCGTCTCGTCGAGCGCTTCGAGCTCCGGCGGCAAGAAGAACCTGACCGTCGCCGACGGGCTGTCCGTCGCGCTCAGGTTCGGCGTGCGGAAGCGCAGGTGCACGGTCTCGCCGGGCCGCGCCGTGCGCGGTTCGAGGCTGAGCGCGTGGAGTGCCGGGAGCTCACGGTCGTTCACACGCGCGCCGGTGCCCCGGCGCCCCAGGGAGTATGCGCGCGCCGCGAGGAGAGGGAGCACCTTTTCTCCCACGGACCAGAAGCGAGCGCGCGCGCACAAGGTCGGCACGCGGCGATCTCTGAACCTGGGGCTACGATGATCGATGTTTCCACGCTGCGGCGGATCCCGCTGTTCCGTGACTTCACCGACGAGCAGCTCGGGCAGGTCCTGGCGACCGTTAGCGAGCGCCGTTATCCCAAACACCAGTTCATCGTGCGCGAGGGTGAACCGGGTGACACCTTCTTCGTCATCGCGAGCGGTTCGGTCGCGGTCTGCCGCGTCGCGCCGGACGGGCGGGAGACGATCCTCTCCATCCTCAAAGAAGGCGACTTCTTCGGAGAGATGTCGATGTTCGACTCGTCGCTGCGGTCGGCGTCGATCAAGACGCTGACCGACGTCGAGGTCGGCGCGGTGCGGCGAGACGACTTCATGGGCCTGATCGACCGCAACCCCCAGATCGGTCGCCTGCTCGTGATCGAGCTCTCCGAGCGGCTGCGCGCGGCGAACGCGCTCATCGCGGCGACGACCTCGCAGGACATCCGCGCTCGCCTCGCCTCGCTCTTGCTGAACTTGGCGGAGCAGTTCGGCGAGTCGGTCGAAAATGGGACCCGAATCACGCTGCGCCTGACCAACCAAGAGATGGCCAACATGATCGGTACCACGCGCGAGACGGTGAATCGCACGCTGAACCGCTTCTGGGACGACCGGCTCGTCGACATGCGCACCGCGCACGTCGTCGTGACCGAGCCCGACAAGCTCCGCGCGCTGATCCCGTAGTCGGGCCGATCCGCCGAGACTAGCGCCCGCGGCGCGCGGGCACCCCACGAGGCGTATGACCGGCGCCGCGTTGCTCGAGCTGACGATCGTGTGCGGCGCGCTCGGCGTCGTCGCGGTGAGCGTCGTCGTCGCGTGGTCGGCACGTGCGAGCGCTCGCGCCGACCGTCTTGCGCTCCGGTTCGCACAGGCGCGTGAGGCCGCGTTCGTCGAGACGGCTCGCGAACTCGCGGCCGCCGCGCGCCGCTCCGTCGGTGCCGTGCGCGACGAACTGGTGCGCTCGACGCGCGCCGCCGTCCCGCTCGTCGACGCCGTCGCATTCTACGAGGAGCACGATGGGACGCTGCTCTGCGTGCACGCCGCCGGTGAGCGATTGGCCTACTTCGCCGGCTCGCGGCTGGCCCGCGACGACGCGAACGCGCTGCCCGTGCGTGCGCTCGCGGCCGGACACCGCATCACCCTCGCCGACGGCGTCCGGCCCCTTCACCCGCTCGATGCCGCGGCGCTCGCCGTCCCGCTCGCCCTCGATGCCGGGCGCGCCTGCGTCCTCGCGCTGAGCGCCCGCGCCGCGCTGGACGGCGAGAGCTGCGAGCGGCTCGTACGGCTCGCCGAGCATGCGTCGCCCGCGTACGCGCTCGCGCTCGATCGCGAAGACGACCGGCGCCGCGCCGAGTTCGACGGCCTCACCGGACTGCTCAGCCCGCGCGCGTTCCGCCAGCGGCTCACCGCGGCGACCGATCGCGCGCGCGTCAT